>NZ_MUKP01000071.1 GCF_002081715.1 Nocardia donostiensis | reverse complement strand
CTGCTGACCGCCTTGGCTCGGCTGCACGTCGCCGGCGCCGGCATCGACTGGGCCGTCCTGTGCCCGGGTCGTCGGGTTCGGTTGCCTTCCTATGCTTTCCAGCGGGAGCACTACTGGCTCGGCAGCGGTCCGCGTACCCGCACCGCTGCGCCGGACCCGACCGCACCCCCGCCTCCATCGCTGTTCGAGGTCACATGGTCGGTCGCACCCGAGAACACTGGGCCACCGGCGAGGCCGCAGCCACTCGTCATCTGGAATCAGGACGAAACTGGTGGCACGAGCTCCTCCCATGATGTGCTCGTGTTCGCCCCGCCCGTTGCCACAGGCGAGGACACGCCGGCAGCCACCCGCGCAGCAGTCCACGCGACTCTGCACGTCCTACAGACGTTCGTCGGCGATCCGCGGTTCGACACCAGCACCCTGCTCGTGGTCACCCGCAGCGCGGTCTCGGTCGCGGGTGAACCGGTCACCGACCCGGCCGGTGCGGCGGTGTGGGGGCTGGTGCGCACCGCCCAGACCGAACACCCGGGCCGCATTGTCATAGTCGACACCGATACCGACAGCAGCGAGACGCTCGCTGCCGCCGCCGCCTGCGGTGCACCGCAGCTCGCGGTACGCGCCGGAGTGCGGTACACACCACGCCTGGCGCCTGTACCGGCGGACACCGAGAGCCAGGCGGCGATATCGACGGACGGCACCGTCGTGATCACCGGCGGCACCGGCGCTCTCGGCGCACTGCTGGCCCGGCACCTGGTACACACGTACGGAGTGCGATCGCTGGTCCTGGCAGGCCGGCGCGGTCCGCAGGCGCCGGGTGCCGGTGAGCTCGCCGCCGAACTGACCGAAGCCGGTGCCTCGGTACGCATCCTGTCCTGCGATGTGAGCGACCGCGCCGCGGTCGCCGCACTGCTGGCCGCCGTCCCCGCCGAGTACCCGCTCGTCGGCGTGGTGCATGCCGCGGGTGTCCTCGACGACGGCGTGCTGACAGCGCAGGAACCGCAGCGCATGGATACGGTGCTGGCGGGCAAAGCCGACGCCGCATGGTATCTGCACGAACTGACCGTGAAACGTGAACCGGCGCTGTTCGTGCTGTTCTCCTCGGCTGCCGGAGTGTTCGGGTCCGCCGGGCAGGCCAACTATGCCGCCGCGAACGCCTTCCTCGACGGTCTGGCCGCCTATCGCCGAGCCGCCGGACTCACCGCCACCTCGATCGCCTGGGGCCCGTGGGCGGTGAGCGAGGGGATGGCGGGACGTCTCGACGGTAAAGGCGACGGAGCCGCCGCACGCCTGGCCCGCGGCGGTTCGGTCGCTCTCACCGCCGACCACGGTCTGCGGCTGTTCGACGCCGCCGTCGCGCAATCACGGCCGTGGGTCACCGCGCTCGGTCCCGCCCGGCGCGGGCCTACCGAGGGGTTCCCGCTGCCGTTATCGCACACGCTCGATATCCCGGATGCGGGCAGCGGTGCCTGGAGACAACGACTGGCGGGCCTGGACGACGCGCAGCGGCGGCGCGAACTCGGCACGCTGGTGGCCGCACTGGTGGCCTCGGTGCTCGGGTACGCCGACGGTGCGAGCGTCGGCCCCACCCGCACCTTCCGTGAGCTCGGTGTCGACTCGCTCACCGCCGTCGAGATCCGAAACCGGCTGCGGGCCGCGACCGGCCTGACGCTGCCCGCGACGCTGGTTTTCGACCATCCGACACCTGCCGCGCTCGCCGAGCACATACATCGCCGTATCGGCGGAATCGACGAAACAGCCGTTGCTCCGCCGCTCGGGCCCACGGCTGCCCACGAGCTGGCGGACCCGATCGCGGTCGTGGGGATGGGTTGCCGCTTCCCCGGCGGGGTGTCCTCCCCGGACGACTTCTGGCAGTTGCTCGTCGACGGCCGCGACGGTATCGCCGGGTTTCCGACCGACCGCGGCTGGGACCTGCGGCGGCTGTTCGGCACCGACGCCGACGCGTCAGGCACCTCGGTCACCAGGGCGGGTGGATTCCTCTACGACGCCGCCGATTTCGACGCCGACTTTTTCGGCATCAACCCGCGCGAGGCGCTGTCGATGGACCCGCAACAGCGCCTACTGCTGGAAACAGTCTGGGAGGCACTGGAATTCGCTGGTATCGACCCGGGAACGCTGCGCGGTACCGCGACCGGCGTATTCGTGGGGGTTTCAGCCCAGTCGTATGGTCTCGGCGCGCCCGGTGACAGCGGCGTCGAGGGATACCGGGCCACCGGCGCCACCGCGAGCGTGGTGTCCGGGCGGGTGGCCTATGTGCTGGGCACCGAAGGTCCCGCGGTGTCGGTGGACACCGCCTGCTCGTCGAGCCTGGTCGCCCTGCATCATGCGATCGGCTCGCTGCGCCGCGGCGAATCCGTGACGGCGCTGGTGGCGGGTGTGACGGTGATGGCTACCCCACTCGGCTTCATCGAGTTCTCCCGGCAGGGCGGCCTCGCCCAGGACGGGCGCTGCAAGTCTTATGCCGACGCCGCCGACGGCACCGGATGGGGCGAAGGTGTCGGCGTGCTCGTGCTGGAGCCGCTGTCGCGGGCCCGCGAGCTCGGCCACGATGTGCTGGCCGTGGTGCGGGGTTCGGCAATCAATTCCGACGGCGCCAGCAACGGTCTGACCGCGCCCAGCGGACCCGCCCAACAGCGGGTCATCCGCGCCGCCCTGGCGGATGCGGGCCTGCGGCCCGGCGATATCGACGCCGTCGACGGCCACGGCACCGGCACCCGGCTCGGCGACCCGATCGAGGTGCAGGCGCTGTCGGCGACCTACGGCCGCGACCGGCCCGCGGACCGGCCGCTGTGGCTGGGCTCGGTGAAATCCAATATCGGGCACCCCCAAGCAGCCGCCGGTATCGCCGGTGTCATCAAAATGGTGCTGGCGTTGCGGCATCGGGTGCTGCCGCGCACTCTGCACGCGGATGTCCCGACCACTCATGTGGACTGGTCGGCGGGGACCGTGCGGCTGCTCACGGACCAGCGTAACTGGGACGCCGACGCCGAGCGGCCCCGGCGGGCGGCGGTGTCGTCGTTCGGTATCAGCGGCACCAATGCCCACGTCATCCTGGAACAGACAGCACCGGCCGCGGAGATCGCCGCCGCACCGCTGGATCACCCGTTGGTGTGGCCGGTGTCGGCCCGCGACCATCTCGCGCTGGCCGCTCAGGCCCGGCGGCTGGCCGACCATCTGCGCCGACACCCGGATATCGACGCGGTCGAGGTCGGCCGCTCGCTCGCACGGCGGCACCGCTTCCCGGCCCGGGCACTGGTGACCGGCCGGGACCGGCGGCAGCTGCTGGCCGGACTCATCGCCGTCAGCGGCGGCACTACTGCGCCCGGTGTGGTGACGGGGACAGCCCGTTCCGGTGGGACGACGGCGTTCGTCTTCCCCGGCCAGGGCGCGCAGCGGCTGGGTATGGGGCGCGCTCTCTACGAGGCGTTCCCGGCGTTCGCCTGCGCCTTCGACGAGGTGGCGGCGGAATTGGATACGCGGCTGAGCCGTCCCCTGCGTGACATCGTCTGGGGAGCCGACAAGAATGCTGTGGACACCACCGCATTCGCCCAACCCGCGTTGTTCGCTGTGGAGGTGGCACTGGCCCGGCTGCTGCAGACGTGGGGGGTGGTGCCCGATATCGTCGCCGGTCACTCCCTGGGTGAGATCACCGCCGCCCATATCGCCGGGATGCTGTCGGTGGCCGACGCCGCCGTTCTCGTCGTGGCCAGGGGCGCGCTGATGCAGGCGCTGCCGGACGACGGCGCGATGATCGCCGTACAGGCCAGTGCGGCGGAAGTTGCCGCAGTACTGACCGACGACACCGCCCTCGCTGCGATCAATGCGCCGGACGCGGTGGTTGTCTCGGGTGCCCGACCCGCCGTCACAGCGCTCGCCGAAACCTTCCGCGAGCGAGGCGTGCGAGTGGAGGAACTCGCTGTCTCGCACGCGTTCCACTCCCCCTTGATGGAGCCGATGCTCGCCGAGTTCAGCGCAGTAGCCACCGCGATCGACTGGCAGGCGCCGCAGCTACCGATCGTCTCCGCTGTGGACGGCGCGCTCGGCGACGACCGCCTGCTGTCGCCGTCGCATTGGGTGCGTCACGCCCGCGACACCGTCCGATTCGCCGATACGGTCGGCACTCTCGCCGCTACCGGGGTGACCAGATATGTCGTGCTCGGTCCCGGCGACGGGCTGGCCGCATTGATCCTGCGCTGCCTGGCCGGGCACCCGGACGCGGCGCAACACACTGTCACGGCACTGCTGCGCGCCGACCGCGACGAACCAGACACCCTGCTGGCGGCCCTGGCCGAGTTGGACCTCGCCGACACACCTGTCGACTGGCCCGCACTGTTCGCCGCATCCACGCAGCCACCGATAACGTTGCCCACCTACGCTTTCCAGCGGCGTCGCTACTGGCTCACCACCCGCCCGGACTCCGCAGGCGCCGAGGTGTTCGGCCAGCACGGTATCGAGCATCCCGTGCTCGCGGCGATGGTGACCGCACCGGCTACAGGTGCGGCGACATTGACCGGTCGCCTGTCGTCGCAGACGCACACCTGGCTGCCCGAGCATGCTATCGGCGGCGTCCCGCTGTTCCCGGCGACCGGGTTCCTCGATATGGCGCTGTGCGCGGGCGACGCGATGGGTGCGCCCGTGGTCGACGAACTCACCCTGCACACTCCGCTGCCGCTGCCCGGCGACGTCGGCGTGCGAGTTCAGATCCTCATCGGCGAGCCCGATTCCGTCGGCAGTCGCACGATATCGATCTACTCGGTGCGCGACGACGCAGGCGACGAGTGGGTGTGCCACGCCGACGGCACACTACGCGCGGACAATGACGCGGACACCGAACCCGAGACCGCGTGGGCCCGCTCATGGCCGCCGGGAGCAGCGCAGGTGGCGGTCGACGGTGTGTACGACCGGCTCGCGGACGCGGGGTTCGACTACGGTCCGCTGTTCCGCGGGCTGCGGCGGGTGTGGCGGGACGGTACGGAGCTGTTCGCCGAGGTCACGCTTCCCGAAGCGCCTACGTCCGCGGGCCGGTACCATTTGCATCCCGCCCTGCTCGATGCCGTCCTGCACACCATGGCCGTGCCTGAGAACGGCGACACCGATAACGCCCGAGCGCTGCCGTTCGCCTGGCACGACGTCACCTGGTATCGCCCCGCTGCGGTCGCACTGCGCGCCCGGATCACTCCCCGCACCGATCACACGGTGGCGCTGGATATCTGCGACGACGCCGGGCAGCCGGTGCTGACGGCGCATTCGCTGACTTTCCGGAGCCACCGGCCGGATGCCTCGATGCTCGCGGCCCATGCCCTGTACACCGTGCGCTGGTCGCCGATATCGGCGCAGACCGTGCACACCGGCGAACCGGTCACCGACTGGGCTGCCGTCGCCCTCGACGAGGAGGTCACCGGTCTCGTCGTATTCGACTGCCGCACCACCCTGTCCGGTGATGTCGCAGACGACCTGAGCACCGCGCCGCACACCGTGCTGTCCGTCCTGCAGCGCTTCACCAGCGACCCGCAGTTCGCGGCGAGCAAGCTCCTGGTGGTGACCGCGGGCGCGGTAGCGGTCTCCCGCACAGACGTACCGAACCCGGCGGCGGCCGCGGTATGGGGTCTGGTGCGTACCGCACGCACGGAAGAACCGGCTCGCATCCTGCTGTTGGACCTCGATTCCGCAGTAGCACCAGCGGATGCGCTTGTCCCTATCGTCGGCTCCACCGAACCGGAGATTGCGGTCCGCGACGGCACCGCCTACACCCCACGGCTCATACGCCAGCCAGTGAAAGGACACCATGCCGCGGTCGCTCCCGCACCGAGCAACGCCGCGGCCGCTCCCGGCGCGAACAGTGCGGCCACCGCCCCCGTGCCGAACAACGCCGCTACTGCCCTCTTGATGAGCAACGCAACTGCCACCACCGAGGCGAACAATGCCGCCACCACCGAGGCAAGCAATGCTGCCGCATCCAGGGCGAACAGTTCGTCCGCCACTCCCGAGACAAATCACGCGGCCACCACACCCGAGGCGGGCAACGCGGGCGAGGACGGCGGGATGCTCGCCGTGATCCCACACCTCACCGGGGGCCTGGCGAACGGAACGGTGCTGATTACCGGCGGTACCGGCGGGCTGGGGGCGTTACTGGCTCGGCATCTGGTCACCACGCATGGTGTGCGATCGCTGCTGCTGGCCAGCCGCCGTGGCGATACCGCTCCCGGCGTGCGTGATCTCGTCGCGGAGCTGGCAGCTGCGGGGGCGCGGGTCGAGGTCGCGGTGTGCGATATGGCCGACCGCGTGGCGGTCGCGCGGCTGCTTGCGGCCGTTCCCGGGCAGGGGCCGCTGGCTGCGGTGGTGCACATCGCAGGCGTCCTTGACGACGGTGTGATCGGCGCGCTGACGCCCGAACGCCTCGACACGGTGCTGGCTGCTAAGGCCCGAGGGGCCTGGTACCTGCACGAACTCCTCGGCGAACGCGCGCCGGTGCCGATGGTGCTGTACTCCTCCGCGGCGGGGGTGTTCGGGGCACCGGGCCAGGGCAACTACGCTGCGGCCAACGCCTTCCTCGACGCGCTGGCCACCCGGCGGGCCGCGGCCGGCCTGCCCACCGTGAGCATCGCCTGGGGGCCGTGGCAGCGCGCCGGGATGACCGAGGGGCTCGCCGGCGCCGACACCGCCCGGCTCGCGCGCGGCGGGATCGCATCGCTGGCGATCGACCGTGCGCTGGCCCTGTTCGATGCCGCTCTCGATCAGAGCGAGCCAGCGGTTGCCGCGCTCGAACTCGATCGGCCGATGCTGGCCGATCAGGCACGAAACGGCTTGCTGCCCAGTCGGTTACATGACCTTGTACCGGTCCGCCCCAGCCGCACCGACGCGAACACGCCGGGTAAGGAACTGTCCGCGCTGCGCGGGGAAGAACTGCGCCGCACGGTCGCAGCACTGGTGCGGCAGCAGGTTGCGACGGTGCTCGGGCACGCCGATCCGCACGCCATCGATATGGAGCGCAGTTTCGCCGAATCGGGGTTCGATTCGCTCACCGCCGTCGAGGCCCGCAACCGGCTCAATGTCGCCACCGGCTTGCACCTGACCGCCACCGTCGTCTTCGACCACCCCACCCCGGCCGCGCTCGCCGACCATATCGCCCGCCGGCTCGCCGGGGCATCCGCCGACGCCGGCGACGGCGACAGCACCGAGCGACCGCCGACGCCGACAGCGGAACCCATCGCCATCATCGGCCTCGGCTGCCGCTACCCGGGCGGGGTGAGCGATCCGGAACAGTTGTGGCAGCTGCTGGTCGACGGCCGCGACGCCATCGGAGAGTTCCCCACCGATCGGGGCTGGGACCTGGACGCACTCTCCGGCACCGAACCCGGCGCGCCCGGCTATTCGCAGGTTCGCCACGGCGGTTTTCTCTACGATGCCGCCGATTTCGACGCCGCCTTCTTCGACATCAGCCCCCGGGAGGCCAGGGCGATGGACCCGCAGCAGCGGCTGCTGCTGGAAACGGCCTGGGAAGCACTGGAACATGCCGGTATCGATCCGGTGTCCCTGCGCGGCAGCGAAACCGGTGTGTATGCGGGTGTGATGTACCACGACTATCCGGCGGCCGCGGCGGCCGGCTCCGTGGTGTCGGGTCGTATCGCCTACGCCCTCGGCGTTCATGGTCCCGCGGTGTCGGTGGATACCGCATGTTCGTCGTCGCTGGTGGCGTTGCATCAGGCGATCCGGGCGCTGCGGGCGGGTGATTGTTCGCTGGCGCTGGTGGGCGGGGTGACGGTGATGGCGACGCCCGCCGCCTTCGTCGAGTTCTCCCGGCAGGGTGCGCTGTCGCCGGACGGCCGGTGCCGGTCGTTCTCCGCGGCCGCGGACGGCACCGGGTGGTCGGAAGGCGCCGGAGTTCTCGTGGTGCAGCGACTCTCCGATGCCCGCCGCGCCGGGCATCGGGTACTGGCGGTGGTGCGGGGTTCGGCGGTGAACTCCGACGGTGCCAGCAACGGGCTGACCGCACCCAACGGCCCAGCCCAGCAGCGCGTCATCCGGCGGGCGCTGGCCGACGCCGGAGTCGGGGCAGGCGAAGTGGATGTGGTGGAAGCACACGGCACCGGAACAACGCTGGGCGACCCGATCGAAGCGCAGGCACTGCTCGCCACCTACGGCCGGGACCGGACCGCCGAGCGGCCGCTGTGGCTCGGGTCGATCAAGTCCAATATCGGCCACACTCAGGCGGCAGCCGGAGTGGCGGGGGTGATCAAGGTCGTCCAGGCGCTGCGGCACGAAACCCTGCCCCGCACCCTGTACGCGCAGGATCCTTCACCGCAGGTGGACTGGTCTGCCGGGACGGTACGGTTGCTCACCGAACAGCAGCGGTGGCCGCGGCACGACCGGCCGCGACGTGCTGGTGTGTCGTCGTTCGGGATCAGCGGCACCAATGCCCACATCATCCTGGAAGAGGCGCCCCCGGCCGACCACAAAGTAGCCCCCGCCGACCAACCCGGCCCCGTGGTGTGGATGCTGTCCGCGCGTACCCGCGGCAGCTTGATCGACCAGGCGCGGCGGCTGCTCACCCACCTGCACAGCGAACCCGGCGCCGACCCTGTGGACGTGAGCCGGGCACTGCTGCGACGGTCACAGTTCGAGCATCGCGCCGCGGTTGTCGGCGCCGGGCGCGACGCTTTGCTGGCCGGATTGGGCGGGTTGGCCGAAACCAGAGCTGTTGCAGGTGCGGTCGCCGGTGTAGCCGCCGGTGAGACGAAGATGGTGTTCGTCTTCCCTGGTCAGGGCGCTCACTATCGCGGCGCCGGCAGCGAGCTCTACCGCAGGTTTCCGGTCTTCGCTGATGAATTCGACAGGGTGATCGAGGCGTTCGGTGAACTCGGTGGTCCGGTGCGGGACCTGCTGCTCGGCTCCGGGCGGACGCCGGAGACCACGATGACTGCGCAACCTGCCCTGTTCGCGATCGGTATCGCCCTGTACCGGTTGCTGCGTGCCGGCGGGATCGTGCCCGACTATCTGGTCGGGCATTCGCTCGGTGAGATCACCGCCGCGCACGCCGCCGGTGTTCTCGACCTCGCCGACGCCGTCGCGTTGGTGACGGCGCGGGCCCGGCTGATGCAGGCGCTGCCCGGGGACGGCGCCATGGCCGCGGTGGACGCGGACGAACACCAGATCGCCGCGCTGCTGACCGGCGATGTTGTCGTCGCTGCCGTCAACGCACCGAACGCCGTCGTCGTCTCCGGTTCCCGCGACGCGGTCACCCACTGCGCCGAGCGGGCGGCGGCACGCGGCCACCGAGTGGAGCATCTGCCGGTCGCTCAGGCATTCCACTCCCCGCTCATCGACCCGATGCTCGCCGCATTCGCCGACGCGGCCACCGGTTTCACCTATCGGGAACCATCCGTACCGGTCATCTCCACCCGGGACGGACGCCCGCTCGACCACCGTGGACTCAGCCCGGACCACTGGGTGCGGCACGCCCGCGACACCGTCCGCTTCGCCGACGCTATCCGTACCGTCGCCGCCGATGGCGCCACCCGATATGTTGTCGTCGGTCCCGACGCTGGGCTGTCCGGCCTGATTCAGCGCACCGTCGACCGCGTCGACACGGCACCCGTCCCTGTCGGCACGGCATCCACCCCCACCGGCACGACACCCGGCCCCGTCGGAACGACACCCGCCTCGGTCGACGACACGCTTGCCCCGCTCAACAACGCCTCCGCCATGCTCGGCAACACGCCCACCGCACTCCACACCACGACATCCCCGCGGGATGACACGACTGCCGCACTCCGCAGCACCCCCACCCTGCTCGATCGGACAACCGCCGCACTCCACAACACCCCCACGACGATCGGTGAAACGTCCGCTCCTCTCGGCAAAACACTCGTCCCGCCCAATACGGTCGACAACGCTCCCGCCACAGTCGTCGCACTGGTACAGCGGGACCGCCTGCCCACTGAAACGGTGCTCACCGCATTCGCCCGCCTCTACATCGACGGCGCCGATATCAATTGGCGCACGGTGTATCCCGGCCCCACCGCGATGACGCTGCCCACCTATGCGTTCCAGCGCCGCCGCTACTGGCATCATGCTCCAGCCGGACAGCGCGAGCTGCCGTCCGCAGGCCTGGATGCGGTCGATCATCCGCTGCTCGCCGCGCTCGTTCCCGCCCCGGGAGACGGCGGCGTCACCGTCACCGGCAGGCTGTCGTTGCACAGTCAGCCCTGGCTCGCCGACCATGCTCTCGGTGGCACCGTGCTCTTCCCCGCGACCGGACTACTGGAATTGGCGGTGTGCGCCGGTCGTCGCGTCGGCGCTCCAGAGGTGGTGGAGTTGTCCATGCCTGCCCCGCTGCCCCTGTCTGCAGGCGGTGCGACACACATCCAGGTGATCGTGGGCGCCGCGGAGGCGAACGGTACCCACCCGGTTACCGTGCACGCCCGGAGCGCGGACGCCGACCGGTGGCTGCTGCACGCTGAAGGACGGGTGCGGGCCGTCGCCGAACCCGGCTCGGGCACGAATCCCACAGTCGACACGTGGCCACCAGAGCACGCCGAACCGGTCCCCCTCGACGGGGTATACGAAGACCTGGCCGACCGGGGATACGGCTATGGCTCCGCGTTCCGTGGGCTGCGCGCCGTCTGGCGGCGGGGGGCCGACCTGTTCGCCGAGGTCGAGTTGCCCGATTCGGTCGATGACGCGCGCCGCTACCACGTGCATCCGGCGCTACTGGACGCAGTCCTGCACGCTGCGGCGACCGGCGCGGCAGGCCCCGGCACCATGGTTCCCTTCGCCTGGACCGGAGTCGTACCCGGTACCGCAGGTCGCACCCGGCTGCACGCCCGGATCTCCCCCGTCGGCGACGACGCGGTTGCGCTGCACATCACCGATCCGACCGGCACGCCTGTGCTCGCGGTGCGTTCGCTGATCCTGCGGCCGATACGGTTCGACGAAAAAACCGCGGAGGCAGGCCGTCTCCTCTCGATGCTCACCTGGTTACCCATCCCTCAGCGCGAGCCCGAACCGGTGGAATACTGCGACTGGAACGAGCTAGCGGCCGCGGACCCTCGCACCGGAACCGGGTGCTTCGTCGTTCTGGACTGCCGTCCCAGCGCGCACGTCCCAGCCGGAGCCCGTGTTGTCGAGGCCCCCACGACTACAGATGTGGTCGCCGATACGCACACCGCAGCCCACCGGGTCTTGACGGTGCTGCACCGGTTCACCGCCGATGCGTCACCGGTGCCCGGCACGCTGGTCGTCGTCACCGACGGCGCGGTATCGGTGTCCGGCGAGCCGGTGACCGACCCGGCGGGCGCCGCGATATGGGGGTTGGTACGAGCGGCGCAGGCCGAGAACCCGGGACGTATCGTCCTGGTCGACACCGTGGGCGACGCCGCCGAAGCGAGCGCGTTCGCCGCGTCCGGTAGCGAACCGCAACTCGCTATCCGTGCCGGTGTCGGATACCTGGCCCGTCTCACCCGACTGTCCCCGGACTCGGAGCTACCTGTTCCGGTGGGTAACTGGCGGCTCGCTGCCGCCGGGACGGGCACCGCCGACGGCGTCACGGCGACCGGGCACCCGGCCGGTGCAAGTCCCCTCGGTCCCGGGCAGGTGCGTATCGCGGTGCGTGCTGCCGGGCTCAATTTCCGGGATGTGCTGATCTTTGTGGGCCTGTACCCGGAACGGGGGGCGGTTCCCGGCGCCGAGGCGGCCGGAGTCGTCACCGAGGTCGGGCCGGGCGGCGCGTACCGGGTCGGCGACCGGGTGATGGGTCTGCTACTCGACGGGATCGGCCCGTCGGTGGTCACCGATCAGCGACTGATCACCGCGATACCGGCGGGGTGGTCGTTCGCCGAGGCCGCCGCGACGCCGCTGGCGTTCCTCACCGCGTACTACGCGCTGCACGACCTGGCCGATCTGCGCCCTGGGGAACGGGTGCTCGTCCACGCCGCTACCGGCGGGGTGGGTATGGCGGCGGTACAGCTGGCGCGGCACCGGGGTGCGGAAGTGTTCGTCACCGCGAGCACCGGTAAATGGGATACGCTGCGCGCCCTGGGTTTCGACGACCAGCATATCGGCGACTCGCGCACGCTCACTTTCGCCGACGATTTCCTGCATGTCACGGAGGGGGCGGGCATGGATATCGTCCTCGACTGCCTGTCCGGTGATTTCGTCGAAACGTCGCTGCGACTGCTACCCCGCGGCGGGCGATTCATCGAAATGGGCAAAACCGATGCCCGGGAGAGTGCTGCGGTCGCGGCGGCTCACCCCGGCGTGCGGTACCGGGCCTTCGATCTGATGGAGGCGGGCGCCGATCGGATCGCCGAACTGCTTGCCGACGTGACCGGTCTGTTCGGTTCCGGTGCGCTGCACCGGCTGCCGATACGGGCTTGGGATATCCGGCGCGCACCGGAGGCGCTGCGGTATTTCGGCAGCACCCGGCATATCGGCAAGATCGTTCTCACCTTCCCTGCCGCACCGGATCCCGGCGGCACCGTCGTGATCACCGGCGGAACCGGTGGGCTCGGTGCTGCTGTGGCCGAACACTTCGTCACCGGATACGGCATCCGGTCGCTGGTGCTGGCCGGCCGCCGTGGCGATTCCGCGCCCGGCGCCGAGCAACTGCGGCGGCGGCTCACCGATCTCGGCGCCCGCGTCCGGGTGCTGGCCTGCGATGTGTCCGACCGGGCTGAGGTGACCCGCCTGATCGACGCGGTACCGCCCGATGCGCCATTGACCGGCATCGTGCATACCGCCGGTATGCTCGACGACGGTGTGATCGCGGCGCTGACCACCGACCGGCTCGACACGGTGCTCGCGCCCAAGGCCGACGCCGCCTGGTATCTGCACGAGGCGACCCGCACCCTCGACCTGGCGATGTTCGTCCTGTTCTCCTCCACCGCGGGCACCGTCGGCGCTGCCGGGCAAGCCAACTATGCGGCGGGTAACGCCGTCCTGGACGCGCTCGCCGCCCTACGCGCCGCCCACGGGCTGCCGGCGACCGCCATCGCCTGGGGCCCGTGGGCCACCTCGACCGGGATGGCCGGACAGCTCGGCGACAACCACACCGCGCGTCTCGGTCGCGCCGGCCTCATGCCGCTGACCACCGAACAGGGGCTGCGGATGTTGGATGCGGCGGTCGCGGCGCCTCATCCCGCCGTCACCGCCGCACGGTTCGATCGGGCTGCGCTCGCCACCCAGGCGCATGCGGCGGCGTTGCCCACTGTTCTGCACGAGCTGCTGCCCACGGCGCACCGCGCCCGCGCCGTGACCGAACCCGAACTACCGCAGCGGTTGACGGCTCTCGCCGAACCCGACCGCCCGGCCGCCGTTCTCGACGCGGTCTGTGCGCAGGTGGCGATCGTGCTCGGGCATCGCGGACCGGATGCGGTCGAGCCAGGACGGCGTTTCACCGAACTCGGTTTCGACTCGCTCACCGCGGTCGAGCTGCGCAACCGGCTCGCCGCCGTCACCGGGCTTGCCCTGCCCGCGACCCTCGTCTTCGATCACCCGACCCCATCCGATGTCGCCGATGTCATCCTGCGCAGGTTCGCGCCCGACACGGCATCCACCGAGGACATCGAACACACCGAGGAGC
>NZ_MUKP01000070.1 GCF_002081715.1 Nocardia donostiensis | reverse complement strand
CGCGGGTTTCGGTGCTGCGGCCGAGGCTGCCACCGGCACCGGTGTGTTCCTCGGCAGTACCGGCACCGACTTCGCCGAAATCGTGGCCGCGCGGGGAAGAGCCGGTATCGGCAGGCATTCGCTGTGGGCGGTGGGCCGGGGTGTGGCGGCCAACCGGATCTCGAATTACTACCGGTTCACGGGGCCGAGCCTGGTGGTCGACAGTGGGCAGTCCTCGTCTCTGGTGGCGGTGCACCTGGCCGCTGAAGCGATCCGCCGTGGTGATTGCGAGGTCGCGCTGGCCGGTGGTATCAACCTGATCCTGTCGCCGCTCAGCGGCGAGCGCTACGAACAATTCGGCGCTCATTCGCCGTCGGGAAAGTGTCATACCTTCGATGCGAACGCCGATGGAACCGTCCGTGGTGAAGGCGGGGGCATCGTCGTGCTCGAACCGCTGCACCGCGCGGTGGCCAAGGGCCGTCGGGTCTACGCGGTGATCCGTGGCAGTTCGGTCAACAACGGCAATGAGCGGCAGGTGCTGAGCGCGCCCAGCCCGGCCACCCAGGCGACGGTCATCCGGGCCGCGCTGGCGAACGCCGGGGTCGAGCCGGAGTCGGTGGACTACGTGGAACTACACGGCACCGGCACCCCTGCGGGGGATCCGGTGGAGGCGGCTGCTCTGGGCGATACCTATGGCGCAGGCCGACCGGCCGGGCGGCGGCTGGCTGTCGGCTCGGTCAAGACCAATATCGGGCACCTGGAGGGTGCGGCCGGAATCGCCGGGTTGATCAAGACCGCACTGTGTGTGCGGTACGGCGAGCTGGTACCCAGCTTGAACTTCCACACGCCCAATCCCCGGATCCCGCTCGATGAGCTGGGCCTGACCGTGGTGACCGGCAACCGGCCCTGGCCGGCCGCGCCGGTGCGCCGGGCCGCTGTCTCGTCGTTCGGCATGGGCGGCACCAACGCGCACGTGATCCTGGAAGGAGTTCCCGCCGGTGCGGCGGCCGCGGCGGGGACGGATTCCGGCGCTCCGGATACCGCACCCGGGCAGCCACTGACCTGGGTCCTGTCCGCGCGCAGTCCACAGGCGTTGAGCGCGCAGGCCGCTCGGCTACGGGACTGGCTCGGCGATCACCCTGACCTCGACGCCGCGGCGGTGGCATCGTCGCTGGCCCGGTCTCGCGCGCGGCTGGAGTGGCGCGCGGCCGTGGTCGGCGGGGATACCGACATCCTGTCGGACGGACTGGCCGGGCTCATCCACCCGGCACCCGATTCCGGCCCGGGGGTGGTCGTACCCGAGCGGGCCGCGACCCGTCATGTGGTGTTCGTTTTTCCGGGCCAGGGCAGCCAATGGGTGGGGATGGGTGCCCGGTTACTGGCCGCCGACCGGGTGTTCGCCGCGTCCATCGCCGAATGCGAAGCGGCGCTGGCGCCGTTCGTGGACTGGTCGTTGACCGAGGTGCTGCGGGCCGAACCGGGTGCCGCCGGACTGGACCGGGTGGATGTGGTGCAACCGGCGCTGTTCGCGGTCATGGTGTCACTGGCGCGCTCATGGCAGGCGCGGGGTGTCCAGCCGGCCGCGGTACTGGGCCATTCGCAGGGTGAGATCGCGGCCGCGGTGGTGGCCGGCGGCCTGTCGACAGCGGATGGCGCCCGGGTGGTGGCGTTGCGCTCACAGGCGGTGGCCCAGGCGCTCGCCGGATCCGGCGGTATGGCGGCGGTCGGACTGTCCGCGGACGCCGTCGCCGATCGGCTGCGCACGTTCGGTGCTCGGTTGTCGGTCGCCGCCGAGAACGGTCCGGGGCAGACGGTCGTGTCCGGTGATGCGGACGCGATCGGGGAGTTTCTCGACGAGTGCGCGGCCGAGGGAGTCTGGGCGAAGCGGATTCCGGTGGACTACGCCTCGCATTCGGCCGCGGTGGAACGGATCCGGGATCGATTGCTGGCCGAACTGGAGCCGATCCGGCCCGCTGCGGGGTCGATCCCGTTCTTTTCGACCGTGACGGGCGACTACCTCGACACCGCAGGCCTGGATGCCGAGTACTGGTATCGCGGTCTGCGCAGGCAGGTCAGGTTCGCCGAATCGGTGCGCAGCTTGATGGGCACAGGAATGAACGCGTTCGTCGAGGTGAGTCCCCATCCGGTGCTCACCGTGGCGATCGAACTCACCGCCGGGTCGCTGGGACTATCCGAGCGGGTGGCCGTGCTGGGCACGCTCGAACGCGACCGTGGCGGTGCGGAGCAGTTCGGCGCCGCGCTGGCTCGGGCGTACTGCGTGGGCATAGATGTGCCTGCCGAGATGTTCGCTCCGCTCACCGCCCCGGTGGACCTGCCCACGTATGCCTTCCAACGTCGGCAGTGCTGGACGCCGGATGCGACCGGTGGCGCGGGCGATGTGCGCGCGTACGGGCTGGTGCATCCCGATCATCCGATTCTCGGCGCCGCAACGCCTCTCGCGGGTACCGGCGGTTGGCTGTTCACCGGCCGGCTCACCACCCGCACCCATCCTTGGCTCGCCGACCATGTGCTCGCCGGGGCGGCCGTGGTACCCGGCTCGGTCTGGGTCGATATCGCCCTGGCGGTCGGCTCCCGGGTCGGCGCCGAAACGGTGTCCGAATTGCGGATCCACCCCCCGTTGCCCGCTGCCGGGGTACTGAACCTGCAGGTGAGTGTGGCGGCGGCGGACGACCACGGGCATCGGTTGTTCACCGTGCACGCGCGGCCCGAGACCGGCGGCGAGAGCAGCGCGCCGATGTGGGTGCAGTGCGCGTCCGGCGTGCTCGCCTCGGCCACGGACACGGTGGACGCGGCGGACTTCCCCGAGGTGGCGATGGGTGACCGGCCTCCCACGGCCGATCGGGTGTCCGCCGGGGAACTCTACGACCGGCTGTTCGACCGTGGCATCGACTACGGTGTGCCCTTCCAGGGCGTCACCACCGCCTGGGGTCAGGACGACGAGCACTTCGCCGAGGTTTCGCTCGACGAGAGCCTGGCCGATGGGGCCGGGCGTTTCATGGTTCATCCTGCGCTCTTCGATGCCATGCTGCATCCCGCGCTGGACTTGTACTCCGCAGGCTCCGACAGCCCGGCGATACCGATCACGGTGTCGCTGCGCGGTATCCGCCTGTATCGCCGTGGTGTGCCTGCCGCGCGCGTCCGGATCGGACGTGGCGAAGCGGGCGCCGCGCATCTCGCCGCGATCACCGAGAACGGTCAACCGTTGCTCACCATCGAGTCGTTGCTGATCGAGCCGGCGGGACCCGTGCCCGATACCACCGCCGCGGTGGCGAACCCGGCACGCCCGGCGCGTGAACGGCGGACCGTGGTGGCCGGGTCCTTCGCCGAGCGGCTCGGCGCCGTGCCCGAACCGCAGCGGCAGGCACTGGTGCTCGCGGTGGTCGCCGAGCAAGCGGCGGCAGTACTCGGCCACGATTCACCGGACGCGATCGACTCCGACCTGCCGTTCACCGCCTTCGGCTTCACGTCGATGAGCGGGGTCGAGTTACGGCATCGGTTGGCCCGCACCACCGGTGTCGACCTGCCGATGACGCTGATCTTCGACCACCCGACACCAACCGCGGTCGCCCGGCTGGTCCGTTCCCGGCTGGAAGGTCTCGAGGACGACGCGCCGCGACCGGTGCGCCGCGACCGCACAGAGGAACCGATCGCCATCGTCGGAATCGGGTGCCGTTTTCCGGGCGGCGTGCGGTCGGTCGATGACCTGTGGGACCTGGTCGCCGGTGGTGTCGACGCGGTCACCCCCTTTCCGACGGATCGTGGCTGGGATCTGGACCGCCTCTTCGATGCGGATCCGGACAAGCCGGGCACCGTGTACACCCGGGAGGGCGGCTTCATCGACGATGTGGCGGCTTTCGACGCGGCCTTCTTCGGAATCGCGCCCCGCGAAGCGGCGGCGATGGATCCACAACAGCGGTTGATCCTGGAAGTGTGCTGGGAGGCCCTGGAGAACGCGGGGATAGATCCGGCCACGTTGCGCAACACCGACACCGGTGTCTACATCGGTGCCGGTTCATCCGGGTACTCGCCCGGAGCAACCGGTGAATACGAGGGATTCCGGTTGACCGGTAACGCGCACAGTGTGGTCTCCGGCCGGGTCGCCTACGTCCTCGGCCTGGAAGGTCCGGCCGTCACCGTCGACACCGCGTGTTCCTCGTCGCTGGTCGCCCTGCACCTCGCCTGTCAGGCACTGCGGCAGGGTGAGGTGTCGCTGGCCCTGACCGGTGGTGTCACTGTTGCGGCGAGCCCGGACCTGTTCGTCGACTTCTCCCGACAGCGGGGACTGGCCGCCGACGGGCGGTGCAAGCCGTTTTCCGCTGCCGCCGACGGTGTCACCTGGGCCGAGGGTGCCGGGGTGCTGGCGGTCGAGCGGTTGTCCGATGCCCGGCGGCTCGGTCATCCGGTGCTGGCGGTCGTGCGTGGCAGCGCGATCAATCAGGACGGCGCGAGCAATGGACTGAGCGCACCGAACGGCCCTTCGCAGGAACGGGTGATCGCCTCGGCATTGGCGAATGCGGGGCTGAACCCGGCGCAGGTGGACGCGGTCGAGGCGCACGGCACCGGTACGGCGCTGGGTGATCCGATCGAGGCCCAGGCACTGATCGCCGCCTATGGATCCGATCGGGAGCGTGCACTGCGGATCGGATCGCTGAAATCCAATATCGGACACGCGGTCGCCGCCGCCGGTATCGGCGGCGTGATCAAGATGGTGGCGGCCCTGCGCCATGAGACCTTGCCGAAGTCCCTGTATGCCGATCCGCCGACACCGCATGTGGATTGGTCGGCCGGTTCGGTTCGGTTGCTGACCGAGTCCGAGCCGTGGCCGGCCGGTGGTCGTGTCCGTCGCGCGGGTGTGTCCTCGTTCGGGATCAGTGGCACCAATGCGCACGTGATCCTGGAGGAAGCGCCCGCACTACCGGCGGCTGCGTCGGCGAGCGGTGCGACCGGGGACGGTGGTGCCGCCGCTGGTGTGGTGCCGTTGTTGTTGTCGGGTAAGTCGGAAGCGGGCTTGCGCGGACAGGCGGATCGGTTGCGGCAGTGGCTGATCGATCGCCCTGACCTGGATGCGGACAGTGTCGGGTATTCGCTGATCGAGACCCGGGGGTGGCTGGAGCGCCGGGCGGTGGTCGCCGGCGCGGACCGGGACGAGTTGATCGCGGGGCTGGCGGCGCTGGCGTCCGGTTCGGTGTCGCCGACGGTCGTCGAGGGCGGTGCGCGGGCGGGGAGCACCGCGTTCCTTTTCACCGGTGGTGGTGCCCAGCGAGTGGGTATGGGTGCGGGTTTGTCTCGAGCTTTCCCCGTGTTCGCGGCGGCGTTGGACGAGGTGTGCGGGGAGCTGGACCGGCATCTGGGGGGATCGTTGCGGACGGTGATGTTCACCGATCCCGACGGGTTGCTGGATCAGATGGAATGGATGCAGCCTGCGTTGTTCGCGTTCGAGGTGGCGATGTTCCGGTTGCTGGAATCGTTCGGTGTGACGCCGGATCTGGTGGCCGGGCATTCGCTGGGTGAGCTCGCCGCGGCGTATGTAGCCGGGGTGTGGTCGCTGCCGGATGCGTGTGTGCTGGTGGCCGCGCGTGGCCGGTTGATGGGCGCGGCGCCGTCGGGTGGTGCGATGCTGGCGGCGGCGGTGTCGGAGGCCGAGGCCGCGCGGTTGCTGGACGGTTACGGCGACCGGGTGTCGGTCGGCACGGTCAACGGCCCGAATTCGGTGGTGTTCTCCGGGTACGCCGACGCTGTCGCCGAGATTCAGGCGCGGTTGACCGAGGCGGGGCGCAAGAACTCGTTGCTGCGGATTTCGCATGCGTCGCACTCGGTGTTGATGGAGCCGATTCTGGACGAGTACCGGGCGGTGGCGCAGGGATTGACGTATCGGTCACCGTCGACCCCGATTGTGTCGAATGTGTCGGGAACCCGGATCGGTGAGCAGGTGTGCGATCCGGAGTACTGGGTGTCGCACGTGCGCAGCTGTGTGCGGTTCGCGCCCGGGGTGGATACGTTGATCGATTCCGGGGTTCGCCGGTTTGTCGAGGTGGGTCCGGATGCCGCGCTGACCGCAATGATTCGTGAATGCTTGGCCGAGCGCCCGGAGCTGGAGGCCGCATCGGTGGTCGTGGCGTCGTCGCGGCGTTCGGCCGATGAGGCGGCGGCGTTCGTGGCGGCACTGGGGGCGGCGCGGGTCGCGGGGGTGGATGTGGATTGGGGGCCGTTGTTCGCTGGTCGTGCGGTGGGCCGGGTGCCGTTGCCGACGTATGCGTTCGACCGTCAGCGGTACTGGCTGGAGCCGGTGGCGGCGGTGGATGTGTGGCAGTCGGGTCTGGATGATCCGGGGCACCCGTTGCTGGGTGCGATGGTGCAGATTCCCCATTCCGGTGAGGTGGTTTTCACCGGGCGATTGTCTCGGTCGGGGCAGTCGTGGGTGGTTGATCACACGGTGGCAGGTGTGGCCTTGTTGCCAGGGGCGGCATTCGTTGAGCTGGTGCTGCATATCGGTGCGGTGATCGGATGCACCCGGGTGGCCGAACTGGTGATCGAGGCGCCGTTGCCGTTGCCGTCCGCCGATACCGTCGAGTTTCGGGCGGTGGTGGCGGGTGCGCCGGACGAGTTCGGAGCCCGCAGCGTCTCGATCTATTCCCGTACACGACCGGCCGACGACTCGAGTCGCACAGGTCCCGCTGGTTTCGAGCAAACTCCGACCTGGGTGCGTCATGTGGTGGCCACTCTCACCCACCGATCCACTGTCCAGACGCCGGATTCGGGTCTGCGAGTGTGGCCGCCGACCGATGCGGCAGCGGTGGAGATCGGCGACGTCTATCGGGATCTGGCCGAGCGGGGCTATGAGTACGGGCCGGTGTTCCGTGGTGTGCGGGCCGTGTGGCGGCGCGCGGATGAGGTGTTCGCGGAGGTGGAGCTACCGGCGGGTGCAGGTGGTGACGAGTTCGACCTGCACCCGGCCCTGTTGGACGCCGCGTTGCACCCGATCCTGGCGAGTGGGCTTCTTCCCGACACCCAGTTCGGACAGATCGCTGTTCCGTTCACCTGGGAAGATGTCGAGCTGTACGCGGCCGGTGCGACCACTCTGCGGGTCAGGGTTGCGACCACCGATTCGGGTTCCGGCCGGGTCGCGGTGACCCTCGCCGACGGTTCCGGAGCAACCGTTGCCGAAGTGGGCGTCCTGACGATGCGGCCCCTATCCACCGGTGCGCTGTCGGCCACCCGGCGACGAACCGATATGGGTTATCGGGTCGATTGGGTGGCGCTGTCCGAGGACGAAGGTGCACCCGGTGTCCCCGGTACCTGGGATCCGGCCGAGATCGGTGAAATCGCGACCATCGACGGCCGGACCATTTCGGTGCTGCGGCTCGACGTCGCGACCGGCGGCGACATCCCCCGGGACGTGCGCAACACCGTGACCGCGCTGACAGAACAGATCCAGCGGCTGCTGAGCCGGGACGAGCCGATCGTGGTGGTGACCCACTGTGCAGTGGCTGTTCACCCGGGCGAGTCGGTCGATATCGCGCAGGCCCCGGTGTGGGGCACGGTGCGGGTCGCGCAGTCCGAGTACCCGGGCCGAATTTTCCTCGTCGACGTGGACGATCGGTCGCAATACCGGGGCGCAGTCGCGCTGGCGGTGACCAGGGACATCGAACCGCAGCTGGCTCTGCGACGCGGGACCTGGTACGCGCCCCGGCTGAGTGCCGGCGTCGGCGACATCGTGGGTGCCGCGGATCTCGTCCAGACTCCTGGCTGGGCGATGACGCACCTGGAGAAAGGCACCTTGGCCGGCGACAATCTGGTGCTCATCGAGGCACCCGCCGAGCGGGCACTGGAACCGGGGCAGGTGCGGGTGGCGTTGCGTGCCGTCGGGGTGAATTTCCGGGATGCGCTGATCGCGCTGGGCATGGTGGCGAATACGGATGCCGACTCACGATCGATCAACGCGGCCTTCTGCGTCGAAGGCGCGGGTGTCGTGCTCGAGGTGGCCCCCGACGTGACCGAATTCGCGCCCGGCGACCGGGTATTCGGGTTCACCTCCGGTGCCGGTTCGGTATCGGTGACCGACCGGCGGCTGCTCGTCCCGATCCCGGACGGCTGGTCCTTCGTCCAGGCCGCCGCCGTTCCGGTCGTCTACGCGACGGCCTACTACGGCTTGGTCGACCTCGCAGGCGCCGAGCCCGGCGAAACATTGCTCCTGCATGCCGCCACCGGTGGCGTCGGTTTGGCAACCATCCAGTTGGCCCGGCACCTCGGATTGCGGCTGCTGGTCACCGCCAGCGAGCCGAAGTGGAACGTGCTGCGTGAACTCGGCTTCGCCGACCACGAGATCGCGGATTCACGGACGCTGGATTTCGAGCGGAAGTTCCTCGAAGTCACCGATGGGCGCGGTGCGGACATCGTTGTGGACTCGCTGGCCCGCGAGTTCGTGGACGCATCCCTGCGGTTGCTGCCCCGTGGTGGCCGGTTCGTCGAGATGGGGCTCCTCGATGAGCGCGACCCCGTTCAGGTCGCCGCCGAATACCCCGGAGTGGAGTACCACCACTTCGTGCTCCTGGATGTGCACCCGGATCGGTTGCGGGAGATCCTCACCGCCATCGTCGGTCTCTTCGAGTCGGGCGCCCTGACACCGTCGCAGACCACGGCCTGGGATCTCCGGCGGGCGCCGGAGACTTTCCGGTACATGAGCCAGGCCCGGCATATCGGCAAGAATGTGCTCACCGTGCCCACTCCGTTGCGACCGGACGGGACGGTGCTGATCACCGGTGGAACCGGTGGACTCGGTGCGGGGCTGGCGCGGCATCTGATCACCGAGTACGGCGTCCGCAGCCTGGTGCTGACCAGTCGCCGTGGTCCCGACGCCCCCGGTGCCGCTGCATTGCGGGCCGAGCTGGCCGCCCTCGGCGCTCGGGTGGATATCGTCGCCTGCGACGCGGCGGATCGCGCGGCGCTGGACGCGGTGCTGGCCGCGATCCCGGACCGGCATCCGCTGACCGCCGTCGTGCACGCCGCAGGTGTGCTGGCCGACGGCCTGCTCGACACCATGACTCCCGAGCGGATCGCCGAGGTGTTGCGGCCGAAGGTCGACGCGGCGTGGAACCTGCACGAGGCGACCCGGTCCATGGACCTGTCGGCCTTCGTGCTCTACTCCTCGATCGCGGGTGTGATCGGCAACCCGGGCCAGGCGAACTATGCGGCGGCCAATGTCTTCCTCGACGCATTGGCCCAGTACCGGCAGGTCATGGGTCTTGCGGCTACCGCGGTGGCGTGGGGACTGTGGCAGGACGGCACCGGCATGACCACCGGTCTGGGTTCGGCTGATATCGCCCGGCTGCGGCGAGACGGTTTCCCGCCCCTGGGTACCGAGGAAGGTTTGGCGCTGTTCGACGCGGCCCTGGCCGGTGGCCGGGCGGCCTTCGTCGGAGCCCGGATCGACCGGTCGGCACTCGCCGAATCCGGTTCGGCCGGTACCCGCTCGATCATGCGTGGCCTGTTGCGGCCGTCTCGCCGGCGGGCGGCGGCAGGCTCGGGTGAGTTGTCGACGCTGGCCGACCGGCTGGCCGGGCGGTCGGCTGCCGAGCGAGAACGTCTCGTTCTGGAACTGGTCCGGACCCAGGCCGCGGCGGTGCTCGGGCATGAGAGCGCCGAGTCGATCGCCCCGGGCGTGCCGTTCAAGGATCTGGGGTTCGATTCACTCAGTGTGATGGAATTCCGTAACCAGCTGGTCAAGACCACCGGTGTGCGTTGCCCTCGACCCTGGTGTTCGACTACCCGACCGCGACGGCGATAACGGAGCTGCTGCTGTCCCGGATCGAGCCCGTCACCTCGGAGGGCGCCGCCGAACACCCTGCGCAGCCGAGCGCGAAGGTGGGTCAGGGGTGCGGCGACGAACCGATCGCGATCGTCGGGATGAGCTGCCGGTTCCCGGGCGGCGTCTCGTCGCCGGACGACCTCTGGGATCTGGTAGCGGCCGGAATCGACGCGACCGGGGAGTTCCCTGCGGATCGTGACTGGGATCTGGTGCGGCTTTTCGATCCCGACCCGGACAGCCCGGGCACAACCTACACCCGACGCGGCGGATTCCTCACGGACGTCAGCGGTTTCGACGCGGAATTCTTCGGGATCAGCCCCCGGGAGGCGTCGGCCATGGATCCGCAGCAGCGATTGCTGCTCGAAGCGTCCTGGGAGGCGATCGAGAGTGCGGGTATCGACCCGACCGCCCTGCGCGGCAGCGACACCGGAGTGTTCGCAGGCGTGTGTGACTCCGGGTATGCCGACCGGGTGCCCGAAGAACTGGAGGGCTACCGGCTCACCGGCACCTCACACAGTGTGGTCTCCGGGCGGGTGTCCTATGTCCTGGGACTGGAAGGGCCCGCAGTCAGCGTGGACACCGCGTGTTCGTCGTCGCTGGTCGCGTTGCATCAGGCCTGCCGGGCACTGCGCGAAGGGGACACCTCGCTGGCTTTGGCCGGTGGGGTGACCGTCGCCGCGACCCCCTGGCTGTACATCAATTTCGCGCGGCAGCGCGGGCTGTCCCCGGATGGGCGGTGCAAACCGTTCTCCGCCCACGCCGATGGTGTCGCCTTCGGCGAAGGCGTCGGCGTGCTGGTGCTGGAACGGTTGTCCGACGCGCTGCGGCTCGGCCACAACGTGCTGGCGGTGGTACGCGGAACCGCGGTGAATCAAGACGGCGCGAGCAACGGGCTGACCGCTCCGAACGGTCCGTCCCAGGAACGGGTGATCGCGGCCGCACTGGCCGACGCCGGACTCGAACCCGCTGATGTGGGCGCGGTAGAGGCGCACGGTACCGGTACCACGCTGGGGGACCCGATCGAAGCGCACGCGCTGATCTCAACCTATGGCCAGGATCGCGAGCACCCAGTGCGCATCGGCACGGTCAAGTCGAACATCGGACACACCGTGGCCGCCGCCGGTGTCGCCGGGGTGATCAAGATGGTGCAGGCGCTGCGGCACGAGATGCTGCCCAAGTCCCTGCATTCCGGAGAGCCGAGCCCGCACGTGGAATGGTCGAACGGGAATGTGGCGCTGTTGACCGAGGCCGCGCCGTGGCCGGCCGGTAGCCGGACCCGGCGCGCCGGGGTGTCTTCGTTCGGGATCAGCGGCACCAACGCGCACGCCATCCTGGAGGAGGCTCCGCGTGTTCGAGCCGAGTCGGCCGAGCCGGTCGACCCGCCGCGCACGGCTGTGCCATTTCTGGTGTCGGCGAACTCGGAGCCGGGTTTGCAGGCTCAGGCGCAGCGGTTGCGGCAGTGGTTGGGCGAACACGCCGACCTCGATCTCTGGGACGTGGCCCACGCCTTGGAAACCACCCGGGCCCAACTCGATCGGCGCGGCGCGGTGGTCGCCGCCGACCGCGACGAACTGCTGGCCGGTCTGGCCGAGATCGCGGCCGGAGCGCCCGGCACGATCACGGCGACGGCCGGCACCGGCGCGACAGCGCTACTGTTCACCGGACAGGGTGCGCAGCGCACCGGCATGGGTGCCGGTCTGTACGCGGCCTTCGATGTTTTCGCGGCCGCCTTCGACGAGGTCTGCTCGCATATCGATCCGTTGCTGGGCAGCTCACTCGAAGACATCGTGTTCGATCCAGGCAAGGCCGACCTGCTCGACCGCACCGAGTTCACTCAGCCGGCGCTGTTCGCCTTCGAGGTGGCGGTCTTCCGGCTGATGGAATCGTTCGGAGTCGTGCCCGATGTGCTGATCGGGCACTCGATCGGTGAGCTCGCGGCAGCGTATGTGGCCGGTGTCTGGTCGCTGCCGGACGCCTGCGCGCTGGTGGTGGCCCGGGGCAGATTGATGGGCGCACTGCCCGCGGGTGGTGCGATGCTGGCAGCGGCTGTCTCCGAGGATGTCGCTGCGAAGGCTGCCGCCGGTTCCGCCGACCGGGTGTCGGTGGCGGCCGTCAACGGCCCGTCGTCGGTGGTGCTGTCGGGTGATCTCGACGCCATCGCCGAGATCGAGGCCGAGCTGGCCCAGGTGGGTGTGCAGACCAATCGGCTGCGGGTGAGTCACGCATTCCATTCCCCCCGCATGGATCCCATGCTGGACGAGTTCCGTCGCGTGGCACAAGGGGTGACCTACCACCAGCCCACCGTGCCCATCGTGTCCAATGTTTCCGGCTCGGTGGTCGGCGCCGAGCTGACCGATCCGGGCTATTGGGTCGACCAGTTGCGTGGCTGTGTGCGGTTCGCGCCGGGAGTGGAAACGGCGGCCTCGATCGGGGTGCGGCGATTCGTCGAGATCGGACCGGACGCGGTATTGAGCGCGATGGCTCGGCAGTGCCTCGCCGAAACACCCGATATCGAGGATCGCTCGATATTCGTGGCGGCGGCCCGGCGTTCGGTGGACGAGCCGACACAGTTGCTGTCGGCGCTGGCGCGGGCTCATGTCGCCGGTGTCGCGGTGGATTGGCGGCCGTTGTTCGCGGGCCGCGCGGCGAGCCGGGTGTCGTTGCCGACCTATGCGTTCCAGCACCAGCGCTACTGGCCGACACCGATCACCACCTCGAGTGTCCACCAGTCGGGTATGGATCAGGCCGGTCACCCGCTGTTGGGTGCGATGGTGCGGCTGCCGGATTCCGATGGGGCCGTGTTCACCGGGCGGTTGACGGTGGACGGTCATCCGTGGCTGGCCGATCATACGGTTGCCGGGGCGACGCTGATGCCGGGCACGGCGTTCGTCGACCTGGTCCTGCATGTCGGGTCGACGGTGGACTGCCCGCGGGTGGCGGAATTGGTGGTCGAGTCGCCGTTGCCGTTGGTCGGCGACACGGCGGTCGAGTTGCGGGTGGTCGCGAGCGGGCCGGACGAGCCCGGCGCGCGGGCGGTGTCGGTGTACTCGCGACCCAGCGGCGGCTCCGGCTCCGGCGCGGACGAAGGTGACCAGCCTGACCGGTGGATTCGGCATGTGTCGGCGACGGTCGTGCCGGACCCGTTGGCCGCGAGCGCCGCTGACGGTGATACCGAGCCGATGAGCTGGCCGCCGAGGGGAGCGGCGGCCGTCGATATGGATGACGCGTATGCGGACCTCGCAGCACGCGGCTACGAATACGGTCCCGCATTCCGTGGCCTGCGGGCGTTGTGGCGTGGTGACGGTGAGGTGTTCGCCGAGGTGACCTTGCCGGACGCCGCGGGCCCGGCCGGTGAGTTCGGCATGCATCCGGCTCTGCTGGATGCCGCGTTGCACGCAGTGGTCATGGGTGGGTTGGTCCCTGACGCGGGCGCCGGTGCGGTGGCCGTGCCGTTCTCCTGGGAGGACGTGACCCTCGCCGCGGCGGGTGCGTCGTCGGTGCGGGTGCGTGCGGTGGCGAGCGCTTCCTCCGGCCAGGTGACGCTATGGCTGGCGGACACCTCAGGTGTTCCGGTGGCCCGGATCGGGACGTTGACACTGCGTCCGATCTCCGTCGCTGCGCTGGAGCCGGTCGGCAGACGCTTGCCGGGGACGGGCTACGAAGTGGACTGGGTACGTGTGTCCGGGTTCGGTGCGGAACCCGCCGAGGAGCTCACCGCCGCAGACCCCGGTGATATCGGTGAGATCGTTACCGGCGCAGGCCGGGTCGCGGCGGTGATCCGGGTAGATCACCAGATGGTCGCCGCTGGTGACCTCCCGGAAACAGTCCGCGATGTGGTGATCAGCGTCTGGTCCCGGATCAAGCGCCTGCTGGCTCAGGATGTACCGATCGTGGTGGTGACGCGACGAGCGGTCGCGGTACATCCGGGCGAGCCGGTGGATCTGTCGTCGTCGGCAGTGTGGGGTCTGGCGCGCTCGGTGCAGAGCG
>NZ_MUKP01000007.1 GCF_002081715.1 Nocardia donostiensis | reverse complement strand
CGGGCGCGTTCCAGGCCGCGCTCCTCCAGTTCGGCCCCGCGGAAGAAGTTCCCACCGCCGATCACCACCGCGACCTGCACCCCGCTGGCGACGACCTCGGCGATCTGCTCGGCGACCGCCTCCACGACATCGGGATCGAGTCCGACCTTGCCGCCGCCGAACATCTCGCCACCGAGTTTCAGCAGTACCCGGCGATATCCTGGGCGGTCGGTCCCCGGGTGCGTCATCGGTCTGCGTCTCCTTCTGCGATCAGCTGGTTCTCTGGGCGGGCACAATGGGCGAACAGCAACTCAGAGCGGCACCTATCCTGCCTTATCCGCTTCGAGCGCACGGCGGCCCCCCACCATTCGGAACAGGCCTGCCAGGAGCCCTTCGTCTCGTACTCCTCGGCAGGGGGCCGATACGACAGAGCCCCTCCGGCAGCGGGTACCGGAGGGGCTCTGGGAGTTCATCAGCTCGCGCCGACTTCGAAGCGGGCGAAGCGGGTGACGGTCACCCCGGCCTCGTCCAGCAGCGCCTTGACGGTCTTCTTCGAATCGGTCACCGACGGCTGCTCGAGCAGTACGACATCCTTGAAGAAGCCGTTGACCCTGCCCTCGGTGATCTTCGGCAGCGCGGCCTCGGGCTTGCCTTCCTCGCGAGCGGTCTGCTCGGCGATGCGGCGCTCGTTCTCCACGATATCGGCGGGGACCTCGTCACGGGTCACGTACTTGGCCTTGAGCGCGGCAACCTGCATCGCGGCGCCGCGGGCGGCCTCGGCGGCAGCGTCGCCTTCGCCGGTGTACTCGACCAGCACGCCGACGGCGGGAGGCAGGTCGGAGGCGCGCTTGTGCAGGTAGGTGGCGACCGGGCCGTCCAGCGAGACGACGCGACGCAGTTCGAGCTTCTCGCCGATCTTGGCGGCCAGCTCCTGCAGGGCGGCATCGGCGGTCTTGCCGTCCACCTCGACGGCCTTGAGCGCGTCCACATCGGCAGGCTTGGCAGCGGCCGCGGCGGTCACGATCTTCTGCGCCAGTTCCTGGAACTCGGCGTTCTTGGCGACGAAGTCGGTCTCGGAGTTGATCTCGACCATCACGCCGTCCTTGGCGGTGACCAGCCCCTCGGCCGTGGTGCGCTCGGCCCGCTTGCCGACGTCCTTGGCGCCCTTGATGCGCAGCAGCTCGACGGCTTTGTCGAAATCACCGTCGGTCTCGGCCAGCGCGTTCTTGCAGTCCATCATTCCGGAGCCGGTGAGCTCCCGGAGCCGCTTCACGTCAGCGGCGGTGTAGTTCGCCATCAGGGGCGAGCCTCCTTCGAGAAAGTCAGGTACTGGGCAGCGGTGGCCACGATGCCAGTACATCGTGGCCACCGCCCGAACAGTGGGTTGACGAGTCTCAGGCCTCGGCCGGAGTCTCGGTCTGCGCCTCGGCCGGGGCCTCGGCGCCGGGGGCGGCCTGCGCCAGCAGTTCCTGCTCCCACTCGGCCAGCGGCTCGCCCGCGCCCGCCTCGGGCTTCTCGTCACCGCCCGAACGGCCTGCCCGCGCCTGCACGCCCTCGGCCACCGCGGAGGCGACGACCTTGGTCAGCAGCGCCGCGGAGCGGATCGCGTCGTCGTTGCCCGGGATCGGGTAATCGACCAGGTCGGGATCGCAGTTGGTGTCCAGGATCGCGATGACCGGGATGTTCAGCTTGCGCGCCTCGCCGACGGCGATGTGCTCCTTGTTGGTGTCGACGACCCAGATGGCCGAAGGCACCTTCGCCATATCGCGGATACCGCCGAGGGTGCGGTCCAGCTTGTTCATCTCACGCGTGAGCATGAGGATTTCCTTCTTGGTGCGGCCCTCGAAACCACCGGTCTGCTCCATGGCCTCGAGTTCCTTGAGGCGCTGCAGCCGCTTGTGCACGGTGGAGAAGTTGGTGAGCATGCCGCCCAGCCAGCGCTGGTTCACATACGGCATCCCGACCCGGGTGGCCTCGGCCGCAATCGACTCCTGCGCCTGCTTCTTGGTGCCGACGAACAGGACGGTGCCGCCGTGGGCGACGGTCTCCTTGACGAACTCGTAGGCCTTGTCGATGTAGGTCAGCGTCTGCTGCAGATCGATGATGTAGATGCCGTTGCGGTCAGTGAAGATGAACCGCTTCATCTTCGGGTTCCAGCGCCGCGTCTGGTGCCCGAAATGCGCGCCGCTGTCGAGCAGCTGCTTCATGGTTACGACAGCCATAGCTCTCGTATCTCTCTTTCGTTGCCGGTTGACGCAGCAGACCGGCGGTCTGCTGCCCTGGCGCCGCCGAACCGTCGGACCCGATCACGATGACCGGGACCAGCCGACAGTTCCCTGTTCCGGATTACGCTGCTGCGGTCGAAGCGCTCGTAGCGAGCGGCGATCCGCAGCGCCGTGGTGGACAAGCATGGGTGGCGCGCGAAGTCGGTCCGTGGCCAGCACGAACCGCTCGACCAGTTTACGGCGAATACTTCGACCAGTGATAATCGCCCTGGTCTACACCCTCGTGAAACGGTGTTTGTCCACACCCGAGCCGGTTGTCCACAATCTCCCGGACCGCCGCCCTGAGGCCGGTCGAGATCGCGAATCTGGGGGTATGACGCCGACCAGGAACTCCCTTCCCCCGTCCCCGATTCCCTGTTTCCCCACGACTCGCCCAGGCCGGGCAATCACGCGGACCAGGAAATCCCGCCGGTTCACCGCACCGACTGATGCGGACCGATCGAATTATGACGGCCTGCTGGTCCGTACTGCCGGAACAGGCGAGTTCGCCGGCCGAAGTCGGGTTGCTCGGTCAACCCGGACCACAGACCTCGGTCGGTCGGGCCATGTCTCCTACCCGCACCATCTCTCCTAGCCGCGCCATGTCTCCTAGCCGCGCCAGGCCTCTAAGCCGCGCCAAATCTCTCAGTCGCGCCAGGGCCCTCACCTGCGTCGTACCCCTCAGATGGGCCAGGCCACTCAACCGCACCACGCTCCTTACCTGGGCTATGTCTCTCCGCCGCGCCGTGCCCCTTACCTGGGCCATATCTCTCCCTCACGCTGTGTCCCCCGCACGGGCCGTGGCCCTCAGCCGGGCCAGGTCCTTCATCCGCGCCATGCCTCCCAGCCGCATCATGTCGATCGCGGTGATCGCGGGGCTACTGCTGCTCACGGCCGCAGCGCAGTCGGGTCGTGCTGGGCCCGAGGCGATGCGCGGGCTTTTCGGTTGGCCGTTGCAGCCTCGGCCCTTGGTGGAGCGGCGGTTCGACAAGCCTGCGCAGGACTGGCTGCCCGGGCATCGTGGGGTGGATCTGGGCGGGTTTGCGGGGCAGGCGGTGCTGGCAGCGGGCGCAGGCATCGTGGTTTTCGCTGGAGCGGTGGCCGGCAGGCCGGTCGTGTCGATCGATCACGACGGTGGTCTGCGGACGACCTACGAGCCGGTCGAGCCCGCGGTGCCGGTGGGGCGGCGGGTGGCGCGGGGCGCCCGGATCGGCGAACTGCTCGCCGGGCACCCCGGCTGCGCTGCTCCCGCGTGTTTGCACTGGGGTCTGCGCCGGGAGCACGGCTCGCGGCCGGGGCGAGAGTATCTCGATCCGCTGGGTTTGCTCCGGATCGCCCCGCTGCGGTTGAAACCCGTGGCTGATATAGACCGGGCCGCGGCGGGTCGCACCGGCGGACGAGAGCAGGCCACCCCGATGATGGGAATGTGCAGCAACGGGACTTCACCTATTCCGAGATCGGCGCGACCAGGGGCGCGCTACCGGTCGACGCGCACCATCTCACCCGACGCCGCATGCTCGGCCACGGGCGCGCACTGTTCGACCGCGTCGGCGACGACATCCTGGCCTTCGCCATCCAGCGCCGCCTCGGCATCTTCCATCGGGCGGCCACGCCGACCGCCGCGCCGGGCGCCGAGGTCACCGTGCGCCTCGGCATCGGCCCGGTCGCCATCACCGCCCCGTGCCGTGTGATCTACGTACTCGACGAACCGAACCGTCGCGGTTTCGCCTACGGGACCCTCACCGGTCACCCGGTCGCAGGCGAAGAACTGTTCGCGGTCGAATACGACCCCGACACCGATACCGTGCACGGCGTCATCACCGCTTTTTCCCGGGCCGCCACCTGGTACACCGCTCTCGGCGGGCCAGCCGTACCGCTGATCCAGCGCCTCATGGCCGACCGCTACCTGTCCGTACTGTCCGCCGACGCTCCGCAGTGACGGATGTTCAGAGAAAGCTCGCCAGGGTATCGGCTTCGGCACGCGACTCCGCGGCGCGGTCGGGACGCCCTGTGGTTTCGTACTCGTCGGCGGCACGCACTAGGTCGGCGATTTCCGCGCGGACGACGGCGGCGATATCGGCTTCGGTGAGATGTTTGCGCGCTACCTCGGCCGCGCCCGGACCGATCGCGCTGTCCTCCAGCGCCGACGCCCTGTGCGTGCCGATATCGACGGATTCGGCGTTGTCGATCGCGGCGATAGCGGATCGCAGTACTGCGACCGTACGCCGGTCCCGGGCCTTCATCGCGGCGGGCAGGGCAGCGCGTAGGCGGTCGCGCAGCGGCGTCGTCTCGGTTGTGCCAGAGGTCATGTGGGCACGGTACGTGCCGATTGCGTAACCGGTCGACAGCATTTCCTCGAGCGGTCACCCGGGACCGACCACGGCCACCGCGAAACCGGCTGCCGCGGTGAACACCACGGCAGCGCTGGTGACAGCGATCACCGAGAGCCGAGGAGGATGCTGTCCGTGGCGGAGTCCACGGCTGCGCAGGTATCCGGCCGCGACCACCGTGAGCATTGTCATCGCGGCCGCGATGGGGGCGATCGAGGCGAGCACAGTGGGATCCCCACCGCGGCGCAGCGCCGAACTCCCCAAGAGCAGGGCGACGAGCATCGCCGCGACCGCGGTACGCCGCCACGCCAGTACGGTGCGCTCGACAGCGAGGGTGCGCTGGGTGGGCGGCCCCGTGCCACTCATCGAACAGGCCCCGAGGAAGCCCCCACCTTCAGTTGTGGGGAGAAATCGAGGTCACACGTTCTTCTGGTTCTCGACATAACGTTTCGCTACCTCCAGGGTCGCGCCGCCGACAGTGGCGACGAAGTAGGAGTTGGTCCACAAGGTGGGTAGATGGGACTCGAGCGAAGGGAACTCGGCTCGCAGTACCCGCGAGGACCGGGCTTTGATGTGCTCGACCAGCCGGTGAATCCCGAACTGTGGATCACAAGAGACGAGTAGATGCACATGGTCGGGCATGGTTTCCAGTTCGATGATGGGGGCGTCGCGTTCGGCGCATACTTCCCGAATGACCTGCTCGATACGCCCGCCGATAACGGGACGTCGATATTTCGGGGTACGCCTCGTTCGTGGTACGCCGCCCCTCGAAGCCGCGCCCGCCGCGACCGGTGGTATCGGGATCGGCTGGGGAGTGTCGGTGACCGCGACGACCACCAGCCCCGACCATGACCTGCCGTACGCGGGGTATCGCCGTCGTTGCGCTGCCGGACTGGCTCGGGCGCAACGCACAATGGCTCGCCGTAGGCGGCCACGCGGGCACGCCCCGAGCAAGGGTTACCTGCGGGCGCGGCGCGAAGCCTCCCGTTTGCACAAGAAAGCAGCGCGGCAGAACACCCACGCGGCGCGGGTGTGGGCTCGCCGCGTGGTCGCCGCCCACCAGATGATCGCTGTCGAGGACTTCACATCGAAATTCCTCGCCCGTTCCACCATGGCCCGCAAAGCAGCGGATGCCGCGATCGGGGCTGCGAAACGTGAACTGATCGAGCGTGCCACGCGGGTGGGGCGGAAGGTGGTGCTGGTTCCGCCCGCCTATACGACGATGACCCGCGCGAATTGTGGTGCGAGAGTCAAGCAGCGGCTCGCGTTGGGTATGCGTGTCTTCCGATGCGTGGCGTGCGGCCACACCGCAGACCGAGACCACAACGCCGCCCACGTGATTTTGGCGGCCACGGAAGAACTCGCCCGTACCAGTGTTGACGACATCAGACATTATCGGCCTCCCTCCGGTGGTGCGGTCCGAGCTGGAAATCCCCCGGCTTCAGCCGTGGGGAAGGGTTAACGCAGCAGCACCGCCATACAGGCGAGCACCGACACGGCGGCGACTCCGACCGACAGGATCGGCACCAGCAGGGTATTCGGCAGCGGACGGCCCGCCCGCATCGCCACGTCGACACGCCGCCAGTGCAGATAGGCGCCGCTCGCGATGATCACAGCAAGCAGTAGACAGCTCATCGCGAGCGCACGCCGGAACCCGGTCAGCCGGAACGGCTCGACCAGAGTGTGCACGGCGACCCCTCCTGCCAGCAGTCCGAGCGAGGTGCGCATCCAGGCGAGAAAGGTGCGCTCATTGGCCAGCGTGAACCGGTAATCGACCTCCGTTTCGCCGTCCTGGGATTCATCGTCCGGATCAGGAAGGGTCATTCCACGCCCTCGACTTCGAAGCCATGGCCCCCATGCTCGGACGAGGCGTCTCCGCCGTATCGCGGCGCGAACACAGGTCTGGATGACACGGTTACCCTCTTGTCTGGTCGGCTCGAGCACGTGGATCCGCTGGTGAGCGTATTGCGCCCAGCAGCAGGACGCCAGCGTGGGGACCGCGGCGGTCCCGAAGTCCTCTCCGGTCCTGGGCCCGGCCGTCATAGCGACCGCACGGCCTCGGCACGAACAACCCAAAGCGATCCGAGCACGACAGGGGCTCCTCACGCTCGGGGCGGCCTGGCCGTGAACCTTCTTCGCACAGCCCCGCAGACACGCGTACGGAACTGACAGCGGCCACACCGACACGGCCGAAGAGTTCCTGGAGGACCGAAAAAGGTTCCGCACCGCCAGCTTCCCGGCACGGAGCAACCCGAAACGATCCAAGCACGACGGAGGCTCCTCACGCTCGGGGGTGGGCCTGGTCGTGGGCTTTCTTCAGGCGGTCGACGGAGACGTGTGTGTAGAGCTGGGTGGTGGCCAGGCTGGCATGGCCGAGTAGTTCCTGGACGACGCGTAGGTCGGCGCCGCCTTCGAGTAGATGGGTGGCGGCCGAGTGGCGCAGGCCGTGGGGGCCGGTGTCCGGTGCGCCCGGGATGGCGGAAACCACCTCGTGGACGACGGTTCTGGCCTGGCGTTGGTCGAGTCGTTTTCCGCGACGGCCGAGCAGCAGCGCCCGGCCGGATTCGGGGATGGCCAGCAGGGGCCTGCCGTAGCGTAGCCAATTGCCGAGTGCGTCGTCGGCCGGTGTGCCGAACGGCGCCGACCGTTCTTTGTTGCCTTTGCCCAATACTCGGACCAGTCTGCGTTCGCGGTCGATATCGTCGATATCGAGTCCGCACAGTTCGCCGACCCGGATACCGGTGGCGTACAGCAACTCCACGATCGCGCGGTCTCGCAGCGCCATCGGGTCATGTTGCGCCGCACCGGATTCTGCCGCGTTCATCGCCTGCTCGGCCTGCTGCCGCCCGAGGACCGCGGGCAGCACCCTATGCGCTGTGGGCGCGGCGAGCCGCAGGCCCGGATCGGCGGTGAGACGGCCGGTATGGGTCAGCCATGCGGTAAACGTCCGCGCCGCCGAGGCCCGGCGCGCGATCGTGGCGCGCGCGATCCCGCCGGCCGTTTGCGCAGCCAGCCAGGACCGCAGCAACCCGAGGTCCAGTTCTCGCACGGCGGCATCGGGCGACTGGCCGACCAGATGCGCGAGCAGCGACCTGGCGTCACCCAGATAAGCCCGCACTGTATGCGCCGACCGATTGCGCCCCAGCCGCAGATGCCGCCCGTACTCGGCGAGCAACGCCTCCAGATCCTCGGGCAACTCGTTCACCCGACAACCTTCACCCGCTCGGACCACTATGGCAACCACCCGCGCCGGTTACAGCTGCTGCACAAATCGCCATGTGGGCGCCGCCTTCCCGTTCCATGATGCGACCGGAAAGCACGCGGGACGCCCGCAGTCGATCGAGCCGGATCCAACGGTCCAACGAGCGGGGCGGAGCCAGGTTGCAGGGCAGCAGCTCCCGCTGGCGCCCAGCGCGGACGGGCTGGACCGTCTCGCTCGGGCCGATGTGAGTGCGCTTGCGCTCGCCGGGATAGCAGTCGGTGAATGGCCGCGATTCTGTGGGCGGCCCTCACCTCGACTGCCCAGCACGGCATACCGCTCGTGTCCCATCCTCAGCGCAAGCGCGGCCTCCCCCACAGGCGGAACAACGACGCCCCTCCAATGGCACGTCGCGATACCAGCCAGACCGCCCCCCGACGGCCACTCGACTGGTTCCAGAGCTCCCAGGGCAGCAACACGCGCGGCTGGCGCCGCCCAGAGGCCCCGACACCGTCGACCTGCCCGATGCGCTTCGTACCCGGGCGGAACACCGTCAGGCCTTCAACGGTCGGATGCAGTACCAGCCCGAACCGTTCACACCCGCCGATCCGGCCGGCTCCAGGGCTGTAAGGCAGCAGCGTGCTCGGGGCCACCTCCGGCGGGTGCGGCCGCCGGTGCGAACATCAGCCAGCCGAGCGGAGCATGCGCCGGTGTCGCCCTGCGGCTCCGCATCTTGTGAAGAAACTCGTCGCCGTCTGTTCGACGGTGGCCGGTCACCGGCTGCCCTGCACCGTCCATCGGCCCAATGTTCTTGACCTCCTCCCCCCAGAAGGAAGGGGATTCCAACCGTCGCGAGTTGGTTTTCGGAGTTTCACCGCAGTCAGCTGAAAGGCCAAGCTTTGTGCGGTCTTACGTCCGCTCCGCGGGCGTTCATGTCTTCGCCCACCCGGCGGCGACAGATCGGGCACTACCAGATGCACTGTCCTCCGCCTGAACATGGAAACGTGCGCACTCCGTTCGCTGGATCAGGACGGTGGGAGGCGATACCAGCCGGAACCGTCCATACCGGCTAGTCCGGCCAGTTCCAGGGCGGGCAGGACGGATCGGACGGTGCTCAGTGGTAGTCCGGAGCGCCGGCACAGTTCGTAGGGTTGGCGGGAGCCGGTGACGGGCAGGGCGGCGTAGACCAGGGCTTGGTTACCGGGCAAAGGTTCCCCCGGCCCGTCGGTTCGGCCGGCGGTCACAGCGCCCAACGGGCCGGCTTCGGCGAGGATTTCCTCGGTTCTGGTCACCAGCAGTGCCTCGCCTTCGCGGATCATCAGGTGGCAGCCGGCCGAGGCCGCGGAGTGCACCGAGCCCGGAACTGCCAGCGCCGGACGGCCCATCCGGCGCGCCCATTTCACGGTGTTGCGCGCACCGCTGCGCAACCCCGCCTCGACCACCAGCACCCCGTCGGCGAGGGCAGCGACGAGGCGGTTGCGGGCAAGGAAATGGTGTTTGCGCGCCGTCGTACCCGGAGCGTATTCGCTGACCACGAGCCCGGTTTCGGCGACCTGAGCGAGCAGTCGTTCGTGCTGGGCAGGGTAGGGGCGATCGACGCCGCAGGCCAGCACGGCGATGGTGGTGCCGCCGACGGACAGTGCCGCACGGTGGGCCATGGCGTCGATTCCGAACGCAGCCCCGGAGACGATCGTCCACCCGCGCGCAGCCAGATCACCAGCGATCTCGCCCGTCACCCGGTCGCCGTAACCACTGCTGCAGCGCGCTCCGACCACGGCCAGCGCACGTTCGCTGGCTTCGAGCAGCGAGCGGCTCCCTCGCGCCCACAGCACCAGCGGTATCGCGGCATCGCGGTCGGTGCCCGGGTCGAGCCTGCTCAAAACGAGCAGCCGCCAGGCAGGCCATTCCGGGTCGTCGGGAGTTATCACGCGTCCGCCGATACTGTGTATCCGTTCCAGATCGCGGGCGGCGCTATCGATTCCGCGTCGATGTTCGGTGGGCCCGCGCAGCACCTCCGGCAGCTCACATTCGCGGACCGCTCGCGCCGCATCCAGCACCCCGACCGATTCGATCAACGCCGACAGCGGTGCGCATGGCCCTTCGACCACCCGCGACAGGAACATCCATGCCAGCTGCCTCGCCTCCTGGGCGGACGCCGCATGGTCACGACCGGGCTCTGGAACGCGAGCGCCCCGCTCGAGACCGGTCATTGCACACCTCGCTGCCGGAAGTTCAATGCCAGCATCACATCGTCGGCAGTAGGCGCTTTCCCGCCGCGCAGATCGCAGATCGTCCACGCGACCCGGATGGCACGATCAGCGCCGCGTGCCGACAGCCGTCCCGTGCGCAGAGCCGCCTCCACCGGAGCGGTCGTTTCGGGTGGCAACCGGAACCGTTGCCGCAGTATGTGTCCCGGGACTTCACCATTGGTCCGCCACCCGTATTCGCGCCACCGGTCCGCGGCGACGGCGCGGGCGACGGTGACCCGCTCGCGCACCTGCTGGCTGCTCTCCGATTCCTCGGCGCGGAAAGTCGCTCCCGCCGTGCCGTGCATCTGTACCCAGATATCGGTGCGATCCATCAGAGGCCCGGACAGTTTGCCCAGATACCGGCGGCGAGCCAGGGGTGCGCAGATGCAGTCCACATCGCGCGCTGGCGCGCACGGGCAAGGATTGGCAGCCAGCATGAGCTGGAACCGCGCCGGATACCGGGCGACGCCGTCGCGGCGCGCGATCCGGACTTCACCTTCCTCCAGGGGAGTCCGCATCGCTTCCAGCACCTTTGTTCCGATTTCAGCGCATTCGTCCAGGAACAGCACGCCGCGGTGCGCCCGGCTCACCGCTCCCGGCCTTGCCGATCCCGACCCGCCGCCCACCATGGCGGTCACCGATGTCGAATGATGCGGTGCGACAAACGGTGGCATGGTGATCAGCGGGTGTTCGCCGGAGAGGGTGCCCGCGACCGAGTGAATGGCGGTCACCTCCAGCGCCTCGTGTTCCGACAGTGGCGGAAGCAGACCGGGAAGCCGTTGCGCCAGCATCGTTTTGCCGATCCCTGGTGGACCGGTGAGCAGTAGATGATGCCCACCTGCCGCAGCGACCTCCAATGCCCATCGCGCCTCGTGCTGGCCGACCACCTCCCGCAGGTCGCCCTCGGTGCGCGATTGCTGGAGCAGCTCACCGTCGGGCTCGCTGAGCGTGCCCTCCCCACGCAGCCACGCCAGCGCCGCCCGCAGACTGGGCGCGCCGAGCACGGCGATCCCGGTCACCAGTCCCGCTTCGGCGAGCGCTGCCTCCGGCACCACGGCGATCTTCCGTCCCGCTTTCCGCGCCGCCAATACCGCGGGCAGGATGCCGCGTACCCTGCGCAGGCGTCCGTCGAGCGCGAGTTCACCGAGCAGCACCGTTTCCGCGAGACGGGTGGCGGGAATGGCGTCGGCGGCGTCCAGCACCGCGGCGGCAAGGGCCAGGTCGTAGACGCTGCCGACCTTGGGCAAGGTGGCAGGCGACAGCGCGAGGGTCACGCGCCCGTCGGGCCATTTCTCGCCCGAGTTGGCCACCGCGGCACGCACCCGGTCTCGCGACTCCTGCAACGAGGTGTCGGGCAAGCCGACCAGATGCACCGAGGGCAGTCCCTGCCCGATATCGGCTTCTATTTCCACCAACTGCCCGTCGACGCCGTTGACGGCGATCGAGCACGCGAGCCCGAGCGCCATCAGAACACTGCTTTCAGATGCTGGATGGCCGGCGCCTTGTCCCGGCTGAGCAGAATGGAGACGACATCGAACCGGATGCGCCGCCACGGTCCGTCCTGCTCGGTCAGCCACACCAGCGCAAGCCGCCGGATGCGCTGGCGTTTGGCGAAGGTCACCGCTTCCGCGGGCGCCCCGTAGGCGAGCCCTGATCTGGTTTTCACTTCGACGAACGCAGTGACGCCCGCGTCCCGCGCGATCAGATCCAGTTCGCCGTACCGGCAACGCCAGTTCCGGCAGATGATCTCCATGCCCGCGGCCTGCAGGTGTCGTACCGCCAGATCTTCCCCGTGTGCGCCGAGCGCCGTGTTGTGTGTCACCGGGCCAGTCTGGGTCCGGCGCATCCTCGGCGTATCCCGCTGACCTGGGCCTATGAAAAGCCTGTGGATAACTGCGCCCCTGTGGACACATCGCAGGAGGAACCGGCCGCGACAACAGCCGCACCCGTTGCACCGACCGAGATCTTCGCAGGTGGGACGGTGTTTATGTCGTGCTACTACTCAGGCAGCCGCAGATCCGGTTTCTCGAGTTCTTCGATATTGACGTCCTTGAACGTGATCACCCGGACATGCTTGACGAACCGCGCGGGCCGGTACATATCCCACACCCAGGCGTCGCTCATCCGCACCTCGAAGTACACCTCGCCGTCCGCGTTCTGCGGCCGCAACTCCACGGAGTTGGCCAGATAGAAGCGGCGCTCGGTCTCCACCACGTACGAAAATTGCCCGACGATGTCCTTGTACTCCCGGTACAACGAGAGCTCCATCTCGGTTTCGTACTTCTCGAGGTCCTCAGCACTCATCGGGTGGGACGTCCTCCTTCTCGCCGCACTGCGTGTGCAGACATCATCGCTCATCGCGCACGACGCTGTCACCGTGGGCTGTGCCTCTGCGGCCCCTGTGGCCGCTACGGCCGATCAGGCCGCGCCGTCGGCGCTCGCTTCCTCGCACACCACATCGTCCTGGGTCAGCAGCAGTCCGGTGTGTTCGCGCACGTTGCGCCAGGAGCGGCGGTGCTCGTCGCAGGGGCCGAGGCGGCGCAGCGCGGCGGTGTGTTCGGGGGTGTTGTAGCCCTTGTGGGTGGCGAACCCGTAGCCGGGGAGCCTGCGGTCCAGATCGATCATCATCCGGTCCCGGGTGACCTTGGCCAGGATGCTGGCCGCGGCGATACACGCGGCGGCACCGTCACCGCCGATAACAGGCAGCGACGGCACCGGCAGCCCCGGCACCCGGAAACCGTCGGTGAGCACGTAACCGGGTGGGCGACCGAGTCCGGCCACCGCCCGGCGCATGCCCTCGATATTGGCGACGTGGATGCCGATGGCGTCGATCTCCCAAGCGGGGATCACCACGACCTGCCAGGCCAGCGCCAACCGGGTGATCACCGGATACAACGATTCCCGGGTGGCTTCGTTGAGTTTCTTCGAGTCGTCGAGTCCGGCTAGTGCGTCATGGGCCTTGGGCGCGAGCACGCAGGCGGCCACCACCAGCGGGCCCGCGCTCGGCCCGCGCCCCGCCTCGTCGACTCCGGCGACGGGGCCGAGGCCGCTGCGGATCAGCGCCGCCTCCAGGGTGCGCAGGCCGGAAGCTTTACGCATCACCACTCGCGGCGGCCAATTCCGGTTCCGGACGGCCGGTACCACCGGACGGCCGCGGCTGCTCACCCGGTTACCTTGTGCCACCTGAACTACCCCACTACCCGATTATCGCGCGTGCGCGCCGTCAGTTCGCCTGTGGATTCACCGAAGCGATGGGCCCGATCCGCCCGGGTGGCCAGATCTTGAACACGGCCTTGCCGCGGACGTTGTCGATCGGGACAGTGCCCTGCAGTTCGTCGCCGACATGAGCGCGGGAATCGGCGGATTCGTTGCGATTGTCGCCCATCACCCACAGGTGGTCCTCGGGCACAGTGACCGGGCCGAAGACCCGTCCGGCCGGGTAGGCGGCGTTCTGCTGACCAGGAAACCAGGGGTAGTCGTCTTCGACATACGGTTCGTCCAGCGGTTCGCCGTCGACCATCACCCGCCCCTGGGGGTCACAGCATTCCACGGTCTGACCACCGACCGCGATCACGCGTTTCACCAGGTCGTTCTCATCGGGCGGAACGAGCCCGAAGAAGGAGAAGAAGTTCTGCACCCCACGAACGACCGGGTTGTCGGAACGGATCGACCGGTAGTGGGTGTTCCAGGACGGCGGGCCGACGAAGACCACGACATCACCGGGTTGCGGTTCGTTCCAGTTGTACGTCACCTTCTGCACATAGATCCGGTCGCCGGTGCAGCCTGCGCAGCCGTGCAGGGTCGGCTCCATCGACTGGGACGGGATCACATAGGGCCGTCCGACGAAGGTCACCATCAACGCGGCGATCAACGCGGCGATCACCAGCAGGATCGGCAGCTCCTGCCAGAACGGCCGCTGCTTCTTCTGCTTCGCGCGCCGTTTCGCGCGACGGCCCCCTGATCGTCCGTCGTCTGATCCGGACACCGATACCGACCCACTTTCGTCTGCCACGCCGAACAGAGTAGCCCGGCGCCGCGAGGTTGCATGCGGTGCCGGGCTATCCGAGTTTCAGTGTCCCGCCGGGCCGTTCGTCACGACCGATGGCAGGTTGCTGCGCTGCGCTGGAGCAGGTCAGCGCTTTTCCTTGATCTTGGCGGCCTTACCGCGCAGCTCGCGCAGGTAGTACAGCTTGGCGCGGCGCACGTCACCGCGGGTCACCACCTCGATGTGATCGATATTGGGGCTGTGCACCGGGAAGGTGCGCTCCACACCGATGCCGAACGACACCTTGCGAACGGTGAAGGTCTCGCGGATGCCACCGCCCTGGCGCCGGATGACGACGCCCTTGAAGACCTGGATACGTTCCTTCGAGCCTTCGATGACCTTCACGTGCACATTCAGGGTGTCACCCGGCCGGAAGTCGGGTACGTCGCTGCGCAGCGACTTCTCGTCGACGAAGTCAAGGGTGTTCATGTTCATCCTTCTTGGGTTCGCGCGAACAGAGGAACCTGGCGGCTGAAGGCTCGACCGGTTCGTGCTCCGAATTAGGGGATGCGCCGGGCCGAGATGCACCCAGGGCAACCCGTGCATTGTGCCAGATCAGCACAGTGCGTCGAAAATCGCCCCGCCGCGTTCAGTCGTGCCCCGGGCTCCCGGCCGGTGGCGACGCCTCGGGTTCACGGGACCAGACGTGATGGCGGTGCGGGGCGGGTGGGGCGGCGACGACGGTGCGCTGCAGTTCGGCTTCGGCCGCCGTCCGCACATGCTCCACATCGGGCTTACCGGCGACCAGGTCCTGCACGAATATCTTGGCGCGGATCACCGGCCTGCGGTAACGCCGTTCCCGGGCGACAGCCCGGACCATGAGGCGGCCGCGGTCAGCGTAACGCCAGCGTGCCCACGGCGCGCCGGGGCGGCTCAATCGCAGCGCACCGACGACAAGCAGCGGCAGGAAGAACATGCCGAACAGGCCGGTCCAGATCTTGCCCTTGGCGATCACTATCGCGGCAAGCGCCAGATTGAGCACCGCGAACCCCGCGACCAGCCCCCGCGCCTCGATGCTGGGATCGTGACGGAAGTCGTTGACCTCGAGCAGCCACAGCGGATGGAAACCCAGTAGCAGCAGGCCGGTGACGGCGACCGCGACGAACACCGCATCGACCGAGGTGCGGCCCTGCTCCTCCCAGTACACGTCACGCAGATAGAAGATCAGCGCGAATTCGTCGAGCACCAGCGCCGCGCCGACACCGAACGAGGCCGCCAGCACCGACGCGAGGCCGACGCTCGCGTCGGCGTAGTTGCTGATCATCCCGATACCGGAGGCCAGCACCAGGATCACCCCGAACACCATGTGGTGGATGTGCACCCCGTTGGAGCGCAGGTTGCCCGGCCACCAGCGCACCTGCGCCCGGATCAGCCGGACGCTGACCCGGATCAACAGGAACCCGACAATGAAACCGAACAGGAAGCACAGCAGCGGAAGTTTGCCTTCGGCAACTACGTCGTCGGCGAGCCACCGTCGCATCCGCTGCCCCGCTTCTCCTACCGCTACTTCCCGAAACCGGCACGCCGCAACGCGTCGGCCATGGCGCCGTTGACGGGCGCCTCGCGCCGCTGATTGCGCCCCTGACCCTGATCACGTCCCTGACCACGGCCGCCATGGCCACGCGCCCTGCTCTGCCCCTGATTGACACGGCCCTGCCCCTGATCGGCCCGTCCCTGCCCCTGATTGCGCCCCTGACCGCCGCGGCCGGCCCGTCCCTGGCCGTTTCGGCTCTCGGGCCGGACGTCGCCGCCGCGACCGCGCTCGCCCTGACCACGACCGCGTTCGGGTTTCGCCGCGCCTGGTTCATCGTCCAGCCGCAACGACAACCCGATGCGCTGACGTGCGATATCGACTTCGAGCACCTTGACCTTCACCACATCACCGGATTTGACGACCTCCCGCGGATCGTTGACGAAATTGTGCGACATGGCCGACACATGCACCAGACCGTCCTGGTGCACCCCGACATCGACGAACGCGCCGAAAGCGGCCACATTGGTGACCACCCCTTCGAGGACCATGCCGGGGGTCAGGTCGGCGACCTTCTCGATGCCCGCCGCGAATTCGGCGGTTTTGAATTCCGGGCGCGGGTCGCGGCCCGGTTTCTCCAGCTCGCTGATGATGTCGGTGACCGTCGGCACACCGAACTTCTCGTCGGTGAAATCGCCGGGCCGCAGCGCACGCAGCACCGAACTGTTGCCGATGACCTCCGCGATGCCGGTCCCGGTCGAGTCGAGGATGCGCCGCACCACCGGGTAGGCCTCCGGGTGCACCGCCGAGGTGTCGAGTGGGTCGTCGCCCCCACGAATGCGCAGGAAGCCCGCGCACTGTTCGAATGCTTTCGGCCCCAGTCGCGGCACGTCGAGCAGCGCGGTGCGGCTGCGGAACGGGCCGTGCCGGTCCCGGTGGCCAACGATGCTTTCGGCGACGGAACCGGAGATACCGGACACTCGCGACAGCAGCGGCACCGAGGCGGTGTTGACGTCGACACCGACGGCGTTCACTGCGTCTTCGACGACCGCGCCCAGCGAACGGGCCAGCAGAGTCTCGGAGATATCGTGCTGGTATTGCCCGACACCGATCGACTTCGGCTCGATCTTGACCAGTTCGGCCAGCGGGTCCTGCAGCCGCCGCGCGATCGATACCGCACCGCGCAGCGAGACGTCGAGATCCGGCAGTTCCTGCGAGGCATAGGCGGAGGCCGAATACACCGAGGCGCCCGCTTCCGACACCACGATCTTGGTGGGTTTGTTCTCCGGGATGCGCGAGATGAGTTCGGCGGCCAGCGCATCGGTCTCCCGGGACGCGGTGCCGTTGCCGATGGCGATGAGTTCGACCCCGAACCTGGCCACCAGCGCGCCGAGTACGGCCAGCGATTTCTCCGTCTGGTTCTGCGGTTTGTGCGGGTAGATCACCTCGGTGGCGACCACTTTGCCGGTGGCGTCGACAACGGCGACCTTCACCCCGGTGCGGTAACCGGGGTCGAGGCCCATGGTGGCGCGGGTGCCCGCGGGCGCGGCGAGCAGCAAGTCTCGCAGGTTCGTGGCGAATACCTCGACCGCGTCCTGTTCGGCCGCCTGACGAAGGCGCATCCTGATGTCGATACCGAGGCTGACCAGTAGCTTGGTCCGCCACGCCCAGCGCACCGTGTCCAGCAGCCAGCGGTCGGCCGCCCTGCCCCGGTCGGCGATACCGAACCGCACCGCGATCCGGCCTTCGTAGACGCTGGGGGCGGTTTCGGCGGTTTCCTCGGCGGTCGCGGCGGGTTCGGGATCGAGATGCAGAGACAGCACCTCTTCCTTCTCCCCGCGCAGCAGGGCCAGGATGCGGTGGGAGGGCAGCGAGGTGAACTCTTCGCTGAAGTCGAAGTAGTCGGCGAACTTCGCGCCCGCTTCCTCCTTACCTGCGCGCACTGTCGAGGTGAGCCTGCCCCGGTGCCACATCAGTTCGCGCAGCTCGCCGACCAGGTCGGCGTCTTCGGCGAAACGTTCCACCAGGATTGCGCGGGCCCCGTCGAGCTGTTCGACGGTGTAGCCTGCCGGGTCGGTGGCCGGATCGGTGAGCAGAGCGTCGGCGACCGGTTCGTGCCCGGCTTCACGGGCGATCTGGGCTTTGGTGCGCCGCTTGGGTTTGTAGGGCAGGTAGATGTCTTCCAAGCGCGCCTTGGTTTCGGCCAGCAGCAGCTGCTGGTGCAGCGCGTCGTCGAGTTTGCCCTGGCCACGAATGGATTCGATGATCGTGCGCCGACGCTCGTCGAGTTCGCGCAGGTAGTGCAGCCGTTCTTCGAGGGTGCGCAATTGGGCGTCGTCGAGGCCGCCGGTGACTTCCTTGCGGTAGCGGGCGATGAACGGAACGGTGGAACCGGCGTCGAGCAGTTCCACCGCGGCCCGCACCTGGGTTTCCCGCACGCCCAGCTCGTCGGCAATCCGGCGGCCGACTGTGCCGAGCGCTTGCGGCGCGGCGGTGCCCGGCTCGGTCGCGGTGTCGGCGAGGGCCGGTTCGGCGCTCACAGGGGCGGCACCAGCCGTCTCGGGGCTGTTCGTCTGGGGACTTGCGGTCTCAGGCGCTGTCGTCACGTCCCGCACACTACCGTCGGCAGCCGACAGCCCGGACCGGCCCAGCCGCCGCCACGCCGGACCCGGTCACCGCCGCCCGGGCTGTTCCCGCGGCGGCGGTTTCCCGGATCGGCATGCGCCCCTTGCCTTCCGTGGCTACTCCGCGGCTTCCTGCCGCAGCAGGTACCGCTGCACTTTGCCGCTGGGAGTCTTGGGCAGGCTGTCCACGAAATGCACCCTGCGGGGATAGGCGTGCGCGGCGAACTTCTTCTTCACCAGGGTCTGTAGCCGCTCCGCCAGCTCGGTGTCGCCGCTACCGTCACGCGGCACCACGAACGCCTCCAGCACTTCGCCGCGCAGCTCGTCGGGCACCCCGACGACCGCGGCTTCGGCGACCTGCTCATCGAGCAGCAGCACACTTTCCACCTCGAACGGCCCGATCCGGTACCCGGCCATGATGATGACGTCGTCGTCGCGGGAGGAGAAATGGAAGAAGCCCTCGGCGTCCTGGGAACCGGCGTCACCGGTCAGATACCAGCGGCCGTCGGCGGTGTAGCGCTGGGCGGTGCGTTCGGGAGCGTCGAGGTAGCCGAGGAACCACAGCAGGGGGCTCTGCTCGGTATCGATCGCGATCCGGCCCATCTCACCGGTGGGTGCCACGGTGTCGGCGTCATCGGACAGCACCGCACACGCCCAACCGGGCAGCGCACGACCCATGGAACCGGCGGGGGTCTCGGCCGACAGCTGATCGTGCCAGGCATTGCAGATCACCATGCCGTGTTCGGTCTGGCCGTAATGGTCGCGGACTGCGACGCCGAGTGTTTCGGCCGACCAGGCCACCACCTCCGGGGTGAGCGGCTCCCCGGCCGAGGACGCCCGCCGCAACCGCACCTCGGCCGGCGCGGATCCCTCGGCGCGCAACGCCCGGTAGACCGTGGGGGCGGCGGCGAAATTGGTGACGCCGAATCGCTGCAGCACCTGCCAGGTGAGCGCGGGCGAGAAACCGGCGTGCAGCAGCAGGCTGCGGGTTCCCGCCGCCAGCGGGCCGAGGATCGCGTAATACAGCCCATAGGCCCAGCCCGGGTCGGCAGCGTTCCAGAACACGTCGTCCGGGCGCACATCAAGTGCGAACTCCTGATAGGCGTGGAAGGAGGCGAGGGCGCGCAGTGGGATGGGCACGCCTTTCGGGGTGCCGGTGGTGCCGCTGGTGAACAGCTGTACCAGCAGCCCGTCGCCGCCGACGGGAACGGGTTCGGCCCGCGGGTCGTCGGCCTGGTGGGCGGTGAGCAATGCGGACATCGCGAGCTGTCCGGCCGCGGGCTCACCACCGGCGACGATGACCTGCCACGGTGCGTCGACAGGGATATCGTCGCCCGGGCTCAGCTTGGCGGCCTGACCCGCGTCGGCGATCACCACCGACGCCGCCGCGGCGCCGAGCCGGAACGCGATCGCGGGTGGGGCGAACGCGGTGAACAGCGGTACGTGCACGGCCCCGCGCCGCCAGATGGCCAGCAGCGCCACCACCAGATCGGCGGATTTGCCCATCAGAGTCGCCACCCGGTCACCCCGGCCCACCCCGAGCTCAGCCAGCGCCGCGGCGAACCGCGCCGACTTCTCACGCAGCTCACCGTAAGTGAGATCGGTGGACGACAGATCGGCTTCGATGATGGTGCAGGCGACGGCATCGGCGGGGTGACCGTCGCACAGCAGTTGCGCCGCGCAGGCTTCGGGTCCGTCGTAACGATCCAGTAGTGCACGCACCCGCGCGTTCAGATCGGCGACCATTCGGCTCTCCTTGTCGTGATGCAGCTCACTCCCCCGTACCTGACCTAGGATGTAGGCCACACCACGTTCGTCACTACCCCCGAAAAGGGGTGATCGTCCATGCCCGATTCCCACTCGCTGCTGCGACCTCGCGATACCGATGTGGTGCGCGCGCAGATCCGGTGGGCGGCCGGGGTGACCGGGCTGCCGATCGTGTTCGGCGGCGCTGTACACGCCGACACACTGCTGCTGACCGAGTTCGTCGGCGCACGCACCAATGGGTTACGTGGGTTACCGGTGCCGCGAGCCTCCGGTTTGGGCGGATATGTGATGGATTCGCGGCGGCCGACCTTGGTCAGCGACTACCGGAACGCCGCATCGATCACCCACGACTACGACGAACCGGTCACCGGTGAAGGCATCCGCTCGGTGGTCGCGGTGCCGGTGGTGGTCGGGGGCGAGGCCAGGGCGGTGCTGTATGCCGCAAGCCGCGACAGTGGGCCGGTCGGTGACCGTCACACCGACCTGCTACTGCAGGCAGGTCGCAGATTGGCCACCGAGATCACCCTCCGGGACGAAGTTGATCGCCGGGTGCGGCTGCTCGAACGTGCCGCGCCGCAGCAGGCCGTCGCGGGCGTCGTCCCGGAAATCGGGTGTACCTCGCATGCCTCGGAAGAATTGCGCGAAATCCACGCCGAACTGCGCGGGCTCGCCCACACCGCGGCGGATCCGGCGCTCGGCGCGCGCCTGCATGAGCTGGGCGAGCGTCTCACCCGCGCCCTGTCCGGAGAACCGGCCGCCGACGCGCCCCGGCTGTCGCGCCGGGAACTGGATGTGCTCGCCGAAGTCGCGCTCGGCTGCTCCAATCAGGAAGCCGCGCACCGTCTCAGCCTCGCACCGGAAACGGTGAAGAGTTATCTGCGCAATGTGATGACCAAACTCGACGCGCATTCGCGGCACGAGGCGGTGGTCACCGCGCGCCGGCTCGGCCTGCTGCCGTGATCACCGACGCAGAACCGGCATTATTCCGGCGGCAGTAGATCCGGCCGGCGTTCCCGGGTGCGCGCCAATGCTTGTTCCCGCCGCCACGCCTCGACCTTGGCGTGATCGCCGGACAGCAGAATCGGGGGCACGTCCAGCCCGCGCCAGCTCACGGGCCGGGTGTAGCTCGGGCCTTCCAGCAGCCCGTCGGAGAACGAGTCCTGTTGATGGGAAAGCTGATTGCCGAGCACACCGGGAATCAGCCGGACCACGGCCTCCGTCATCACCAAGACGGCGGCCTCACCGCCGATGAGGACGTAGTCGCCGATGCTGACCTCTTCCACCCTGGCCCGCCGGGCGGCGTCGTCGACGACGCGCTGATCGATGCCCTCGTAGCGGCCGCAGGCGAACACCAGGTGTTTTTCGGTGGACCAGCGTTGCGCGGTGGTCTGGGTGAACGGGACCCCGGCGGGTGTCGGGACAATCAGCAGCGCGTCGTCCGGGCACACCTCGTCGAGGGCCGCACCCCAGACGGTGGGTTTCATGACCATGCCGGGTCCGCCGCCGTAGGGCGAATCGTCGACCGATTTGTGCACATCGTGGGTCCAGCGGCGTAGATCGTGCACGTCGAGGGTGATCAGACCCTTATCGATCGCCTTGCCCAGCAGCGCCGTTCGCAGCGGCTCCAGGTATTCGGGAAAGATGGTGATCGCATCGATTTTCATGGCCGTCGATTCACCCAGGTTTCAGTGGCTGCAGACGTCATTCGGGGTCGAGCAGCCCTTCGGGCGGATCGATGACGATCAGCCGGTCCGCGAGCGACACCGTGGGCACGATGGCGGCGACGAACGGCACCAGGATCTCGCGGCCGTCGTCGGCGGCGCGCACCGACAGCAGTTCCCCGGCCGCGGAATGCAGTACCTCGATGACCGCACCGACCACGGTGCCGTCGGCGAGCTGGACGGTGAGCCCTTCCAGTTCGTGGTCGTAGAACTCGTCGGGATCTTCCGACGGCGGCAGATCGGCGCTGTCCACCACGAACAGGGTTCCGCGCAGCGCATCCGCGGCGGCGCGGTCGTCGATTCCGGCCAATCGCACCAGGAGCCGGCCCGAATGCTCTCGGGCCGACTCCACGGTGAACTCACGAACCTGCTCAGCACGCGGCGCCCGCCCACGCAGTATCGCACCGGGCGCGAACCGCGCCTGGGGCTCGTCGGTGCGGACCTCGACAACCAGTTCGCCACGCACACCATGCGATTTGGCGACCCGCCCTACGACGAGTTCCATCTACTGGTCGGTGTCGACCACGTCGACGCGGATACCGCGTCCGCCGATACCGGCGACCAGGGTCCGCAGCGCGGTGGCGGTACGCCCGCCGCGGCCGATGACCTTACCCAGGTCGTCGGGGTGCACATGCACCTCGACGGTGCGCCCACGGCGGCCGGTGATCAGCTCGACCCGGACGTCCTCGGGATTGGCGACGATGCCGCGAACCAGATGTTCGACGGCATCGGCGACGACGGCGCTCATTACTCGGCGGCCTCGGTGGACTCGGCGGATTCGCTGGCTGCGTTGTCTTTGTCGGCTGTGTTGTCTTTCTTGGCAGCCTTCTTCTTCGGTGTCACAGCCTCGGCGACCGGCTCGTTCTCGGCGGCGGCCAGCGCGGCGTTGAACAGGTCCAGCTTGGACTTCTTGGGCTCGGCGACCTTCAGCGTGCCCTCGGCACCCGGCAGGCCCTTGAACTTCTGCCAGTCACCGGTGATCTCCAGCAGCCGCTGCACCGGCTCGGTCGGCTGCGCGCCGACGCCCAGCCAGTACTGAACCCGCTCGGAGTCGATCTGGATCAGCGACGGCTCTTCCTTCGGGTGGTACATGCCGATGGACTCGATGGCCCGGCCGTCCCGGCGGGTGCGCGAATCCGCGACGACGATGCGGTACTGCGGGTTGCGGATCTTGCCCAGACGGGTGAGCTTGATGCGAACAGCCATGTGCTGATCTGCCTTTCCTAGGTTGGTCACGGCGCAATTCAGCGACCCGCACGGTATTGCGAGCCCGGTTTTGCGTTGAAGTGTGTGACCGCCGCGCGGTGCGTAACCGGAGACGGGCTGACACTGTCCTCGAGGACGGTCGACCATTCTGCCAGACGGCCGAGACCCGGCGGAAATCGCCGGTATCGGTCCTACTTGCCGGGGAACTTCAGTTTGGACAGGTCGAAGCCCTCCAAACCCGGTGGAAGCTGGTCGAGCCCCGCGGGCATATTCGACAGATCCGGCATCCCGGCAGGCATACCGGGCATACCCGGGAAGCCGCCGCGCACCTTCGGCTGGGTCGGGCCGCGGCCCTTCTTGCCCTTCTTGCCTTTGGCGCCCTTCTTGTTGCGGCGGTTGGCGCCAGGCATACCCATCTGGCGGCCCATCGCCGCCATCATCTTCTTGGCCTCGAAGAACCGGTCGACCAGCTGGTTGACTTCCGAGACCTGGACGCCGGAGCCGTTGGCGATACGCAGCCGCCGGGAGGCATTGATGATCTTCGGGTTGGCTCGTTCGGCAGGAGTCATACCGCGGATGATCGCCTGCACCCGGTCCAGCTGTTTGTCGTCGACCTGCGCCAGCACATCCTTCATCTGGCCCGCGCCGGGCAGCATGCCGAGCAGGTTGCCGATCGGGCCCATCTTGCGGATCGCCAGCATCTGGTCGAGGAAGTCCTCCAGGGTGAGTTCCCCGCTGCCGATCTTGCGCGCGGCCTCCTCGGCCTGCTGCTGGTCGTAGACCTGTTCGGCCTGCTCGATCAGGGTGAGCACATCACCCATGCCGAGGATGCGGCTGGCCATCCGGTCGGGATGGAAGACGTCGAAGTCCTCCAGTTTCTCGCCGGTGGAGGCGAACATGATCGGCGCGCCGGTGACATTGCGCACGCTGAGTGCCGCGCCACCGCGGGCATCGCCGTCGAGTTTGGTGAGCACCACACCGGTGAACCCGACACCGTCGCGGAACGCTTCCGCGGTGGTGACCGCATCCTGGCCGATCATGGCGTCGAGAACGAACAGGGTTTCGTCCGGCTGCACGGCGTCGCGGATACCGGCGGCCTGAGCCATCAGCTCTTCGTCGATACCGAGCCGACCGGCGGTGTCGACGATCACCACGTCATATTGTTTGGCGCGAGCCTCGGCAACACCGGATTCGGCGACCGCGATCGGGTCGGCCGCGGACACACCGAGCTGGTTCTGACCGCCACCGATGGATGTCCCCGGATGCGGGGCGAACACCTGGACACCCGCCCGTTCGCCGACCACCTGCAGCTGGGTGACCGCGCCGGGACGCTGCAGGTCGCAGGCCACCAGCAGCGGCTGATGCCCCTGTCCCTTCAACCAGGTGGCCAGCTTGCCCGCCAGCGTGGTCTTACCGGAGCCCTGCAGACCGGCGAGCATGATCACCGTCGGCGGGGTCTTGGCCAGCGTCAGCCGCCGGGTCTCGCCGCCCAGAATGGCGACGAGCTCCTCGTTGACGATCTTGACGACCTGCTGGGCCGGGTTCAGTGCCGCCGAGACTTCCGCGCCCTTGGCCCGCTCCTTGACCTTGGCGATGAACCCGCGCACCACCGGCAGTGCGACGTCGGCCTCCAGCAGCGCGAGGCGGATCTCCCGGGCGGTAGCGTCGATATCGGCCGGCGACAGGCGTCCCTTACCGCGTAGGTCGGTGAGGGCACCGGTAAGCCGGTCGGACAGGGATTCGAACACCGATCGCGCTCCTGATCTCGAGTGGCGTCACTTCTATCCCAGCGTAATGGGATCACCCGCCTGCCTGCGCAGGCGGTGCACACCCGAGTGGCGCGGCTTACCGCCGCGCGCCGCGCGGTCGGCCCGGCCTGCTGTAGTCGCGCTGTTCCATGGCGATCATGAACGCTGCCTCCCGCCCGGTCAGACCCAGTTCGAGGGCCCGATCGTCAAGGCAGCTCCAATCACTGTCGACGGGTGGTCCGGCAACGGCCACCGCAACGGCCATGGTCATCGCGGTCACTGCCTGCCGTCCGGTCAGCGTGCGACCGGGCAGCCACGAGACGACCCACCGATCTTCGCCGACGCACCTGGCGATATGTGGGGTGTCATTACTGGACATGATCGACGAGGAAACTACTTCGATTGCCACCGAACTGCTCCCCTCGTGCTCGCGGTTGGACCGACCCAGTGAATAGTAGGGTGTGCGAAGCGCAGGGAATCAGAATTCAGCGAGCAATTCGCGATAGATATTCGACGGTAATAAATAGAAGGTGACCGCATTATCTGCCGGAATTAACTATTAATCGACGGCATCTGATTACGATTTCGCGTCGGGTTCCGGTCTTCGCGGTTCGGGCTGCGGCACCACCGCCAGCACCGCCTTTTCCACCGCCGCGCGCCTGCCCCGGCTGGTGTCGGCGCCCAGATCGAGGCAGAACGCGTCGCCCACCCAGGCGCCCATGGTGACCACCTTCGCCCAGCGCACATCGACGCCACAGCCGGCGAGCGCGGCGGCCAGCCTGCTGAGCAGACCGATCCGGTCCTCGGCTCGCACCTGCAGAATCAGCTGTCCCGGCGTCGAGGTCTGCGCCCACAGCACCCGCGGCTCGGCGTGCGCGTAGCGGCTCGCCCCGATGACCCCCGCTTCCCGTTCGTGTTTTTCCAGCAGCGCGGGCAGATCCAGATCGCCCGCTATGGCCCGGATGAGTTCCTGGCGCAGCAGACCGGGTTCCGGCGGGCCGCCGAACCGCGGCGACACCACGAAGGTATTGATCGCCGACTCACCCGCCCCGCCCAGATCGGCCGAGAGAACCCGCAGTGAATGCACTGCCAGCACGCCCGCGGCACAGGACAGCAATCCCGGATTGTCGGGGGCGATAATCGTGACCGTATAGGTGTATTTTCCGGCCGCCGGACGCAGGTCGACGTGCACGCCGCCCGCGGCGGCGCGGTTGCGCAGATCCGGTGGAACGGATTCCGGGACGGGCAATTCCTCCCCGGCCATCACCATTCGGCAGTGGTGCACCAGCTCCGCGATCAGTGCCGCCTTCCACTCACCCCACACCCCGGGCCCGGTCGCCAGCGAATCCGCTTCCGCGAGGGCGTGCAGCAATTCCAGCAGCTGCGCGTCGCCGTCGAGCGTGTCGACCACGAACCGCACCGTCTCCGGGTCGGTGGTATCGCGGCGGGTGGCGGTTTCTGGTAGCAGCAGATGATGGCGCACGATCGCCCGCAACGTTCGCACGTCCGATGGCCACAGGCCGAGCCGCTGCCCGATCCGAGCGGCCAGCTCGGCGCCGACGACACGATGGTCTTCCGGCCTGCCCTTACCGATATCGTGCAGCAGCGCGCCGAGAGCGAGCAGATCCGGGCGGGCGACCCGGGTACTCAGCGCGGCGGCGTAGGCGACCGTTTCCGTCAAGTGCCGGTCGACTGTCCAGGTGTGCAGTGGGTCGCGTGGCGGCAGGTCTCGCACCGCTCCCCATTCCGGCAGTATCCGCCCCCACAAGCCGGTGCGGTCCAGCGCCTCGACCGCGTCGATGACGCCGCGACCCGCGCCCAACAGCACCAGCAGATCGTCGAGCGCGTCCCTGGGCCATGGTTTCCGCAGTTCGGGTGCTTCTTCGGCGAGCCGCTCCAGGGTGGTCGCCGACATCGGCAAACCGGTCTGCGCCGACGCCGCAGCCACCCGCAGCACCAGACCTGGATCGCGTAGCGGTCGAGCGCCCCTGGCCAGCACCACCTCGCCCGCGTGCTCGACCACGCCTTCGTCGAGCGGGCGGCGCACCGGTATGCGGCGCAGCCGGGCCAGCCCGCGCCGCGGCAGTGCGTTACCCGCGGTGCGCAGGCCGACGTCGACCGAATAGCACACTGTGCGTGCCGAGTCGCTGAGGGCACGCGCGAGGTCGAAGCGGTCGCCGATCTGCAAGGCTGCGCCGATCTCGTCGGCGTCCTGGGCCCGTAACTGGTCGCGAGCCCGCCCGGCGACGCGGTGCAGTTCGGTGCGTACGTCGAGCAGCCACCGACGCGCTTGTTGCAATCCACCGCCGGGAGCATCGGGGCCGAGGCCGGGCATGGCGTCGGTCAATTGCGCGATGGCCAGCGCGTCGAGCAACTGGATATCGCGCAGACCGCCACGCCCGTTCTTCAGATCTGGTTCGGCACGGTGGGCGATCTCGCCACTGCGCTGCCAGCGGGCGCGCGCCCCCGCGATCAGCTCGTCGAAGCGGGACCGGATACCGGTGCGCCATTCCCGGCGTACCCCGCCGATGAGCAGATTGCTCAATTCGACGTCGCCGACGATATGCCTGGCCTCGAGCATGCCGAGCGCGGCGACGAGATCATCGCCCGCGACGCGCAGAGCTTGCGATACGGTCCGGACGCTGTGGTCGAGTGGGATATGGGCGTCCCACAGCGGATACCAGAGCTGGTCGGCGATCTCGGCGACCACTTCCGGGGGGACGGTGTCTTCGTGCAGCAGCACCAGGTCGAGATCGGAATAGGGCAGCATCTCCCGGCGGCCGAGCCCGCCGACAGCGACGAGCGCCACCCCGCTGTCGCCGGTAATGCCCAGCTCGGCGCCTTTTCTGGTCAACCACAGCTCGTACAGGTCGATCAGTGCCGCACGCAGCGATTCGGCGCCCAGCCGGGTATGGCGGAGCACACCGGCGTCGAGCAGTTGTTTCCTGGCCCGGACCAGATCGGCGGCACCGGCGTCGTGCGACACCGGGCGGTCGCTATTGCGTTCGTACCTCCTGGGACCCACAAGCCCACCACCCGTTCACCCATCCGGCCCCGCCCCGACCGGTATCCGGTGGGAGCGAGGCCGTGTTATCGCTGTCAATGCTGTCGTTTCATTTGTCCTGCTGCGCACGGAATCGCGCTACAGTGCGTCGGTCCCGCGCTCACCGGTCCTGACCCGGACGATCGTCTCGACCGGGGTCACCCAGACCTTGCCGTCACCGATCTTGCCGGTGCGCGACGCCTCGACGATCACCTCGACGACCCTGTCGACGGAAACGTCGTCCACGACGACCTCGACCCGTACCTTGGGCACGAAATCAACTGCGTATTCCGCGCCGCGGTAGACCTCGGTGTGCCCCTTCTGACGGCCGTATCCCTGCACCTCGCTCACGGTCATACCGAACACGCCCGCCTGTTCCAGGCCGGTTTTGACGTCTTCGAGCGTGAACGGTTTGACGATTGCGGTGATCAGTTTCATGCGGTCATGCCCTCCTTGACGGCCGAACGTGCCGTGCCACCCACAGCAGCAAAATCGTATGCGGTCTCCGCATGTTCGGATTCGTCCATACCCGCTGCCTCGGCTTCCCGGGTGGCGCGCAGGCCGATGGTGAACCTGAGGGCGACGGCGATCACCAGCGCGATCACGAACGAGTAGCTCAGCACGGCGACCGCACCGACAGTCTGCCTGCCGAGCAGGCCGAGGCCGCCGCCGTAGAGCAGGCCCGCGACGCCGGCCGGGGCCTGGGGAGCGGCGAAGATACCGATCAGGACGGTGCCGAGGAGGCCACCGACCACATGGATGCCGACCACATCGAGCGAATCGTCGTAGCCGAGGCGGAATTTCAGGCTGACCGCCAACGCACACACCGCACCCGCGATCGCGCCGATGGCCAGCGCACCGAACACATTCACCGACGAACAGGACGGGGTGATGGCGACCAGGCCGGCGACGATACCGGAGGCGGCGCCCAGCGAGGTCGGCTTGCCGTCGCGGATCTTCTCCACCAGCAGCCAGGCCGGCATCGCGGCAGCGGTCGCGATCAGGGTGGTGACGAAGGTGACGCCCGCGACGCCGTCGGCGGCGGCTGCCGAACCGGCGTTGAACCCGAACCAGCCGAACCACAGCAGCGCCGCGCCCAGCATCACCAGCGGCAGATTGTGCGGACGCCACGGTGCCTTCGGCCAGCCTGTGCGAGTACCGACGACGAGGGCCAGCGCCAGCGCGGCCGCACCGGAGTTGATATGCACCGCGGTACCGCCCGCGAAGTCGATCGCCTCCAGTTTCGCGCCGATCCAACCGCCGCCCCACACCCAGTGCGCGACGGGAAAGTAGACGACGGTGACCCAGATCGCGCAGAACACCAGCCACGGGCCGAACCTCAGCCGGTCGGCCACCGCACCGGAGATCAGTGCGACGGTGATGATCGCGAACATCGCCTGGAACGCGACGAACACCGTGGCCGGGATCGTGCCGGCCAGCGGGACGCCCGCGGAGTCCCCGGCGAACCCGGTGATCAGCGTGCGCAGCCCGAAGAACTGCGCCGGATCACCGATCAAGCCGCCCTTGTCCGCACCGAAGGCGATCGAGAATCCGTACAGCACCCAGAGCACCGCGACAACGCTCATCGCGCTGACGCTCATCATGATCATGTTCAGCACGTTCTTGCTGCGAACCATGCCGCCGTAGAAGAACGCCAGACCGGGTGTCATCAGTAACACGAGTGCGGCGCTCATGAGCATCCATGCGGTATCACCGGCGCTGGGCGCGCCGATCACAAGATCCACCTGTTGTCCTCCTCATCTCGCGGCCGCACCGTCGCTGACGTGGGCCTGCAGAAGAAGAGTGCTCATTCGGTGTTTCGTCCGTGACGCCGCACCGTTTCACCTGCGTGAACGGATGACGCAGTGGTGTTGCTTCGATGTTTCCGTCCGCGCACAGGTGATAACGGGCTCCGGTGAGCCCGGTGTGTGATCGGTCGCCGGGCTCAGCCGAGCAACGCGTCCACGAACGCGCCGGGTTCGAACGGGGCCAGGTCGTCGGCGCCCTCGCCGAGCCCGACCAGTTTCACCGGGACGCCGAGTTCGTGCTGCACCTGGAAGACGATGCCACCCTTGGCGGTGCCGTCCAGTTTCGTCAGCACCACGCCGGTGATATCGACCACCTCGGCGAATACCCGGGCCTGCATGAGCCCGTTCTGACCGACGGTGGCATCGAGGACGAGCAGCACCTCGTCCACGGCGGCCTTCTTCTCCACGACGCGCTTGACCTTGCCCAACTCGTCCATCAGGCCGGTTTTGGTGTGCAAACGGCCCGCGGTGTCGATGAGCACAGCGTCCACGCCGCCCTCGACACCCGCCGACACAGCATCGAACGCGACGGCCGCCGGGTCGGCGCCCTCCCGACCGCGCACCGTATCCGCACCGACCCGTTCACCCCAGGTCTGCAACTGGTCCGCGGCGGCGGCGCGGAAGGTGTCGGCGGCGCCGAGCAGCACCCGGCGGCCGTCGGCGACGAGCACTCGGGCCAGCTTTCCGGTGGTGGTGGTCTTGCCGGTGCCGTTGACGCCGACGACGAGCAGGATCGACGGGTGATCGGCGTGCGGCAGGGCACGTACGGAGCGGTCGAGTTCCGGGCGCAGCGCTTCGACCAGCACATCGCGCAGGACAGCGCGAGCCTGGTCGGTGGTGCGGACACTGCGCGCGGCCATCTCTTCCCGCAGCCGCTCCACGACGGTGGCCGTGCTCGCGGTGCCCAGATCGGCCAGCACCAGGGTGTCCTCGACCTCTTCCCAGGAATCCTCGTCCAGGTCGCCGCCGCCGAGCAGACCGAGCAGACTCTTGCCTACCGCGTTCTGCGAACGGGAGAGCCGTCCCCGCAGCCGCACCAGGCGGCCCTCGGTAGGCGCGATCTCCTCGATTTCGGGAACCACATGCGCACCGGCGGGAGTCTCGGGGGCGACGACCTCGGGCGGGGCGGTGGCGGTATCGGGTTCAGCGGTCGCGGCGCCTGCATCGGCCGTGGGCGCCTGCGTGCTGTCTACCTCGGGCGGGGCGGTCGTCTCCGCGGTGTCGGCGGTTGTTTCGCCGGTGACCGTGTCGCTGATCTCGGTCTCCGGAACATCTGACGGCGGGGCTTCGGGTACCGCCGTCAGGTCGGGCTCGATGGTGGGTGCGCCCGCGCCGCCGGGCGCTTCGTCGACTTCTACGGGTTCGGGCAGTGGCACGTTGGTGATACCGCGGCGGGGTGCGTCACGTGGCACGGCAGCGTCGTCGCCGATATGCGGTTGCCCCTCGGTATCGGTGCGTTCGACCGGTATCGGTTCGGGTCGCGGCGGAGCCGCGGTAGCCTGGCCGCCCTGGCTGAAACTGAATCCCCCCGCGGCCTGGTATCCACCCGACCGGTCGGTCAGTTCACGTTTCTCGGCCGGCTCGGTCAGCGATACCCGGCGGCGTTTGTACAGGATGAAGCCTGCGACAAACGCCACCAGCAGCACGGCGGCAATCGCGGCGATCAGAATCCAAGCTTCGGCACTCACACCGCCCATCCTTGCAGAACCGGGCCAGGGGGCCGACGACCCCGCCCGCGCGCCCGAGGACGCTGCGGGCACGACCGCCCAGGTCGGCGGGGTGGATACCACCGGTCACAGACATCGAGATTTCTTGTCCTGCGCAACTTCTGGCCCTCGCACAATAGGATCGGCGAGGTGACCGATCGAAACGTGCTTGGGGGTCCGCTCGAAGAGTGCGGCACCGATCCTCTCACCGGGTTCTACCGGGATGGTTGCTGTAGTACCGGACCGGAAGACCTCGGTAGCCATACTGTGTGCACGGTCGTCACGGCCGAGTTCCTCGAACATCAGGCATCCATCGGCAACGATTTGAGTACTCCGCGGCCGGAGAACAACTTCCCCGGCCTGCAGCCGGGGGACAGGTGGTGTGTGGTGGCCGTGCGCTGGTTGCATGCGCACGAGGACGGTGTCGCTGCCCCGGTGGTGCTGGCAGCGACCCATGAAGACGCTCTGGAAGTGATCTCGATGGAGATCCTGCGCAAATACGCAGTCGATGTGCCCGACGACGTCAGCGATCTGCTCTGATCCGGGCCCGGCTCGGCTGAGCTCGTTCTCGGTCAGGTCGCCGCGCCGGCTTGCGCCAGGTTCTCGCCACGCAATCGCTGCGAGATCACCTGGGTGATGCCGTCTCCGCGCATGCTGACGCCGTAGAGGGCGTCGGCGATCTCCATCGTCGGTTTCTGGTGGGTGATGACGATCAGCTGGCTCTTCTCCCGCAACTGCTCGAATAGGCCGATCAGCCTGCGCAGATTGGTGTCGTCGAGCGCGGCCTCCACCTCGTCCATCACATAGAACGGCGATGGGCGGGCGCGGAAGATCGCGACCAGCAGCGCAACCGCGGTCAGCGACTTCTCGCCGCCGGACAGCAGCGACAGCCGCTTGACCTTCTTCCCCGGCGGGCGGGCCTCCACCTCGATACCGGTGGTGAGCATGTCCGACGGGTCGGTGAGCAGCAACCGTCCCTCGCCGCCGGGGAACAGTTTCGCGAAGACCTCGACGAATTCGCGCGCCACGTCGGCGTAGGCGTCGGTGAACACCTGCAGGATGCGGGCATCGACCTCGGCGACGACGTCGAGCAGGTCCTTGCGGGCGTTCTTCACGTCATCGAGCTGAGTGGACAGGAAGTTGTAGCGCTCCTCCAGGGCCGCGAACTCCTCCAAGGCCAGGGGGTTCACCTTGCCGAGGGTGGCGAGGTCTTTTTCGGCGCGTTTGGCGCGGCGTTCCTGCCAGGCGCGGTCGAATGGCATCGGGGCCGGTTCGACGACCTGTTCGCCCCGTTCCTTGGCCTGCTCGTACTCCTGCCATTCCAGTTCGCTCGGCGGCAGCGGTACATCGGGGCCGTATTCGGCGATCAGATCGGGCAGCGCGATCCCGAACTGTTCGGCGATACCGGCCTCCAACTGTTCGATCCGCAGCGCGGCCTGCGCCTTGGCAACCTCGTCGCGGTGCACCGCGTCGGTGAGCTGAGCCAGCTGCGCGGTCAGCGCGCGCACCCGTTCCTTGACCTGATCGACCTGGGCGGCACATTCGGTGCGGCGGCGCACCAGGTCGTCGCGGCGCGCCGCCGCCGCGGCGACTACTGCGTCCAGTTCCGTCGCCACTTCCGTACCGGATTCGGCGACCGCCGCGGCCACCTTGGCGGCCTGCCTGCGTGCTGCCTGGGCTCGTTCAGCCCGTGCCCTGGCCTCTCGTTCGGCGCGGGCGGCGCGCCGAAGCGCATCGGCTTTCCCGCGTACCGATTCGGCGCGTTCCTCGGCGGTGCGCACGGCCAGCCTGGCCTCCACCTCCATCGACCGGGCCTGAGCGAGCGCGGCCGCGGCCTCTTCCCTGGCGAACCCGGCAGCTTCGGTTCCGGCGGTACCGAGCCCGTCGGCGTCCAGATCACCGTGTTCGAGTTCGGCGTGACGCAGCCGGTCCTCGAGTTCGGCAAGCGCGGTCGAGGTCGCGTCGCGGCCGGTTTCCGCTGCGGCGCGCTGGGCTATGAGCCGCTCGCTGTCCGCCTGCGCGGCACGGGCGGTGTGGCCGAGCCTGCCTAGACGGTCGTAAATCGCCACCAGCGCCTGATCGGATTCGTGCAAGGCGAGCAGTGCGTGGTCCACGGCGTCCTTGCGGTCGGCCTGTTCGGCCAAAGCCCCGGACAGGGCAGCCTCTAGCTCTTCGGCCGTGCGCCGGGCGGCGACCAGTTCCGCGCGAGCGGCGTCGATATCGGCCTGGATCTCCAACCTGCTCGGGGCGCGGTCGGATCCGCCGAGCAACCAGCCGGAACCGGTGAGGTCGCCGTCGCGAGTCACCACCCGCAGCGCGGGGTGTTCGGTCAGCACCTGCGCTGCGGCGCGCAGATCGTCGACCACCACCACCTGCGACGCCAGGGCCGCGAGCGCGCCCCGCACCGATTCCGGGCAGTCGAGGACATCGATGAGCCGGTGCGCCGAGGCAGGCAACTCCGGTCCGGTCTGCTGTCGGAAAACGGTCGCGTCGACACCGCCGTAGACGACTGCCGCACGGCCACCGTCGGCGGCTTTGAGTGCGTCGATGGCCGTATGCGCGGTGGCGGCGGAGTCTGCGGCAACCGCGTCGGCGATCGGGCCGAGAACGGCAGCAACGGCGGCCTCGAACCCGGCGTGCACCCGCAACAGGCCCGACAGCGGTCCGAGCAGACCGTCGGGGTGGTTTTCGGTGAGCCAGGCCGCGCCGTCGCGGCGCACCAGGTTCATCTCGAGCGCTTCGATCCGCGCGGTCAGCGAGGCGACACGTTTACCTGCATCGCGGTCGGCGGCCCGCAGCTCGGTAACCCGCTGCTCGGCCAGTTCCAGCGCTGCGACGGCGTGTTCGTGCTGGGCGTCGAGCCCGGCTTCGCCCGCGTCGAGTTCGGCCAGCTCGTCCTGGACGGTGTCGAACTCGGCGTTGGCGGCAGCACCACGCGCCCTGGCCTCGCCGATGGCTGTGGTCAACCGGACGATCTCGGCGTCGGCCGACTGGGCTTTGGTGCGCAGATTCTCCACCTGCCCGGTCAGCCTGGCCAAGCCCTCCCGCCGGTCGGCGATGGCGCGGACCGCGGCCAGATGCGCCTGTTCGGCGACCTTGGCCGCCTGCTCACGTTCGGCGAGGCTGTCACGGGCGGCCTCCAGCGTTTCGGCGGCCATCTCCACTGCCTCTCGCAGTTCGGCTTCTTCGGCCTCCACCCGGTCGGCTTCGGCTTCCAGCTGTTCTGGGTTGCGGCCGGTGCCCACCGGCGTGGCGGTGTCCAGGTGCCGGGCGCGGTCGGTGGCGATCCGGATGGTCGCGTTGACTCGTTCGGCCAGCGCGGACAGCTGGAACCACAGCTGCCCCGCTGCTTCGGCGCTGGGAGTCAACCGGGACAGCTGGAACTCCTGCTGCGCCAGCACCGCGTTGGCGGCGTCGAGTTCGGACTGCACGGTGATCTGCTGTTCGCGCGCGTACGCTTCCTTATTCTGCTGGCTTTCCAGTTCCGCGCGGCGGGTCACCAGATCGTCGGCGGCCAACCGCAGCCGGGCATCGCGCAGATCCGCCTGCACGGTTTGGGCACGGCGGGCGACCTCGGCTTGTCTGCCCAGGGGTTTGAGCTGGCGGCGCAGTTCGGTGGTGAGGTCGGTGAGGCGGGCCAGGTTGGCCTGCATCGCCTCCAGTTTGCGAACCGCTTTTTCCTTGCGTTTACGGTGCTTGAGCACGCCGGCGGCCTCTTCGATGAAGGCGCGGCGATCCTCCGGCCGCGATTCCAGGATGGCCGACAGCTGGCCCTGCCCGACGATGACATGCATTTCCCGGCCGATACCGGAATCGCTGAGCAGTTCCTGCACGTCCATCAGGCGGCAGGAGCTGCCGTTGATCTCGTACTCACCGGCGCCGTCGCGGAACATACGGCGGGTGATGGACACCTCGGCGTAGTCGATGGGCAGTGCGCCATCGGAATTGTCGATGGTCAAGGTGACCTCGGCGCGGCCCAGCGCCGCCCGGCCCGAGGTGCCCGCGAAGATGACGTCCTGCATTTTGCCGCCGCGCAGCGCCTTGGCGCCCTGCTCCCCCATCACCCACGTGAGCGCGTCGACGACATTGGACTTCCCGGACCCGTTCGGGCCGACCACGCACGTGATCCCGGGTTCGAACCGCAGTGTCGTCGCAGACGCGAAGGATTTGAACCCCTTCAACGTCAAGCTCTTCAGGTGCAAAACCGGCGACCCTTTCCGTTTTCCGCCCGGTGTGCCCGCTGACCAGGGCGACCAGCCATGCTAGCCCCCTGACCGCATCCACCCCGCGCACACCGCCCGCGATCCCCGGCCTCGGCTCGGCACAGGTCGCTGGTACGGCGCGAACTCACCCCAGGCTAGCCACCGCCGCTACGTCACGGGCATTCGCCTCGCCGTCACACCGGTCGACGCGAGCAGCGACCCGCTTCGATACCCGTGATCGCACGCACAGCGAGGACGGCGCCCCACGGCCCGATCACCCAGATCGGCCACGGGTAGGTGAATTCGCCTACGGCCAGTGAGATCGCACCCCAGATGATCAGGACGAGAACGCTCACACCCAGCCAGGCGCTCGCTTCGATGCGCTGCCAGATCGGGAAGCGCGAGCGATGTGCGCGCGTGCCTGCGGGCTGGCTCGGGTCATCAGGCAGGGCAGGCAGATCGGAGAGGACGAGATTCAGATCCTCGCGGGTGGAGGTGGCATAGACGCGCTCCACTCGCTGATCGTATTCGGCGAGGTCGATACGGCCGTCGGTCATATGCCTGCCGAGCAGTCGCACGATGTGGTCGCGTTCGGCGTCGGAAGCCCGGGTGCCCGGCGAGATATCCATGTCTCTCCCTTACGACGGTCCCACCCTCCACAGTGGAATACAGCTACCATGCGCCTTCCACTGTGGAATGTCAAGAAAGATGCGGAAGGTTCAGAGAATGGCGACCGCGACCACCAGACCCAGCGAGAAATGCGCCGCGGCAACCGGTAGCACCTCGGTGGTGTAGAGATCCGAATGCAGCACGGCGCCGATATCGATCCCGATGACCAGCTCGACGATCCGCACCGACGCCACCTGCCCGACAATGCCGATCAACCCGAACACCAGCGCGGCGATCAGCCCCTCCAGCAGTCTGCCGCCCGCGGAGTAGATCGCCAACACCACGATCAGCGCCATACTGACCATGCCCGCCGCGGTGACGATGATGGCGTTCGGCTTCCCCGCGACAACCAGCTGACGCAGCCGTCCCGGGGTAGTCAGATCGATCGCGAAGAAACCGACCAACATCAGCACCAAACCGACGAGGGCGTAGAGCAGGATCGCCCCCACCCCCCTGGCCAGCGAACTCCAATAGCCCGAATCGAGGGCGAGAGCGGTCATCGTGAACCTTTCGGCGTTTCCTGCGGCGGTGGTGGACCAGAACCCGGTCCAGTGCGCAATCTATGCCGTGACGATCCGGTGCGGAACGAACGCCGCGCCGTCGTCGGTGATCAGCCCCGCGGTCTCCCTGATCCCCAGCCCCGCCGACTCGTCGCCGACGAGCCACGCCCCGAGCACCGGGCGCATATCATCGAACACCGGCAGCGGGTCGAGCAGTTGATACACATACCCCTCTTCGCCGTACACACCTCCCGTGGCGGTTTCCATCCCCGCGCCGACGATGGTCATATTCGCGCCTTCGCGTCCCAGCTTCGGTTTGCGGATGTATTCGGTGAGCTCGTTCGGCTGATCCAGATAGGCGGGCAGCAGATTCGGATGGCCGGGATACATCTCCCACAGCACCGCAAGGATCGCCTTGTTACTGAGCAATGTCGTCCACAGCGGTTCCACCCACATCGTTTCCGGCAGACTGTCGACGACCCTTTTGCCGAATTCGTCGTCGAGCACCCATTCCCACGGGTAGAGCTTGAAAATTGCCTCGATCGGTGCCTCGGCCAGATCCACGAAACGCTCCAGCTCGGTATCGAACCCGACCTCCTCGATGGGCAGCGCGATGGTGTCGAAACCGGCTTCGGCGGCGGTTTCCTGCATATAGGCGGTGGTGACGTTGTCCTCACCGGTCGCGTCGGCGCTCGACCAGGTGAAGTGCAGATGGGCGCCGGGCAGCGCGTGCCGCAGCGAACTCCATCGCTCGACCAGCTTCTCGTGCAGCGAATTCCACTGGTCGTCATCGGGATACAGATCGGTCAGCCAATACCACTGCACGATGGCCGCCTCGAGCAGCGACGTCGGGGTGTCGGCATTGTATTCCAGTAGTTTCGCCGGCCGCCGGGCGTCGTACCGCAGATCGAAGCGGCCGTACACGTACGGGTCGGCGCGCCGCCAAGATTCGGCGATCGGCCCCCAACTCCATTCCGGCAGACCGAAATCGGCGAAACGCTCGGTGAGCACGATGTGCTCCACGGCATTGAGGCACATCGAATGCAACAGTTCCACAGCGGCCTCGAGCGCGAGAATCTCGTCCATCTCGAACTCGTAATGCACCGACTCGTCCCAATACGGTCGCGGCTGACCGCTGGCATCACGACCGGGTATCCCGTAGACGAGGCCCTGATTTTCGATGATCTGCTGCCAGCCCGGCCGCGGCTCCGACCGCACCCGCCGCATCAGGAACCACCGCCGCCCTTGCTCCCGAGACCGCCGCGCTGGATGACGGTGCCGCTTTTGGTTTTGATCTCCGCGCCTTTGGGTTTGACTGTGGAGCCACCGATCGGCGGCTGCCCAATGGTGTTGTTACCACCGTAGTAGTAGCGGTACTGCATGCCGTTGAGGATGAGGATGCCGCCCATACCCGGTGATCCGCGGGATGCGGTATCGCAGTACCTGTCCTCGACAACCACTTCTTTACCGTTCTCGTCGATCCGGGTGCAGTATGCGGTGACTTCGGGGGCAGCGACCGCGCGATAGGCCAGATAGCCGCCGCCGACCAGCGCGGCCACCCCGACGACCGCGGCACCGCCGATCATCACCCGGTTCCGCTTACGGCGTCTCGCCTCCTCCGCCTCGGCTGCCGCCCGGCGCGCGGCCTCGGCCCGTCGGCGCGCCTTGTCCCTGGCGCGGGCCTCGGCCACGGTCGGCGGCCGGGGCTGGGTCCGGCCAGGTTCCTGGCGCTGGATACTGCCGGGGCGCGGGATACCGGACAGGTGTGCACCCGAACCGGAAGGCGAGCCGCCCGCATCGCCCCGCTCCCCTGACTTCTCCAGGCTCGGTCCGGGTCGCTGCGCCTGCTGTTCGCCGGGAGACTCCGCAGACTGTCTCAGGGGGTGAAACGGCTCGCCGCTCGATGGCTGCGCAGGGCCCGATTGCGGCTCCCCCTGATCGCCGCTGTCATGGCTGTCATCGCCGGGTCGCGGATCAACCCTGTCCGCGTCGCTGTCGCCCGGATCGCCCGCACCCGGATACCGGTTGCTCATCGCTGCCTCCCCGGGGCCGCCCCGGCCCTCGCCTAGCGTTCCTCGAACCCGCGCATACCGCCGCGCGCGTCTTCCCAGCTTTCCACAACCAGGTCGACCCGACCGGGAGTATCACCGGATCGCAGCAACTCGAGCAGCCGGGACACCGCCCGCCGCGGCCCCTCCGCGACCACGTGCACGCGCTGGTCGGCAGTGTTGGTGGCATGCCCGGTGAGGCCGAGCTCCAACGCCCGCGACCGGGTCCACCAGCGGAACCCGACACCCTGGACGTACCCGTGCACCCAGGCGCTGAGCCGGACCACCTCGTCGGGGTCGGTCGGCGCGCCCATCAGTCGGCGGTATCGATATCGAACGACAAGTCCACCGTGGTGCCCGCCTGTAACGTCCGCCCGACGGTGCACACCTTGTCGACGGCGCGCTGCACCGTCACCAGCAGCCGTTCCCGAGCCTGGGCGTCGAGTTCGCTCAGATCGAGCTCGAACACCTCCTCCAGCCGCGGATACACCTCGTTTTCCCGGTCGGCGGCCCCGGACACGCGGATCGTGGCGTCATAGTTGTCGCCGAGCCGCCGGGAGAGCGGGAAATCCGAACTCATCCCGGTGCACGCTGCCAACGCGATCTTGAGCAGCTCCCCCGGCGTGAACACCCCGGGCACCCCTTCCGACCCGATCAGCACTTCCGCACCCCGCGAGCTGCGCCCGGTGTATCGCCTGGTCTCGGTCCGCTCGACCCACAACTGGGCGGGGCCACTCGTCCCCGCGGCCGTGTTCTGCCCTGTCGTCTCGGTGACCGGCGTGGTCGTGTTCGCCGTCACGGCGGTCTGTTCAGCCATACCTTGATCCTGCCATCCGCGCTGCGCTGCCCTCATCAGCACCGAACCGGAACGGGGCAGTGTCCCCGACCCCTTGTTCCCGCGCGGAGGTTCAGGAAGGCCCCGACCTCGTCCACTCCAGCAGCTCGTCCACCGGGCGGGTATTGATGACGCGCTCCGGCGCAACACCATTGGCCAGGGCGCGGGCACATCCATAGCCCTGCCAGTCCAGCTGACCCGGGGCGTGAGCGTCGGTGTCGAGGGCGAATTCGCATCCCATCCCGGCCGCGAGCCGGATCAGCCGCGACGGCGGGTCCCGACGCTCGGGCCTGCTGTTGATCTCGACAGCGGTGCCGTAGACGCGGCACGCTTCGAAGACGACTTCGGCGTCGAACTGTGATTCGGGCCGGGTACCCCGCCCTCCCGTGACCAGCCTGCCGGTGCAGTGGCCGAGCACATCCACATGCGGGTTGGCGACCGCGTAGACCATGCGCCGGGTCATGGTCTCGCTATCGTCACGCAACCGCGAATGCACGCTGGCCACGACGATATCGAGTTCGGCCAGCAGGTCGGCGTCCTGGTCCAGCGCGCCGTCGTCGAGAATGTCGACCTCGATACCGGTGAGGATCCGAAACGGCGCCAGCTGCGCGTTCAGCTCGGCGACCACGTCCAGCTGCCTGCGCAACCGTTGCGCCGACAGCCCGTTGGCGATGGTGAGCCGCGGCGAATGGTCGGTCAGCGCACAGTATTCGTGGCCGAGCGCGGCCGCGCAGCCCATCATCTCCGCGATCGGGCTGCCGCCGTCGGACCAGTCGGAGTGGGTGTGCAGGTCACCGCGCAGCAGCGAGCGCAGCGGCGCGCCTTCCGGGCCGACGGGTGTGGCTGCTGCTCGTAACTCGGCCAGGTAATGGGGCACGACACCGGAACAGGCCTCCTCGATCACCGCCGCGGTCTTCGGCCCGATCCCGGCCAACTCCTGCCAGGTGCCGTGGGCTCGATGCCGGTCCAACTCCGCGTCGGGCAACCCCTCCAGCACGCGCGCGGCCCGCCGGTATGCCTGCACCCGGTGAGTTTGCGCACGGGAACGTTCGAGCCAGAAACCGATTTCCCGCAACGCCGCGACCGGTCCCGGAGCTGTGTTGGATTCGCGGCGCTCACAGGGCCCTCCATGGTCACGCTCCCCTGCCGCATCCGGACCCGTCGCTCCCGCCGCCGTGCCGCCGGCCATGCTGCTTTATTCGACCCTGCTGTATTTCACGAACGCGACGCCGTCCTCGAACACCTGACTGGTGATCACCCGGAACCGGGACGGTTCGGGCAGCTGCGGTTCGGACCCGAACAGGGACCGGCCGTGCCCGAGCACGATCGGATACAGCTTGAGGAAGATCTGATCAATTTCCGGTAACAGCGCCTGCGCCAGTTCCCCGCCGCCGCACAACCAGATGCCGAGGCCGGGCGCATGTTTCAGTTGTCGCACCTTACCGATCGGGTCGGACGAGATCAGCTCGACCGCCGGATCCGGGCTCTCCGGCAGCGTGGTCGACACCACGAACTGACGCAGATGCGCGTACGGGCTCGCGGTGCCGGTGCGCACCCCGAAATCGTGGGTTTTTCGACCCATCAGCACGGTGTCGAAATTGGTGTTGCGCCTATCGATGCCGAGGGCTTCGCGCACCTTCGTGGGCAACGTCTCCGGGTACTGCGCGGTGATCGCAGGCCCGTGATCGCCGCCGACCGGGAAGAAATCCACCGATCCCTCCTCGGTGGCGATGAAGCCGTCGATCGTCGAGGCGACGTAGTAGGTGAGCTTGCGCATGCGGTCCCTTCCCGGCACGACCCGATGGCCTCGTCGCGGGGTGCCTGACAAAACCGTAGCTCGCTAGCGGGCGCGAGGGCGACCCTTCACCTGGCATCGCGGACACGAGTAAGAGGACCGGTTCATGAACTTCTCCCGCACGATCGGCGCACCGCAGCGCAGGCACGGTTCGTCGCCCCGGCCGTAGACCGCCAGGGATCGTTCGAAGTAGCCGGATTGGCCGTTGACGTTCACATACAAGGCGTCGAAAGAGGTGCCGCCCGCGGCGAGTGCCTCGGTCATCACCGCCGTGACCTCGGTGAGCAGGGTGCGCAACGCCGAGCGGGTGAGGTTCGTTGCGATATGGCCACCGTGGATCCGCGCACGCCACAGCGCCTCGTCGGCGTAGATATTGCCGATACCGGAGATCACCGACTGATCCAGCAGCACCCGTTTGATCTGGGTTTGTTTGGTACGCAGCGCGGTGATCACCGATTCGGTGTCGAACTCCGGGTCGAGCGGATCGCGGGCGATATGCGCGATCGGCTCGGGCACCGCCGTTCCCGCCACCTCGACCAGCGGCGCCAGCAACCAGCCGCCGAAGGTGCGCTGGTCGACGAACCGCAGTTGCCCACCGTCGTCGAGGGTGGCACGGATATGCGCATGCTTTTCCACCGGCGCGCCGGCGGGACACACCAACATCTGACCGCTCATCCCCAGATGGACGACCAACGCCGAGTCGGCAGGACCTGAGCCGGGTTCGGCGAAGGTCAGCCACAGATATTTGCCACGTCGTTGAGCGGCCGCCACCTGCAGGCCGGCCAGCCGGGCGGCGAGATCCGCGGCTCCGGCCAGATGCCTGCGCACCGAACGCGCATGGGTGACGGTGACCGACTCGATGACCCGACCGACTACATGATCGGCCAGGCCGCGGCGGACCACCTCGACTTCGGGCAGCTCGGGCACGTCAGTATTCGGCGGTCAACGCCTGATAGGCGGCGCCCGCGGCTTTCTGCTCGGCTTCCTTCTTCGACCGGCCGATACCCTGACCGTAGGCGCGGCCACCGATCACCGTGGTGGCGGTGAACTCCTTGTCGTGGTCCGGGCCGGTCGAGGTGATCTCGTAGTTGGGCACGCCGAGACCGCGTTCGGCGGTCAGCTCCTGCAGGCTGGTCTTCCAGTCCAGTCCGGCGCCCATCCGCGGTCCGCGTTCGAGCAGATCGGCGAACAGCCGCAGCACCACCCCACGGGCCACGTCGATACCGTGCTGCAGATGCACCGCGCCGAGCAGTGATTCCATACCGTCGGCCAGAATGCTCGGCTTATTGCGGCCGCCGGTGAGCTCCTCACCCTTGCCCAGCAGCAGATGCGCGCCGAGACCGCCTTCACCGAGTCCGCGCGCCACCTCGGCGAGCGCGTTCATATTGACCACGCTCGCCCGCAGCTTCGCCAGCTCGCCCTCGGATTTATCCGGGTGCTCATGGTAGAGCCGCTCGGTGATGCTCAGGCCGAGTACCGAATCGCCGAGAAATTCCAGGCGTTCGTTGGTCGGCAAGCCGCCGTTCTCGTAGGCGTAGGACCGGTGGGTCAGCGCCAGCCGCAGCAGGTCCGGCGGTACATCGACGCCGAGCGCGGCAAGCAGGCTCGCGTGGTCGCCGGATGCGCCGGGTTCGTCCTTGCCCGCTGTCACAACTCGAAGCCGGCTCAGACGGCCGCGGTGACCTGGCGGCCCTTGTAGGTGCCGCAGGACGGACAGGCCATATGCGGCAGGGTCTTCTCGCCGCAGCCCCGGTTCGGGCAGGTGATCAGGGTAGGCGCGGCGGCCTTCCACTGGCTGCGCCGCGACCTGGTGTTGGAACGGGACATCCGGCGCTTGGGAACGGCCACGACTACTTCTCCTCTGTCCTATTGCTTGCCTTGTCGGCGGAACTGTCTTCGGTGGCCGCACCCTGCTCGGGGCTGCCGCTGCCGGTCGATCCGGTGGCGAACTTCGCCAGCCCGGCCCAGCGGGGATCAAGTATCTCATGCCGATGATCGGATCCCGCAATCGCCATCCGCACCCCGCATTCGGGGCACAGTCCGGCGCAGTCGGGAGAGCACAGCGGCTGCAGTGGGAGTTCGGTTCCGAGCGCGTCGACGATGACCGGTTCCAGGTCGATCAGATCGTCGTCCATCCGGTACATCTCATCGTCGGAGGTGGTCTGTTCGGTGACGCTGTCGGGGTAGGCGAACAGTTCGGTCAGCCGCAGCTCGGTCCGGTCGGTGAACGGTTCCAGGCAGCGTGAGCATTCGCCGGACAGCGGCGCGGACACCGTCCCGGTGACCAGGACACCTTCGGACACCGCCTGTAGTTGCAGATCGAGGTCCACCTCGGAACCGGCGGGGACCGCGACCAGGTCGAGTCCGATCCGCTCGGCGGTGGTGACCGTGCGGCGCACTTCGCGCAGGGTCCCCGGGGCGCGGCCGAGGCTGCGCACGTCCAGCACGAAACCCGTATCCGGCGCGCGGCGCGAGCCGGTACGCGAGCGCGAGGAGGAGTCGACGGGCATGACAGAGCTCATTTCACGATCGATCGGGTAATGGGCAACCACTCCACAGTACGCGAAACGCCGCTACCCACTCAATCCGCTATGCCCGTCCGAACCGGCGCCGGTCAGCGGCGGAACTCGGCAGCGTAGTCGGGTACCCCGAGCCCGGTGCGTAGCTGCTGACGCCCCCGGCCGACCGTGCGCAGGGTGGCGTTGAGGGTTTCCTCGAATTCGGCAAGTTTGCCGTCGACGTACTGGTCGCAGTCCGCACGCATCCGGTCGGAGTCGGCGTGTGCGGTATCGATGAGGCGGGCCGATTCGGCGTGCGCGGCGCGCACCACCTCGGTCTGTTCGACCAGCCGGGACTGCTCGGCCCTGCCTTCGGCCACCGACCGTTCGTAGGAGGCCTGGCCTGCCTCGATCATCCGGTCGGCTTCGGCGCGAGCCCGGCCGGTCACCGTCTCGTATTCGGCCTTGCCGTCGGCGACGATGCGCTCGGCTTCGGCCTGCGCGGTGTCGACCAGCCGGTCGGCGTGCGCGGTGGCCTCGGCGACCATCCGGTCGGCGTGCGCTTTGGCCTCGGCGAGGATGCGGTCGGCTTCGTTGCGGGCCGAGCCGATGGTGTCGGCGGCCTCTTCGTTGGCGCCGGCCACCGCGGTCTCGGCGGCGGTGCGGGCATCGGAGACGATCTTGTCGCGGTGGTCGAGCACGTCCTGGGCGTCGTCTAGTTCGCCGGGCAGCGCGTCGCGCACATCGTCGAGCAGCTCCAGCACATCACCGCGCGGCACGATGCAGTTGCGGGTGGGCGGGATACCTCGCGCCTCTTCGACAATGGCAACCAGCTCGTCGAGCGCCTCGAATACGCGATACATGCTTACCCTCCTGCTGACTCCTCCGGCGAAACTTTCCCGCCGAGCCCAGTGTGCCTGCCACCACCGCCCCTGCCGCGCCATCGGACGGTGTGTCGTCTGCGGTGAGGCGTGTCTGCAACCCCACACCTCGAAGTGGAGGATATAACTCCGCTTCATGCTAGATTCGGACAAAAGTGCCCCGACGGGTAGCTGCCGGGGCAACTGGCCTGTGCTCGATCGGAACGACAATGAGTGTCCTGCAACTGCCGCCGTACTCGCCGTACACAGCCTTCACCGGCGGGAACGCGGACGCGACATGGACCGATCGCGGCCAAGACGAGAAACCCTGGTTCGGGCGAGTACTGCACTATCTACGCGGGGACCGGGCGTTTGCGCAGTTGATCCGCTTCGCGCTCGTCGGCGGCTCCAGCAATATCGCCTACGTCCTACTGTTCCTGCTGCTCGCGGGCGTCGGCCCGCTGCCTGCCAATATCGCCGGATCGCTGGTCAGCACGGCATTGGCCAACGAGCTGCACCGCAGGCTCACCTTCCACGCCGCAGGCCGGGTCAGCTGGTTCACCGCCCAATGGGAGGGTGGCGGGCTGGCCCTGCTCGGTCTCTGTGTCACCACCACCGCGCTGGCCGCCCTGGAATTCCTCGCCCCCGGCCTCGGCCAAGGGGGCCAGGCAGGCGCGATCCTGGCGATCACCGCGGCGGTGGGCGGATTACGGTTCCTCGCCCTGCGCGGGCTGGTTTTCTGAGCTTGCGCTAGCTCTGACGCTCGGCCAACCGCTCCAGCAGCCGCTTGTGCACCATCGGCGGCAGCATATCGGCGACATCACCGCCGAAGGTCGCCACTTCCTTGACCAGAGAACTGGACAGGAAGCTGAACGCAGGGTTGGTGGCGACGAAGAAGGTGTCGACCCCGGAGAGCTTCTTGTTCATCTGCGCCATCTGCAGCTCGTAGCCGAAATCGCCCGCATCGCGCAGGCCCTTGACGATGGCGGTGATGCCCTGCTCCCTGGCGAAGTCGACCAGCAGACCGTGCCAGGTCGCGACCCGCACGTTCGGCAGATGCGAGGTCGCCTCGCGCAGCATCTCGACACGTTCGTCGACGCTGAACATGCCCTTCTTGCTCTTGTTGATCATGACCGTGACGACGACCTCGTCGAATTGGGCCGCAACCCGGTTGAAGACGTCGAGATGCCCATTGGTCACCGGGTCGAACGAGCCCGGGCACAACGCTCCTGCCATGGTTCAGACGCTAGCAGGCCGGTGATCGACGCCCTCGGACGTCCCGGTGAACTCGGCCAGCTCGATCCTGGTCTCACCGTAACGACGGGGCTTCTCACCGAGAAACCCGGTAGGCCAGTCGATCTCGAGCGACCGGCTGGAACGTTCCACCACGATCAGCGCACCTGACGCGAGCCAGCCGTGCGCGGCCAGCGCGGTCAGGTCGGCGATCACGGCCTCGGTCGTCACGTCATAGGGCGGATCGGAGAACACCAGATCGAACTCGCCCGCACCGCCACCTGCCAGCACCGGGGCCACCGAGCCGACCCGTAACCGGGCACCGGGCAGCGCCAGACCGGCGATATTACCGCGGATCACCGCGGCGGCCTTGCGGTCGGATTCGACCAGCAGCGCCGCCGCCGCGCCCCGCGACAGCGCCTCGAGGGCGAACGCGCCCGAACCCGCATACAAGTCGAGCACCCGCGCGCCGTCGAGATCCAGCCGCGCGCCGATAGCGGAGAACATCGCCTCACGCACCCGGTCGGAGGTGGGGCGGGTGCCCGCGGGCGGCACCCGGAGGCGCCGCCCGCCTGCCTTCCCGGCGACGATCCGGGTCATTCGGATTCGCGCACGGTCAGCTCGACCAGCAGGTCACCACCTTCGACCTGCTGCACCTTGCTGATCGCGATCCGGCCGACCACCCCACCGCGCGGTGCGGTGATCGCGGCCTCCATCTTCATCGCCTCGATACTGCCGATGACGTCGCCCGCCGCGATCTGATCACCTTCGGACACCGCCAGTGTCACCACGCCGGCAAACGGTGCGGCGATATGTCCCGGGTTGGTCTTGTCGGCCTTCTCCGCGGCCGGGACCTCGCTGGCGACCGACCGGTCACGCACCGTAACGGGGCGCAGCTGGCCGTTGAGGATGCACATCACCGTGCGCATACCGCGTTCATCCGGCTCGGAGATGGCTTCCAGGCCGATGAGCAGGGTGACGCCCTTCTCCAACTGCACACGGTGTTCCTCGCCCCGGCGCAGACCGTAGAAGAACTGGTTGGCCGAGAGCCCGGTGGTGTCGCCGTACTTCTCGCGGTGGGCCAGGAATTCGGCGGTGGGGCCGGGGAACAGCAGCCGGTTCAGCGTCGCCCGGCGCTGCGCCGAGGTGCCGCCGAGCCCGGCCTCGTCGTCGACGGTCAGCGGTGTTTCCGGTTTCGCGGGCCCGCGCCCGGCGAGCGCCTTGCTGCGGAACGGCTCGGGCCAGCCACCGGCCGGAACGCCGAGTTCACCGCGCAAGAAACCGATCACCGAATCCGGGATGTCGTAGCGACCCGGGTCGGCGGCGAAATCCTCGACCTCCACACCGTTACCGACCAGCGCCAACGCCAGATCACCGACCACCTTCGACGACGGGGTCACCTTCACCAGCCTGCCGAGCAGCCGGTCGGCTGCCGCGTACTTGGCCTCGACTTCCTCGAACCGATCGCCGAGGCCGAGCGCGATCGCCTGCTGCCGCAGGTTCGACAGCTGACCGCCCGGGATCTCATGGGTGTAGACGCGGCCGGTCGGCGCGGGCAGACCGGATTCGAACGGCGCGTACACCTTGCGCAGCGCCTCCCAGTACGGCTCCAGATCGCAGACGTTGCGCAGGCTGAGGCCGGTGTCGTATTCGCTGTTCGCGGCGGCCGCCACGATCGCCGACAACGCGGGCTGGCTGGTGGTGCCCGCCATCGCGGCGCTGGCCCCGTCGACCGCGTCCGCGCCCGCCTGCCAGGCCGCCAGATAGGTGGCCAGCTGCCCGCCAGGGGTGTCGTGGGTGTGTACGTGCACCGGCAGGTCGAAGTTGCTGCGCAGCGCGGTCACCAGTTTCGCCGCGGCGGGAGCACGCAGCAGACCGGCCATATCCTTGATCGCCAGCACATGGGCGCCTGCGTCGACGATCTGCTCAGCCAGCTTCAGGTAGTAGTCGAGGGTGTAGATGTTCTCGTCCGGGTCGGACAGGTCACCGGTATAACTCATCGCCACTTCCGCGATCGCTGTACCGGTTTCGCGGACCGCGTCGATGGCCGGACGCATCTGGTCGACGTTGTTGAGCGCGTCGAAGATACGGAAGATATCGATCCCCGTCGCGGTCGCCTCCGAGACGAACGCCCGCGTCACCCGCTCCGGGTATGGGGTGTATCCCACCGTGTTACGGCCGCGCAGCAGCATCTGCAGGCAGATGTTCGGCACCGCCTCGCGCAGCGCCGCCAACCGCTCCCACGGGTCCTCGTACAGGAACCGCAGCGCCACATCGTAGGTCGCACCGCCCCAGGCCTCGATCGACAACAGCTCCGGTGTCAGCCGGGCGACATGACCTGCGACGTCGAGCAGACCGTTGGTGCGCACCCGAGTGGCCAACAAGGATTGGTGTGCGTCGCGGAAGGTGGTGTCGGTAACGCCCACCGCGGTCTGCTCCCGCAGCGCGCGAGCGAACCCCTGGGGCCCGAGCGCCAGCAGCCGCTGCCGGGAACCGTCCGGCGGCGGCACGGTCAGGTCGATCGGGGGCAGTTTGTCGTGTGGGTATACGGCGGTCGGCCGCTGACCGTGCGGTTTGTTGACCGTCACATCGGCCAGATAGTTCAGGATCTTGGTGCCGCGGTCGCCGGATTCGCGGAGTGCGAGCAGTCCGGGACGTTCATCGATGAACGAGGTGGTGACCCGGCCGCCGGTGAAGTCGGGATCGTCGAGCACGGCGAGCAGGAACCCGATATTGGTGGTGACGCCGCGGATGCGGAACTCGGCAAGTGCGCGCCGCGCCCGCGCCGCCGCGGTGGGGAAGTCCCGGCCCCGGCAGGTCAGCTTGACCAGCATGGAGTCGAAGTAGGCCCCGATCTCCGCGCCCAGGTTCGCCCCGCCGTCGAGACGGATACCCGCGCCGCCGGGAGTGCGGTAGGCGGTGATGCGGCCGGTGTCGGGGCGAAAACCGTTGGCTGGGTCCTCGGTGGTGATCCGACATTGCAGCGCTGCGCCACGGATGGTCAGCGCATCCTGGCTCAGACCCAGGTCGGCCAGGCTTTCCCCGGCGGCGATCCGCAGCTGCGACTGCACCAGGTCCACATCGGTGATCTCCTCGGTCACCGTGTGCTCGACCTGGATACGCGGATTCATCTCGATGAAGACATGGTTGCCGCGCTCGTCGAGCAAGAACTCGACGGTGCCCGCGCAGCTGTAGCCGATCTGCTCGGCGAAAGCCACCGCGTCGGCGCAGATCCGCTCCCGCAATGCGGGGTCCAGGTTCGGTGCCGGCGCCAGCTCGATCACCTTCTGATGCCTGCGCTGCAGCGAGCAGTCCCGCTCGAACAGATGCATCACATTGCCGTGGTTGTCGGCCAGGATCTGCACCTCGATATGGCGCGGGTTCACCACGGCCTGTTCCAGGAACACCGTCGGATCGCCGAAGGCCGATTCGGCCTCCCGCGACGCCGCCTCGATAGCCTCACGCAGCTGCCCCTCGGTCTCGACGCGACGCATACCGCGCCCGCCGCCACCGGCGACAGCCTTGACGAAGATGGGGAACTCCATCGTCTGCGCCGCCGCCAGCAGTTCATCCACGTCCGCCGACGGTGCACTGGATTCGAGAACCGGCAACCCGGCGGCCTTGGCCGCGGCGATCGCACGGGCCTTGTTTCCGGCCAATTCGAGCACCTCGGCGGACGGGCCGATGAAGGTGATGTTTTCCCTGGCGCAGGCGGCGGCCAGATCCGGGTTCTCCGACAGGAAACCGTATCCCGGGTAGATGGCGTCGGCGCCTGACGTTTTGGCTGCCTCGATGATCGCGTCGATGGACAGATAGGCCCGGACCGGGTGCCCTTCCTCACCGATCTGGTAGGCCTCGTCTGCCTTCAAGCGGTGGACCGAGTTGCGGTCCTCGTACGGGAAGACGGCAACCGTCCCGACACCGAGTTCGTAGGCCGCACGGAAGGCGCGGATGGCGATCTCGCCGCGATTGGCAACCAAGACTTTCGAGAACATTGGCTCACGGTACCCGGCGCCGGGACCTGAGCCGACAGGGAAGTCCCCTTCGCAGCAATCTTCACAACCGATCCTGGCATCGTTGCGAAGTTGCGTTCACACAGCCGTCATCTCTCACTGCGGTTCCGGCGCAGGGGTTCCCGCCACCGCTCGGTCTGGATCATGTTGCCCTACCACCAGGGCAACATCCGCTGACGCGCCGTGTGTCCCTCCCCCGCGACGCGGTCACTGGCTATTCTGGTCACGCAGCTGGTTCGCCGGCCGGACGACAAGGAGCCCCGAACGTCCGCGTCGGCGTCGAGCCCGCGCTCGCGCGGGTGAGAGGGAACCCGGTGGGATTCCGGGACTGTCCCGCAGCGGTGAGCGGGAACGACCGCCGTCATGAGCACTGGGAGCCCCCGGGAAGCGACGGCCAGTAGGTCGGCACAGCCGGAGCCCGTGAGTCCGAAGACCTGCCAGATGCGCCGGGTACGCCGTACCCGGCGGCCACCGCCTCGTGGATTGGGCGCGCGGACCACCAGTGCTGACATGACGGATCCGGTGTATGCCGGGCTATTCGGGGTCTCATCGGTGCCTGTGCGCCCGCAAGGCGATGGCCTTCCGAACCCAGCACTGGAGAAATACCGTGACTGCTACTTCCCGCACACCGTTCACCGCTACGGTTCTCGGCCTGGCACGCGTGGGGCCGCGCCGCGAACTGAAGCGGGCCACCGAGTCCTATTGGGCAGGCCGGATCAGCGCAACGGAACTGCACGCCGTCGCCCGCGAGCTGCGTCGGACGCAGCTGACCGACCTGGTGGCGGCCGGACTGGACTCCGTTCCCGTCGGCACCTTCTCCTATTACGACCAGATGCTCGATACCGCGGTCCTGTTCGGGGCGTTACCCACGCGGGTAGCGGATATCGCCGATCCGCTGGACCGCTATTTCGCCGCGGCACGGGGCACCGACACCGTCGAGCCACTGGAGATGACCAAATGGTTCGACACCAACTATCACTACCTGGTGCCCGAAATCGGCTCCGGCACCGCATTCGAGCTGCATCCGGAAAAACTGCTGGACGAGCTGCGCGAAGCGATCGAACTCGGCGTACCCGCCCGCCCGGTGGTCATCGGGCCCGTCACCTTCTTGAAGCTGGCCAAGCTCGGCCCGGAGGAACTGCGGCAGCGCGTCGAGGAGCTACTCCCGCTGTATCGGAGGCTGCTGGGTCTGCTCGCCGAGGCCGGCGCCAGGTGGGTACAGATCGATGAACCGGTGCTGGTCACTGATCTCACCTCCGACGAACTCACGCTGGTGCACCGGGTCTACACCGAACTGGCCGCTACCGAGTCGCGTCCGGCCGTGCTGGTGGCCACCTATTTCGGGCGTCCGGGCCCAGCGCTGGCCGCAGTGGCGGGAACCGGTATCGAGGCCGTAGCCGTCGACTTCACCGCAGGAACCGAGCCCGGCGAGGTGGCGTCGGTGCCAGCCCTGGCCGGAAAACTCCTGGTGGCCGGCGTGGTCGACGGCCGCAATGTGTGGCGCACCGATCTAGAGGCCGCCCTCTCGAGGCTGGGCACCCTGCTCGGTTCCGCGGGCAGTGTCGCGGTCTCCTCGTCCTGCTCGCTGCTGCACGTGCCCTACACCTTGGCGGCGGAAGACGGGCTGGACGACGCGCTGCGTTCGTGGCTCGCGTTCGGCGCCGAAAAGGTAGCCGAGGTGCGGACGCTGGCCACCGGCCTGCACCAGGGAGCAGAAACCATTTCCGCCGAACTGACCGCCGCCCGGGAAGCGCTGGCCGGCCGCGAGTCCGATCCGCGGCTGAACAACAGTGGGTTGCGGGCGCGGCTGGCCGCACTCGGTCCGCACGCCGCGCGTCGCGCTCCCGCCGAACAGCGCCGCAGGCTGCAACGCGAACGGCTGCATCTGCCGCTGCTGCCCGCCACCACCATCGGCTCCTTCCCGCAGACACCGGCGATCCGGCTGGCACGGGCAGCGTTGCGCAAGGGTGAGATCGACCGCGCCGAATACGAGACCCGGATGCGCGCCGAGATCGCCGACGTCATCGCCCTGCAGGAACGGCTCGGGCTCGATGTGCTGGTGCACGGTGAACCGGAACGCAACGATATGGTCCAGTACTTCGCCGAGCAGCTGGACGGTTTCGCCGCCACCGAACAGGGCTGGGTGCAGTCCTACGGCACCCGCTGTGTGCGCCCACCGATCTTGTTCGGCGATGTGGTGCGGTCAGCGCCCATGACGGTGGACTGGATCTGCTACGCCCAATCGCTCACCGACAAACCGGTCAAGGGCATGCTCACCGGGCCGGTGACGATCCTCGCGTGGTCGTTCGTGCGCGACGATCAGCCGCTCGCCGATTCGGCGCGGCAGGTCGCGCTGGCCATCCGCGATGAAACCGTCGACCTGCAGCAGGCGGGTATCCGGATCGTCCAGGTCGACGAGCCCGCGCTGCGGGAGCTGCTGCCGTTGCGTGCGGGCGACCAGCGGGAATATCTGGACTGGTCGGTGCAGGCGTTCCGGCTGGCGACATCCGGGGTGTCCGATGCCACCCAGATCCACACGCACCTCTGCTATTCCGAGTTCGGCGAGGTGATCGACGCGATCGCCGGTCTGGACGCGGATGTCACCTCGATCGAGGCGGCCCGTTCGAAGATGGAGGTGCTCGGCGACCTGAATGCCGCGGGCTTCGATCTCGGTGTCGGCCCCGGCGTCTACGATATCCACTCTCCGCGGGTTCCCGGCGTCGAGGAGATAGCCGATTCACTCCGCGCTGCTCTGAAAGCCGTTCCCGCTGATCGGCTCTGGGTCAACCCGGACTGCGGGCTGAAGACACGCGGCCCGGCCGAGGTCGAGGCATCGCTGCGCAATATGGTGGCAGCCGCCGACGTGGTGCGCTGACCGAACCCGGCACGATCCACAGCGACCGGCCGGAGGTGCCGGTTCCGGATCCGGTGGTGCCGGCCCGATCAGATGGTCGGGCCGGCCCGGTTTCGACGGTGCTGCCCGCCGGGAGCGGATTCCCGGCGCGATATTGATTATGACTGACCGGTCATTCATAATCAGAGTATGCCAAAGAAAGTCGACCCGATCGCCCGCCGCGCGGAGATTCTCGACGCGGCGGTGCGGGTCTTCGCCCGCAAAGGTTTCGCCGCGTCCCGGATCGAAGATGTCGCCGCCGAGGCGGGTATCGCCAAGGGCAGCGTCTACCTGACGTTCGACAGCCGCGACGCGCTACTGACCGGGGTTTTCGACGCGTACAACGACCGCGCCGCGCACGTGCTCACCGAACTCGGCGCCGGCTCCGGGCTCGATCGACTCGCCGAGTTGATCCGCCGCACGGTCGCGATGCTCGACGCACACCCCGACCATGCCCGCGTACTGCTCGACGTCTGGGCGGCCAAACCACCGATGGACATCGCCGCGGTCTACCGCGAATACCGCAACGTGATCGCCGACCTGCTACGCCAATCCCGCGACGAGGGCGAGCTGCGGCCAGGTATCGGCGACGAGCATGCGGCAGTGATAGTCGGCGCGATCGAAGGTTGTCTGCTGCAATCACTGGCCGATGCGGATATGCCGCTGGCTGCGCTCGCCGAGCCGATCGTACGGATCTGCGTGGACGGAGTCCGGCGATGACGATAACGGACCGGCTCATCGCCCCGAATGCCACACGCGCCGAGGTGCTCATCGGCTACACCGCGGCGTTCACCGGGGCGGCCGTCGCGCTCGGCCTGGCGCTGCACGCCCGGCAACCCGTTCTCGCGGTCGTGGTGGTAACCGTCGTCGGCTTCGATCTGTTCGGCGGGGCGGTGGTCAATGCGACCGCTTCGGCCAAACGCTGGTACCACCGTCCGGGGCGCACCCGGCGGCATCATCTCGCTTTCGTCGCGGTGCATATCCAGCCGTTCGTCCTCGCGTTGACGGTGCCCGGTTTCCCCTGGCTTGCGGCGGCGACAATGTACGCCATCGCGCTCGTCGCAGCCGTTACCGTGTCCGTCGCGACGGCCGAACTGCGCACTCCGGTCGCTTTTCTGGCCGCCGTATTCGGGATCGCCGCCGTGACGAACCTACCTGCCGTCCCCATCTTCCTCGCCTGGTTCGCTCCGGTGCTCCTGGTGAAACTCCTACTGGCCCACCTACTTCCGGAAACCCCACTCGCGCAGAGCACACCCGCAGCCCACTCGTGACCTGGGCGAGGCCCACGACCTCCAGCCGATGGTTCCGGCTCCCCCCTGCCGGAGTCGGAACCATCACCGGAGCAACCTGCTTCACTGCAGCATGCGGGTCATTCGAGTTCTCCCGAATCCACTCCAGGCCGCCTCCCTCGGCATTCGCGCCCGGAATTCCCGCAGTGCTGGTTCATCCGCAACACCGGGCGTTTTCGCGATTGCGGCCCTACCACCCGCCGCCACACCGTCCGGCAGCCCTGGTTCCGTTCCATGCGTTACCCCTCCTTACACGACAACGTCGCTTTGTCTTTCTTTGACGCGGGACCACCGGATTCCGTTCCATTGGTTCCCAATTTTTTTCGAGCAAATAGTTGGCACACCAAGCAAAGATCCGCCGCGCACACTTGCCGGAGGCATCGATTACCTTGCCGCACATGCCGAAACAGGTGCACGAGGTCTTCGTCGAGATGTTCCGGTCCCATCCCGAACTCGCGGCTGGGCTACTCGCCGATGTCTTCGATATCGACCTACCCGACTATCGACAGGCCCGGGCTGCGTCCTGCGACTTCACCGATGTGGGGCCGAACGAGTTCCGTGGCGACACGGCTCTCGTATTCGCCGACGGCGAGGGGCAGCCCCTGCTGGGAATCGTCCTCGAGGTCCAGCTACGGCGAGACCGGACCAGGCAGTGGAGCTGGCCCGTTTACCTGGCGACGCTGCGTGCCCGGTTACGCTGCCCGGTCTATCTGATGATCTTCTGCCCGGACCGTCAGGTGGCGATCTGGTCGAGGCAGCCGATCGAGCTGGGGCACCCGGGGCTGGTGCTGCGGCCACTGGTGCTCGGGCCCGACGTAATCCCTGCCGTCACCGATACGACGATCGCCGAGTCGGCACCCGAACTCGCGGTGCTCTCGGCACTCGCTCATGGCGACGGTCCCGAGTCAGAGAAAGTGTTCGCAGCCCTGGACGCCGGTTTGAAGAAAACCGACGGTGACCTGGAGAAAATGTACTATGACGTGGTACTCACGTTGCTGTCGGCGACAGCTCGGCAGCGTCTGGAGGAGTTCATGATGACCGTTCGCACCGACTACGAATACCAAAGCGACTTCGCCCGCAAGTACGTCGAGGAGGGGCGCGAGAAGGGGCTTGCCGAAGGGACGAGGCATAGCATCCTGATGACCCTCGAGGTACGCGGCATCACGCTCCCCGACGATGCGCAGGCTCGTATCGATGCCTGCTCCGATCTATCCGAGCTCGAGCGCTGGGCTCGGCGCGCAATCACCATCGAGAGCGCCGCGGAGCTGTTCGAATGACCGATCGGTCCGTCCGCTGGCGAGTTAACGGCCGAGACGCCGACCCACCCGAAACCGTTGAGGAAATATTCCGCCAGATAGACCGTTCCGTGCACGCCATACGTCTCACGGAGTGGGACTCCGGCGTAAAGGAGGGGATCGCTCGCAGCATCCTGGCTGTTCTCGAAGTACGCGGGATCACCGTCCCGAAGACGAGCAGGGACCGGATCAGCGATAAAGCCGATCGCGGAGACCTCCACACCTGGATCCAGCGGGCCGCCTTCGTCGAGACTGCGGAGGATTTGTTCGCCTGACGCGCTCGCCGGAGCGCAGTCGGCTCCGGCGAGCGGTTCCACCGGTCCGGCTCAGGTGACAATCAATTCGCGCTGCGGTACTCCCACATATTCCGACAGCGGTCGGATGAGGGCGTTGGCGGCGGCTTGTTCGGCGATATGGGCGGTCCAACCGGTGATCCGGCTCATCACGAAGATGGGGGTGAACATGGGGATGTCGAAGCCCATCAGGTAGTAGGCGGGGCCGGTGGGGAAATCGAGGTTGGGGGCGATGCCGGTGGCTTCGGCCATGGCGTGTTCGAGTGCGGTGTACATGCGGAGCCAGCGGTGGTCGCCGGTGACGGCGCCGACCTCGTCGAGTGCGGCTTTCATGGTGGGTACTCGAGAGTCGCCGTTGCGGTAGACACGATGTCCGAAGCCCATGATCTTGCGCTTGTCGGCGAGCTGGGCGCGTAACCAGCTGCCTGCCGCCTCCGGTTCGCCGATCTCGAGCATATGGTGCATCACCGCTTCGTTCGCGCCGCCGTGCAGCGGGCCCTTCAACGCGCCGATGGCTGCGGTGACCGCGCTGTATATATCGGAGCGGGTGGAGGTGACGACGCGGGCGGCGAACGTCGAGGCGTTGAAACCGTGTTCGGCATACAGGATCAGCGAGATCTCGAAGGCGCGGACTATACGCGGATCGGGCATTGCACCGAAGCACATGTACAGGAAGTTCTCGGCGAAACCGCGATGCGCATGCGGCTCGATGGGTTCCAGCCCGCGCCTGCGGCGCATATCGGCGGCGATCACGGTCGGCATCATCGCGGTCAATCTCAGGGCCTTGGCGAGTATCGCTTTGTCGTGCGGTGCGTCGATCAGATCCTCGGCTGGTTCTGCGGAACCCAGATAGCTGACCACCGTCCGCACCACATCCATCGGATGGCAGTTGTGGGGCGTCTTCTGCACCAGCGACAGTATCGATCGGTCGATCCGCCGCTGTGCGCGCTCACGCTGACACAGCAGTTCCAGCTGCGCAGTATTCGGCAGTTCGCCGTACCACAGCAGGTAGGCGACCTCCTCGAACGAACAGTGCGCGGCCAGATCCTGCACCGCGTACCCGCGATAGGTCAGCGAATTGGTTTCGGGCACCACTTTGGAAATGGCGGTGGTATCGGCAACCACCCCCGCCAAACCCTTCTTGATCTCGGTCATATCGATCACTCGCTCACCGTGAAGTTGAAGATGCCGGAATCGAAGTCGTTGTAACGCTGGTACTCCAGTAGTTCGTAGAGCCGCGACCGATGCTGCATCCGGTCGAGCAGCCCCGTTTGTATTCCCTGTGCGGCGATTTCGCGTAATCCTTGTTCGGCGGCGTGCATCGCCAGACGCAGCGTGGTCACCGGGTAGATGACCGCGTTATAGCCGAGGTCTTGCAATGTCGATGTCGAAATCAGCTCGGTTTTCCCGAATTCGGTCATATTCGCCAGCAGCGGAACCTGCACCGCGGCCCGGAACTTCTCGAACTCGGCCGGTCCCGTCAGCGCCTCGGTGAAGATCAGGTCCGCACCCGCGTCGGCATAGGCTTTGGCGCGGTCGACGGCGGCGTCCAACCCCTCCACCGCGCGGGCGTCGGTGCGGGCACAGATAACGAAGTTCGGGTCGCGTCGCGCGGAGACCGCAGCCCGCAACCGCCGGATCATCTCGGCCGCAGGCACCACGACCTTGCCGTCGAGTTGCCCGCAGCGTTTCGGATTCACCTGATCTTCGATATGACAACCGGCCAGCCCCGCGTCCTCGAGCACGGTCACCGTCCGGGCGGCGTTCATCGGCTCCCCGAACCCGGTGTCGGCATCGATCAGCACCGGCAGGTCGGTGACCCGGGCGATCTGCTGCCCGCGCCCGGCCACCTCGGTGAGTGTGGTGAGGCCGATATCGGGTAGCGCCAGTTCCGCCGACACCACCGCCCCCGATACATAGACGCCCTCGAAACCGAGTTCCTGAACGAGTTTCGCCACCAGCGGGTTGAACGCGCCCGGCAACCGCTGGATACGGCCGCAGGTGAGCCCCGCACGCAGGGCGATACGTTTGTCTCCTGCGCTCGTCGCCGCTGCGATCAGCCCGCTCATCGGCCGTCCTCCCCACTCATCGCACCGGCCACGGACACGGGACCGCTGAGTGGCCGTGAAACAGCGATGTAGCTGTCGAAACGCGCCCTGCCCATCGTTCCTGCCATCAGAACAGCCCCTCCGGAATCCGGGGTCCGCCGGCCAGCACACGGTCGGCGACAGTGAAGTTCAGCTGGTCCAATTCCCCGGCCGCCAACTGCGGCGCGCGCTGCGCCGCGTCGAGGAAACGCCGCTGTTCGGCCTCGTCGAGCACACCATCGGCGAGCGTGCGGAACTTCTCGATGTATTGCTCACGGGCGAACGGCCGCGCCCCCAGCGGATGCGCGTCGGCGACAGCGAGCTCGTCGGTGATCGTTTCCCCGCTCTTCAATGTCACCACCGCGCGGGCGCCGAACGCTTTCTCGTTCGGGTCGGTGCTGTGATAGCGCCGGGTCCACTCCGGGTCCTCGACGGTGGAGATCTTGTGCCACAGCTCGACGGTGTCCGGGCGCTGCGCTCGCTGGGGTGCGTAGGAGCGTTCGTGGTGCCAGACGCCGTCCTGCAGCGCGACGGCGAAAATATAGGGCACCGAATGATCGAGGGTTTCCCGGCTGGCGTGCGGGTCGAATTTCTGCGGGTCACCGGAGCCGGAGCCGATCACCACATGGGTGTGATGGCTGGTGTGCAGCACGATCGAGGCGATCTGATCCAGGTCGCCGATACGCTCCCGCAGGCGACGGGCCAGGTCGATCGGGGCCTGGCTCTGGTATTCGGCGGAATGTTCCTTGGTGTAGCTGTCCACGATGGCGCGTTTGGCTTCGCCGGGGCCGGGCAGCGGCACCTGGTATTCGGCGTCGGGCCCGCCGAGCAGCCAGGCGATCACACCGTCGGCGCCCTCCCAGATCGGAGCGGGCGCAGTCTCACCGCGCATGGCCCGGTCCACCGCTTCGACCGCCATCTTCCCGGCGAAGGCGGGCGCATATGCCTTCCAGCTGGAAATCTCGCCCTTGCGGGACTGGCGGGTCGCGGTGGTCGTGTGCAGCGCCTGCCCGATCGCCTGATAGATAGTGGGAACGTCGAGGCCGAGCAGAGTGCCGATCCCGGCGGCGGCGGAGGGGCCGAGGTGGGCGACGTGGTCGATCTTGTGTTCGTGCAGGCAGATCCCGCGCGCCAGGTCGATCTGCACTTCGTAGCCGGTGGCCAGTCCTCGGATCAGGGCGGCGCCGTCACCTCCCGTGTGCTGGGCGACGGCGAGGATCGGCGGAATATTGTCGCCGGGATGGGAGTATTCGGCGGCCAGGAACGTGTCGTGGAAGTCTAGTTCTCGTACCGCGACGCCGTTGGCCCACGCCGCCCACTCCGGTGATACGACGGTATCGGCGGGCAGGCCGAACACTGCGCTGCCTGCCCGGCTCCGACGCGGCCGGTACGGCTGGGCAAGCGCCTGCGCGCGCGCCGCGGCGACCGGGCGGCGGGTCAGCGCGGCGGCGGCTACCGCGGCATTGTCGATGATCCGGTTGACGATCATCTCGGTGACGTCGCCGGTCACCTCGACCGGATCGGCGGCAACCTCGGCGATCTTGGTGGCCAGATGTTGCGAGCGAGGGAAATCCACCGTGGCGCCGCGCGCGCCTACGACGTGGGTTTTCATGCGTGTCTCCTGAGACGTTGCGGACGAGACATGGGAAGAAACGAGCCTCGCTTCGCACGCTACGCATCGGTAGCATCCGGCAAAACACCTTGCTAAAGCAGATTTATGCGGGCGACGATCGGCCAAGTTGCGATGTTTGCGAAGAAGTGTGGGTACCATCACGGCCGTGCGAAAGATGTACGCAGGCGCTCGATTGCGGCGGCTCCGTGAGGAACGCCGAATGACCCAGGCAGCGCTGGCGAAATCACTGGATCTATCGCCCAGCTATCTCAACCAGCTCGAACGCGATCAACGTCCGCTCACCATCCCGGTGCTGCTGAAACTCAACTCGACCTTCGATCTGGACGTGCAGTTCTTCGCCAGCGATTCCAATGCGCGGCTGGTCTCGGATCTACACGAAGTGCTCGTCGACGCTGCCGGTGGCGACAGCGCACCGCTGACCGAAATCGAGGAGCTGGCCACGAGACAGCCGGAGATCGCCCGCGTCGTCGTCGCCATGCATCGCAGACTGCGCGCGGCCACCGACCAACTGGATCTGTTCTCCGCACGCGTCGCGGCCCCGACAGGCACGACCGGCGTGCCGATGCCGTACGAGGATGTGCGCGATTTCTTCTACGACCACCACAACCACATCACCCAGCTCGACCTGGCCGCCGAGCGCCTGTTCGAAGAACACGGCCTTTCGGTCGGTTCCCTGGACCGCCAACTGGCCCGGGTGGCCGAGGAGCGGGCCGGGGTGACGGTGCTGGTGCGCGGCGACGGCGCGGACCCGTCCATCCCGAAACGCCGATACGACCCCGACACCCGCACCCTCACCCTCGCCCGCAGGCTGCGGCCGGGCCAGCGCGCCTTCCAGATCGCGACCACACTGGCTTTCCTGCTCTACGGCAACGAATTGGATGCGGTACTGGACGAAACTCCCTCGCTGACCGGCGAATCACGACAGCTCGCCCGGGTCGGGCTGGCCAATTACTTCGCGGGCGCACTGGTGCTGCCCTACGGCCGGTTCCTGCGTTCGGCGGAGGAACTGCGCTACGACATCGACCTGCTCGGTTTGCGTTTCGAGGTGGGTTTCGAAACGATCTGCCACCGGTTGAGCACCCTGCAACGCCAGGGTCAGCGCGGGGTCCCGTTCTTTTTCGTGCGAGTCGACCGTGCGGGCAACATCTCCAAACGCCAGTCCGCGACAGCGTTCCATTTCTCCCGTGTCGGCGGCAGCTGCCCACTGTGGGTGGTGCACGATACGTTCGCCAACCCCGGCCGGATTCTCACTCAGGTGTCGGAAATGCCGGACGGACGCCGCTACCTGTGGGTTGCACGGACCGCGATGACCGCACCGCAGGGATTCGGCATCATGGCGAAGAATTTCGCGATCGGATTGGGCTGCGATATCGAATACGCCGACCGGCTCGTGTATTCGAAGGGCCTACAACTCGACGATCCGGCGACCGCGGTGCCGATCGGCGCCGGCTGCAAGGTGTGCGACCGGCCCGCCTGCCCGCAGCGGGCATTCCCGCAGATCGGCAGTCCGCTCGCGGTGTCCGAACACACCTCCATGGATCTGCCGTACCCGATGTCGGTTCGCCAGGGCGGGTACCTGTCGCGCACCTGAGCCTTACGACTTCGCCAGGTACTCGAGTCGTTCGGAGTCGACCGCAGCGTGCATCATCGCCGCCAGGCCGGGATGCTCGACCAACCCGGGATCCGCGGCGACCAGGCTGCGGGCGAGCTCCTGGGCCGCGGTGATCACCTCGAGGTCGTCGAGCAGCGACAGCAACCGCAGCGAACGATTGGTGCCCGACTGCGCCGAACCCAGCACATCACCCTCCCGGCGCTGCCGCAGATCGAGCACCGCGAGCTCGAAACCGTCGGTGGTGGCGGCCACCGCCTCCAGCCGGGTCATGGCGGGACCACCGGGCGCGGTATCGGTAATCAACAGGCACAGACCTGGATGTTCCCCTCGGCCGATGCGGCCACGCAGCTGATGTAGCTGGCTCACCCCGAACCGGTCGGCGTCGACGATCACCATCACGGTGGCGTTCGGCACGTCCACACCGACTTCCACCACGGTGGTGCAGACCAGGACGTCGATCTTCCCCTTGGTGAAGTCGAGCATCACCTCGTCTTTTTCGTCCGCGGGCAGCCGCCCGTGCAGCAGGCCGACACGCAACTGCGCCAGCGGCCCGGCTCGCAGCATCTCGTACACGTCCAGCACCGCCTGGGTGGTCGGGCCTTCCTGCTGATCGGTCTTGCGGGACTTGCCGCCTCGGGTCTTTCCCGCGCCGACCTCACCGTTCTCGTCGTCCCCGATCCGCGAGCACACCACATACGCCTGCCGCCCGGCCGCCACCTCCTCGGTGATCCGCTCCCAGGCACGCTCCACCCAGTTCGGATGCACCCGTCGCGGCACCACCTTGGAGGTGATCGGGGAACGCCCGCGCGGCAGTTGGGTGAGGGTAGAGGTCTCCAGATCGCCGAGCGTGGTCATGGCGATGGTGCGCGGAATCGGAGTCGCCGTCATCACCAGCAGGTGCGGGCTCATCCCGGGTTTCGCTTTGGCGCGCAGGGCGTCACGTTGTTCGACACCGAACCGGTGCTGTTCGTCGACGATGACCATGCCCAGATCGAAGAATTCGACCGTGTCCTGGATCAGCGCGTGCGTGCCGATCACGATGCCGGCCTCCCCGGACACCGCCTCCAGCAGGGCCGCCCGTTTCGCCGCGGCGGGCAGGGACCCGGTCATCAACGTCACTCTGGTCGCTGTCTCGGCCGCGCCCAGCTCCCCCGCGGCGGCCAGTTCACCGAGCATGGCGCGCAGCGACCGGTGATGCTGGGCGGCCAGCACTTCCGTCGGTGCGAGCAGCGCGCACTGCTGGCCGTTATCGATCACCTGCAGCATGGCGTGCAGCGCGACGATGGTTTTACCGGACCCGACCTCACCCTGCAGCAGCCGGTGCATGGGCTGCGAGCGGGACAGATCGCCGGAGATCTCGGCGATCACCTGCTGCTGGCCTTCGGTGAGTTCGAACGGCAGCCGCTGTTCGAACGCCGCCGCGATCCCATCGTCACGCGGCGGGCAGGAGCGGGCCACCCGTGCGGAAATCTCATGCCGCCGTTCGGCCAGCACCAACTGCAGGGCCAGCGCCTCGTCGAAACGCAGCCGCTGCCTGGCCCGCTCGATATCGGATTTGTGTTCCGGCAGGTGGATCAACCGCAGCGCATCCGATACCGCCATCAGTTCCCGCTCGTCGCACACCTGCTGCGGCAGTGGGTCGTCGATCGGGTCGAGCTGATCGAGCACCTGCCGCACACAGGCCAGCAGCTCCCAGCTCTGCACCCGCGCCGTCGCCGGATAGACCGGGATGAATTCGCGCTCGAAGAACGACATGTCCACGCCCTCGGTGCCTTTCGCGCTCTGCGCCAGCCCGCGCAGATCCCCGCCACCGCGCACGGTGGTGAGGGTGGGCAGCGTATCGTCGCCGGTTTCGGGCAGGATCAGATAGCCGGGGTGGCTCAGATTCCACTGGCCGGGACGCCAGTAGTTGACGGTGCCCGACATCATCGCCCGGGCGCCTTGGCGCACCACATACTTCACCTTGTCGCCGTTGAAGAACGTGACATCGACGCCGCGTCCGGAACCGGTGTCGAGCACCACCTTCAACAGCGATCCGCGGCGCTGGCGCATGGGTTTGAGTTCGGCCTTGGTGATGCGGCCGATCACGGTGATATGCGAACCGTCCTCAGGGGCCTCCTCGGTGAGCGGCTGCCCCTGGGTGGCGTAGCGCAGCGGGTAATGCCGCAGCAGATCTTCCACGGTGTGCATATCGAACGCGTCCGCCAGCGAGCCTGCTGCTTTCGCGCCGAGCAGATGATCGAGCCGGTCGCTCAGTGTCGCCATGACCTCGTTTCTCCCTCAGCCTGTCCCGGGTCGCCCGTCATTCGACGCCGATCTGCAGTAGGTCGTCGTGCTGACCACCGGTGTACACGGTGACCTCGACGCCGGGGAATTCCACGCCGATATGGCCGGCCAGTTCGCCGGCCAGCCCGTCCGGGGCCGCCGCGCCCACCAGCAGGGTGACCAGTTCGCCGCCGAGGCCGAGCATCCGATCGAGCAGCGTCTGCCCGGCGGCGCGCACGTCCCGGTCTATCACCACCACGTCATGACCGACCAGCCCGAGCCCGTCACCGGGTTCGCAGGTGCCGACCATCGTCAACGCCCGGCCGGTCGCGGCGCGTAGCGAACCCCAGCGGGTGGCCGCGGCCGATTCCGACATGGCGAACACATCGTCCACCGCGACCCGGTTGCGATCGTGCACGGCCAGCGCCGCCAAACCCTGCACCATGGCGCCGCTGGGCAGCAGCAGCACATCCCGGTCCGCATCACGGGCAGCCATACCCACCGCGACCAGTTCGTGTGCGGGCAGCGCCCCGTTCGGCAGCACCAGCACCTCCCGATGTGGCATCCGCCGGATCGCCGACAGCAGCGCACCGGGGGTCACCGGTTCGTCTCCACCCAGCACCACCGCCCCTGCCGCCTCGAACAATGCTGCCGCACCCACCCCGGCCACCACTGCGAGAACTCCGCGGTCGGCAACCGGTACCTCAGCAGCAGGTTCGGTATGCGTTTCACAACTCGAGCGTGGCTCGAGGCAATCCGACACCGCGGCTTGTTCGGCGGGGCTGCCCTGAATGGCCCCGTACTCGAGCGTCTGGCCGTGCCCGTGCGTGTGCTCCGCCGGAGCCGGCCCGAAATCCTGGCTGGGTTTCTTGGTCGGGATATGTCCTGCCGGGTCCGGTCCCTCATCCGGCGGTGGACTCATCGGCTGATCGAGTTGGTCGCTGCCGTGAACCCGGACTCGACAGGTTCCCTCGACCTGTTCGGGACTCCGACCAAGGTGCGGGGTCTGCTCAGCAGTCCGGTCCGCGGGATCGATGCGGTGACGACCATGCGCGTTCGTGTGGTCGTGGGAGCGGAGATATGCGTGAGTATGCGCATCGCTGGGGCGGTCCGAGGCGAAGCTTTCGATCCGGATCCCGCTGACGGTCCCGGCCGCGAGCCCCACTTCCACCGCTGCCCCCGCATCTACACAGTGGACGTGCACCGACCACGTGCGGTCGCCGTCCCCGACGACCACCACCGAGTCACCGATGTCGGCGAGCCGATGCCGCAGATCGGCGACTCGCGCTTCGTTCGTATCGGCCACGCGGTACATGACCTCGTATCCGGGTGCGAGCGGCGGCTCCGGCGCACGCGCCACGCCCACTCGGTCACGCAGATATTCCGGTCGCACCGGCGGCTCACCTCCTGCGATCACCACCATGCAGTCGAGCAGCACCAGTAATCCCAGCGCGCCCGCATCCACCACACCGGCCGCGCGCAGTACACCCAACTGGTCCGGGGTGTCTTCCAGTGCACCGGCAGCGCCGTCCGCTGCGGCCAGCGCGATATCGGCCAAGATCGTTTCTGTGCAGGCTGCGGCGCAGGCGGCAGCTCGATCCAGCACAGTCAGCATCGTGCCCTCCACCGGCGCACTCAGCCCGGCGCGCACCAGCGCCGCACCGCGCGCCAACGCGGTCCGGTAGGTGTGTCCGGTCAGCGGCCCCGTCTCGGTGGCCTCCGCGAGCCCACGCAGCACCTGCGAGAGGATGATGCCGGAATTGCCCCTGGCGCCAGCGGTAGCGCCCCGTGCCATAGCGGCGGCGGCCAGGTGCGCCGATGCTTCCGCTGCTGGGAAACGGTTGGCCGCCCGCGTCGATGCCGGTTCGCGCACGCCGTAACCCGGCACCATGGTTTCCTGGCCTGCCGCACGTACCTCGGTGGCAACGCCTCCGTCCCCCGGGGCGGGCTGGGCACCGCGGTTCGCCGCTGATCCAGGGCCCGGCCTCCGGCTCTCCGGCATCCCATCGGGCAGAGCGCCCGGCGGCCGCGCGTCGCGGACCCGAGGCGATGCGCTCATATCGTGGTTCCAGCCTGCATCGGCGATGCGCCGGATCGGGTTCTCGTCAGCGGGCAGCAGCCCGAGCTCGCTAGACGTACCCGGGCGACCGGCGCTGCTCGCCCAGTGGACGGTGTCGTCGGAGTAATGAGTCTCGGTGAACTCCTCTGCGGCCTCCGGATCAACCTTGCCCGGCACGACCCCGCCGTGGGCCGTGAGTACCGCGGTTTCGGCGGCGGCGACCGCGGCGCGCATGGTGGCCAGCAGGTTGGTGCCGGTGTCGCCGTCGGGAATCGGGAAGACGTTGAGGGCGTTGATCTCGTCGCGGCGGTGTTGTAAGCCCTCCAGGCAGGCCCGGCCCCAACGCATCAGCGCCGCGCCGTCGAGCTGCCCGATTCCGCCCACCGTCACCTCGTTTCCCGTTCGTCACACCACCGGTGGCCAGGTTAGCCGGATCCGCCGACAGCTCGGCCGAACACCCGTCCGGCTCGTCGGGGCCGGTTTGGTAGATCATTGGCCTGCCAGCTACCCTTGCAGGGTTGCCTCGCGCAGCCGTTACGGCTTGCGTTCGCCAATCTGTGTTGGCAGGCATTGACGACATTGATCTCGGGCCGGTTGTGCGCTACAGCGGGTCCACTCGAAGATATGAAGGAGTTCGCGACTATGGCTGCCGTCTGCGACGTCTGCGCCAAGGGCCCCGGCTTCGGGAAGTCGGTCTCGCACTCGCACCGACGCACCAACCGTCGCTGGAACCCGAACATCCAGACCGTGCGCGCACAGGTTGCGCCGGGTAACACCCGCCGCATGAACGTGTGCACCTCCTGCCTGAAGGCGGGCAAGGTCGTTCGCGGCTGACCCAGCGGACGTAACGCGCAACCCCCGTGTTCCGGCGGGGGTAAACGCATCTGGTAGAGCCACGGACTGTCGCTACCGGACCGGTGGAAACGTAAAACGCCTGCGGAGCGGATGGAAGACTGGGCAAGTCTTGTCCCTTCCAGCTGTCTGCGGTGAAACACCGAAATCCCACTCGCGAGGTTGGAAGCCCCTTCTTTCAGGAAGGGGAGGAGCTCAACCAGCGCATATTCGCTCTCCGCGCCCCGGCATCCAATGGATGATCCGGGGCGCGATGGTTTCCGCCTACCCGCTGGAACGGCCTCGAGGTGCTGAACCGATCCTGGCGTGTCGAACACGCAACCCCTAGGCACGCTCACGCCATCGCCGCGTGCCATATCACCTGCTGGCGCGAGGCATATCAGGGGCTGGTACCGGATCATGTTCTCGCCGCATTCGATATCGAACGCCGCGCGCAACAGTGGCAGCGCACCCTGCGGACCAACCCCGCTCGCACCCTTCTCGCGCTCGAGGGCTCCGAGGTCATCGGCTTCGTTCGCGCCGAACCGTCACGTGACCGCCCGCCGCTCGCCGAGATCGAACTCAGCGCACTCTATGTCCGCGCGCCCTGGTACGGCACCGGCCTCGCCCATGAACTGCTCCGGGCGGCCCTTGATCCACCTACAGGAGCGAGCCCTGCGGAAACGGGCCCCTCCCGACTCGCGGCAGACGTCTCCTGTTCTCTGTGGGTGTTCCAGGACAACCCGCGCGCCAGGGCCTTCTACCGTAAACACGGTTTCGCGCCCGACGGTGCGAGCAGAATCGACTACTTCACCGGGGTCACCGAGGTCAGAATGCTGCGCCCGGCCCGCACGATAGGGTCCTCGGCATGAGCAGCATCGAACACGCCGAATACGTATCGACCGTCGACCATGTCCTGCGGATCACCGTCGCCACCGCCGCCAACGGCACGTCCATGGACTTCGACGGCATCGCGGCAGGCGCCGCCGCCCTGGCCACGCTCGGAGCCGACACCGGCGCGGTGCTGCTCACCGGTAGCGGCCCCAACTTCTGCGCGGGCGGCAATGTCCGTGGGTTCGCCGCCGCCGCGGACCGCTCCGCGCACGTCTACCAGCTCGCCGACACACTGCACGAATTCGTGCGGGCGCTCGACACCTGCCCGGTACCGGTTGTCGCCGCGGTACACGGCTGGGCCGCAGGCGCGGGTATGAGCCTGGTCTGTGCCGCCGATATCGCCATCGGCGGACCTGGAACGAAACTGCGCCCGGCCTATCCGGGGGTCGGGTTGAGCCCCGACGGCGGTATGTCCTGGACACTGCCCCGGATCGTCGGCGCAGGCCGGGCCAGGGAGATCCTGCTCACCGATGCGGTGCTCGACGCCGAGGAAGCGGCGCGGCTCGGCATCCTCAGCCGCTTGACCGGCACGGATGACGAGGTGCAGGCCGAAGCGCTGCGGGTGGCGAATGCCCTGGCCACCGGGCCGCGCGCCACCCACACCTCGATCCGGCGGCTGTTGCGCAGTTCGGTCTCGGCGAGCCTGAGCGACCAACTCGACGCCGAACGCGACGCCATCGCCGCCGCGGCGGGCAGCCCCACCGGCCGCGAAGGAGTCGACGCGTTCGTCGCCAAACGCGCACCCGACTACACCGGTCTCGCCTGAGCTCAGCCCAGCCGCAGCACGAACTGTGCCACCGCGTCGGTGAAGGCATCGTTGTCGTCACCGGCGGCGGTATGGGCAGCATTACCGATTTCGACGAGTTCGGCGTGCGGCACCAACTCTTGGAAATGCGCTGCCGCCGCCTCGCTGACCACATCCGAGCGCAGTCCGCGCACCAGCAGCACCGGGATGGTGACGGCGCGAGCGGCCCGCTCCATGGTTTCGGTCAGTCGCTCATGGTCCAGCACGGTGTCGCTGTCGCTGTCGCCGAGCATGCCCGGATCCCAATGCCAGTACCAGCGCCCGTCGCGTTCACGCAGATTCTTCAGTAGACCATCGGTGTTCTTCGGACGCGGCCGGTGCGGCATGTATTCGGCGACCGCATCGGCCACCTCATCGAGGGTGTCGAAACCGTCGCGGTGTTTGCCGAGGAAATCGATCACACGCATCACGCCCTCGGTTTCGGGGCGGGTCACGATATCGACCAGGACCAGCGCGGTGATGGCTGCATTGCCGGGCACGGCGGTGGCGAGCAATCCGGTGATTCCGCCCATGCTGGCGCCGACGACGACAGCCGGTCCGCCCAGCTGATCGAGTACCTCGATCAGGTCTGCCACCATGGTTTCGCGGCGGTAATCGCGATCCGGCGCCCACTGGCTGTCACCGTGGCCACGGGCGTCCAGGGTGACCACACGCATCCCGGATTCGGCCAGTTTCGCGCCGGTGCGCTTCCAGGAATGTCTGGTCTGCCCGCCGCCGTGCAGGAAGACGACCAGGGGGCCGTCGGGGGGACCGAACTGGTCCGCAACGAGCTCGATCCCGCCCGAACCGCGCAAGCGCAGCCGGACGGGATCGAGCAGATTGTTCGCATTACTCACGATCCGAGGATCGCATAGCCTGCGTGATACGCCGTAAGAACCGGCGAAATCAGCAGTCGAGCTTCATGGCGCTGAAGGTCCGCTGGAAAATGCAGGCAACCTTCGCGTTGACCGACGACGAGATCGTGGACGAGCCGCTGGAGGTGAAATCCTCCGCGACCTCGGTGCTGACAACAGGCGCTCGAGTCGCCTCGCTCGCCGGCTCCAACGCGAGCGGTGCCGCGCCCGCGCTCGCCGCGCCGCCCGCCAGGGCGGCACAGACGGCGACCGCGGCGGTGATGCCGCGCAGTGCGCCGCGAACAGTGGTGGTCTGCATGACAGTGCTCCTCACTTGTTTCCTTTACGGCGCCTGTCAGGGCAGGCGCCAATCCACCGGTTCCGCCCCCAGTTCGTCGAGCAACTCGTTTACCCGAGAGAACGGACGGGAACCGAAGAACCCGCGCGACGCCGACAACGGCGACGGATGCGCGGACTCGATATAGGGAACCTCGGCCTGGACCAGCGCTGGTTTCAGCGATGCGGCATCACGGCCCCACAGGATCGCGACCAACGGCTCGTCCCGCGCGACCAGCGCCCGGATCGCCTGTTCGGTCACCGCTTCCCACCCTTTACCGCGATGCGAGGCGGGTTTACCCGGCGATACGGTCAGCACCCGGTTCAGCAACAGCACCCCCCGATCCGCCCAGGGACTCAGGTCGCCGCAGGACGGGGTGGGATGGCCGAGGTCCTTGCTGTATTCGGCGAAAATATTGGCGAGACTGCGCGGAACCGGCGAAACATCCGGCGCCACAGAGAAACTCAACCCCATCGCGTGCCCCGGAGTCGGATACGGGTCCTGGCCGACGATCAGCACCCGCACCGCCTCGAACGGATGTTGAAATGCGCGCAGCACGTTCTGGCCCGCGGGCAGATAACCGCGACCGGCCGCGTTTTCCGCGCGCAGGAAATCACCCATGATCGTGATCTGCTCGGCCACCGGTTCCAGTGCCTTCACCCAACTCGGGTCCACGATTTCTGCCAGTGGTTTCGTGCCCATAGCCGGACAACCTATCGTGATCGACCCCGATCCACCGAGTCTGCCCCGGAGAACGATTCCCAGCCCCCACCGCCTGATACGGACACACCATCCACCGTGACACCGTGACCTGGCGCAACGCTTCCGATCCTGGCCCAGCCCGGCGGCAATTCCGTCTCCGGTGGCCATACGGCGGCGAAGGCGTGATCCTCGCCTCCGGTCAGAACCCATTGGGCTGCATCGGCATCCATGGCAGTGGCGAGTGCGTCCAGCGCCGGGTCGTACAGCGCAGCGGAATCGATATCGATCGCGACTCCGGCAGCGTCGGCCATATGCCGCAGATCGGCGAGCAACCCATCGGAGATATCGGTCAATGCGTCGGGTACCGCGCCGGCAGCCAACGCATCGAGCACCACCCGGTACGGCGGCTGCGGAACGCGATGCGCGGCAACGGCCGCCGCGAACTCTCCTGCCGCGGATCCGCCCTCCGCGAGCTCTACCGTCATCGATCCATCCTCAATGGACTTGCCCGGGGCAGGGTCGGCCTCGGGCGATTCGACATCGGCGAACCCGCTCTGGGTTGGCTCTGCCTGAGTGGGCCCGGCCTGAGTGGACCAGGTGTGCGCACGGCCCCCTGCGAGAACCGCGTAACCAGCCGCCGACCAGCCGAGCCGCCCCGCGACGGCAACCGTACCGCCCGCCCGCGCCCCGGACCGGGTGATCGGTGCGGGTCCGATGGGATCACCGAACGCGGTGACAGAGATGACCAACTGCGGGCTGCGCACCAGGTCACCGCCCGCGATCGACCCGCCAGCCCGGACCGCTTCATCCCACATCCCGGCGCTCAACTCGTCGACGAACCCGACCGCTGTCTCGGCCGGGCATCCGAGCGCGACCACGAATCCGGTGGGCTGGGCTCCCATGGCCACCACATCGGCGGCATTCTGCGCGATGGCTTTGCGCCCGATATCGCGCGGGCTCGACCAGTCCAGCCGGAAATGCCGGCCCTGCACCAGCATGTCGGTGGTGACAACGTAGTGGCCGCGCGCGGCGGCGAGCACGGCCGCATCATCACCGGGCCCGAGCCGGACCGCAGGCGATTGGACCCGACCGGCGTTGATCCGCTCGATCAGCGGGAATTCCCCCAGTTCCCGTACCGTGCGCGGCGGCGTGCTCTCGCTGATGACCGGCCCTTTCCCGACACCATCGGCGCCCCACCGGCCAGCGAGGCGCGCGTGCTGGCTGCAATCGCCCCGACGGTACCCTGAGCACCGGAAGCCGGGCACACCTGGGCAGGTCGACGCCACAGCGAACCGTCAGGGCCCACCGGCACCCGGCCGGTAACCAGCGTGCAGGAAGGATCGTCGAGATGGCGGCGAAATCGCCGGACCACGAGCCGTCGGACCCCACAGGTTCCGAACCCGCCGACCAGACCCCAGCCCCCGGACCCGCGGAGGACCGGGAAAAGCCCACCCCCCCTGCCGCTGGTACCGAAAGCGCGGCCGATGATACGTCGGGGCCTGGCGCGGAAGCCGACCGTCCGGGGCCGGGCGAACCCGATGAACCCGCGGACGCGGCAGACAGCACCAGGGCGGATTCCGCCACCTCCGAAACCAGCGGCCGTACCGGCACCAGTCGCATGGACACCGCCGCAGACACGAAGAACACCGCGGGCAACGAAGTCGAAGGCGATGCCGAGGACGACAACTCCGAGGCCGACGACACCGAGACCCCCACCGAGCGGACGCCGTACTCCCCCGCATTGATCGCCACCGCTGTTGCGCTACCGATCGCACTGGTGGTCGCGGTCGTCGTCGCGGCAGGTATCGCACTGCGAGCCCCGACCGAACGGGAACCCCTCGTGCTCGGTGCGGTTCCCGCCCCGCAGGCCGAAGGTCCTGCCTGCAGCGCCCTGATCCCCGCACTGCCCGCAGAAGTCGGTGAGTTCACCAAATCCACTCTGGTGGAGCCCGCGCCTCCCGCCACCCGCGCCTGGCAGCGTCCCGATGGTGGCGAGCCCATTGTGCTGCGTTGCGGTTTGGAGCGGCCGCTCGAGTTCAATCGCGCCTCGCCGATCCAGATGGTCAACCAGGTGCAGTGGTTCGAGGTCCGCGACCAGGCGACGACGGCGAGCACCTGGTTCGCCGTGGACCGCGGAACCTATATCGCGTTGACGATTCCCGACGGTTCGGGCCCCACGCCGCTGCAGGTGGTGTCCGATACCATCACCGCGCAGCTACCGGCCCAGCCGCTCGATCCGGGCGAGCTGCCGAACTGATCGACAGCCCAGCGGCACCTCCTCCGCCGCGCCGACCTCTGCGCAGGCAACGCCGTCGGCTCGAGCGCTAACGCAATCCGGTACCCCGCGCCAGCGCTGTCTCGATGAGGGTCGACACGAGCGTGCCGTAGTCGATCCCGGTGGCCTCCCACATGCGCGGGTACATCGAGATGGCGGTGAAGCCGGGCATGGTGTTGATCTCGTTGATCACGGGGCCGGATTCGGTGACGAAGAAGTCGACGCGGGACAGACCCTCGCAGTCCAGAGCATGGAAGGCACCGATCGCCAGCGCCCGCACCTGGTCGGCGATATCGTCGTCGAGTTTCGCCGGGACATCGAATTCACAGATGTCGTCGAGGTATTTGGTGTCGAAATCGTAGAACTGCGGTCCCGCCCCGGGATCAGCGGCATCGGACTGCGGCATGCGGATCTCGGCGAGCACACTGGCCTGCACCCGGCCATCGGGGAATTGCAGCACACCGCATTCGACTTCGCGGCCGATGATGCCTGCTTCCACGATCACCTTCGGGTCGTGCGCGCGTGCGGTTGCGATGGCCGCATCCAAATCGGCCCAGCCGGTGACCTTGGTGATGCCGATGGAGGACCCGCCGCGTGCGGGTTTGACGAACACCGGCAAGCCGAGTCGCGCGCGGTCCTCCTCCGATACGGTATCCACACCGGGCCGCAGCACCACCTGGGGTCCGACCGGAAGACCTTCGGCCGCCAGCAGCTTCTTGGTGAATTCTTTGTCCATACCGGCCGCGCTGGCGAACACACCGGGTCCCACATACGGGATGCCGGCCATTTCCAGCATGCCCTGCACGGTGCCGTCCTCGCCGAAGGCACCGTGCAGCACCGGGAACACCACGTCGACCGCGCCGAGGGCGGCCGTGGGGTCGTCGAGCGCGACGAGCGTTCCGGACCGGCTCGGGTCGGCGGCCAGCATCAGCGCGGTGCCGGTGTCGTCCACCGATGGCAGGCTGTGGTCGCGGATGGCCAGCGACTGTACGTCCCCGCCCGCAAGCATCCAGGTGCCCTCGGCGGTGATACCGATCGGCACGGCCTCGTAGCGCCGCGGATCCAGGTTGCGCAGCACGGCGCCGGCCGATACACACGACACGGCGTGCTCGTTACTGCGTCCTCCGAACACCACGGCCACCCTGATCCGGTTCGTCATGCACCGAACGGTACCTGGAGCAGTGCCGAACCCCGGTGCCGACTACTCCGGTTTGATCCGCCTACCCAACAGATTGTCGACGGCCTCGCGCACCGCGAGTCCCTCATGACATACCTGATGCACCGCGTTGGTCAACGGCATCTCCACATCGTGCGCGGCAGCGAGCGCACGCACCGATGTGCACGATTTCACTCCCTCGGCGACCTGGCCGTGCGTGGCTTCCTGCGCGGCCTGCATCGAACCGCCCGCGCCGAGCACCTGCCCGAAGGAGCGGTTGCGCGACAGCGGCGATGTGCAGGTCGCCACCAGATCGCCCACTCCGGCCAGCCCGGCCAGCGTCGTGGGTTCGGCGCCGAGCGCGACGCCGAGCCGGATGATCTCGGCCAGTCCGCGGGTGATCAGCCCGGCGATCGAATTGTCGCCCAGCCCCATCCCGGAGGCGATACCGCAGGCGAGCGCGATGACGTTCTTACAGGCCCCGCCGATTTCGCAGCCGATCACATCGGTGTTGGTGTAGGGGCGGAAATACCCGGTGGCGCACGCCTGCTGGACAGCGACCGCGCGATCGGCGTCGGTGCAGCCGATCACGGTGGCGGCGGGTTGGCCCGCGGCGAGCTCCTTGGCCAGGTTCGGCCCCGTCAGCACTGCTATACGCCCCGTTTCGGCTCCGGTGACCTCGGCGATCACCTGGCTCATCCGCAGCAGGGTCCCGGTTTCGATTCCCTTGATCAGGCTCAACAGTGTGACGTCGGCGCCGATCGCCGGTTTCCAGGTTTCGAGATTGGCGCGCAGCGACTGCGACGGCACGGCGAGCACGACGATATCGGCGCCGTCGAGGGCAGCCGTGTAGTTGTCGGTCGCCGCGATCGGCGGCAGCTGCACGCCGGGCAGGTAGAACGGATTGCGGTGGTCGCTCGCCAGCGTCTCGGCGACCTCGGGGCGGCGTGCCCACATGACGACATCGGTTCCCGCATCGGCCAACACCTTCGCGAACGCCGTGCCCCACGATCCCGCACCAAGTACCGCCGCCCTCGCCATCAGACCAATATGCCATGCAAAGATCGGTCTCATGCGTCCGCACGCTGTGCACGCCGTGATCGCGGTCAAGAGTTTGGACCGGGCGAAGAGCCGGCTGGCCGAGCACCTGCGCCCGCCGCAACGGGCACGGTTGGTGCTGGCCATGCTCGCCGACACCGTGCGCGCCGCCGCCGCGGTTCCCGCGATTGCCTCGGTGACCGTTGTCACGCCCGACCCCCTGGTCGCCGAGCTGGCGCGTTCGCGCGGCGCGATGGTGCATCCCGAACCGGTCGCCCAGCGTTCGCACTCCGATCCCGACAAGCTCAACACCGCGCTCGACTCGGCAGCGGCGGCACTGCGGCGCCGCCACGGGCCGGTCGATCTGCTGGCGTTGCAAGCGGACCTGCCCGCGCTACGGCCGGACGAACTCGCCGCCATGTTCACCGCCGCACCCCCCGCAACCCGCTCGCTCGTCGTCGACCATGCCGGTAGCGGCACCGCGGCACTGCTGGCGCCTGCGGGTATCGCGCTGCGGCCACGGTTCGGACCGGGTTCGGCCCGCAGGCATATCGGCGATGGTGCCGCCGCCTTGGGTGGCGACTGGCCGGGGCTGCGCCTCGACGTCGACACCGCCGCCGACCTCGACCGCGCGCTGCTGCTCGGCGCGGGCACAGATACTCGTGCTCTGCTGTGTGATATCGGCTGGCCACACAGCGTTCACCAGCCGGTTCCGCGTGTGTGCTAGCCGGTCGCCGCACCGGGTGTGACGGAGACTGCACTAGCGCTATATCGGCCTACACCAAGTGCACACCGGGCGGTTTGTCAGGGATGATCGTAGGTGTGAGCGATACGGAAACCGTCAAGCAACAGCAGGTGCTTCCCACCCCACCTCCTGCCGCCACGCCTTTACGTGACGGCTCGACCGCCCCCCTGTTGCCTGCCGATCGCTACCTCAACAGGGAATTGAGCTGGCTGGACTTCAACGCCAGAGTGCTGGCGCTGGCCGAGGACGCATCGCTGCCGCTGCTGGAGCGGGCCAAATTCCTGGCGATCTTCGCCTCGAACCTGGACGAGTTCTATATGGTGCGGGTCGCCGGTCTCAAACGCCGTGCCGAAACCGGGCTTTCGGTGCGTTCGGCCGACGGCCGCTCACCCAGCGAACAGTTGGAGCTGATCGCCGCGCGAACCCAGGAGATCGCCGTCCGGCACGCGCGGGTCTTCCTCGACGAGGTGCTGCCTGCGCTCACCGCAGAAGGTATCGAGATCATCGATTGGGCCGATCTGGACGACGAGGAACGCCGCAGGCTTTCTGCGCACTTCCAGGACCAGGTGTTCCCGGTGCTCACCCCGCTCGCGGTGGATCCGGCGCATCCGTTTCCCTATATCAGCGGGCTGAGTCTCAACCTTGCGGTGACGGTGCGGGACGCGACGAACGGCGGTGAGCACTTCGCGCGCGTGAAGGTTCCCGACAACGTCGACCGTTTCGTCCGGGTGCGGCGCACCTCCTCGGGTTCGTCGGTTGCGGCCTTCCTGCCGATGGAAGCGCTGATCGCCGCACACCTGGACCAACTGTTTCCCGGGATGAACGTGGTCGAGCAGCATTCGTTCCGGATCACCCGCAACGCCGATTTCGAGGTCGACGAAGACCGCGACGAGGACCTGCTGCAGGCACTGGAACGCGAACTGGCGCGGCGGCGCTTCGGTTCTCCGGTGCGGCTGGAGGTGTCCGACGATATGACCGAGCACATGCTCGATCTGCTGCTACGTGAGCTCGAGGTGGATCCGGCCGACGTCATCCAGGTACCGGGCCTGCTCGACCTGTCCTGCCTGTGGCAGGTGTACGGGGTGGATCGGCCGGGTCTGAAGGACGCCCCGTACGTTCCGGCGACCCCGCCCGCGTTCGGGGAGCGGGAAACACCGCGCAATGTGTTCGCCGCGTTACGCGAGGGCGATGTGCTGGTGCATCACCCCTACGATTCGTTCTCCACCAGCGTGCAGCGTTTCATCGAACAGGCCGCCGCCGACCCCCAGGTGCTGGCGATCAAACAGACGCTGTACCGCACCTCCGGCGATTCGCCGATCGTCAACGCGCTCATCGACGCCGCCGAAGCAGGCAAGCAGGTGGTGGCGTTGGTGGAAATCAAAGCCCGCTTCGACGAACAGGCCAACATCAAATGGGCGCGGGCACTGGAACAGGCCGGTGTGCACGTGGTCTACGGCCTCATCGGACTGAAAACCCATTGCAAGACCTGCCTGGTGGTGCGGCGCGAAGGCGCCACGATCCGCCGCTACTGCCATATCGGCACCGGCAACTACAACCCGAAGACCGCGCGGCTGTACGAGGACGTCGGCTTACTCACCGCAGCACCGGAAATCGGTGCCGATCTGACCGACCTGTTCAACTCGCTCACCGGCTACTCTCGCAAATCCGACTACCGCAATATTCTCGTCGCGCCGCACGGCATCCGGGCCGGGATCATCGCCCGTATCCAGCGCGAAACCGAACTGGCGCAGCAGGGTGTACCTGCCCGGATCCGGCTGAAAGCCAATGCCATCGTCGACGAAGAGATCATCGACGCCCTGTATCGGGCCTCCCAGGCGGGGGTGCCCGTGCAGATCGTGGTGCGCAGCATCTGCGGGCTGCGGCCTGGTGTCGCGGGGATGAGCGAGAACATCGAGGTCCGTTCCATCCTCGGGCGGGTGCTCGAACATTCGCGGGTGATGCATTTCCAGGCACAGAACCAGTACTGGATCGGCAGCGCCGATATGATGCACCGCAACCTCGACCGGCGGGTGGAGGTGATGGCCCAGGTGAAGGATCCGAAGCTGTGCGAACAGCTGAATGTGGTGTTCGATTCCGCATTGCATCCGATGACCCGCTGCTGGGTGTTGCAACCCGACGGCAGCTGGCGTGCCCGCCCCGCGCAGGCCGGTTCGGCCGTCGAGGACGGCGGCCAGGTACGCGACCATCAGGTGTTCCTCATGCGACTACGGCGACCGGACCAGCAGTGACCATGCACAGCAAAGCAACGACATTGCGTGATCCACAGGTGAAAGCCAATATCCACGCCGCGGGGGCAGTGCTGTGGCGACAGACGCCCGCTGGGGGGATCGAAATAGCCGTCGTGCACCGGCCCAAATACGAGGACTGGTCGCTACCCAAAGGCAAACTCGATCCGGGGGAGACTCCAGTGCTCACCGCGGTCCGCGAAACCGAAGAGGAGACAGGCCTGCGTTGCCGGCTCGGCCGTTACCTCGGCAAGGTGACCTATCCGATCCCCGGGCACCGCAAGCTCAAACGCGTCGATTATTGGGCCGCCGAAGTGGTCGGCGGCGAATTCAACGCCAATGTCGAGGTCGACCAACTGACCTGGCAACCGCTGGATCAGGTCATGGAGGCCCTGTCGTATCCGATGGACCGGCAGATCGTGCGCACGTTCGCCCGCCTACCCGCCGTCACCAGCACACTGCTGCTGGTGCGGCATGCGAAAGCGGGCCGCCGGGACAGATTCAGCGGACCGGATTCCCAGCGGCCGTTGGAATCGGCGGGCCGCACCCAGGCTGAGATTCTGACGCCGAATCTGCTGGCGTTCGGGGCACAGGAGGTGTTCTCCGCCGACCCGCTGCGCTGTGTGCAGACCGTTGCTCCGCTGGCCGAGCAGCTGGGTGTCGACATCGGGTTGGAGCCGCTGCTGTCGGAGCAGAGGTATGCCGCCGATCCGGATGCGGCGCGGCAGCGGGCGCTGGAACTCGTACCGGAGCACAGCGTCCGGGTGCTGTGCAGCCAGGGCAAGGTGATTCCGGATCTGCTGAACTGGTGGGCCGAGCGTGATGGGGTGGTGCTTCCGCCCGCACGCAACCGCAAGGGCAGTGTGTGGGTGCTGTCGTTCGCCGACGGGCGGCTGGTGTCCGCCGATCATCTCGACCGGTCGCTGTCGATCGACGTGGTGCCCGCTACGGCAGTGCAGAACTGAAAGACGGCAGAACAAAAACGCGGCGAGTGAGCACGCCGCGGTGATGGGTGATCAAACGGCCCCGGGATGCCCCCGGGGCCGTTGTTCGTCCGGTATCTGCTGGGCGACCCGTGGTCACCCGTTGCGGCGGTCAGCGCGCGACGTCAGCCAGAAGCCGGCGTGGACCGCGGAGGTCAGCGGGTGCGGCGAGCCGCGGTCTTCTTGGCCGCAGTCTTCTTCGCGGGGGCCTTTTTGGCCGTGGTCTTCTTCGCGGTGGCGGTAGCCTTCTTCGCGGGGGCCTTCTTCGCAGCCGTGGTCTTGGCCGCAGTGGTCGTCTTCTTCGCAGGTGCCTTCTTGGCGGCCGTCTTGCTGGTAGTCGATTTACGGGTGGTGCTCTTCGCAGGCGCCTTGGTCGCTGCCTTGCGCACCGTGGTTTTTGCCGGAGCCTTGGTGGCAGCAGCCTTCTTCGCAGCGGCCTTTTTGGCTGCCGTCTTCTTCGCAGCCGTTTTCTTCGCCGCAACCGGTGCATTGACGCCACGTTTCACAGCGGGGCCGGTGGGAGCCAACTTCTGTTTACCGGCGATAACCGCCTTGAACTGAGCACCGGGCCGGAACGCAGGCACCGAAGTCGGCTTAACTTTGACCGTTTCGCCGGTGCGTGGGTTCCGTGCGACCCGAGCGGCACGCTTGCGCTGTTCGAACACACCGAATCCGGTGATGGTGACACTCTGACCCTTGTACACTGCGCGCACGATGGTGTCGACCACATGCTCGACTGCCGCGGTAGCCGTGCGCCTGTCAGTACCCAACTTTTCGGTCAGAACGTCGATCAGTTCCGCCTTGTTCATTGAATCCTCCGCAGACTAATGGCCCGTCGTCGGACCGACTAGGTACCACGGTAAACCCACATTGGGCAAGAGTCTATGTGCCACGCCAAAATTCATGTGGTTTAGCACACGTACAGCTACCGGCCTGCCCGGTACTCAGCTAACGCTGTCGGGGTGATTACGTCTGCGAAATAGGCGCCGGAAGCGTGGTGGGTTTCCAACCTGGCCTTGTCTTTTCGAACTCGGCGATCACGTCGCTTCGCCGCAGGGTCAGGCCGATGTCGTCCAAACCCTCCAGTAGCCGCCACCTGGTGTAGTCATCAATATCGAACGGCAACACGATGGTTCCCGCGGTCACCGTACGCGCCTCGAGATCCACAACCAATTCCAGTCCGGGCTGTTCCTCGAGCAACTTCCAGAGCATTTCGACATCATTCTGTGACATACGAGCGGCCAACAGTCCACCCTTACCCGCATTGCCACGGAAGATGTCGGCGAATCGCGAGGAGATAACTACCCGAAAGCCATAGTCCGACAGAGCCCAGACAGCATGCTCACGAGAAGAACCGGTACCGAAATCCGGACCCGCCACCAGCACGGTTCCCCGCTTGTATGGTTCGGTGTTCAGAATGAACTCCGGGTCACTTCGCCACGCTGCGAAGAGCCCGTCTTCGAATCCTGTTCGAGTCACTCGCTTCAGATAGACGGCCGGGATGATCTGATCGGTGTCGACGTTGGATCGGCGCAGCGGAACACCGATCCCGGTGTGCACAGTGAATGCCTGCATGAGTTTCTCCTGATCGGGTATATGTGTCGGTCTCGGGAAGACTTACTCGCGGGTCAGACCAGATCCGCAGGCGAGGACAGAGTTCCACGGACCGCTGTCGCGGCAGCTACCGGCGGGGACACCAGGTGGGTCCGGCCGCCTTTGCCCTGCCTGCCCTCGAAGTTGCGGTTCGAGGTGGACGCACAGCGCTGGCCGGGTTCGAGCTGGTCCGGATTCATTCCCAGGCACATCGAGCAACCGGCCTGCCGCCATTCGGCGCCGGCGGCGGTAAAGATTTCACCGAGTCCTTCTTTTTCTGCCTGCGCCCGAACCCGCATAGATCCCGGTACGACGAGCATTCGCACCCCGTCGGCGACGCGGCGGCCCTGCAAAATATCGGCGACGGCGCGCAAATCCTCGATACGCCCGTTCGTGCACGAACCGACGAATACGGTATCCACGGCGACCTCACGCAGTGGAGTTCCCGGCGTCAAATCCATATACCGCAGTGCTTTCTCCGCGGACTCGCGGGCTGTCTCGTCGGCGATCTGGGCCGGATCGGGCACTCGATCGCCCAGCGGCGCGCCCTGGCCCGGGTTGGTGCCCCAGGTGACGAACGGGGTCAGCGTGCTCGCGTCGATATGGACTTCGGCGTCGAAAACGGCGTCTTCATCGGTCTTCAACGCATCCCAGGCGGCGACCGCGGCGTCCCAGTCCGCGCCCTGCGGTGCGTGCGGACGGCCCTTCAGGAACTCGTAGGTGGTCTCGTCGGGGGCGATCATGCCCGCCCTTGCGCCCGCCTCGATGGACATGTTGCATATCGTCATTCGCGCCTCCATGGACATGGCGCGAATGGCCTCGCCGCGATACTCCAGCACATAGCCCTGACCGCCGCCGGTACCGATCTGGGCGATCACGGCCAGAATCAGATCCTTGCTGGTGACCCCGGGCGGCAGCACCCCGTCCACGGTGATCGCCATCGTCTTGAACGGGCGCAACGACAAGGTCTGGGTGGCCAGCACGTGTTCGACCTCGCTGGTGCCGATTCCCATGGCCAGGGCGCCGAACGCGCCGTGGGTGGAGGTGTGGCTGTCGCCGCACACCACAGTCATACCGGGCTGGGTCAGGCCGAGCTGCGGGCCGACCACGTGCACGATCCCCTGTTCCAGATCGCCCATGGGGTGCAGCCGGACACCGAATTCTGCGCAGTTGCGCCGCAGGGTTTCGACCTGGGTGCGCGAGATCGGGTCGGCGATGGGCCGATCGATATCGATGGTCGGGACGTTGTGATCCTCGGTGGCGATGGTCAGGTCCGGCCTGCGCACCGGACGGCCGGCCGCACGCAGGCCGTCGAACGCCTGCGGGCTGGTCACTTCGTGCACCAGATGCAGGTCGATATAGATCAGGTCGGGTTCGCGTGCGTCCCCGTCGCCTTCACCACGGGCCACAACATGTTGTTCCCACACCTTCTCGGCCAGCGTGCGTGCCATTGTTCGATCACCTTTCGGGGGGCTCTGGCATCCGGTTCATACCGCAGCGGGCTGGCGGCGACCGGGTGCGCGACGAGATGGAATTCCTGCGCCCGGTTTTCGTCGGTTCGGATACCGGTAAAGGCTCAGCCCACCGCAGGAGCCTCGACCGGAGTAGCCATCCCAACATACGAGACGCTAATATCGTTCTATGAGACAGCATAGCGGTATCGGCGTTCTGGACAAAGCGGTGGCAGTGCTGTATGCGGTCGCCGAGCAGCCGTGTGGTCTCACCGAACTCTGCGAGCGCACCGGCCTACCCCGCGCCACCGCGCACCGGCTTGCCGTCGGGCTCGAGGTGCACCGGCTGTTGACCAGGGAAAACGGCGGCTCCTGGCGACCGGGCCCCGCCCTGGCCGAACTCGCCGCAGGCGCCACCGATCCGCTACACGAAGCCGCGGCGGCCATTCTCCCCCGCCTCCGCGAGATCACCGGCGAGAGCGTCCAGCTCTACGTCCGGGACGGTCACTCTCGGGTCTGTGTAGTGGCGTTGGAGCCGCCCGCCGGGCTGCGCGATACCGTTCCGGTCGGCTCTCGGCTGCCCCTGAGCGCGGGATCCGCAGCGAAGGTGCTGCTGGCCTGGGCCGATCCGGAGTTACAGCGCAGTGTTCTGCCCGAGGCAGTCTTCGGTGAACGGGTCCTGGCCGAGGTGCGTAAACGCGGTTGGGCGCAGAGCGCCGCGGAACGGGCGGCCGGGGTTGCCAGCGTCTCGGCTCCGGTGCGCGACGCGAACGGCGCGGTGGTGGCCGCCGTCTCGGTATCCGGACCGATCGATCGGATGGGACGCAGGCCGGGCGCACGCTGGGCCGCGGACCTGGTGGCTGCCGCGGACGCGCTGCACCGGCGCTTGTAAGCGGGGGCGGGCGCCCTCACTACAGTTGCCGCATGGGAGTTAACCAACGGTCGCAGATCGTGATGACCGAGGCCGAGATCACCGATTTCCTGACCCGTAGCCGCGTCGCCACCCTGGCGACCATCGGTGCTACGGGTGTGCCGCATCTCACCGCTATGTGGTATGCGCTGCTCGACGGTGCAGGCGATGCGGCGATGCCGGAACTGTGGTTCGAGACGAAGGCGAAATCGCAGAAGGCGGTGAATCTGCGCCGCGATCCACGGGTGACCTGCATGGTGGAGGCCGGTCAGACCTATGACACCTTGCGCGGCGTAGCGATCGAGGGTCGCGCGGAGATCATCGACGACCCCGAGAAACTGTTCGCGGTCGGGGTGAGCGTATGGGAGCGCTACACCGGACCTTACACCGAGGAGATGCGGCCGATGGTGGAGGCGATGCTGAACAAACGCGTCGCGGTGCAGGTGGTGCCGGAACGGGTGCGCAGCTGGGACCACCGCAAGCTGGGGCTGCCGGAGATGCCGTTGAGCGGGTCGACGGCGGGTGCCTTGGATTGATCTCGCGGCCGAGCACCCGTAACGAACGCCACATCCGCAACGACGGTTGTCTCGGCGCCTGATCCAGCCCACAGAACGAGAAAACCCCCGGTCAGCTGACCGGGGGTTCTGCACAGTAGCCCCGACGGGATTCGAACCCGCGCTACCGCCTTGAGAGGGCGGCGTCCTAGGCCGCTAGACGACGGGGCCAGGACTTGTTGGATCACCCCTGGTTGGGGCGGATCCGGTGGCTTTCGATCATTCGAAGCTCGGCTAGCGTAACCGACCGGAGCTCGGCGACCAAATCGCCAGGATGTGCACTGGCCGACCATCCCGCTACCGGGAGGGTTTCTCGTCAGACCCGAGCGCGGATATGAGTCGAAAGCCGAGAGCAGTCTCCGCTGGGGTACCAGGACTCGAACCTAGAATGGCTGAACCAGAATCAGCTGTGTTGCCAATTACACCATACCCCAATGACCTGAGCTTTCGGTCCCACCGCTGGGTGAGGCAGTACCGCGTTCCTGGCCGAGAAGAAGATTACCAAAAGCCTACCCGTAAACTACAAATCGCCTGGTCAGATGGCATGAATCAGCTGATACCCGCCCGGTTCGCCGCCCGCAGTGCGGGCAGGCGCGGGCGGCGAACCGACCGGGACCGCCGGTCCGCAACCCGCGCGTCCTCGCTCAGTTCGGCGCCTGCCATTCCCGAGCGGCGCGCAGCCGCTGCAGCGTCAGGTCGCGGCCGAGTAGTTCCAGCGATTCGAACAGCGGCGGGCTGATATGCGAGCCGGTCGCTCCCACGCGCACCGGCGCGAAAGCTTTACGCGGTTTCAGGCCCAGATCATCGATCAGCGCGGATTTCAACGCATCCTCGATACCGCCATGCTCCCAGGTCGTCAACCCCGTCAAAGCGGTAATAGCAGCATCCAATACCGGCTGTGCGTCCGGGCCCAAATTCTTGGCCCCGGCAGCGGGATCGATCGCGAACTCATCGGCGGGCGCAAAAAGGAAACGCAGCAGGTCCCAGGCATCGGATAGCACCACAATCCGGGTCTGTACGAGTTCGGCCGCGGCAGCAAACACCCGCTCGTCGATTTCGGCGCCGATACGATCGTGCTGAGTGAGGTATTCACGCAGCCGCTGCGCGAAATCCGCGGGGTCCAGCAACCTGATGTGCTCGGCATTCAGCGCATCGGCCTTCTTCTGATCGAAACGAGCCGGATTCGAATTAACTTTCGAAATATCGAACGCCGCTACCATCTCCGACATCGAGAACACATCGCGGTCATCGGAGATGCTCCAGCCGAGCAGAGCCAGATAATTCAGCAAACCCTCGGGAATGAAACCCCGGTCGCGGTGAGCGAACAGGTTCGACTCGGGGTCGCGCTTGGACAGCTTCTTGTTGCCCTGACCCATCACGAAGGGCAGATGACCGAATTCCGGCGTGAATTCGGCGACCCCGATCCGCCGTAATGCCGCATACAACGCGAGCTGACGTGGCGTGGACGACAGCAGGTCCTCCCCGCGCAGAACATGGGTGATCCGCATCATCGCGTCGTCCACCGGATTGACCAGTGTGTAGAGCGGCTCACCGCTGCCGCGGGTGAGCGCGAAGTCCGGCACACTTCTCGCCGGGAAGGTGGTTTCACCGCGCACCAGATCGTCCCAGACCAACTCGGTATCGGGCATCCGCAGCCGGATCACCGCCGGGCGGCCCGCCTCGCGGTAGGCCGCGATCTGCTCAGGCGTCAGATCGCGGTCGTAGTTGTCGTAACCGAGTTTGGGGTCGCGGCCCGCCGCCCGGTGCCGCGCCTCCACTTCTTCCGGGGTGGAGAACGATTCGTAGGCCTCACCCGCCTCGACCAGCTTGCGCACCACATTCAGGTACAGCTCCCGCCGCTGCGACTGCCGGTACGGGCCGTAGGGCCCGCCGACCTCCGGGCCTTCGTCCCAGGACAGGCCGAGCCAGCGCAGCGCGTCCAGCAGCGCCTGGTACGACTCTTCGGAATCGCGAGCTGCGTCGGTGTCTTCGATGCGGAAGACGAACGTGCCGCCGTGGTGGCGGGCGTAGGCCCAGTTGAACAGGGCAGTCCGGATCAGGCCGACATGCGGCGTTCCGGTCGGTGACGGGCAGAATCGGACCCGTACTTCAGTCATGGCTCTCTTTCGATCAGCGTTTGGCGGCAACGGGGTTGGTCAGCGTACCGATACCGGACACGGTCACCGACACGTTTTGTCCCGAGTTCATCGGACCGACGCCCTCGGGGGTCCCGGTGAGGATGACATCGCCCGGCAGCAAGGTCATCACAGCAGAAACCCATTCGATGAGCGCGGGAATATCGTGCAGCAGCAACGAGGTGTTGCTGCGCTGGCGGACCTCGCCGTCGAGTTCGGTGACGATCTCCAGATCCGCTGGGTCGGCAGTGGTTTCGATCCAGGGGCCGAGCGGGCAGAAGGTGTCGTATCCCTTGGCCCTGGTCCACTGTCCGTCCTGCTTCTGCTGATCGCGCGCGGTGACATCGTTGGCGACGGTGTAGCCGAGCACGACGTCCTTGGCGCGGGCGGCGGGCACGTCTTTGCAGGGACGGCCGATCACCACGGCCAGCTCACCCTCGTAATCGACCTGGGAAGAGTTGGGTGGCAACAGGATAGGGGCATTGGGTCCGATGATCGACGTGCTCGGCTTCATGAAGATCACCGGTTCCTCGGGCGCTACGCCGCCCATTTCCGCGGCGTGCGCGGCATAGTTCTTACCGACGCAGATCACCTTGCTGGCGAGGATCGGGGCGAGCAGGCGGACATCGGCCAGCGGCCAGCTCCGCCCGGTGAACGTCGGAGTGCCGAAGGGGTGTTCGGCGATCTCCTTGGCGACCTCGCCGCCTTCGATGCTGACGAACGCGACTCCATCCGGACTGGCAACTCGACCTAGACGCATGCCCGGCAGTCTATCGGCCGCCACCTGCCCGAACGCGCCCGACCGGGCGGTACGAATTCGTAGTGTGCCCCACCGCCCCACCCGCTCCCCTGCGGTAGCGCCCCTGCGGCCGCCGAGCGGGTGTACCGTGATGGCCGTGACTCATTGAATGAGATTCATGTCCCATATTATGAGATACGGAGTGAGTGTCGATGGCCGAATCATCACACGCGGCTGCCACCGAACGAGACGACGAACCGTCGTCAGGGCGGGTTACCGCACGCCGCACCACACCGTCACGGCGCTGGGCAATGCTCGGTCTCGGCGTTTTCGCACAGGCGGCGAGCGCAGTGTTCGTGCACGGCGTCCCGTTCCTGCTGCCCGCGCTGACCGACCGCGGTATGCCACTGGCCACGGCAGGTCTGCTGGTCGCGATGCCGACCATCGGCCTGGTCTGCACGCTCATCGCATGGGGCTATCTGGTCGACCGGGTCGGGGAACGCACGGTACTGGTGGCCGGGCCGCTGCTGATGGCGGCCGCGGGCGCGGGAGCCGCCATGACAACGAACTATCCCGCGCTGGGCGCGCTACTGTTCCTCGGCGGAGTCGGGGCGGCGAGCACCAACGGCGCCAGCGGCCGCGTCATCGTCGGCTGGTTCCCGCCGCGGCGGCGCGGGCTCGCCATGGGCATCCGGCAGACCGCGCAGCCACTCGGTGTCGGCGTCGGCGCCATGGCGATACCGGCGGCGGCATCGGAGTACGGTGTCGCGTCCGCGATTCTGGTGCCCGCACTGATGGCCGCAGTGGCGGCGGTGGGCTGCCTGTTCGGGATCGTCGATCCGCCGCGGCCCACCGGTGCGGCCGCCGACCGGGCGAATCCCTATCGCGGGGCCGCTACGCTCTGGCGCATCCACGGCGTCTCGATCCTGCTCGTGATCCCCCAGGGCACGGTGTGGACCTTTGCGCTGCTGTGGTTGCACCGCGATATCGGCTGGTCGCTCCCCGCCGCGGGAGCGCTCGTCACAGCAACCCAACTGCTCGGCGCACTGGGACGCATCGGTGCAGGCGCATGGTCGGACCGAGTCGGCAGCCGGATGGGACCACTGCGCATCGTCGCCATCGCAGCGGTGACGAGTATGGCCGCACTCGCCCTTACCGCATGGACCCAATGGTGGTGGGCCGCCATCCCGCTGCTGCTGATCGCCTCGGTGGTCACCGTCTCCGACAACGGCCTCGCCTTCACCGCGGTCGCCGAAATCGCCGGCCCCTATTGGAGCGGCCGCGGCCTCGGTATCCAGAACACCGGCCAGAACCTCGCCATGGCGGCGGTCCCACCGGTGTTCGGCGCGCTCATCACCGTCGCCGGTTTCCCCGCCGCCTACCTGCTGGCCGCCTTCCTCGCGGTCATCGCCATCCCATTGGTCCCAGCCGACCCCGCGCGATAAACCCGTCACGCCGGAAGCTGCCATCACTCGGCAGCCGTCGGGTCGACGCAGCCGGTATCGCACACCGGCCGCCACAATGGTCCTGGGCGCCGGTGTCAGCAGCGTCGCTCTGGATCAGACGGCGGCAGCGATACGGTCGCCGATTTCCACGGTGGAAGCCGGACCGGTGCGGGTGGTCAGGTCCTTGGCGACGGCGGTCTCGATCCGGGCGGCGGCTTCGCTGTTGCCGAGGTGTTCGAGCAGCAGCGAGACCGACAGGATGGCGGCGGTCGGGTCGGCCTTGGACTGGCCCGCGATATCGGGGGCGCTGCCGTGCACCGGTTCGAACATGCTCGGGTTGGTGCGGGAGGCATCGATATTGCCGCTGGCGGCCAGGCCGATACCGCCACTGACGGCGGCGGCGAGGTCGGTGATGATATCGCCGAACAAGTTGTCGGTGACGATCACGTCGAAACGCCCGGGATCGTTGACCATGTGGATGGTGGCCGCGTCGATGTGCTGGTAGGCGACCTCGACATCGGGGAACTCGGCGCCGACCTCGTCGACCGTGCGCTGCCACAGCGAACCGGCGAAGGAAAGCACATTGGTTTTGTGCACCAGGGTGAGATGCTTGCGGCGGGCCTGCGCCTTGGCGAACGCGTAGCGGACGACCCGTTCGACACCGAAACGAGTGTTGGTGCTGACCTCGGTGGCCACCTCGTGCGGGGTGCCGACACGGATCGCGCCGCCAGTGCCGGTGTAGGGGCCTTCGGTGCCTTCCCGGACCACGACGAAGTCGATCTCCGGGTTACCCGAGAGCGGACTGGTGACGCCGGGGAACAGCTTGGACGGCCGCAGGTTCACGTGGTGATCGAGGGCGAACCGGGTGTGCAGCAGCAGGCCGCGCTCGAGCAGACCGCTGGGCACCGACGGGTCGCCGATCGCGCCGAGCAGGATGGCGTCGTGCTGTTTCAGCTCGGGCAGCACCGAATCGGGCAGCACCTCGCCGGTAGCGTGGTAGCGCTTGGCGCCCAGATCGTATTCGGTCTTCGCTACACCGGGTGCGACCACGTCGAGGACTTTGAGCGCCTCGGCGATGACCTCCGGCCCGATCCCGTCGCCGGGGATGACAGCAAGCTTCATAACAACCACGCTTTCACGACAGCAATGTTCGAGTTCAACCGACCCGCGCAACACCGCGGCGCACCCGGATCAACAGGTGCGCCGCGGTTCGCGAGATCAGAACAGGTCGACCAGCACGACCTTGGTGGCTCCGACGGCATCGGCGATCGCGGACTGCACATCCGCCGGAACCTCGCGGTTGACCCGCAGAATCACAGTGGCGCCTTCCTTGTCGACGTCCTGAGTGAGCTGAGCGGCCAGGATGTCGACGTCGGCCTCGCCGAGCTTGGTGCCGATCTTGCCCAGCGCGCCCGGCCGGTCCGCGTAGTTCAGCACCGCCAAGTTCAGGCCCTCGGCACGCATATCGTAGTTGCGGCCGTTGATGTTGACGATCTTCTCGACCTGCTGCGGTTCGGTCAGGGTGCCCGCCACGTTCAAGGTGCGACCATCGCCGAACACCGCACGCAGATCGACCACACTACGGTGGCTCGGGCTCTCCGATGCTGTGGTGACCTCGGTGGTGATACCGCGCTCGGTGGCCAACGCCGGTGCGTTGACGAAAGTCACCTGATCCTCCACATGCTCGGAGAACACGCCGCGCAGCGCCGAAAGCTCCAGCACGCCGACCTCGTCGGAGGCCAGCTCACCGCGCACCTGGATCTCCAGGCTCACCGGCAGCTCGTCCGACAGCGCGCCCAGCAGCACACCCTGCTTGCGCACGATGTCCAGCCACGGCGCCACCTCGTCGCTCACCGCGCCACCGGTGACGTTCACCGCGCCGGGAACGAACTCACCGGACAGCGCCAACAGCACCGACTTCGCGACATCGGTGCCCGCCCGGTCCTGCGCCTCGGCGGTGGAGGCACCCAGGTGCGGGGTCACCACGACCTGCGGCAGGTCGAACAGCGGACTGTCGGTGCATGGCTCGGTCTCGTAGACGTCGATACCGGCGGCACGGACATGACCGGACTTGATCGCTTCGGCCAGCGCGGCCTCGTCGACCAGCCCACCCCGCGCAGCGTTGACGATGATCACGCCCGGCTTGGTCTTGGCGATCGCCTCCTTGCCGATCAACCCCTTGGTCTCCGGGGTCTTGGGCAGGTGGATGGAGATCAGGTCGGCGCGCTCCAGCACCTCGTCCAGGCTGAGCAGTTCGATACCGAGCTGCGCGGCGCGGGCCGGGGACACATAGGGGTCGTAGGCGACGATCTTGGTTTCGAACGCGGCAAGGCGAGCTGCGAACAACTGACCGATCCGGCCGAGGCCGATCACGCCGACGGTTTTGTCGAAGATCTCGACACCGTTGAACTTGCTGCGCTTCCAGGTGCGCTCACGCAGGGTGGTGTCGGCGGCCGGGATCTGGCGTGCGGCGGCCAGCAGCAGAGTGACCGCGTGCTCGGCGGCGGTGTGGATATTGGAGGTGGGCGCGTTGACCACGAGGACGCCGCGCTCGGTAGCGGCGGGCACGTCCACGTTGTCCAGGCCGACGCCTGCGCGCGCCACGATCTTCAGGTTCTTGCCCGCTTCGAGCACCTCGGCGTCGACGGTGGTGGCCGAGCGGACCAGCAGTGCATCGGCCTCAGGAACGGCGGCCAGCAACGCCGGCCGGTCCGGGCCGTCTACCCAACGGACCTCGACACCGTCACCGAGCGCGTCGACGGTCGACTGGGCGAGCTTGTCGGCGATCAGAACTACAGGACGGCCTGCTTGGCTCACGTGGGTTACTCCTGGAAGGAAGGGACGGCAGTTACCTCGGCCAAGCTTAGTTGCCTTACTTTCCCCCACTGGCTACCCCCTGGTAGGGCGCCTGTCGTCAGTACGCGGAGCGGGTTCTTTCCTGCCGCAGACACAGACCTGCCCCGGACTCCGCGCGAAGCCCGGGGCAGGGGGTTGCCGGCCGAGATCAGCCGCCGAAGGAGCCCGTCCACAGGGTGTTGACCAGACCGTGGAGCGCGGCACCCAGGGTGTCGAAAAGACCGTTCACGGCGGCACTACCGGTGTCGATGATAACGGGGATCATTTATTTACCTCTCGCTCTTTCGGTTAGCCCAGTTGAGCTGGTTTACATACAGAACATCGAGGGTCGATCGAATATGGTTACAGCATTGTTCGCGATAGTGCTGTAGGCCACAACGACCACCACGTCGTGATCGAGCCCACCCAGATACCGCTCCTATCAGGGCGATTGAGGTGGTACGCGGGCCGCACCCCTCGCCACAGCCGGACCTACCCACGCCCCGAGGCCCCTGTTGGCCATTCGCGGAGCAGAAGCCACGCATATTCTCCACGCCCCAATTCCTAGGGCATGGCCGGAACACCCGCTGCTGCCGGCCGTGATCCGTTGTTTATCGTTTCGTTAATGGTCCTGGACCGCTCGCGGAACATATTCACCCCTTCGACTGCCCCGGCTCGGTCGAGGCATCTGCCTTCCCGCCTCTTGCGTTCCCTTCTCGACGGTCTCGACGTCGTCGCCCCCCATCGACGTGCCTGGAGCCGAGCTCGAACATCGGGTCCACCAGCCGCGCCTGGCTATCTGTCGCCGGCCCTCGACAGCGATTGCGGTTCATTCGCGGCAGCCCGCACCCCTACCGGTCGCCGCGGCCCGCCGGTGCCCCTCGAGCCGCCGCCCCCATCTACCCCCTGACGCAACGAGCCCCCCGCACCGCTGTCGGTGCAGGGGGCTCGCCCAAGTCACTCTGTTCAGATGGTGCGAACGTCCTGAGCCTGGGGGCCCTTCTGGCCCTGGCCGATCTCGAACTCCACCCGCTGGCCTTCCTCGAGGGTCCGGAAACCCGAGCCGGAGACCGCCGAGTAATGCACGAAGACGTCAGGCCCGCCTCCGTCTTGCGCGATAAAGCCGAAGCCCTTCTCGCTGTTGAACCACTTCACGCTACCTTGAGCCATGTTACTTACTTCATACTTCCTGTAGACGAGCCAGGCATATCACGTTCGATTGCCTGATCTCCCTGACAACGATGCCACGAGCCGGGAAGTTCCTCCACAACAAAATGGGGTGACTGTGAGGTAACCAACGCGGAGCCGGACCGTGGATCGTGCTGCTTCCCCTGGTATGCCGCAAGCATGCCGTCTGATGGCCAGAGCCTTCGCCGCTACCCGTGACGTTCGCATTCGACCCCATGTCCCGACACAAAACCGCACTGGTGTGACACGCATCTGATGCACTATCTCCGCCGTAAACGACGGGCTACGCGCTCCATACTCGGTCGCTCGGGCGGCAACGCCCCAGCGAGACCGCAGGGCGGGTGTACGCCAGGAGCGTAATCCGAGTCCGATCCGTTGGCCTGAGCCTAAGCTCCTACCATGACCGAGCCCCGCAGACTCCACGCGATTCCCGGTGGCGGCACCGATCGGCCGCACCCGCAGCTGCCGGATGAGCCCGAACCCCTGTGGCGCGAAATGCTCGGCGGGCAATTGCGCACGCTGCGCCGCGAGCAGGGCGAAACGCTCGCCGAAACTGCCGAGCGCGCGGGGATTTCCCCGCAATACCTCTCCGAGGTCGAACGCGGCCGGAAAGAACCGTCGAGCGAGATGATCGCCGCGTTGGCCGGTGCCCTGGGCACTACATTAGGGCAGCTCACCGGACAGGTGGCCGACGAGCTACGTACCCGCCGTCGCCCCGCCGCGACCTCTCGGCCCGTTTCCAGGCCGACCCTCACACTCCGCGCGGCCTGACCCGACCTGCCGAGGGCGGCGCTCAGTCGAGACAACCGCCGCCCTCGGCAGCACCTTGTGTAGGTCAGGACTGGTGAACGACGAGCGGCCTTACCCGCTGCTGAACTGCGGGTTTTCGGACAGCGGTCAGCTCCTCATACTTCACGCGGCGCCAAGACTCGGTCCACCAGCCCGTACTCGACGGCCGCCCTGGCGGTGAACACCCGGTCCCGATCGGTGTCGTGCCGCAGCCGTTCCACCGTCTGACCGGTGTGCCGGGACAGAATGGATTCGATCTCGGCCCGCATCCGCACCAGCTCATCGGCCTGCAGAATCAGATCAGGGATGGCGCCCTGGCCCCGAGCCGCGGGCTGATGCAGGACCACCCGGGCGTGCGGGAGCATCGACCGATTCCCCGGGGCGCCGCCGGCGAGCAGGACCGCGCCCACCGCGATGGCCTGCCCCACGCAGGTGGTGTGCACGGGCGCGCCGATGTGCTGGATGGTGTCGTAGACCGCGAGCATGGATGGCAGGTCGCCGCCCTCACAGTTGATGTAGAAGTCGATCTGCTGCCCGGGGCTCTCCGATTCCAGGTGCAGTAGTTGCGCGATGAGCGCGTTGGCGACACCGGAGTCGATGGGTGTCCCGAGGTAGACGATCCGCTCGGCAAGCAGATGCGAATAGATATCGGTGATCCGCTCGCCACGCGGATGCTGGGCGATCACATTGGGAATCGTGTAGGTGCTCATGCTGTCTCTCCTCGACCCGAGTGCACTCTCGGCCGCACTCTGCGAAATGCGTCTGCGCGAACGGCGCTGCTCACGCGGAGATCCCGACGCGCCGCCGCTGCGGGACGACCTGCGCGAAATCGTCCACGATATGGTCGATGAACCCGTATTCCTTTGCCTGCGTAGCGTTGAACCAGCGGTCGTGCAAGGAATCGTCGTACACCTGGTCGTACGGCTGCCCGGTGTCCTCGGCGATCAGCCCGAGCACCGTTTCCACCGTGTAGCGCAGGTCGTCGGCCTGAACCTCGACATCGACAGCACTACCACCGATCCCCGCCGACCCCTGATGCATCAAAATCCGGGCATGCGGCAACGCGAAACGCTTACCGCGACTACCAGAAGAAAGCAGGAACTGCCCCGCACTGCACGCCAAGCCCAGAGCCAGAGTCGACACCGAGCAGGGCACCAACCGCATGACATCACGAATAGCGAGCATGGCCGGAACCGAACCACCCGGCGAGTGAATCCACAGCGAAATACCAGCTTCGCCGTCCTCGGCAGCAAGAGTGAGCAGCTGAGTGGTCAGCAGGGTGCCGTTGTCGTCGTCGAGCGGACCATCCAGAACAAGGATGCGCCGGGCCAGCAGTTGTTCCCTTGCCCGCCAACCGAACAGCGGGGTTTTGTCATCGTGAGCCATGTTTTCACGGTGCCCCACCAGAACGACGACCGGAAGTGCGTGCTGCTGTGAGCGGATCTGCTCTCAGCAGCGCGCCCGGAACTGGCCCTCAGTAAACACAGCCGGAGCGGGTCAGTGAACGACGCTAGGGTCTCCCAGGACGAATCTCGGGGGTGTATGGAGACGAGTTACCCCGCAGCAGTGGTCATTTCAGATGTGAAGATGAAACACTCCACTTGCGGAAACCGGGGCGGAACTCCAGTTGCGAGAGATGATCTTCGATCACCTCGCACGCCAGATGGCCGAGAAGGGCACGTTGACGCGGGATGAGCTCACCGCGTTCGCGGTCGGCAACGATGTACACCGCCTTATCGACCAAAATCGAGGGATCTGGAATCCGCGTCACCTCTCGGCAACTCTCTCCATCGTATCGAAGCCCGGCAGCCCGTACTCCGATGCCGAAATCGGCGATTCGATGTTCGCTTACTCCCACCGAGAAGGTAGCACTGCAGGCGACAACACCAAGCTCAGGCGAGCATTCGAGCTTCGGTCCCCCATCATCCTGCTGCGATGGCTCCAGCCCGGAGTGTATGTTCCGGTGTTCCCGGTCTACGTGATATCCGATGACCTCGAGCGCCGCCGCTTCATCCTCGCCCTGGACGAGAAACTGCTCGACGTCGAGGACCCATTTCATCTCGATCCCATCGAACGCAGCTACGCGCAGCGATTGAAGAAGCAGCGGCTGCATCAGCCGGAGTTCAGGGGACGCGTACTTCTCGCCTACGACAACAAATGCGGCGTGTGCAGCCTCGGCCACCGACAACTGCTGGACGCAGCGCACATCACCGCAGACAGCGAGGAGCAGGGCACTCCCGAAGTGGTGAACGGCCTGTGCTTGTGCAAAATTCACCACGCCGCCTACGATGCGAACCTGCTCGGCATCTCACCTGACTACCGCATCGTCGTCGGCGAGAAACTACTGCAGAATCCTGACGACAACCCGATGGTTCGGTATGGCTTCCGCGATATGGCGGGGCGAAAGTTGGCACTACCGTCTCGCCGTAGCGACCGGCCGTCACGTGAACGCCTGGAAACATGGTTCGCTGCTTTCCTCGAGGCCAGCTGACACGCCGCGTTGGTGCAAGATAGCCGACCGAAATCTGTTTCCGTGCTCCTCTAGATACAGCTGAGTATGACGAATCGTCATACTCGAGGCTGATTCTTCCCCGAAATGGGTGCTTTCCCCCATGACGTCGCCGCCCGACTGAGCAAGAGTGTTTACGTGCCGACCATCCCTACTCCAACGACGTTGCGGCGCTGTGTATCGCGGACCGATACGCGCGGTGGCGTCCGGAGCGGCTGTGGTGGCCTGCGCAGGTTCACGAGAAAGGATTCGACATTGTTCTCCCCACACAGATCTACCCCCTTCCGCAGGGCAGCGGCCCGTATCGCGGTTGCCGGTGCCTTGACCGTGGTTCCGCTGGCGGCGGTAGCGGTTCCGGCGGCGGCCTCCCCGGCCCCGGCTGAGCCCGGTGTCACCGAAATCAGTCGGCCCGGCCACCGCCACTGGGACGACCACCACCGGCACAACCGGCACCGTCATGATCGTGGCTGGGACCGGGATTGGGACCGCGGCTGGGATCGCGACGACCACCGCAGCTGGCATCGGCACGGCCACGACGGGGCCCGCTGGCTGCTGCGACATGTGCTGCCGCGCGGAGTGTTCGGCAGCAGCTGAACCGCGTGACACGACAACGGCTCGGTACGTGCGCCACGCAGTGCCGGGCCGTTGTCGGTCGGCGCCTCACCACGTCAGTGACGACGTCCGCAGTTCCGCGATCGACATGCCCCGGCGTTTCCGTACCAGTCCGCGCAGAGTCCCCGCGTTGAGGTAGCCCACTTTGGCGGCTATCGCTTCCAGGGTCAGGGGGGTGGTGCGCAGCAGGTGGGTGGCGTGTTCGAGGCGGATGTTGTTCACGAAATCGCGGGGTGAGATGCCGAGTTCGGCCTGGGTGGCGCGTTGCAGACTGCGTTCGGTGACGCCTAGTTCGCCGGCTACGGCGGCGATGCGGAACTGTTCGCCGAGATGGGCGCGGACCCATCGTTCGAAGGCGGCGGTAAGCGAATTACCGTGGGCGACCACTTCTGTGACGATGTAGTTGCCTTGGGTTCTGCCGTCGCCGACAACGAGATACCGGGAGGCCAGTTCGGCGACGGCGGGGCTGTCCACTTGTATCAGGGACAGGGCCAGGTCCAGGTGGGACAAGGCGGCGCCGGCGGTCGTGGCGCGGGCGCTTCGGCACAGGGTGCGGGATTCGTCGAGGGCAATGGCGGGATAGCGGCGGCGGAAGGTGGGGCCGAGCCACCAGCTGGTGGTCGCCGGGAGGCCATCGAGAATGCCTGCCTCGGCCAGGAAGAAGGTTCCGGTGCAGGCGGCGGCGATATGCGCACCGGATCGGTGAGCCAGCCGGATACCGTCGAGCACGGGTTTGCTTTCCGGCGCCGACACCAGTTCGATCAACGGGGCCGCGTCGAACACCCGGACCGCAGGCACGATCATCATGTCGAGTTCGGCGAACCCGTCGGGTGCAGGCAAGTCCGGCAGCGGGACGGTCGGGACGGTGAAACCGCTGCTGGAGCGCACACTCGAGCCGAAGGAAACGATTCGTATCCGCCACGGTGGGGGTGGCGACGGGACGGTATCGCGCACGGCGTTGGCGGTACCGAACGTCTCGAGCAGAGCGGAAAGCCCGAATTCGGCCACACCGTCCACCACGAAGATCCCAACCTCCATGTCGGGAATGGTACTGAAGATGTCGTATCCGACACTGACGCACAGCAAACCTCCGGCATAGCCTTGGCACGGGTAGCTCGCCGAGCGTCCGTTACCGCGGATGGCGGGTAGTGCCACCTTCTCTGTTCCATGACGTCATCGGAGTTTTCGCATGCCCTCGATCGCCACTACAGGCACCCACCACATCCGGCTCACCGTTACCGATATCCAGAAATCACGCCGCTTCTACGAGGAAGTGCTCGGTTTCCCGGTGGCCGTCGAATCACCTGGAAGCCCTGAAGATCCGAGTGTTCGCACCGACCCGTTCCAGCTCTACGGCGGGGTGGTGTTCCAGGCGAGCGGGATACTGCTGGGGTTGCGACCGGTGGCGGCGCAGTCCGATCGGTTCGACCCCGACCGGGTCGGCCTCGACCACCTCAGCTTCTCCGTTTCCTCCCGCGACGATCTGGTTGCCGCGGCGTCCCGACTCGACAAGGCCGGGATCGAACACGGCGAGATCATCGAAATGGGCGACTTGGGCATCGTGATCCTGTCCTTCGACGATCCGGACGGTATCCAACTGGAACTCACCGCGCCGTTCTGACGCACCACCGGGAACGGCCGTAGGCAACGATTCAAAGGGTTCGACATGACCGACCAGGACGACCACAGAGACGATGCGCTACCGCCGTTCCCTCAGCTATGGGCCCGCTGGGCGATTATCGCGGCCGGGTTCGCCGCCGCGGGATCACCGTGGGGGCCGCGGATTTTGCCGTCGGTTGCCTGGTTCGAAAGCACCGCACGCAGTGGGTCCACGCTATATGCGCTGCCGGGTGGGCGGGCAGTGCTGTCGGGCGGTGTGTGGGACCGCTGGACAAGTGCACCCGATACGATCTGCTCCGAATCACCCGACTGGGCAGTGGACCCGATGTTGAATCCCGGCGCGGACCCGAGGCTGCGAACGTTCTGTTACTGGTGGCAGGACCGATGCTGGCATCGGAGCGAGCCGTCGTCGCCCTGGGAGTGGACAGCCGCGTTACCCGATATCTGGACCGACGACGCGGTCGGCGACACTCTCGGCTCCTTGGTGTCCGGGCGTCCGGACACCCGACAGCGCGCGAGCGTGGCGACGCTGATCCACGCCGCCGGAACCGCGGTAGTGACCCAGGAGGTAGTGATGGACGTCTTCGGAGCCGGTGACCTGTTCGACATCGACTGCGCTATGGATCAATTCGCGATGGCGGGACTCACCTCGGCACCGACTCGGCGCCCACTCCCTGTCGCGGCTGGTGAGGGACGGTAACACGACAGACGGCCCGACACCTGCGAAGGCAGGTGCCGGGCCGTTGGACGTAACAGCCTGGTATCAGGCGGTTTCGGTGATGGGCCGGTCGACCCAGCTCATCAGGTCGCGCAGTTTCTTGCCGGTGACCTCGATGGGGTGCTCGGCGTTCTGCTTGCGCAGGCCTTCGAGTTCCTTGTTGCCGCCTTCGACGTTGGCGACGAGGCGCTTGACGAAGGAGCCGTCCTGGATGTCCTTCAGGATTTCCTGCATACGCTGCTTGGTGCCTGCGTCGATGACACGGGGGCCGGACAGGTAGCCGCCGAATTCGGCGGTGTCGGACACCGAGTAGTTCATGCGAGCGATACCGCCCTCGTACATGAGGTCGACGATCAGCTTCAGTTCGTGCAGGACCTCGAAGTAGGCCATTTCGGGGGCATAGCCGGCTTCGACCATCACCTCGAAACCGGTCTTGACCAGTTCTTCGGTGCCGCCGCAGAGCACGGCCTGCTCGCCGAAGAGGTCGGTTTCGGTTTCTTCCTTGAAGGTGGTTTTGATGACGCCGGCGCGGGTGCCGCCGATGGCCTTGGCGTAGGACAGGGCGAGCGCCTGGCCTTCACCCTTGGGGTCCTGGTCGACCGCGATCAGCGCGGGCACGCCCTTGCCGTCGACGAACTGGCGGCGCACCAGGTGGCCGGGGCCCTTGGGGGCGACCATGCCGATGGTGACGTTCGCGGGCGGCTTGATCAGGCCGAAGTGGATGTTGAGGCCGTGGCCGAAGAACAGGGCGTCGCCGTCCTTCAGGTTGGGCTCGATGTCGTTGGTGAAGATCGACGCCTGCGCGGTGTCAGGGGCCAGCAGCATGATGACGTCGGCCCATTCCGACACCTCGGCGGGGGTGCCGACGGTCAGGCCTGCCTCTTCGGCCTTCGGCCGCGACTTCGAGCCCTCGGCGAGACCGACACGGACCTCGACACCGGAGTCACGCAGGCTCAGCGAGTGGGCGTGCCCCTGGCTGCCGTAGCCGATCACGGCGACCTTGCGGCCCTGGATGATCGACAGGTCGGCGTCGTCGTCGTAGAACATCTCGACTGCCACGATGTGGTTTCCCTTCTGACGGAAGTCCCCGCAACACGGGGAACGGTTATATGAACTAAGAACTACCGCGTAGCCGTGATCGACTTCGGACCACGACCAAGCGCGACAACGCCGGATTGCACGATCTCGCGGATCCCGTATGGTTCGAGCATGCGCAGCAGCGCGTCGAGTTTGGACCGGGTTCCGGTCGCCTCGACGGTGAGCGCATCCGGCGAGACGTCGATGACCTTGGCCCGGAAGAGGTTGACGGCCTCGATCACCTGGGTGCGCACACTGGCGTCGGCGCGCACCTTCACCAGGATCAGTTCGCGTGCCACCGAGGTTTCGGAGTCCTGCTCGACGATCTTGATGACGTTCACCAGCTTGTTGAGCTGTTTGGTGACCTGCTCCAGCGGCAGCTCCTCGACGGTGACCACGATGGTCATCCGGGAGACATCCTTGACCTCGGTCGCCCCGACCGCCAGCGATTCGATGTTGAACCCGCGGCGGGAGAACAGGCTGGCCACCCGGGCCAGCACGCCCGGCTTGTCCTCGACGAGGACGCTGAGTGTGTGGGTGCTGCTCATGCTTGGTCCTGCGCCTTCTCGTGTCCCATGGCCTCGTGGATGACGGCGGGCTCGGCGGCCTGCTCGTCCTCGTCGAACAGCGGGCGGATACCGCGCGCTGCCATGATCTCGTCGTTGCTGGTGCCCGCAGCGACCATCGGCCAGACCTGTGCGTCCTTACCGACGATGAAATCGATCACCACGGGACGGTCGTTGATCGACTGTGCTTCCCGGATCGCGGCCTCGACGTCTTCCTCGCGTTCCACCCGGATGCCGTGGCAGCCCAGCGCCTCGGCGAGTTTCACGAAATCGGGGATACGCAGACCGTGCGTGCCCAGGTCGGTGTTGGAGTAACGCTCCTCATAGAACAGGGTCTGCCATTGGCGGACCATGCCGAGGTTGCCGTTGTTGATCAGCGCGACCTTGATCGGCACGCCCTCCACGGCGCAGGTGGCCAACTCCTGGTTGGTCATCTGGAAGCAGCCGTCGCCGTCGACCGCCCACACCTCGCGGTCGGGCATGCCCATTTTCGCGCCCATCGCGGCGGGCACGGCGTAGCCCATGGTGCCGAGACCGCCGGAGTTCAACCAGGTGCGCGGTTTTTCGTACTTGATGAACTGGGCGGCCCACATCTGATGCTGGCCGACACCTGCGCAGTAGATGGCGTCGGGTCCGGCGAGGCGGCCGAGCGCTTCGATGACGTATTCCGGCGACAGTGAACCATCCGAGGGAGTGGTCCAGCCCAGCGGGTAGCTGTCGCGGACACCGGCGAGATAGGTCCACCACTCGGTCAGGTCGAGCTGCTGACCGGCCGGATCGGATTTGATGGTTTCGATCAGTTCGGCGATGACCTCGCGGCAGTCACCGACGATCGGGACATCGGCGTGCCGGTTCTTGCCGATTTCGGCGGGATCGATATCGGCGTGGATGACTTTCGCGCCGGGCGCGAACGAATCCAGCTGGCCGGTGACCCGGTCGTCGAAACGAGCGCCGAGAGTGATCAGCAGATCCGATTTCTGCAGCGCCGCGACCGCGGCCACGGTGCCGTGCATCCCGGGCATCCCCAGGTTGAGGCGGTGGCTGTCGGGGAACGAGCCGCGCGCCATCAGCGTGGTGACCACCGGGATGCCGGTCAGTTCGGCCAGCTCGAGCAGTTCGGCCGAGGCGTCGGCCTTGATCACGCCGCCGCCGACGTAGAGCACCGGCGAGGTGGCTTCGGCGATGAGGCGGGCGGCCTCGCGCACCTGTTTGCCGTGCGGTTTGGTGACGGGACGGTAGCCGGGCAACCGTAGCTCCGGCGGCCAGCTGAAGGTGGTTTCACCCTGCAGCACGTCCTTCGGAATGTCGACCAGAACCGCCCCTGGCCTGCCGCTGGCGGCCAGGTGGAAGGCTTCGGCAATGATCCGCGGGATATCGATGCCCTCGGTGATCAGGAAGTTGTGTTTGGTGACCGGCATGGTGATACCGGAGATGTCGGCTTCCTGGAAGGCGTCGGTTCCGATCAGGCCGCGGCCGACCTGGCCGGTGATCGCGACGATCGGCACGGAGTCCATCTGCGCGTCGGCGATCGGGGTGACCAGGTTGGTCGCGCCGGGACCAGATGTCGCCATGCAGACGCCGACCTTGCCGGTGGCCTGGGCGTAGCCGGTGGCGGCGTGCCCCGCGCCCTGTTCGTGGCGGACCAGCACGTGGCGAACCCTGGTGGAATCGAACAGCGGATCATAGACAGGAAGGATGGCGCCGCCAGGAATGCCGAATACGGTGTCGACGCCGAGCTCCTCGAGCGACCGGACAACCGACTGCGCGCCGGTGACCCGCTCTGGCGGGACCTGGCGGCGGGTCGCCTGGGTCGTCGAGGTGCCGGTGGCCGATGCCGGCTGATTGACCGAAGGCGCTGGCCTGCGGGCCGAGGAGGGCCCGGGTCGTGCGGTAGGTGCGCTCACCGTCTTGGTTCCTTACTGTTTTGTCGTTTCGACCCCGGACGAACCGTGGATGGGGCGTTCGCGTCGCCGACACGAGGTCCCTGACACAAAAAAGCCCTCGACAGCGCGTGGCTGTTCGAGGGTGGCGCGTCGCGGCGCGAGCTGACGTATTCGACTCAGGCAGTCGGGCTCAACGCTGGACGCGCCGGCCGATTACGAGCAACTCGTTTCGATTCACGCGCATGACGGTATGTGTGCGTGCGGTGAACAGTCAAACAGCCTGCCACCATCTTCCCATTATGTGGGACGACAGTGGGTGCTCTAGTCCGTCCGCCGAGATGCGAGGATGGTGGTGTGTCATCTCCGCATCAGTCCGTGCCACCGGCTAAATCGTCCCATATCCCCGAGGGGGGAAAGGACACGGGTGGGGCGGGCACCGAAGAGAATGTGACGCATGTCATCCGGGTGACTCGCCTGGCCTTCCTCGGGGTGTTCCTCCTGCTGATGTGCGTGTTCTTCCCGATCGTCGGCTGGCCGGCCGGGCTGTGGTGGCTGCTGGTGCTTCCACTCGGAGTTCTGGTGTGGGTGCTGCGTATGCAGACCACGGTCTCCTCGGCCGGGCTGGATCTGCGGACGGTGTTCGGCTCGCGGCATATCGACTGGGATCGGGTGCGCGGGCTGCGCATCCCCACACGAGGCTTCGTGCGCGCCCATCTCGACGACGACACCGAGGTGAAACTGCCCGCCGTGAGCTACGACCGGCTGCGCGAACTGGTGGAAGCTTCCGACGGACGCATCCCTGACCCGTTCGCTCGCCCCGACGTCGCCGATGCTCCTGCCGAAGGCGGAGCGAACACCACCGAAAGCACCCAGGTGGCCATCGAAGACACCGACACCGACACGCCTGTGGGCTCGGATAAGTCTGTGGGCACCGACAAGACCACGACCTCGGACGAGACCACGGACACCGACAAGATCACTGGCTCCGACGGACACTGATAAGACCTCGGTGCGGGCAAACACGGGCCCGGGCACGGACATCGGCGTGGTCACGACCGCGACAAAGACACCGGCACGTAACAACCCGCGCCCAGCACCGCCGGTCGGCGCCGCCCCCCACGGGAGTAACGTGAAGTAACGCCGATCGAACCGGACCGGTGCACTCCGCTTGTGCCCGGCACCGGCGGCGTCGTCGCATATCCAGCCCCGCGACCCGACCGAGGACACCCATGCCACCGCTTCGTTCACGCACGACCACCATCGGACGCAATGCCGCAGGCGCGCGCGCCCTATGGCGGGCCACCGGAATGACCGATAACGACTTCGGCAAACCGATCGTCGCCATCGCGAACTCCTACACCCAGTTCGTTCCCGGGCATGTCCACCTCAAAGACGTCGGCGATATCGTGGCCGACGCGGTCCGCGAAGCCGGTGGCGTGCCGCGCGAATTCCACACCATCGCCGTGGACGACGGCATCGCCATGGGCCACGGCGGCATGCTGTACTCGCTGCCCAGCCGCGAGATCATCGCCGACTCGGTCGAATACATGGTCAACGCGCACACCGCCGACGCGCTGGTGTGCATCTCCAACTGCGACAAGATCACCCCGGGCATGCTGAACGCCGCCATGCGGCTCAATATCCCCGCGGTGTTCGTCTCCGGTGGGCCGATGGAGGCCGGTAAGGCCGTGGTGGTCGGCGGTGTCGCGCAGGCGCCCACCGATCTGGTCACCGCGATCTCCGCCAGCGCCAACACCGCGGTGACCGATGACGGACTGAGCGAGGTCGAGCGCAGCGCCTGCCCTACCTGCGGCTCCTGCTCCGGTATGTTCACGGCGAACTCGATGAACTGCCTCACCGAGGCGCTGGGTCTCGCGCTGCCGGGCAACGGTTCCACGCTGGCCACGCACGCCGCGCGGCGCGCCCTGTTCGAGCGGGCGGGCCGTATCGTCGTCGATATCGCGACCCGCTGGTACCGCGACGACGACGATACGGTGCTGCCGCGAAACGTCGCCAATGCCAAGGCTTTCCGCAACGCGATGACACTGGACGTCGCAATGGGCGGCTCCACCAACACCGTGCTGCACACCCTGGCCGCCGCCCAGGAAGGTGAGATCGACTTCGATCTGCAGACCATCGACGAGATCAGCCGGCGGGTGCCGACCCTGTCGAAGGTCGCCCCCAACTCCGATTACCACATGGAGGACGTGCACCGAGCAGGCGGTATCCCCGCGATCCTCGGCGAACTGCGCCGCGCCGGGCTGCTGGAAACCGACGTCACCACGGTGCATACGCCAACGCTGGACGAATGGCTCGACACCTGGGACATCCGCTCCGGTAAGGCCTCCGACGCGGCGATCGAACTGTTCCACGCCGCCCCGGGCGGGGTGCGCACCACCGAGGCGTTCTCCACCGAGAACCGCTGGTCGTCACTGGACACCGACGCTGCGGGCGGCTGTATCCGCGATCTCGAGCACGCCTACACCGCCGAGGGTGGCCTGGTGGTGCTGCGCGGCAACCTCGCCACCGACGGCGCCGTGCTCAAGACCGCTGGCATCGACGAGGAGCTGTTCTCGTTCCAGGGCCCGGCAGTGGTCGTGGAATCCCAGGAAGAGGCCGTGTCGGTGATCCTGGGCAAGAAGATCCAACCCGGCGATGTGCTCGTGGTCCGTTACGAGGGTCCGGCCGGTGGGCCGGGAATGCAAGAGATGCTGCATCCGACCGCGTTCCTCAAGGGTGCGGGCCTGGGCAAACAGTGCGCGCTGATCACCGACGGTCGTTTTTCCGGCGGCACTTCGGGCCTGTCGATCGGCCATATCTCGCCGGAGGCTGCCAGCGGCGGTGCGATCGGGTTGGTCGAGAACGGTGACCAGATCCGCATCGATGTCGCCACCCGCACGCTGGAGGTGCTGGTCGACGACGCCGTGCTGGCGGAGCGGCGCGCCAAGATGGACGCCAGGGAACAGCCGTGGGCGCCGGTGCAGCGGGACCGTCCGGTGACCACCGCGCTGCGTGCCTATGCCGCGATGGCGACGTCCGCCGACAAGGGCGCTGTCCGGCACGTGCCCTGACCCTGCGACCGGACCGGATCGGCCGCTCCCGTCACACATATGCAGGAGCGGCCGATTTCCGTTCGGGCAGGCAGACGCTGATCTCGCGGGATACCGGCCTCTCGCCGCATGCCGGTCAGCAGCGGATCCAGTGGTGACTCCGATCGACTGCGTGCCGCTGTACTCGCACGGAGGGGCGTCGCGGGCTCGGTCGGTGTCTTTCCTGGTGGGTGGCTCCGCTGCGGGCTCTTCCCGCGATCAGTCGAACGGGCCGATTCCGGTGAGCGGGTTGCCGTCGTGCAACCACCACCAGGTGGCAACCGCCGCGGCGATGGCCAGCAGCAGCACCACGAACGAACCGCCGTACGGGCGGGTGGCCCAGCCGCGGCTGCGGTCGAACGACCAACGCCCCGGACCGGTGAGGATGAGGGCGGCCGCGGTACCGGCGAGGATGGTGTCGAGCTCTACCGCGTTCTGCCCCATCGAGTACTGGAAACCCGGCTCCATACTCTGTTTCAGGAACCACGCGTTGAGGATGACCGCGAGCACCGCGCCCGCGGCCAGCGGTGTGGCGAGGCCGAGTATCAGCAGCGCGCCGCCGCCGACCTCGCCCGCGACGAGCATGGCCGTGGCGAGTGACGGGTGGTCCCAGCCGCCCTCCTCCAGCGACTGACGCATACCGTCCAGGCCGGGTCCGTCGAACCAGCCTGCCAGCTTCTGCAGGCCGTGGTAGAGGAAGGTGCCGCCGACGACCAGCCGGAGCAGGAACAGGCCGAGATCGAGGGTGCCGCGCCTGGTGTCGCCGTTGCGGGCGCGCAGCCTGTTGTTCCCGGTCGGCGCGTTCGTCGCGGGCGGGATGCTGGCATAGGAGTAGGTTTCGCCGTGTGGCTGCGCTGTGGTGGGAGCAGCACCGGCACCCGCAGCACCTGCACCTGCGGCGCCGGTAGCGCCCGCCGCGGGCACTTCCTCGCCTGGGTCCAAGCCGAGTTCGTCGTCGGTGCGGGGCACGTCCTTGCCGAGGTCGGGACGGTTCGTACGCGGCAGCTGCTCGGTCGGCCGGACACCACCGGAAGCCGGATCGTGCACAGGCGGTGACGCCTCCGACAAGGGCCCAGCGGACCCTGCCGCGGCGGCTGCCTCGTCTTTCGACTGGTCACTCATAGCACACAGCCTAGAACGCCTGCGCCTGCCTGGGCGCGGCAATGCGGAATAGCGTGTCAGGTTCACGAATACGCGATACACGTGTTGGGAAGGACCCGGAAGAGGCACCGATGCGGGTGCTTCCGTTACGTTTGGGGGTATGAAGTCGGTTGGCGCGAAATGCTTGGCGGTGGGGGTGGTGCTGGGCTCGTTGATGCTGGGCGGGTGCGCCCGGTTCGACGACTCCGCGTCCAGCCCGTTCACTCCGGAGCCGACGCTGCACGGCGCGAATATCGACCCGAGGCGTCCGCAGCAGCCGCCCACCTCGACCACCCGGCCGAGCGGCCCGTGCATCGACCCCGACCCCGCCGTGGTCGCGACCTGCCTGGACACCACCGGTGGCATGGTGTCGCTGGGGCAGAGCGCACTGGTCACCGAACGGCGTACCGGCCGCATCCTGCAGGTGGCGCCGGAGCAGCCGCCGCTCGAGGTCGCCCAGGTGGATGTGGACCCAGCAGGCGACGGTGGGCTCAGCGATCTCGCATTGTCGCCGACCTACGGTGAGGATGGGCTGCTCTACGCCTACATCACCACCCCCAGTGACAACCGGGTGGTGCGTATCGCACCCGACGGCCCGCCGAAACCGGTGCTGACCGGGATCCCTAAGGGCACCACCGGTAATCGCGGCGCGATCGAGTTCGTCGGCCCCGATGAACTGCTGGTGCTGACCGGCGATGCGGGTGACCCGGGCGCGGCGAGCAACGCGTCCTCGCTCGCGGGCAAACTGCTGCGGGTGCATTCGCCCTCTCCGGGCGGTACACCGCCACCGGAGGTCGCGGTATCGGGGATCGGCAGTGCGGGCGATATCTGCCTCGGCGGCGATCAGATCTGGATCACCGACCGCGCCCCTGCCCAGGATCGGTTGCAGCGCATCGGTCCCGACGGCGTCGTCACCACCGCATGGACCTGGCCGGACCGTCCCGGCGTAGCCGGATGCGCGACGACACCCGAGGGTGTGGCGATATCGCTGACCGGCGCGAAAGCCCTCGCCCTCGCCATCGCAGACCCCGTCACCCACGCGGTGACAGCCCCGCCGACGCTGATCGCGCAGGACAGGTACGGCCGCCTCATCGGCGCAGGCGCGGGTTCGGACGGGACCATCTGGGTGTCCACCGCCAATAAATCCGAGGGCGGTGCGCCCGGGCCGTACGACGACCGCGTGGTCCGTATCCCGCCGCCGTCCGGCGCGGGTGGTGGGCCGGACTGATCGCCTGACCGGCTGGTATCGCAGGGACAGTGTCGTACCGTCGAGTTGGCTTCTCCCGCACCCGAAGGAAGGAACGGCTGTGGGAACCTGGGGCGAAGGGCTACTCGACAGTGACGGAGCGCACGACGCGCTGGACGGATTGCGCGATGTGGACTCCTCGACGGCGGAGGCACGTGTCCGCGAAATGTGCGGTTACCTTCTGGAATCGGAATATGCCGACTGCTATGACGCCCAAGGTGTTATCGGCATCGCCGTCCTGTCGACCCATCTCTGTGCACCGAATCCGGGCGACACCGACATCGACAGGTTGGCGGCCGGTATCCAGCTGACACCGACTCCGGAATTGCGGCTGTTACTGCTGCGCTGCCTGAGCCGGATCCAGGATCCGGCCGATAACGAGTGGTTCGACCTGTGGGAGGACACCGGCAACGGCGTGGGTACGGAGATGATCCGATCGCTGGACCGCTACCGTGACGCCCTGGCCGCATGGCCGACGGTCTCCGGTGGCGTCAGCCGATCCTGACCTGTGGGCACGACCTCGCTCCGGACGCCACGGCTTCGGCCCTGGCGTCCGGGCTCTCCCGTCAGGAGCAGGCGGCGAGGACGAGTTCGCGGACGCGGGCTGCGTCGGCTTGGCCGCGGGTGGCTTTCATGACGTCGCCGACAATTTTGCCCGCGGCCTGGACTTTGCCTGCGCGGATCTTGTCAGCGATATCCGGATTGGCGGCCAGTGCCTTGTCGACTTCGGCCTGCAGGGCGCCTTCGTCGGAGACCATGCCAAGGCCCTTGTCCTCGACGATTTTCGCTGGGTCGCCTTCGCCGGCGAGTACGAGGTCGACGACCTGCTTGGCGACCTTGTTGTTGACCGTTTTCGCCTCGACGAGCCCGATCACCTCGGCCACCTGAGCGGGTGTAATCGGCAGATCGGCCAGCTCGACGCCGCGTTCGTTGGCCTTCTCGGTCAGGTAGGCGACCCACCAGGAGCGGGCTTGCGTGGCGGGCGCGCCCGCGTCGACGGTAGCGATGATCAGATCGAGGGCGCCGGCGTTGACCAGATCGCGCATCACCTCGTCGGAGACACCCCACTCGTCCTGGATCCGGGCCCGGCGCAGCCACGGGTATTCCGGAATGGTGCCGCGCAGCTGCTCCACCCATGCGGCGTCGGGCGCGACGGGCTCGAGGTCGGGTTCGGGGAAGTAGCGGTAGTCCTCGGCGGTTTCCTTACGGCGGCCGGGCGAGGTGCTGCCGTCGGCCTCATGGAAGTGCCGGGTCTCCTGGACGACGACGCCGCCGGTGGACAGCACCGCAGCTTGACGGCGCATCTCGAACCGCACCGCCACCTCGACACTCTTGAGCGAGTTGACGTTCTTGGTTTCGGTGCGGGTGCCGAATTCGCTCGCCCCGACCGGCATCAGCGAAACGTTGGCGTCGCAGCGCAGCGAGCCGTGCTCCATCCGCACATCGGAGACGTTCAGCGCTTTGAGCAGATCGCGCAGCGCGGTGACGTAGGCGCGCGCCACCTCCGGCGCGCGGTCACCGGCCCCGGTGATCGGTTTGGTGACGATCTCGATGAGCGGCACCCCGGCGCGGTTGTAGTCCAGCAGTGAATGGCTGGCGCCGTGGATGCGGCCGGTGGCGCCGCCGACGTGCACCGACTTACCGGTGTCCTCCTCCATATGGGCGCGTTCGATCTCCACCCGGAAGGTGCTGCCGTCGTCCAGCGGAACGTCGAGGTAGCCGTTGGTGGCGATGGGCTCGTCGTACTGGCTGATCTGGTAGTTCTTCGGCTGGTCGGGGTAGAAGTAGTTCTTGCGGGCGAACCGTCCCCACTCGGTGATGGAACAGTTGAGCGCCAGCCCGATCCGGATGGCGGATTCGACGGCCTGCTGATTGACCACCGGCAGCGAGCCGGGCAGGCCGAGGCAGACCGGGCACACCTGGGTATTCGGTTCGGCGCCGAACGTGGTCGGGCAACCGCAGAACATCTTGGTCGCGGTGGACAGCTCGACGTGGACCTCCATGCCCAGCACCGGCTCGTACCGGGTCACGACATCGGCGTAATCCATCAGTTCGACGGTTGGTGCGCTCATGGCGAACAGTCTATGTAAGAGCCTGCCCCGCACTGCGCGGACCATCGCTATGACGGCGCGCTCGCACTATTTCGTCGGAACCCGCTGCTGTAGCCAGCCGGTGACGTAGTCGAGCACCTCCGGCGCGATCGTGGTTTCGATGGCGGCGTACTCGTCGGGCATACCGGTGTTCGCGGGCTGCATCAGATGGTTGAGGTTGTCGAAGGTGTGCACGGTGGCGTCGGAATTGCCTGCGAGCAGATCGCGCATCGGCTGCTCGTTCTGTGCCGGTATGACCTGCACGTCCTTGCTGCCGAAGAACGCCAGCACCGGAACCTTGGTCGCTGTCAGCGCCGGAGCCGGGTCGTAGGAGATGAACGAGACCATCGACGGCGCGAACATCGCCTCCACCTGGTCGGCGGGCGCACGCTGTTCGGGTGGCAATGATTCGTTGTGCCGCCGGGCCAGGTCCCGCGCCCCGGCCAGGTCGTTCGCGCGCACCAGCGCGGTCATCTCGGTGATATAGGTGACCTGGGCATCGGTCTGTTCCGGGGTCGCGCCACCGACCTGGAACAGTTTCCGGTTCTGTTCGATCAGTACATCACCGCCGGGCACGGACGGTCCGGCCATCAGGATCGCGAACGCGACACCGCTGTCGGGTTTCGAGGCGACCAGCGGGGCGAGGTATCCGCCCTCGCTGTGCCCGAACAGACCGATCCGGGTGGGGTCGATCTCGGGCTGTTCCCGCAGGAAACCGATTCCGGCGTCGATATCGGAGGCCAGATCGGCGTAGGTGGCTTGGGCCAGGTCGCCGCCGGTGCCGCCGACGCCGCGGTCATCGGTGCGCAGTACCGCGTAGCCCTGCCGGGTCAGTGTGTCGGCGATCAGCAGGAAGATCTTGTGACCCATCAGTTCTTCGTCGCGATTCTGCGGGCCGCTGCCGGTGATCAAGAGTACTGCCGGGAACGGGCCCGCACCTTCGGGTTTCGTCAGGGTGCCCGCGATGGTTATATCGCCGTTACGGTAGGTGACCTCGTCGGATCGGTACGGGAACGGCGGTTTCGGTTCCTGCGGGCGCGCCATTTCCAGCGTGCCCGGTTCCAGGGTCAGCGGGAACGTCTGCCCGGATTGGGTGAATTCGCCGGTGATCCGGTCGCCTTCGCGGGTGCCGCGATACACCGGGTCGCCCGGGATGTCGGGAATAGCGAATTCCACCCGTTCGGCTTCGGCCACCACATCTTTGAGCTCGAGCCCTCGCACACCTTGCACCGGGATATCGATGGTGGCGGCATCGACGGCGGTGAAGTGTACCGCGAGTTCCAGCGGTTGCTCGGGTATTTCGATCGCGCCGTGCCAGTCGCCGCGCACCTGATCGTCACCGGGGCCGGAGCCCGAGCATCCGGCAACCACCATGACGGCGATCGTCAACAGAGCCAACACCGTGAACCGACCAGCACGCATGCCGCTCACCATACCGAGCGCGCACCAGCGACGTCCCCTTCTGCGTCGTATGGGTTGCTCAGCTGGCGTTATTCGGCGCGCGCATAGTTGATCGATGCGGCGACGGCATCCATATCCACCCGCAGCCCGGGGTCGCGCCGCATCGCCTCGGCGATCTCGTCCAGCGAATCCTGGGTGGTGGTCCGGCGCGCGGACGCGATCAGCTCGTCGCGGACGTACTGCGCCACATCGACGCCGAGGGCGCGGGCGCGGCGGACGAGCACGTTACGTACATCCGAGGGCAGCTCACCGAGTTCGACCGACGTCCAAGCGGCTCCGGCAGTCAGATCACGCCCTTGCGATTCGAGGAACTCCACCACCGGGTCGACCGCACGACGCTTACGCCCGAGCGCCACCAGCTCATGCCGCACATACGCCGGTAACGGCAGGCCGGCGCGGCGGGCGCGGCGGGCCAGCACCTCCACGGTGGCGGCGGGCAGATCGGAAAGCTGGATCGACGTCATATCCGCGAGCCTAACCCCGCGGTCCCTCGCGCCACCCGGCTTCGATCAGCCGAAGAACGCCTCGGCTTCCCGGTAACGATCGGTGGGGACGCGTTTGAGCTGTTTGGTGGCTTCGGTCAACGGAACGAGGCCGATCTCGGTGCCGCGCAGCGCCACCATCTGACCGAAGTGTCCGGCGTGCACGGCCTCGGCCGCGTGCAGGCCGAAGCGGGTGGCCAGCACCCGGTCATACGGGGTGGGGCTGCCGCCGCGCTGCACATGCCCGAGGACGGTGGTGCGGACCTCTTTGCCGATCCGGCGTTCGATTTCGGTGCCCAACTGCTGGGCGACGCCGGTGAAACGTTCGTGCCCGAATTCGTCGATACCGCCCTCGCGCAGGGTGAACCCGGAATCGGGAGCCGGATGCGAGCCCTCGGCGACCACGCAGATGAAATGTTTGTCACCGCGCTGGAAGCGGCGTTTGATCATCGAGCACACTTCCTGCACGTCGAACGGCACCTCCGGGACCAGGGTCAGGTGCGCGCCCGCCGCCATACCGGAGTGGATCGCGATCCAGCCCGCGTGCCTGCCCATCACCTCGATCAGCATCACCCGCTGATGCGATTCGGCGGTGGTGTGCAGGCGGTCGATGGCCTCGGTGGCGATAGACAGGGCGGTGTCGTGTCCGAAGGTGACATCGGTGCAGTCGATGTCGTTATCGATGGTTTTCGGGACACCGACAACCGGCACGCCCTCTTCGGCCAGCCAGCTTGCGGCGGTGAGGGTGCCCTCGCCGCCGATCGGGATCAATGCCTCGATGCCGTTGTCGTCGAGGGTCTGCTGGATGCGGCCGAGCCCGTCGCGCAGCACGTCCGGGTTGGTGCGAGCTGTGCCGAGCATGGTGCCGCCCTTGTTGAGCAGCCGGTCGGTGCGGTCATCGTTGTTGATCCGAATCTTGCGGTCTTCCAGTAAGCCGCGCCAACCGTCCTGGAAGCCGACGATCGCGTCCCCGTAGCGGCCGTTCGCGGTACGAACAACAGCACGGATGACAGCGTTCAACCCCGGGCAGTCTCCGCCTCCGGTCAAGACTCCGATACGCATGGCGCTATCTTGCCCCGCCCGCGGGCACGTCGCGGCTCCGACCCCGTGAACGCTGGGTAACAGAGAAACAACGGCCCGCGACCTGCGAAGATCAGGCCGGGCAGCGCCCGCCGGTGAGTTCACCGAGATGTTCGGAGACCAGGTCGGTCATCGTGTTGAGCATCGCGAGACCGTCGGAGAAGGTGCCCGAATCGGGTTTGGCGGCAAGCGCGATCGCGATTGTGCCGCCGGTGGCGGGTACCAGACCGAACTGGCGGACCAGATAGGAACCGGAGGCGTCGGGCCCCCAACCGCCCTTGAATTGCGCAGCGCTGAACACCGAACCCAACCCCCACTGGTGGTTGGAAACGATCTGCTCCATCAAGTCGACGACCTCACCTGCTTCGGGCAGGCACGGCAGCCGGGACGCGAAACGCACCTGGTCGGCCAGCGACCATTCGGATTGACCGAACGCCGAATAACCGGGCCTGCTCCGGGTGGCAGGCACCGTCGTCACCTGGTCACCGCCTTCTCGCAGCACCTGCTCCACCGCCCGCGCGGCCTCCTCCGGGGTGCCGAGGGACTCCCACAGTGTCTCGGCGGCCGAGTTGTCGGAGGCGGTGATGGCAGCGGTGAGCGAGTATGTCGAGACACCGGAACCCGAGGCACCGGAACTCTTCCTGGACGCTGCAATGGCCAACGGCACCTTCATCGTCGACCAGGCCGGTCCGGTGGTCCAGTCGCCGAGCACCACCATGCGATCACCGCCGACCGGCATGATCGCCAGGCCAAGCTGGCCTTCTTCCCCGGCCTGTAATTCTGCGAACTCGGCGGCCAGCGTTCCGGGAACGGTGACCGAGATACTGTCCTGTTCAGCAGGTCCGGCCACCTCGGTGGCGGCAGAGCGCGGCGGCGGTGAGGCCGCATCGGAATCGCTACCGCAGGAGGTAACGAATGCGGCAACAGCGCAGCAGAGTACGGCTGTCAGATGACGTCCGGACAAGGGGAGGTGGCGGATTCCTTCGGTAAACACATCTCGACGCATCGTCGTTGCGAACTCCCACAATCCCGGTATCAGTAGATGGCCGCCGAAACCGTACTCCATCTACCGTGTCGCGCGCGCTCTGCCGAGGTCAGCGCACCAGGATCGGTGACAGGCCTGTCCCATCGTGTCGGCGGGGAACGCTCGGGTGCGGGGCTGTCACGGTGTGACGTCCGGAGGCAGCGGCCTGGCGCTGTCGTGCGGTTCGCCTGCGGTCCACACATCGAACGGCACCTGCAGGGTGATGGTGCCCGCGTGTTCGAAGGTGAAGTCGAACGGAGCTGTCAACCCGGGCACCAACGTGGGGTCCTGGATCGTTACCGGCACCGTGATCTTCTCGTCGGGGGCCGAGGGTGTGGCGAGTTGTTCCACCGGCTCGCCCGCGGCCAGGCTTGTGCCGGGCCGGAGTTCGAGCGTGTCGGCCGGGGCCTGGAGGTTCACCGATGCTTTGGGCGATGCGATGGAGACCAGCCGGTCGGTGGCGGTCTCGCTGGTGTTGACAATGGTGAATGCCAGCCGGGTATCGCGGTAGACGTTGGTGTCGGGGCCCACGGGTTCGCCGTGGAGGAAGACGTTGCGCAGGTCCAGGTCCCCGATCCGGCCGTGTGTGCCGTTGACCGCGGACGACTGTTCGGAAGTCTGGGCGAGCTGCCCGGCACTACAGCCGCACAGCAACAACGCCAACGCGGCCAACCCTGCCCACATCACTGCGCATGGCCGGAGCGAATGCGGAGACACGCCCCCACAAGCGGTAGCGCGGGTTCGCCACCGCCCGCCGGGTGCGGTGGCCGAAACCGGATCCGGAACCTTGCTCGTCGAGGTGCTCACCTCCACGCCGTACCCGTTATCCGCCTGGTCACCGTCGTAATCGGATTGCGATCCGGCAACGACCGTGCCACGGGTCTCAGTTGTGTTCCTCGGAGTAGAGGTAGACGACCGCGTTGTCACCCCCGCTACAGGTGATCAAACCGCCGTCCGCGACGCAGTTCATCGTGTAGGACAGGCCCGTCACCGGGCTCGCCGCGACAACGGAACGCGAACCGGCGCCGGTCGCGGCGCCGATCGGGTTGTCCGAGTACGCCTTACGGACCTCTTCGGCGAAACCGCAGCTTGTCACCGATGTCCCCACCGCGGAGTTGGCGAATTCGGTGCCGCCGTCGTGGACCTGGGGGCACGGTTGGGCGTCGTCGGGCAGTGTCACCGGTGTCGGCGTCGCCGTCGTGGTGGTCGGCCTGCGGGCGGGCGGGGTGACCAGGGGCGCGGCGACGGGCGTGCTGGTGCGGCTGGATGCGGCAGCGACGGTGGTCGCGGCGGGACGCGAGCCGAGCACCTGCCAGCCGATCACACCGCCCACCGCGACCACGGCGATCGCCAGCACCGCGATCATGATGGGCGCGGCGATGGAGCGGTTGCGCCCGGAACGACGCTGTTCGTGCTGCTGATACGGATCGGTGGGGTAGCCGGGCTGATCCTGGTAATCGGGCGCCTGGTCGCGATAGGAGTCGTATGTCGCGGTGGGGGGCGCGTCGTAGGCGCTGTAAGCGGTGGGATAGGCATCCTGGCTTGCCGCATCCTGATAGCCGGTCGGCTGCGGCGCGCCCGGATCGGCCGGGTAGTGCGCGCCCGGTGGTGTGCCCCCATGGCCGGAGGCACCGGCCCCCGGGATCTCCGCGGCGCCGTACACCCGAGTTTCCTCGGCCGCCGGATAGCCGGGCTGTGCGTCCGATGACTCGGTGTCGCCACGCCAACCGCTCGGATCAGCGGCCGGATGCAATTGTGCGTCCTGATACAGGTGTGCATCGGGGAACGGCCGCACCGGCGGGCCACCGGGAACGACGGGACTGCCTGCTGGGGGCTGCTGTTGTGACAGGGGGGTGAACTGGGTTTCGGTGGGGCGCACCTGGGTGGGGTCGCCCGGAATGATCGCAGGCAGGGTCAGTTCACCGGTCTCGGAAGCACCGGGCCCTGCCGCCTCCGACGGCTTGGCGCGGTCGGGGATCCGTACCACCAGGGTCGGTATCCCGCCGGTCGCGGGCGCGGACGGTGTCGGCACGGTACGACCCGGTGGCGCGGCCGACGGCTGCGGTGTGGTTCCGGGAGCGGCGGTCAATGCGATGCGGGCGGCCCTGGCCAGTTCGCTCGCGCTCGCATACCGGTCCTGCGGATCCTTGGCCATCCCCCGCGCGATCACGGCGTCCAGCGCAGCGGGCACTCCGGCCCGCTGCACGCTCGGGCGCGGCGGCGGTTCGGACAGGTGGGAGCGGATGAGCACGCTCATACTCGCCGCGGAGAACGGTGTCGCACCGGTGAGGCATTCGTGCAGGACGCAGGCGAGCGCGTAGATATCGGCGCGGGCGGTCACCGGGCCGATATCGAAACGCTCCGGCGCCATATAGGTGTAGGAGCCGATCGCGACACCGACCATGGTGATGGCGCTGTCGCCTTCGACGTGCGCGATACCGAAATCGGCGAGGTAGGCGAAATCCTGTTCGGTGACCAGGATGTTCGCCGGTTTGACGTCACGGTGCACCAGCCCGTCGGCGTGCGCGGCATCGAGCGCGGCGGCGATCTGCTCGACGATGGCGACGGCGCGTGCCGGGGCCAACGCCCCACCGGTGCGCAGCAGGGTGCGCAGATCGGTGCCGGGCACCAGGCGCATATCGATGAACAGCCTGCCGTCGATCACACCCCAGTCGTGGATGGGGATGATATGCGGTTCGGCCAGCCGGGCCGCGGCCTGCGATTCCCGCCGGAATCGGACCTGATACTCGGGGTCCTGGGCGAGTTCGTCGGACAGCAATTTGACCGCGACCACGCGGTCTTTGACCGTGTCGTAGGCCTCGTATACCTCCCCCATTCCCCCTTTGCCCAGTAAGGACCGTAGCTCGTACGGTCCGAACCTCTTGCCGACTTCGGACCCAGGTGCTTCCACCCCGTCCATCCTCCACATCCCGGGCGGTGGTCGCAGACCCGGACGCTTCGCGCCCCTGCCCTGCCCGTCAACCAGAGGATTGTCCAGGTGAGACCACCCGTGGTCAAACACGTAGCCGACGCGGCCCGACGGAGCACTTGCGGCGCCGCGCTATCGGTGCAACATTCTTCTGGACTCGAGTTGGAGGAGGCGGGGGACACGATGACCCAACCGGCCATACTGGAGCTGTCGAACGTCGTCAGGGAGTATCGGGTCGGCGGCCAGCCGGTGCGCGCGCTCGACGGTATCGATCTGCGCCTGGATGCGGGCGGGTTCACCGCGATCGTCGGGCCGTCCGGTTCCGGTAAGAGCACACTGCTGCATCTGCTCGGCGCGCTGGACAGCCCCGATTCCGGCTCGATCCGGTTCCAGGGCGAGGAGATCGGCGACCTGGACGAGAAACGTCGATCCGAATTCCGCAGGTATCAGGTGGGGTTCGTATTCCAGTTCTTCAACCTGCTGCCCACGCTGTCGGCCTGGGAGAACGTCGCGGTGCCGAAACTGCTCGACGGCACGGGGCTGCGCAAGGCGAAACCGAGGGCGCTGGAACTGCTGGACCGGGTCGGGTTGAGCGCACGCGCCGGGCACCGCCCGGCGGAACTGTCCGGCGGCCAGATGCAGCGGGTCGCGGTGGCGCGGGCGCTGATCATGGATCCGCCGCTGATCCTGGCCGACGAACCCACCGGCAATCTCGACTCCATCACCGGCGCCGCCATTCTGGAACTGCTCGGTGCAGTGGCGGAATCGGGTAACACGGTGGTGATGGTGACCCACGATCGCGGCGCGGTGCGGCACTGCGACCGGGTGATCACCTTGCGCGACGGCCGCATCGGCGGCGACGAGCGCGGCGACACCGTCATCCGCGACGACGAGCACACTGTCACCGCCTGAGGCGCCCTCACAGCGGCGCGTCGGCCCACCACTGCATGACGGCCACATCAGAGGGCAACTGCTCGTCCCCCTCCTGCGCTTTCGGCGCGCCTCGATAGCTCACGTAGACGAGAGAATTGCCGCGCGCCGGTGCGTCGCCGAAACCGACCACCAGATTCGTGGTGTACAGCGGGCCGGGTGGGCCGGGTTCGCTCCAGTGGTGCGCGGTGTAGGGCGCGCCGCTTTTAGCGCCTGTGGTGCGGTTGTGCACGGGCAGGTCCTCGATCACCGCGCGGGCGTCCTCTGGGCTGTCGTAGGTGAGGATCGTGTAACTCATATGGCTGGGGTCGGCGACCTTGCGTTCGCATACCCAGATCGAGGTCCACGGCCGCGATTCCAGCGCCTCGTGCTCGATCTCGACAGGTTCGCCCGGCTCGTATCTGGCGCAGGCGGCATTCTGGTATGCGCTCCCGGTGTCTGCTTCACCCTGCGGGAGCAGGCTCGGGAACATGCTGCTGCCGCTGTTACCGGGCGCGGCGGTGGCGTCTGTCCCGGTGGCAGGCGCGGCGGCATCGGCGTCGTCGACGCCCTCACCGCCCAGCACGAACACTGCGGCGCCGATCGCGGCCGCCACGACGAGCAGCGCGATCAGCGGGATCAGCAGCAGCGCCACGCTGGGGCCGCGTTTCGCGGGATGCGGCTGCCCCGGATGCGGGGCGTATGGCGGGGCGGTATACGCCGCCGGTTGTGCCCAGCCCTGCGCTGGGATCGGACCGCTGGGAGGGGACTCCGGGCTTGCCGGGTACGGCGGGGCGGGATCGCCGCTCGCAGACGCCCCCGGATATCCGGGGGATTTGGCTTCTGACTGTGGTGTGGCGTCTGGTTGGTCATGGGCGTGTGGCGCAGCGGACGGGTCCGCACGCGGCCCGGGGGTACCGGTTGCCGTAGCAGAGCTGCCCCCGGAACCGGCTGCCTGCGGATACGGAGCCGCAACTGTCGATGCCGCGGTCCGAGTGAGCGCATGACGGGCGGCGGCGGCGAATTCGGCGCAGCTGGCGAAACGGTGCGCGGGATGTTTGGCCATCGATTTGGCCAGGACACTGTCCAGTCCCGCGGGCAGGCCGGGGCGTTTGACGGCCAGCGGCGGCGGGGCGAGTTGCAGGTTGCCGTGGATGATGTCGGCCGGGTTGGGCGAATCGAACGGGGCCATGCCGGTGAGCAGCCAGTACAGCGTGCACGCCAGCGAATACTGGTCGGAGCGGTGGTCGAGGTCCTGGCCGGTCATCTGTTCGGGGGAGGCGAAGGCCAGTGTCGCGGTGAACATCCCGGTCTGGGTGAGCCGGGTGGTTTCCGCGCGCAGCCGGGCCAGCCCGAAATCGGTGAGGAACACACGTTCGCCGTGGCCGCCGCCGGAGCGGGCCAGCATGATGTTCGCCGGTTTCACGTCCCGATGCAGCACGCCCATACCGTGTGCGTAATCCAGGGCGGGTGCCACACCTTCGATGATCTGCACCGCTTTGTCCGGCGGCAAGTTGAGCGGGTTGACCGTGCCCGCGTCGGCACCGTCGACGTATTGCATGCAGATCCACAGCTGCTCGTCCTCGGTGCCGCGGTCGTAGACGGCGACGATCCCGGGATGATCCAGTTGCGCGACCAGGTCGGCTTCGCGTTCGAACCGCGCCCGCACCGAGGCGTCGGCGAACAGGTCCCGGTTCAACAGTTTGAGCGCGGTCAAGCGGTCCAGCCGTGGATGACGGGCCAGATACACCGACCCCATGCCCCCTTGGCCGAGCAGGCGTTCGATGGTGAACCCGGCGAAAACGTCACCGCTGTTGAGCAACACGACCCCCTTCGAGTGACAGACGGCCTTGTGAGCCTACCGGGACTGTCCCGCCGTGCTCAGCACGACAACGAACAGCAACGCAGCAACTCCGGTGTCGGTTCATCGCTGTGCTCACTCCACGTCATCCGGGGGTGACCAGACCCGATTCGTAGGCCAGCACCACCGCCTGCGCCCGGTCCCGCAGACTCAATTTGGTGAACACCTTCGACACATGGGTTTTCACCGTCTGCTCCGCAACGAACAGTGCCTGGGCGATCTCGGTGTTCGACATACCTTTCGCGATCAGCTCCAGCACTTCCCGCTCCCGCGGCGTCAACGAGGCCAGCGCAGGCGTCGGCTTGGTTCTGGCCATGCGGCGGCGGGTGACGTCGGCGATGAGCCGCCTGGTCACCGTCGGCGCGAGCAGCGCTTGTCCGTCGGCGACAACGCGGACGGCGCGCACCAGTTCCTCGGCGGGCGCGTCCTTCAGCAGGAAACCGCTCGCCCCGAGGCTCAGCGCCTCGTAGACGTAATCGTCGATATCGAAAGTGGTCAGCATCAATACCCGGATCGGCGGTTCGAACCCGGCGGCGAGGATAGCGCGCGCGGCGTCGAGCCCGTTCATCTCGGGCATCCGCACATCCATCAGCACCACATCCGGCCGCAGCCGTTTGGCCTCGGCGACCGCGACCTTCCCGTCGGGGGCGTCACCGACCACGCTGATGTCGGGTTGCGCGGCGAGCAGCGCGCCGAATCCTTGACGCACCATCGCCTGATCGTCGGCGATCAGAACCGTTATTGCCACATACCCCACCCTAATTCCCGGTCCGCGGCCACCGATCGCCGCACAGGAGGAACGAGAACCGAGGCAGCTCACAACCGGTGCTTCTATTTCGAACGCATCTCGTGACCAGCCGAGTGAGGACGCAGACAGAAACGAAAGCAGCCTCGGCCGCGGCAGATAACGCGGCTGGGCGCGCCGATACCGAGGTGCTCGACCCGGCCCGGTTCAGCGCGAAGCACCGTCAACGAATGAGACCTGCTCGGCCGTGTCACGCAGCGCAGACCCGAGCGGAAGGTTGGCGCGGACCTCGAAGCCGCCGTCGTCGCGCGGGCCCGCGGTGAGATGCCCGCCGACGGCGACGGCGCGGGCGCGCATACCTTCGATACCGTGGCCGCCGTTGCCGACCGGTTTGGCGGCGGTGGCACCCGGCCCGTTCGTGATGGTGAGGTCGAGGGAGGTGCCGCAGGCGATGTGCACGCGCACCGGTGCGCCGGGGGCGTGGCGTGAGGCGTTCGACAGTGATTCCTGGGCGATCCGATACAGGGCGAGCCCGACGGTGTCGGGGATCGTTTCGAGTACGCCGTCGACGGTCCAGGCGATATCGACACCCGCGCGGGACGCTCCGGCGCACAGGGCCAGCACATCGGCGGCCTTGGGCTGTGGGGCGTGTTCGGCGAGTTGGCCGTCGCTGCGCAGCACGCCGAGCATGCCGCGAATCTCGTTGAGCGCTTCGCGGGCGGTGGCGCCGATGGATTCGAATTCCGCCCGTGCTTGCGGGGCGATGCCCTCGACCCGGTAGGGCGCGGTCTGGGCCTGCACCACCACCAGCGACATATGGTGGGCCACCACATCGTGCAGATCGCGGGCGATGCGGGCCTTCTCCTCCAGGATGGCGCGCCGCGCCCGCTCCAGTTCGTTGGCTTCCTCCTGCTGCACCAACTCCCGGCGCGATTGCACCAGCCAGCGCACCAGCAGCGCGAACAGCACGACCGCCGCCAGCGCGAGCGGCCACGCCCAGGCCGAATCGTCGCGGGCGCCGACCGTGGTGGCCAGCAGCAGCGACGTCGCGCCCCATATCACCGCGACCAGGTGCGGCTGCGCCCGCAGCGCGACCGCGAACAGCAGCACGAACAGGGCGATGATGTGCACCACCTGGAAGGGGAGGTCGTTACCCGGCTGATGCGGAATGGCCAACGCGATCAGCAGCGCCGATGCCGCCGAAACAGCCCAGCCCAGAGCCGGATTCACCCGGGCCGACACGATCGGGAACGCGGCGAGCGCGGCGAGGAAGGGTTGCACCAGCGGCGGCACCGCATGGGTGAGGTGCAGGGTCGGCCAGGCAACTGTGAACAGCACCAGCGCGGTGAACGCGGCCCCCGCGTCGCACCAGGTCTGCGCGGGCAGCCGCCGGGTCCAGGCCCAACCGCCGGTTGTGGGTGTCGCCGCGGCCGGCACGTCGGCGCTCTGCTTCGTCATGTCCTCGACAGTAGAAACCGCGCCTGCCTCGGGCCTCATACCCCCGGGTGAATTCCGGCCCCCTACCCGGGAGCTAGTCGGCTGCCCTGCTCACCCGCCGGAGCGGGTGAGAAAACGGCCCGCGGTGGGACGTCGGCACAGGCCCCCGGTTCCTAGCGTCGGCGATCATGACCACATCGAACAGTGATCACCCGGTTTCGCGGCGAGCGGCGGCCCTGGCGGCGGCCACCCTCACCGCGATGTCGGCGGCGGTTGCGCTGGCTCCGGCCACCTCTGCGGCAACCTTCACCCCACCCGCAGCCGAGAGCGAGCGCGCCGCGGCGGCGGTGTCCGGTCTGACTTCCGGACCGGGCTCGACCATATCGCTTCCCGCCGATTTCGCTGCCGTGTCCGGGTACCGTCCGGCGACGGTGGACGGTCTGCTCGTCGCCCCGCATGGTGGCTGCTCGTCTCCGGTGCCGCTGCCCGCCGAATTCGACACCGCCTGCAAGGCGCACGACCTCGGCTACGACCTGCTCCGCTACGCCGATCGTTCCGGCGCCCCGCTGGGCCCGTGGGCACGGCAGGCACTCGACCACACCCTCGACGTCCGGATGCGGCAGGCCTGCGCAGCGCGAACCGAACCCATCGCCCGTATCCGCTGCCGGGCCATGGCCGGAATCGCCGCCACCGCCGTCGATCTGAATTCCCGCCGTCAGGACTACGGCGTCCCCGTTGTCGAAACGCTGTTCGGCGCGGGCTTCGTCGGTTCTGCACTGCGTCCCTGGACGGCAGTCGGCGGAGGCCTCGCAGCGTTCGCAGCGGTGCTGGGCATCTACGCGCGTCGCGCCCGCTCCGGCGCCCTACGTCGCGCACCCGTATCGCGGCGCATTCCGGCCGCTGGTGGTGTCCGATGAGTCGGACGACGACATCGGACGCTCGCCATGCTCCGGGCATCTCCAGCGCGGCGGACCTGACAGACGGTGCGATGGGCATCGGGCAGCTGGCCGGCTGCCCTCGTCCAGCCGTCGATCTGCCGACGCCGGACGATGGCCGGGCCGCGCGCGAAAACGGCGGTGCAGGTGTAGTGAACCGTCCGATATGGCCCCGGATGGGGACCACGGCCGCGATCGGTATCGGGGTGACCGCATCCCTCACCCCAGGTTTGCTACCTCGTACGGCCGAGGCACAAGCAGTGGTCACCGGACTGTTGGTTGCCGTGGCGCTCGGCGGCGCCGGTCTGATCCGGTTCATGCTGCGACGTAGGGGGGTGAACGCCGAAAACACGCGTGGGCGCCGGGTGTTTCTGCTGGTGGCAATGCTGTTGATCATGGTGGCGGCGTGGTATGCGGGCAGCTGGCAGAACACGCTGCGTGCCGCGATGGACACGGCGCCGATCGGTCCGGGGTACTGGCTGCGTTGCGCGGTGATTGCGACAGTGCTGGTGTTGCTGCTGCGCGGGATCGGGCAGGGGATCAGGTGGGTGCTGCGGAGGCTCAGGTGGGCCAGGAGTACCGCGCTGGTGATGGTGGTCGGGACGGTCGGGTACTTCGGAGTGGTGCCGACGGTGGTGGACTATCAGCTCGGTGTGTACGCGAACGCCAACGCGGCGGTCGATCCGGAGCTGGTTCGGCCGGTATCGGTGACCCGGTCGGGCAGCGCGGCATCGATGGTGGACTGGTCGACGCTGGGCCGGGAGGGGCGTCGCTTTGTCACGGGTGCTCCGGTCGGACCGGTGCGCGTCTATATCGGGCTGGATTCGGCCTCCGATCTGGACTCCCGGGTGCGGCTGGCGATCCAGGAGTTGCAGCGGGCCGGGGGTTTCGCACGGTCGCATCTGGTGGTCGCGGTGCCGACGGGTTCGGGGTGGATCGACGCCAATGCCGTGCGCGGATTCGACGAGCGTTTCGGCGGTGACGTCGCGCTCGTCGGACTGCAGTACTCGTACGCGCCGAGCTGGGCGACGTTCGTGTTCGGTCGCGAAGCCGCGGTCACCTCGGCGCGCGCCCTGTTCACTGCCATCGAACGGTATATCGCCGGGCTCGAGCACCCACCGCGCCTGTACCTGTACGGCCAGAGCCTGGGCGCGCTCGGCGGCAGCGCGGTTTTCACCGACGACGCCGATCAGGATCGCCGCACCTGTGCGGTGCTGTGGGCGGGTCCGCCCGCGGGTGCGGTGCACCGATCCGGGGCGGTCGTGCTGGCCAACACCTCCGACCCGGTTGTGCACTGGTCACCGGCTTTGTTCTGGCGCGCACCGGACCTGAGTGGTGCGCGCGTCGACGCCCCGGTCCCCGGCTGGATACCGGTGCTCAGCTTCGTGCAGACCACCGCCGATCTGCTCTACGCCCTGGACGCACCCCCGGGGCACGGTCATCGCTACGGCACCGACCAGGGCACCGTCCTGCCCGGCTGCTGACCCACCTTGACCCCACGCTGAAACGCGTTCTAGTTTGAGGTGTGCTTGTTGTGGACGACGCGGTCGAGATCGATGCCCCTGCCGAGGTGGTCTGGTCGGTGCTCACCGACCTGGAGCAATACGGCGAATGGAATCCGTTCATCATCAGGTGCCGTTCGACCTTGGAGGTCGGCGCACCCATCGATATGGTCGTGAACCACATCATGCCCAAACCGATGAAGATGCGGGAATGGATCCGCAGCCACACCCCCGGCCGCGAGTTCAGCTACTCCATGAAACCCGTCCCGCTCGGCGCGCTGCGCAGCGAACGCTCCCATAAGGTCACCCAGCTCGGTCCCGACCGGTGCCGCTACGAATCCCACTTCCAGCTCGCCGGGTGGTTGTCCCCGCTGGTCGGACTGCTGTTCGGCGGCGGGTTCCGTAAAGGCTTCCCGGGGATGGTCACCGGTGTGCAGCGGCGCGCCGAACAACTCCACGCGGGATAGTTCCCGCCGCCCGTCGCGGATCAGCATCGAGCGGCCGCCGCACCCTTCAGCGCTGGATGCGGCGGCCGATCCGATTCGTTCTCGTCAGCTGATCGGTCCGCGAGCCGCCTCATAAGCAGCCCCGACCCGGTACAGCCGATCGTCGGCCAACGCAGGCGCCATGATCTGCAGACCGACGGGCATACCGTCGTCCTCGCTCAACCCCGACGGCACCGACATGGCCGGATGCCCGGCCAGGTTGGTGGGCAGCGTGCACAGGTCGGACAGGTACATGGCCAGCGGATCGTCGACCTTCTCCCCCAGCTTCCAGGGTGTGAACGGGCTCGTCGGCGACACCAGAACATCGACCTGCTCGTAGGCGGCGTCGAAATCGCGGGCGATCAGGGTGCGAACCTTCAGCGCCTGGCCGTAGTAGGCGTCGTAGTAGCCGGCCGACAGCGCATAGGTGCCGATCATGATGCGGCGCTTGACCTCCGGGCCGAAACCAGCGGCGCGGGTCGCTGCCATCACCTGTTCGGCGCTGTGTGCACCGTCGTCGGCGACACGCAGGCCGTAGCGCATGGCATCGAAACGAGCCAGGTTCGACGACACCTCACTCGGCATCACCAGGTAGTACGACGACAGCGCGTACTCGAAGTGCGGGCACGACACCTCGATCACCTCGGCGCCCAACTCCTTCAACACTGCCACCGCGGCATCGAAGGAGGCGAGCACACCGGACTGGTAGCTGTCGGAGTGCAGTTCCTTCACCACCCCGACCTTCACCCCGCGCAGGTCACCGGAGGCGCCCGCGCGGGCGGCGGCCACCACCGGCGGGACCGGCACATTGCGGGAGGTGGAATCGCGCGGATCATGCCCCGCGATCACCTCGTGCAGCAACGCGGTGTCGAGCACCGTGCGCCCACATGGGCCGCCCTGATCCAGCGACGACGCACACGCCACCAAACCGAACCGCGACACCGTCCCGTAGGTGGGTTTCGTGCCGACGGTCGCGGTGAGCGCGGCCGGTTGGCGGATGGAACCGCCGGTGTCGGTACCGATGGCCAGCGGGGCCTGGTGCGACGCCAGCGCGGCCCCTGAGCCGCCACCGGAACCGCCGGGGACCCGGCTGGTGTCCCACGGGTTGCGGGTGGGGCCGTACGCGGAGTTCTCGGTGGACGAACCCATCGCGAACTCGTCCATATTCGTTTTCCCGAGGATCGGGATACCCGCCTGGCGCAGCTTGGTGGTCAGCGTCGCGTCGTACGGCGCCACCCAGCCATCGAGAATTTTCGAGGCGCAGGTGGTCGGCATATCGGTGGTGGTGAACACGTCCTTGAGCGCCAACGGAACCCCGGCCAGCGACGAGGCCGGCTCGGCCCCGTCCGCGATGGCGGAGTCGACCGCGGTGGCCGCGGCCAGCGCCTGCTCACCCGCGACGTGCAGGAACGCGTGATACTCCCCGTCGACCTCGGCGATGCGGGCCAGATGGGCTTGGGTGACCTCCACCGAGGTGATCTCGCGGCCGTGGATCTTGGCCGCCAGTTCGGCGGCGGTCAGCGTGGTCAGGTCGCTCATTCCGCTTCTCCCAGGATCTGCGGCACCATGAACCGCTGCTCTTCCACTGCGGGCGCACCGGACAGCGCCTGCTCCGGCGTCAGGCCGGGCACGACATCGTCTGGGCGCGTCACATTGGTCACCGGATCCGGCGACGCGGTGGCAGGCACATCGGCGGCGGCGACCTCGGAGATGGTGCGCACATGGCTCAGGATCGAATCCAGCTGACCGGCGAACTGATCCAGTTCGGCCTCGGTCAGGGCGAGCCTGGACAGCCGGGCGAGGTGTGCGACCTCGTCGCGGGAGATGGCGGTCACCGCGAACCCCTTTCGGCGTGGTGTTGTCAGCATTGGTCAACGGTCACGAACAGCCTAGCGACCTGCGCTCGACGCCCCTGCGAGGCATCGGCGGCAACCGGTTCGCGCTGCGCGCGGTCCCGCCGGGCGCGGGCCGCTGCGAGCGCGTTGAACTGCGCAGACCGGGCTCACATACCAGTCGTCGAGCCGGTTCAGGTCACTGTCCGGATACTGATTCGGCTCGATTCCCACCACTTCGGGTGTAAGGATTGCCAGACCGGGTATCCGTTCAGAGCCTCGGCCGCAGAAGGAAAGGGAAACGCACGTGTCTTATCTGCTCCGCGTGCAACTTCCGGATCGTCCGGGAAGCCTCGGTGCGCTAGCCCTCGCATTGGGTTCGGTCGGTGCCGACATCCTCTCCCTCGACGTCGTGGAACGCGGGGCGGGCTTCGCGGTCGACGATCTCGTGGTCGAGGTGTCGCCGGGCGCGCTGCCCGACACGCTCATCACGGCCGCCGAATCGGTCGGTGATGTGCGAGTCGATTCCATCCGGCCGTACTCCGGTGTCCTGGACACCCACCGTGAACTGGAGTTGATCGATCAGGTCGCCGGCGCCCACGACGACCGGCTACAGGTGCTGGTCGACGGGGTGCCACGAGTGCTGCGCGTCGGCTGGAGCACCGTCCTCGATATCGGTCCGCAAGGGGCCTACCGCGTGGTCGGCAGTCAGAGTGCGCCGGAAACCCAGGCGTCTTCCACGCCCTGGATGCCGCTAGAGAAACCCACGATCCTCGACCCCGAAGCCGACTGGGTGCCCGAAATCTGGCGCGATATGGACACCAAACTCGCCGCTGCGCCGCTCGGCAACTCGAGCAAAACACTGCTGCTCGGACGCCCCGGCGGACCCGATTTCCGGCCGTCGGAGGTCGCTCGCCTCGGATACCTGGCCGGGATCGTCGCCACCGTCCTCGGCTGACGGCCGCCCCCGAAGGTAGTAGCACGCTGCTAGTCGGCGGCGGCCAGCGGAAGGCGCAGCACCGTCAACGGATCACCGGCCGGTGTCAGCCAATTACGTTCCGGCACCGGGACGAAACCCAGGCGGTCATAGATGCGGCGGGCATCGACCATGCTCGGCATTGTCGTGAGGACAACGGCCGCATTCCGTTTCGTGCGAGCGATATCGATAACAGTGCGCACCAGCGCAGTTCCCGCCCCCAGGCCGCGCGCGTCGGCGGCGACCGCGAGCATCCGGAACTCGATTTCCCCGGGCCTGGCGATGTCCGCGTACTCGTTCCCGGCGGGCGCCACGGTCAGCGAGCCGACGATCCGGCCGTCGTATTCGGCGACCAGCACCTGCGCCGCGGCCGCGCGGCGGGCCGTGTCGGCCAATTCGGCGAGGTACGGGCTGCCCGCGCGAACATATCCCTCGCCGCCGTAGACGGCGACCGTCAACTCCGCCACCGCCCCGTACTCCGCGGGCACGGCGGCACGCACCACCACGTCGGCAACCCGCGTATCCGTGCCCACATCCCGCGGGCAACACTGCCGGTCCGTCATTTCTCGAACGGGTTCCCGGAGCCCGGCGCGGCGATCTGCCAGCGCTGCGGCTTCCCCGGCGGGTAGACCACGGTGAGGGTGTCACCGATGGACGGCCAGTTGCCGACGTCCCAGACGAAACGACCGTAGACGACCTCGCCGGGCACCGACGGCCCCGTAAGGTTGCCGGTGAGCGTCACGAACTGCTCCCCCATCGCGTCGGGGCGCGGGCTGACCCCGGTCAGGTACAGCGTCCCCACCTCGGGTTCGGTCAGCTGGACGCCGCGCCGCCCGCGCAGGTACAGCGCCAGCACACCGGCCAAAGCGCCCACCATGATGATCAGCATCCCGATTTCCAGCACGACCCCATGCTATGCGTACCTCCGCCTTCGCTCCGGCCATGCGCATTTCTGTTTACCTCCCGCATTCGCACAGCTGCGCGGGCGGATGGGCCGGCCGCACGGTCGGCCGGACCCGGATCGCGTAGTCGATATCGCTGAACACAGCGAACGAGTCCGCCACATCCGCTATCGCGGCTGCACCGGGGAGCTAGTGGACATCCCCAGCGCGGCCGCAAGTGACATGAGCAGGACCGCACAGCCACACAAACGAGTGCCAGAGTGTATTTCGACGGCAAGATCAGCAGTCACATCGACCGACCGTGGGAATCAGCAGCGCCCACCGCTGGCGGGATAGTGACATCACCGTCACCCGAGGGCCCCGGTGGTGATCCACCTCCGCTCCGGCCATGCGCTCCCGGCGTGTCACGCCTTCGCTGTGATCATGCGCGGCACCTCGGCACGTGCGCCGGTTTCAGCGGGCGGTGAGTTCGCTGGTTCCGTGGCCGGTGCGGATGATCTGCCAGACCGCGGTGCGGGTGCGGTGGGAGCGGCCGTTGCCGCGGTCGATGAGGGCGCGGTTGCCGGTGGTGAAGATCAACTGGGCGCCGCGGGTGTTGGTTTCCGGGTTCTGGAACAGCTGGACGAGGCGGTCGGTTTCCTCGACGGGTAGGTGCGCATCGATATCGTCGACGGCCAGCACCCGGCCGGAGTCGAGGGCGTCGAGCATCGTCGGCAGCAGACGCAGTAGGGCGACGGTGGCGGTGGATTCGTCGGTGATGGCCAGCGGGGTCTCGACGCCGTCGTGAACCAGGCGCAAACCGACGCCGCGGCGCGCAACCATCCTGGCGTAGAGGGCGTCGCGGGCGTTGCGCATATTCGTCAGTTCGCGATCGAGTTCGAGCACGGTGATATCGCTGTCCCGGGTCAGCTGTTCGGCGAAACCGGGGGTGGACGCGCAGCGTTCGAGCTGCTCGGTGAGGCCGGCGATATCGGTATCGAGTTCGCTCAGGTAATCGGCGTACATGGGGTCGCTCTGCGCGATGAGCACATCGGTGATGCCGAGGTCCGCGGACTGCAGCAGGGTGAGCAGGCGGGCCGCGTTGTGCACCGAACGCGACAGGTGACTACCCAACCGCAGTTCGACGGCGCCGGGGTCGGCGGCACCGTGCTGCACCTGCAGCATCGTGTCGAACCAGCGGTAGGCGGGCACCAGCGCTTCGGCATACATCTGCCCGGCCAAGCTCAGCAGCAGCGCATTCGGCCGGACCAGCGGCGCGAGCGCGGCGATGCCGTACCGCGCCGCCTCGAACATCGGCCCGATCCTGACCTGTTCGCCGAGCCGTTCGAACACGATCCGCTTCCTGGACCGCGGATGGCTGTACAACCATTCCGCGGCCACATCGGCGTTGTCGAGCCGGAACCCATAGGTGTACGGGCAGCCTTCCGCCACGAACACGGCCTCGAACTCCGACGGCTGGTCGGCGCGATCCAGATGCGGCGCCCGCACCGGCCCGGCATACGGGTCCCAACCGGTCACCGAATGCAGCACCGCGTCCCGCATATGGGCCAGCGCGCCGATCAGGTTGGTTTTGCCCGAAGCGGTGCCACCGTGGATCGCGGTCACCGGCACCGCAACCGCATTAGCGCCGCGACTCGACCGCAGTTCCTGCGGTTCGGCCAGGGATTTGTGGTTGGTCACCCGAAAACTGCGCAGCATTCCGCCATCCTCTCGCACCAGCGCCCGAATAGCTGGCCCCGCGCGCCGATCCGAGGCGGGAACCGAGACGGAACTCCGACGAATACGGTTGTCGGCCTCCGGTGCCACCCCTCATCGGCTTCGCGCCTGGTTCACAAACTCGATGAGGTTCACGGGTAGCGCATCGCCGAAAAATTTGACAGCCTACTGACAATAGAACTTCGACTGTCACATTGGAGGGGCTATGCGAACAATTGCTCTCGAGGAACACTTCACCACCCCGGCCTTCCTGTCCGGCCCCGGACGTGCAATGGCCGAGCAGGCACGGGCGGCAGGTGGAGGCCCGATCCTGGACCTGCTCGGGGAGCTCGGTGACGAACGGATAGCAGCGATGGACCGGGCCGGGATCGATGTGCAGGTGCTGTCATTGACCGCGCCGGGAGTCGAGCAGTCCGATCCGCGCGAGGCCGCGTCACTGGCTCGGGAGACGAACGACCACCTGGCTGAAGCGGTACGGCGGCACCCCGCCCGGTTCGCCGCATTCGCCACCTTGCCCACTGCCGTCCCGGAACGCGCCGCCGACGAACTCGAGCGCGTGGTCCGCGAGCACGGATTCGTCGGGGCACTGATCAACGGCCACACTCGGGGTCGCTATCTGGACGACGAGTTCTTCTGGCCGATATTGGAACGGGCCGAGGCGTTGCGGGTTCCGATCTACCTACACCCGACACCGCCCCCGCGGCCGGTGGTCGAGGCGTCCTACCTCGGCAACTACCCGCCTGAGGTAGCCGAGACGTTCGCGACCAGCGGCTGGGGCTGGCACATCGAGACCGCGACCCACGTCCTGCGTATCGTGCTCAGCGGGGCGTTCGACCGCTTCCCCGAGCTCCAGTTGGTGATCGGTCACATGGGTGAAGGACTCTCGTTCATGATGCCGCGATTCGAACAAATCATGTCCCACGTCGTGAAACTGGAACGACCGGTCGGCGAGTACTTCACGACCAACCTCCACTACACGTTCGCCGCGTTCAACTGGACACCCACGTTCTTGAACCTGCTGCTGCAGGTCGGCGCCGACCGAATACTCTTCGCCACCGACCATCCCTACGGTTCGATGGACATCGCACGATCCTTCCTGGATCAGCTTCCGGTCGGTCGACCAGACCGGGAACAGATCGCCTACCGCAATGCCGAACGTCTGCTGAGGTTGCCGTCATGAGTGGACTGCGCGAAAGGAAGAAGGAACGCACGCGTCGTGCGATCCAAGAGCACGCGCTGCGCCTGTTCGGTCAGCAAGGTTATGAGAACACGACGGTCAAACAGATCGCCGAGGCCGCGGAGGTCTCCGAGCGGACCTTCTTCCGCTACTTCCCTACCAAAGAAGACGTCGTGCTGTGGGACGATCTCGACTTTTCCTTCGTCGCGCGGTTCCGGGCACAACCAGCCGATACCGGTTCTTTCGAAGCGATGCGCACAGCGCTTCGCGACACCTTCACCGAACTGCCGCCGACCGAACAGCACCACCTGCGCGAACGGATAGAGCTGATGACATCAGTACCGCCGCTGCGGGCCGTACTGCTGGACCAGCTCATCGGTGCCGGCCGCACGATAGCCGGTCTCGTCGCCGAACGCAGCGGCACCGGTCCAGATGATCCGGCGGTCCGCGCGGTCGTCGGCGCCGTCGTCGGAGCCGGTTTCGCAGCCGTGCTTGCGGTGCAAGAAAATCCGCACACCGATTTCGCCACGCTGCTCGACGAAACACTCGTCAAACTCACTGTGGTCGCAGTCGACCCACCAACGGCTTCTCCCACGTGAAGCATCGAATCGAACGGTCTCGTCATACGCTCTGACTACCAGGTCCGCTGACCAGAGCCCCTGATGCGTTCGCCGGAAACCTAGGGCTCGAGCTCACCGTATCCCGGAGTTCGCCGGTACTGTGCCTCACGCTGCTGTTCGCCGGTATCCGGCCGTCCATGATTTCCGTCCTGGTAGACGAGCCCGGGAAGCCTATTCCGGTGCGCTCTCGGAGCTGTCGGAGGCGGCAGCGACGGCATCCGGCCCCGATTCCAGTAGTAATCGGAAGCCGTCTTCGTCGAGGATCGGAATGCCCAGTTCCTCGGCTTTGGCGGCTTTGGAGCCGGGGGCGTCCCCGACGACGACGAACGCGGTTTTCTTCGACACCGAACCGGCTGCTTTTCCACCGCGCCGCAGGATGGCCTCTTTCGCACCGTCGCGGGAGAACCCTTCCAGTGATCCCGTGACTACGATCGACAGCCCTTCGAGGGTGCGTTCGATGGTGTCGTCGCGTTCGTCTTCCATCCGCACGCCTGCAGCACGCCATTTGTCGACGATGGCGCGATGCCAGTCGACGGTGAACCATTCGGTGACCGCTGTCGCGATGGTGGGGCCGACACCATCGGTGGCGGCGAGTTCCTCCACCGACGCCTGTTCGATGCGGTGCATACTGCCGAACTCGATGGCGAGGGCGCGGGCGGCGGTGGGACCGACATGGCGGATCGACAGGGCGACCAGCACCCGCCACAGCGGCCGGTGCTTCGCGGTGGCGAGGTTGTCGAGTAGTCGGCGGCCGTTGGCCGAGAGGCTGCCGTTCTTGTTGACGAACAACGGGGTGTTGCGTAGACGTTCCTCGGTGAGGTCGAACAGGTCGCCTTCGTCGGCGATGGCGCCGGAATCGAGCAGCGCGATCGCGCCCTCGTAGCCGAGGGCTTCGATATCGAAGGCGCCGCGCCCGGCGACGTGGAACACCCGTTCCCGCAACTGCGCGGGGCAAGTCCGCTGGTTCGGGCAGCGGATATCGGCGTCGCCTTCCTTTTCGAAGGCGAGTTCGGTGCCGCATTCGGGGCAGTGCGTGGGCATGACGAATTCGCGTTCGGAGCCGTCGCGCATATCGACGACGGGTCCGAGCACTTCGGGGATCACGTCACCGGCCTTGCGGATGGTGACGGTGTCGCCGATCAGCACGCCTTTGCGCACCACTTCGGCGGCATTGTGCAGGGTCGCCATCGAGACCGTTGATCCGGCGATCACCACCGGTTCCATTACCGCGAACGGGGTCACCCGGCCGGTGCGGCCGACGTTCACGGCGATATTGCGGAGTTTGGTCGTGGCCTCCTCCGGCGGATATTTGAACGCGATCGCCCAGCGTGGGGCACGAGAAGTCGAGCCGAGCCTGCGCTGCAGGGCGCGTTCGTCGACCTTCACCACCAGGCCGTCGATTTCGTGCTCGATATCGTGCCGGTGCTCACCCCAGTAGGTGATCTGCTCCAGCACCTCGTCGATGTTGCCGACCAGTTTCGTGTGCGCGGAAACGGGCAGACCCCACGCGGCGAGCGCTTCGTATGCCTCGTGCAACGAGTTCGGGGTGTAGCCGTCGATGCGGCCGATGCCGTGACAGATCATGCGCAGCCGCCGCCGCGCAGTGACCGACGGGTCCTTCTGTCGCAGCGACCCGGCGGCGGTGTTGCGCGGATTGGCATACGGCGCTTTGCCTTCGGCGACGATGGCGGCGTTGAGGGTCTCGAAATCCTCGAGCCGGAAATACACTTCGCCGCGCACTTCCAGCAGGTCCGGGATCGGATGGTCCGGATGCGCGGTCAGTTCGCCGGGGATGTCTTCGATGGTGCGCGCGTTGAGGGTGACGTCCTCACCGGTGCGCCCGTCGCCGCGGGTGGCGCCGCGGACCAGCCGCCCGTGCTGGTACACGAGGTTCAGCGCGACACCGTCGATCTTCACCTCACACAGATAGTGCAGGCCGGGACCGGTTTCGGCTTCCACCCGCGCGGCCCACGCGCGCATGTCCTCTAGGCGGAAGGCGTTGTCCAGCGACAGCATCCGCTCGAGATGGTCGACCGGGGTGAAATCGGTGGCGAACCCGCCGCCGACCAGCTGCGTCGGCGAGTCCGGGGCACGCAGATCCGGATGCTCGGACTCCAGGGCGAGCAACCGCTGGAACAGTTCGTCGAATTCCCCGTCGGAGATGATCGGCGCGTCGCGCACGTAATAGCGGAACTGATGCTCGCGCACCTCATCGGCGAGCTCCTGCCATTGCCTGCGCTGCTCCGCTGTCGCAGGCTCGGCAGCCTCGACGGTTTCCGGTTCGGCGCCACTTCCGATGTCACTCACGCCTGGCACATTAGCGGAGCCCACCGACAACCTCGGTCACGTTCCCGCACGTCGCCGCACTGATCCGGATGGGTGCGCAACGGTGGTGCAGACACGCCTCCAGCCTGAACAACCCGCGTTCGCAAGTGAACCGTCCTGAGGCCAGCTGGGCCGGACCGACTGCCCTCGGACGCGAAGCCGTGCTCATACAGTCGACCTGCCGGCAACTCGATCGCCGTCCAGCGAAGTCACGACGGCTGCATCACCCAGCTCAGTCCGTCGTCAGCGGTTCGGGTTCATCAGCGAAGACGTCCCCGACCTCCCCCACCGGCCGCAGGGCTGTCACGCCGAGCCAACGTGAGCCGGGGCGGGCGCCACAGCCGGGAAGCCAGTGCTCAGGACAGTCGAACTGCCGGCAACTCGATCGCTGACCAGCGGAGCCACGGCGGCTGCTGGGACCAGCTCAGTTCATCAGCAGCGATTCGGGTTCGTCGGCGAAGACATTCGCGACCTCGTTTGCCAACCGTAGGGCCTGCCGCGCCCAGGTCAGCGGTGCTTCGGCGAGGCCACAGGCCGGGCTGACGGAGACCTGCCGCAAGGTGCCGCGTGGGAAACCGAGCCGGTCGATCAGGCGGACGGCAGGTTCGGCAACGTCGCGCCAAGTGAGCGGCGCTGTCGGCGGTGTGGTCGGGACCAAACCGAGGACGAGGCCTTTCCCCGAGTCGATGGTTTCGCCGATGGCGTCGAGCTGCCTGGTACTGATAACGAACAGGTCGAAGCCGAGGGAATGTGCGGCCGAGCGGCGCAGCAGATCCAGTGCGGGCGGTGCGGCGCAGGTGTGCACCAGAACCGGCGCCTGCTGGGCTTCGATGACGGTGTCGAGTAGCGCCAGCGCCTCCGGTTCGGGGACCGCGCGCACCGTATCGAGCACGCTCGTGCCACTGAGGGATCCGTCGAGCACCTCGGTCAACGACGGTTCGTCCAGTTGCAGCACCACCTGAGCGTCGAGGCGTTTACCGACTTCGGCGATATGCCCGGCGAGGCCTTCGGCCAATGATTCCGACAGGTCGCGTACGGCGCCCGGGTCGGTGAGGGCACGGCGCCCGCCCGCAAGTTCGACCTGCGCGGCGAGTGTCAACGGCCCGGTGGCCTGAACTTTCACCACGCGGCCTTTTCCGGGGAGCCCGGCCGTCTCCCAGGCTCCGTCTAGTGCGTCGATGTCGGTGCGGAGCAGGTCGCGCGCCCGCCGCGCTACCGCACCCGGGCGGGACGTGAGCCGGTATCCCCTTGGTGTGGTGTCGAACTGGATATCGACCAGCAGCGCCGAGGCGCGGCCGAGCATATCGGCGCCGACGCCGCGGGCGGGCAGCTCGACAAGATGCGGCAACCCGGCCAGTTCCCCCACGACGACGGCCGCCGCTTCGCGGGGATCGGTGCCCGGCCAGGAGCCGACTCCCGTAGCGACCCCGGCCGGTATGCCGTTCCTCACCCGACCGCGCCCGTGGGGGCGGTGCGGGCGGTCGCGCAGATGGTGCCGCTGCCGATTACCCGATCGCCGTCCGCGTCGGGCAGGTACAGCACGACAGCCTGGCCGCGAGCGACACCAGTCAACGACTCCCGCAATCGCACGGTCAGTCCGTCACCGGACGCTTCGGCGACGGCGGGCGCGGTGCCGCCGTGCGCGCGAACCTGCGCGATGCAGTCGACGGGGCCGTCGGGAGCGGATCCGGAGGTCCAGACCGCCTTCTCGGCCTCGATCGTCCACACGTGCAGATCCTGTGCCGATCCCACCTGGACGGTGCCGGTGTCGGGATCGATGCCGGTGACGTAGCGCGGTTTCCCGTCGGCGGCCGGGCCGGGCAGCCCGAGCCCTTTGCGCTGGCCGATGGTGAAGCCGTGCACACCTTCATGCTTGCCGAGTTCGGCGCCGTCGGCGTCGACGATCGCGCCCGGCCGGATGCCGATCTTCGCCCCGAGGAACGCGCGCGTATCACCGGAGGGGATGAAGCAGATGTCGTGGCTGTCGGGTTTGTTCGCCACCGCCAGCCCGCGTTCGGCGGCCTCGGCACGAATCTGCGGCTTCGGGGTGTCACCGACGGGGAACATTGCCCGCGACAGCTGCTGCGCAGTCAATACCGCCAGCACATAGGACTGGTCCTTGTCGGCGTCGACGGCGCGGCGCAGCACACCGTCGTTCAGCCGCGCGTAATGCCCGGTGACAACGGCATCGAAACCGAGCGCGACCGCCCGGTCGGCCAGCGCGGAGAACTTGATCTTCTCGTTGCAGCGCAGGCACGGGTTCGGGGTCTCGCCTGCCGCGTAGGCGGCGACGAAATCGTCGATCACGTCCTCTTTGAACCGGTCGGCGAAATCCCAGACATAGAACGGGATGCCGAGCACGTCGGCGGCGCGGCGCGCGTCACCGGCGTCCTCCTTCGAGCAGCAGCCGCGCGATCCGGTGCGCAGCGTGCCGGGCGCCGTCGACAGCGCCAAATGCACTCCGACCACCTCATGACCGGCGTCGACGGCCCGTGCCGCCGCAACCGCCGAATCCACACCCCCGCTCATCGCGGCGAGTACTCGCATCAGACACCTCCTCTCGCACCGGCCAGTCCCGCGGCCCTGGCCCGTTCCACCACATGCGGCAGCACCTCGAGCAACGCCCGGATATCGGATCGGGTCGTGGTGTGCCCCAAAGAAAATCGTAGAGAGCCGCGCGCCTGTCGCGGCTCGACGCCCATCGCGATCAGTACATGGCTGGGTGAGGCGACACCCGCGGTGCACGCCGAACCGGTCGAACATTCGATACCGGCGGCGTCGAGCAGCATCAGCAGCGAATCGCCTTCACAGCCCGGGAAAGTGAAATGGGCGTTACCCGGCAGCCGGCGCTCGTCGTGCGGGCCGTTGAGTACGGCATCCGGGACGAGTTCGCGAACGCCGGCGATCAGTTCGTCGCGCAGCGAAGTCAGCTCCGCGGTGTTCGCGGGCAGCTCCGTCACTGTCTGGTGCAGCGCGGCGGCCAGTCCCACCGCCGCGGGCACATCAGAGGTTCCCGACCGTAGGTCACGTTCGTGCCCGCCGCCGTGCTGGATCGGCACACACGGCACCTGCCTGCCGAGCAGCAGTACCCCGATCCCGTGCGGCCCGCCGACCTTGTGACCGGCCACACTGGCCGCCGACAGACCGCTACCGGCGAAGTCGATCGGTAGTTGGGCGGCGGCCTGCACGGCGTCGCTGTGGATGGGCACCCCGAATTCCTGCGCCAGCGCCGCGAGCTCCCCGATCGGCTGGATCGCGCCGACCTCGTTATTGGCCCACACGACGCTCACCAGCGCGACCTCGTCACCGTATTCGGCCAGCGCTTCGCGCAGCGTGCGCGGCGACACCATCCCATCGCCGTCCACCGGCAGCCAGGTCACCTGCGCACCCTCGTGCTTGTGCAGCCATTCGACCGCGTCGAGCACGGCGTGATGTTCCACGGCACTGGCGAGCACGCGAGTGCGGTGCGGTGCGGCGTCGCGACGAGCCCAGTAGATGCCTTTGACCGCGAGATTATCGCTTTCGGTACCACCCGAGGTGAAGATCACCTCTGAGGGCCGCGCCCCCAGATCCGCCGCGATCGACTCGCGCGCTTCCTCCAGTCGACGCCGGGCGGCCCGACCGGACCCGTGCAGCGAGGACGCATTGCCGAGCAGTCCCAGCGCACCCGTCATTGCCTCGATGGCGGCGGGCAGCATCGGTGTGGTCGCCGCATGATCGAGGTAGACCGTTGTGGGCACACCGCTGACCGCACCCTGGAACGCCGACTTCATGACCAATCCAGCCTATCCCACCGTTGACCTGCATATCTGCGGGGTATCCCCCGGCTCTTTACGCTACGACTACGAGTTGACCCCACGCTCGGCAAACCACTGATCGCCTGCCGGTATTCCGGGAGCCCACCTGCAGTGCCGCTCCGGGCCGTCCTGCTCCTCGCCCACCGGAGGTACGTCGGCCGAGTGGTCCTGACCGGCCAACGTACCTCCGGTCAGGACCATCTCAGGCGTGCGACTGGACCGCAACGAGGGCGACCTCGGTAAGCGTCGGTCGCTCTTCGATCACCTGCATGCCATCCGCCTACCGGTCATGCCAGTCCTGTTCGGCGGGGCTCGAGCCGATGTCTCGATTGCCTTGAAACAATTTTACATGTTGAACGTACCGTTATTTAGCGGTACGGTAGTCAACGTCACAAAGGTTGGCTGGCTTGCATCACCGGAAGCCAATCGGAATCACCACCAACCCCGCGGCCGGACAGCCGCCCGAACTTCGAACGAGGACATTCCCGATGAGCCGAGAGAACCGCCCACAGCGCACCCGCCGAGTGCTGGCACGAGTGGCCACCGCATCTGTGCTGGCCCTGATGCCGCTCACAGCCGTCGCCGTTCCTGCATCGGCCGCGCCGATCGCACTGGAACCGTCCGAGCAGGTCGAGACGGTCAGCCGCCCCGGCGGCAAGCACAACCACGGCCACGGACGGCACAATCACGGCCGCCACAACCACGGCTCGTACGGTCGCCACGACCACGGCCATTGGAACCGCGGGCGCCACGACCACGGGCACTGGAACCGTGGCCGCAACGACCACGCCGATTGGGACCGCGGGCGCAACAATCACGGCCGCAACCACCATCGGCACGATCACAGCCACTGGAACCACGGCCACCACAACAACCACCACTGGAACCACGGCCGCGGCAGGCACGGTCACTTCCCGTTCCCGCTGCCGTCCACAGGCAGCGCATTCTGAAACGGTGACCGCGCCGGGGCGCTTATTGAGCACCGAGTGCCCTCTTCGGCGGTCTCGGCCCCCGTCGCCAGCGGTCGGCTGTCGATGTCGCGGGCCCGGCCTACGATCGGTGAACGTGATGCATGTACGGGAGCTGCATTCGTGGCCGTCCACCGAGGCCGAGGGGGTGGCGATCCAGCAGCGGTTACGCCCACTCGTGCGGTTCGACGGTGCACCGGCGCAGGTGCGGACGGCGGCCGGGCTGGATGTGGCGTACCGCGAAGACGATGAGCTGGTCGCGGTCGTGACCGTCGTGGATATGGCGGGATTGGATGTCGTGGATCGCGCGATCGTGTACGGCAAGGCCGAATTCCCTTATATCCCCGGCCTGTTCGCTTTCCGGGAAGCGCCGTCACTACTGCGGGCCCTGACCGAACTCACCGTGACCCCGGATGTACTGATCTGCGATGGCCACGGCCTCGCCCACCCCCGCCGCTTCGGGCTTGCCTGCCATCTGGGCGTGCTCACCGATACACCCAGCATCGGCGTCGGCAAAACCGCCATAGGCCACTACGAGCAGCCCGCCGACCAGCGCGGGGCCTGGACCCCGGTCGAACTCGACGGCGATACCGTCGGCCGGGCCCTACGCACCCGCCCCCACGTGAAACCGGTATTCGTCTCCATCGGCCATCGCTTCACCCTCGACGCGGCCTGCGAGCTCGTGCTGCGGTTGACCCCGAAGTATCGGTTGCCGGAAACGACCCGCACCGCCGACCACCTCGGCCGAACAGCACAGGGCCGATAGGCGATTCTCGATAGCAAGACCGCTGTTACCTCCAGCGACGCGCTACATCTGAGCTGATAGGCGTCCTGACGAGCACGAAAGCGAACAGGACCGCCATCGCTGCGTCGAACAGCTGACACAAACAGATGCAAGCGCTGCGCACTCGACGTCAATCGGTTGCGGAGCTTCTCGGCGCAATAGGCGAAGAGCTCCCGCAAGCCCGGTACTTCATAGGCGTCGGCGGGGATCTCGTCGTCGGAAAAAATGCCGCAAACTATCCTCGCTCGCGACCGAACCTCCACTGTGCAAGCTTGATAGCGGTCGGCCTATGCCGGTCCCCGGGGTGAGACGACCGAGTCGACCAGCTACTACCGCACGCTGACAGTTACTGCCCTGGCGGAAATTTCAGTCTCCGGATCAACGGTGTTGAACCACACCATGGTTCAGGTGTTCTGTCGCTGCTGCGAGGACGGCGTGCGCGTCGGCAGAAAGATCTGTTGCCCGAACCGAACGTTCGCAGCGCAGGGCGAGATCGCGGCGGTTGCTGCCGGGTTGTTCGACGGGGGCCAGGGTCACCTCAGCGGTGATACCGCGGGAGCGCAGGACCCGTAGGGCGGAGCCGGTGAAGGTGTCGTCGCCGACGAAACCGGGGATGGTGGAGCAGTTTCCGTTGCGGTCCAGGTAGCGCAAGCGGACCGGCTGGACCGGTATGGCGCTGTCGATGGCGGCTTGGAAGAAGGCGGGGCGCAGGCGGCCGTAGGCGCGGCCGCACCAGGTGGTGCCTTCGGGGAAGACGCCGATGCGTTCGCCGGACGCCAGGCGGGCGGCTACCTGGTCGACTACGCGGGGCAGGTCGCGCAAGTTTTCGCGGTTGAGGGGTACCACCCGCAGCAATCGGGCGAGGGTGCCAAGGATCGGCCAATCGATCAGGTCCGCGCGGGCGACGAAACCGAGGGGTTGGACTGCGGCGAGCGCGACGATATCGGTCCAGCCGATATGCCCGGCGACCACGAGCGTTCCGTTCCCTGGTTCCGCATAGCGGGCATTCGGTGCGCTCTTCTCGGCGCGGTCGTCCGGAAAGCCTGTATCCGCGCCACGCGTACCTGCAGCCGTACCGTCCCGCAGATCGACCACGCGAAGCCGCAAACCGCAGCAGCGCAGCACCATGTGGGCGAAGCGGCGCTGCACGTGCTGGCGGCGCTTCGCCGGGGTGAGCACATGCGCGAACGGGTAAGCGGCGAGAAGCACGGTCAACCCCAGAATCCGTACGACCAACCGGACGATGCCGGCTTCCGCGGCCTGCTGCACACAGCTGATCCCACACGGGCTGGACGGAACCCATTGGTGTGTCATATCTCTCACCGTCCGCTGTCGAAACTCGCGGCAGCGCCGCGTAACCGGTCCAGGTAGCGAGTGTTGATGGTGGCGAGACCGAGCAGCGCGACGAAGTCGGCGACGGCGAAGTCGGGGTCGTGCGCGGGTTCACCGCAGATTTCCGCGCCCAGCCGCAGGTAGCCGCGCAGCAGCGGCGGCAGTGCGGGGCGGGCGGGAGCAGGTAGCTCGTCCAGGGGCGTGCCGTCGACGACGACGGGCCGATACGGCCGCACCCGGCGTTGCGGATCGCAGGCGTGCCGTGCCAGCAGCAGATCGCGCACCCCGCGCACGTTCACTCCGGCCGGCTCGGCGGGACTGTTCTGCATGGGCACCGACACGCATCCCATCACCCAGTCGTAGCCGGTGAGCTGGATGTAGTGCAGGATTCCCGCCCACATCAGGGTGAGCACCGACCCGTTGCGGTGTTCGGGCACCACGCAGGCCCGTCCCATCTCCACAATGCGGTGACCTGTGGGGTCGAGGCGAGTCAGATCGAATTCGGTGGCGGTGTAGTAACCGCCCGTCGCACCGACTTTGTCCGGTGGCAGCATCCGGTAGCAGCCGACGAACTGTTCAGTGGTTTCGTCGCGGACCAGCAGGTGGTCGCAGTGTTCGTCGAAGCGGTCGGCGTCGAGGCCGGTGCCGTTGTCGGGGATCCGGAAACCGGGTTCGGCGGCGAACACGTCGTAACGCAAACGCTGTGCCGCCGTGCGATGTTCGAGGTCAGAGGAAACGATCAACGCATATCTGGACTTGTGCGCGCCCGTGTCCGTCGGTCGAGCCGGGGCTGTCAGCACAGACGTAATGCTCATATCTGTAAGGAAGCCAGCCCGACACTGCGCCGGAGCGTCCGCCGGGTGTCGCGGTGATGCCGGTTCCGTGAACGAGACGCCGATCACATCCGGGTGTTCACCGATGCGTCGCCGCTCGTTCGGTTCGGTGTCCGGGAGCTGACGACCTGCGCCAATTGGCGAACCTACGTGCTCGAACGACACCCGACCGCGACGTCATGGTATGCGCCGCCACTGTTCCCGCTGCGCTCGAGCGGCAACACCGGCCGCCGGGAAGGCCGATAACCGAGCCGAACCGCAGCCGGTGCGCGGGCGGCTCGAACCTGGTGACAGATCCGCCCGCGCTCTTCGCTGCGTGTCGTCTGCGGCTCAGGCTGCGACGCGTTCCCGCTCCCGTGGCCGGTCGGTTTCCCGCTCCACCTCCGCGAACCCGGGCCGCCCCGTCCCGATGAACGCCACCAGCCACGACACCACCGCCGCGAACCGGTTTCGGAAGCCGACCAGGTAGAACAGGTGCACCGCCAACCACACGAACCAGGCGATCACACCGCGGAAGGTGATGCGGTCGTTGAGTTTGGTGACGGCACTGAACCGGCTGATCACCGCCATACTGCCCTTGTCCCAGTAGATGAACGGGGTGCCCGGCTGGGTTTTGCGGCTGATGATGTCGGCGGCGTGGCGGCCTTCCTGCATGGCGACCGGCGACTGCCCGGGGTAGCCGTTGAGCGAGGTCATATCGCCGATGGCGTAGATATCGGCGTATCCGGCGACGGTGAGGTCGGGGTTGATGAGCAGCCGACCGGCGCGGTCGGTCTCGCATCCGGTGGCTTCGGCCAGCAGTTTCGCGAATCCGCCCGCCTGCACACCGGCCGACCAGACCACGGTTTCGGCGTCGATGTTCTGCTCGGTACCGTCCTTGCCTTTCACTGTCACCTTGCCGTTGTCGATATCGGTGACAAAGGTGTCGACCAGCACGTTCACCCCGCTGCGGGTGAGCGATTTCTTCGCGTACGCCGACAGCCCACCACCGAACGGCGGCAGCACCTCGCCGGCACCTTCCACGAGCGTCACCGAAACTTCCTGGTGGTAATACCTTTTGGCGAGCTCGGTGAGCTGCCCGGCGACCTCGACGCCGGTCGCGCCCGCACCGACCACGACGAAGCTGAGCAGCCGCCGCCGGGTTTCCTGGTCGGCGTCCGCGGCTTCGGCGAAGACGTGTTCGATCTGCGCGCGCAGCACCCGTGCGTCGTCGATGGTTTTGAGCGAATAGGTTTTCTCGGCGAAATCATCGCGGCCGAAGTACGACTGGCTGGCGCCAGTGGCGGCGATCAGCGAACCGTAGCGGATGCGTCGGGTCCCGCCAGGGGTCTCGTAGGTGAGCACGGCGTCGTCGGGGTCGATATCGACGACCTTGCCGAGCCGGACATCGGCTTCGTCATGGCGGCGCAGGATGCCTGCGATGGGCGGGGCGATCTCGTTCGCAGCCAGCACCCCGGTGGCGACCTGGTACAGCAGCGGCTGGAACAGGTGTTCCGGGGTGCTCGAGATCAGCACATAGTTCACCCCCGCTTTGGCCAGCTGTTTCGCGGCGGCGAGCCCCCCGAATCCCGATCCGATGATGACGACGTCGGCATGTTCTATTCCTGTGGCCTGGACCACAGCCGTGTTACGCATGAAAACTCCTCCTTCTGTCATGACAAACCGTCATTCAGAACGGAGATATTTCAAGGGTCAGGGCGCATAATTGAGATGACTCTTATCGAGATTGTTCATGAGTGGAGGTTGGGGTGGAGCTTCGCCAGCTCACATACTTCGTCGCAGTGTGCGAGGAGCTCAGCTTCAGCCGGGCCGCGTCCCGCTGTTTCATCTCACAGTCGGCGATAAGCCATCAGATCGCCCGGCTCGAACACGACCTGGGCGTCCAGTTGTTCGAACGCACAACCCGCTCCGTGGTCCCCACCGACGCCAGCACCAGGCTACTGCCGCTGGCCAAGCAAATGCTCAGTTTGGAGTCCGCTATCCGCGCCGCCGTGCGCACTTCCAGTCCCCGCATCCGCCTCGCCGCGAATATGTCCTTCGCCACCCGATCCCTGTCCGCGATCGCGGGCGCACGCGAAGCCCACCCCGGCGCGGAAATCGAATTCGTCATCAAACCCTTCCGCCAGCGCATCGCCGCCGTAGCCGACGGCGACTGTGATCTGGCCCTCATCCGCGGCAGCGTCCAACAACCCGGCCTCACCGTGGAACAACTCTGGGTCGAAGACCTCATGATCGCCACCGCCCCCGCCCACCCCCTGGCCGGCCGCACCGACGTCACCCTCAAAGAACTCGGCGACTACCCTCTGCTGCTCCCCCCGGAATCCGAACAAGTTCTGTTGCACAACGTCATCCGCGCTGCATTCGCCGACTTCCCCGGCCCGATCTTCGGCCCACCCATCCCACCCGACCACACAGCCACCATGGAACTCATCAACCATCCCGACGCGTGGACGGTGCTGTACGCGAACAGTCCCACCGACGGAATCGCAACCGTGGAGCTGATCGAACATCGCCTGCGAATCCCGGTGTCGGCGGTGTTGCGCACCGATGCGCGACGCTCACCGATCCTGACCACCCTGCTCGCAGCCCTGCACTGCGCGTAACCGGACGGGCACTGCGTTCACCTGGCGAAGAACTGCGAAGTAGCTGGAGAAACGTCGTGAATACCGTTGTGTTGCAAGGTCTCGTAGGGCACGATGCCCTTGTATGAACAGACGAATCCATGGCGCTGTCCTGCTGGCTGTGTCCGCTGCGGTTGTCACCTTCGGTCCCGTCACTCCGGCGGGAGCGCAAACGCCGTTCAAAGCACCTGAGGTCACCTTCGCCGGCACCGCACCGGGAATAGTGACCGCCACCCTGCACAACCCGAACGACCGGGGCCAATGCTGGGCCGAAGCGGGCGTCGGCCCCAACAACGACCATGTCTTCTTCGGCAACGGTGCCCCCGAGTCGCTGGCGCAACCCGGCCAGACCGTCAAGACGACGCTGGAAGGTCTGGAACCGGGCACGACGATCAGCGCACGAGGCGGCTGCCATAACGGCGCCGAGTTCGAATTCTCCGAGCTGGTCCAGGTCGCTGTTCCCGCCGATATGCCCGCAACCGGCAGCTTCGGCAGCTGACAACGTGCGGTGGCGGCGAACGTGCCGCCACCCACACCAAACCTCGTCAACTCGCGGGCATGGTGGCCGCAACCGGCGAACTCGGCTCGTATCAGTCACCGCCTCGGCCGGGTCACAACAGCGGAGTCGCCACGTAAATCCAACACTGAATACCTTGGCCCAGGTCATAATTGGGGTTCTGCTTGTACGGTCGGCATGGCATGCAAGACCCTGCAACCAGGCCAGTGGTGCCCGTCGGTGTGATGAGGGAGTGAACATGGGATCGATCGAGATCATGCAGTGGCTTCAAGAAGGTGCGAGTGTCGGAGACCCGATCCGGGGGCCGCTGTACGTCGTGGCGTTCCTCGCGATCGGGTTGATCGGGCTCCTCACCGGCGGAGCAGTCATCTGACCGGTACAAGCCGATGGCATACGAGGCCACCTGCATTCCAGCCGAGGCCGGGCATAAATTGGTAGACGAGGTGTCGGCTCGCTCCTAGCATCGCCAGCTATGTCCTACGAGCATCCTTTGGCGCACCTCATCGGTATCGAAGGCGTGGCCCTGTTGCGTGCGTTCAATGGGGAGTTCGATCGAGATTTTGTCGATGCTCGACTGGACGAGGTTCGTCGCCTGCTCGACGATCATTCCCTGATGGAGGCGGGAGTGACGGTTGATCGGCTCGATTCGATTGCCGGATACCGTTCTTGGGCAGGAACTTACGATGAGCCGGGCAACGCAGCGTTCGATATCGAGCAGCCTGTCGTGCACGACATCCTCGACACGCTGCCTATGGGCACCGTACTCGACGCCGCCTGCGGGACCGGACGGCACGCCGCGTACCTGGCCGCAGCAGGACACCGAGTGATCGGAGTCGACAGCTCGCCGGAGATGCTGGAGAAAGCCCGAATTCGGCTGCCGCAGACCGATCTTCGCCGAGGCGATCTCGAAGCTCTCCCGTTGGACGACGATTCGGTGGACGCTGCTGTCTGCGCCTTGGCCCTGACCCACCTGCCGCGTCTCGACAAGGCGATAGCCGAATTCGCTCGCGTCATCCGGCCGGGCGGCCACCTGGTGATCTCCGATATTCATCACGAGATGGTGCTGCGCGGCTCCATCCCACCGGTAGAGATCGGCGGACGGCCCGGGCGGCTACCGGCGTACCGCCATTACGCGGGCGACTACCTATCTCCCGCGCTGGCCAGCGGGTTTCAACTGAAAGCATGCAAGGAACCGCGCGTCCTCCACAACGGCCCCACCCCACCGCCCGCAACCGAACCTGGACCGTGGCAGACGTGGCCATGGTCGCTGAGCGCCTTGGTTCCGGAAGCGACACAAGCGGCGAACCGCGAAACACCAGCGCTCACCGTGTGGCACTTCCAGCTGCCCGAGTAGTCGCACCACACCGGCAGGCTCAGCGAACCCCCTTTATCGAAGGTTCGCTGAGCTCTCGATGGCCTACACCTGACTGGCCCCGAACCACCCGTTCAACAAATCTGCGGTGGACGCATCACACTCCGCCGCCCTGAAACCAGGGGGCGACCAGCCGGGTTCTTCGAATCGCGATCACCGACCATGCCGCCCGCCAGGTGGCCACTTCCATGCACTCTTAGCCGCCACTGCTGTGGCTACTCTTGGCCCAACTCACTCATCATCGGCTACGTTCCTTGATCACCGCCGGGACAGCAGTGCGGCGGCGCCGTGTGCCATGCCGAGGACTGCCGCTGTCGAGGCCACGGCTGAGACCGTAAGGCCACGATCATCTCGGCGTATGCCCGCGCGGCCGAGTTCCCGTCGCGCCCACCAGTAGTACGGAATCACCACCGTCGGCGCCGTGACAACCCCCGGCGTGTAGCCACGCGCCGCCGCGGACAGTGCCAGATGCGCGAAACCGTGCAGCCCGAAGGCGGTGACGACGGTCTGGAAGAAGGGCGAGCGCCCATCTGTGCGCACCCCGTCCGCAGCAGCCGCTGCCATCACCACGCCTACCAGGCCGATAGCGATATGTGCGTGTTCGTCCGACACTCCTCGGCGCAGCCACGGCGGGACCGGCAGCCAACCTGGTTTCACACCACTTTCGGCCCTGTTCCTGGACCAGGGCCCCATAGTGAGCCACTCCTCGGCATCGTTGACAAGCCAGGCACCGAACAGACCCAGCGCCACCGTCTTCGGCCCCATCACAACCACCTCTCATTTTATTTACAGGTCGTAATGTAATATAAACATGGTGATGGATCAACGTCCGACAGCTACCCGCGGCAGACCCCGCAACACCGAGATCGACAGCGCCATCGTGTCGGCAACGCTGGAACTACTCGCCGAACGCGGATACGCGGAGCTCACGATCGGCGCCGTAGCGACCCGCGCCGGAGTCGGCCGCCCCACGGTGTATGCGCGCTTCCCGGATAAGAACGCCTTGGTCGTGCACTCACTCGTGCAGACCGTGCCGCAATTACGGAACCCGGACACCGGTAACGCACTGCGCGATCTGACCGAGTTGGCGACCGAATTCGCGACCCAGCTGGTGCGATCACCCATCGGCCGCACGGTGTTGGCGGTGCACGCCGAAGCCGGTCGCCATCCAGAGCTCGCGGATTTACTCCGCACGCACTACTGGCGCCCCAGGGAACAACTGGTGCACGAACTGATTCACCGCGGCCAGCAGCAGGGCAGTATCCGCGCCGACATCACCCCCGAGCACATTCAAGACCTTGTCTACGGCCCGCTCCTCTACCACTGGCTGATCCTCGGCGAACCCGACCGGCACACGATGGAAACACTGCTGACCGCGTCGTTGCATGCGATCACACCGTGCTCGCACGCAGACTGACCTACTTGCACACATTTGGTACATTTGAGCAGTCACTTCGGTGATGCTGAGAGGTGGGATGCTGCTGTCACGACACCCCACCGGGTGAGTTAGCTAGCCCGCACTCGGCGGACCAGTGGTACCTTCGGGGCGAAGGTCGGGAAAACTCCTGCGCGACAGCAAGAAAACTCCGCCCGCCGTCGTGACGGCGGTCTTCGATAGACCACCTCACTTTCTCGACCACGCGCATGAACACCCATTCGGCGCCCGTTCTGCGGCGATCTCTCGGACGTTCCCGCCTGCACCTGGTCGGCGTCGACGACGGCAACGGCCAGCCTGACAAAAGCGGCGATGCCTTGGAATCCTCATTGTTTCGGTAGCAAGGGAATCGCGCCGGTCCGCGATAATGTGAGTAACAGGCGCGATCGGAAGACAGCTGAATGCCCGCTGACGGAAGGCCGAACGCCTATCCCGCGCAATCGGTGACAGCCGGATGGGAGGCAGGATGCGCACTTTCCATTCGTGGATTTTGCAGGCCCACATACTGCGTATTCGGGACCGCCTCACCGAAAGCTTGCAGCGGGCCGGAACACGCCACGCCGAGATCAGCTGGGAAGTAAGCGGGGGTGCTCGCGACAGCGCAACACGCACGACCGACACCGTTCAATCGGGTTTGCAACTCCCCGAGGGGTCGAGCAGCTTCTCCCCGACAGACGCGGGCCGGGACCTCTTGCCGCAAAATCCTAAGGAGCTACACGCTTTGTGGTCGGGACTGACGCGCGCCGAAAAGGACAAGTTGTACCGGGCCGACCCGTTCATCGGCAACCGTCCCGGTATTCCGCATGTCGACCGTGACTTCTACAATCGCCGGAATCTCGCCGCTTGGTTCGCTCAGGCACGGAAGATGCATGACGCACCTCGTCTGGCACGTGCCGATGCGTTGCGGCGCTGCGGTGTGATCGACTTCGCGCTCAAATCGCCGGAGGGAGCGCCCCGGCACTATTTGACCCGGTTGGACCAAGACTTCCGGGTCGCCGTTTCGGTCGACAACCCGGATACGGCCGAGAACGTGGTGACCCTTGTCGCCGGTACCGGCACCAACCCGATCGGCATCTGGCATGCCACGGACCGGGCGGAGCGAATCCGGCAAGCCGCGCTGGCGGTCGATCCGAACGCCCGCACCTCCGTGACCACCTGGTACGGCGATCGGCCGCCGTTGCCCAGCCGAGTGGGGGACAGTCTGCCTGCCCGCAACGATGCGCAACCTCTGCGCAGCCACCACGAAGGGTTGCGAGCGACCCACGAAGGGCCGCCGTCACACAACACCCTCATGGGCTACTCCTCCGGCTGCACCAATGTCGGTTACGCCGCCATGCACCCTGTGCAGGCGGACGCCCTCGTCTTCGTGGGCGGTGTCGGCACCGGTGTGGAACGCGTCGCTGACCTGCGCCTCGCCGGTGTCGACCCGACCGATATGGAACGGCACGTCTTCGCCACCGTTGCCCAACACGACTCGATCCAGCTGATGCCCAAGGTGCACGGCCCACCGCCGACCGAGCTGGACGTGACCGTGTTCACCTCCGACACCATCCGCGGCCCCTGGACGTCGCTGGGCTGGAATCCCGATATCCACGGCTCCTACTTCGACAGCAACAATCAATCCATGCACAACATCGGCCTCATCGTCACCGGCAACGGGCATCTGGTTACGTGAGGGCGGGTCTTCCCGGCCCGGAAAGGACAGCACCGTGTTCGAGAATTCGGAAGCCACCGCGCGCGAACAGTTACATCGATATCTGGTGGAAACGCTGCGGGCACTCCCGGCGCGGCTGTCCCTTTCCCAGGTCGACCCGGCAATGCCGGAAGCGGTATTCTCGCCGGGAACAACGTTGCCCTGCAACGATAACGATGACGAAGCCGGGCCGAGATACTTCGATATCGGGTACTGGCTGATCGGGACAACCGCCGCGACCTCCGACGTCGATATCGATCTCGTCGCGGCAGCATGGACCCGCCTGGGTTGGCGAACGCATACACCTCACCGCGGGCGCCCCCGGGCCGTCTTCTGTCGCACACCAGACCAGTACGGGCTCACCGTCCAACAAAGCGTCGACGGGCATTTGAGCCTCTTCGGTTCCACCCCACCCTTTCCGTCCGACGCCACCGGCGGGGAACCACTGCCCAGAACCATCGAGCACCCGTGACGGCTCAGGGCAAAGGTCAGGAAAGCGCCTGCGCGACAGCGAGAAATCTCCGCACATCGTCGTGACGGCAGTCTTCGACAGACCACATCACTTCCTCGACGGCCCGCATGAACGCCCAGCCACGCGCGCGTTCGCACTCGATATCGAGTTCTGCGGCCGTCGCAGCGACGAATCTCCGCGCCCGCTCGGGGTCCGGATTGCTCTCGACCTGTTTCATGATGAGAAAGCCTGCGTCGAATGCGGCCTCACCCAGATATGCCTTGGGATCGATCAGCAGCCACGGTTCCCGTTCCGCAGCAACGATATTGCCCAGATGGGTATCTCGATTGACGATCAGCAGCGGGCCGTCCGGCTCGGCGAGTTCGGCGCACCAGCGATGTGCTCTAGCCAGTAAGGACGCCGGGAACGGGGCCGCCAGATCGGGTTCGTCGAGTTGCTCCACCCAGCCGGCGACCATATCCGCGACCAACGGCAGCGGCGGGTATCCGGGTGGGATGTCGATGGGTGGGCGGCGCAGCCTGCGATACAACGCGCACGCGATCTGCACCTTGCCCGCGTTTTCCGGCTTACCCTCCAACGGAATTCTGGGCTGCCGCACCAGTGGCGTGCCCGGCCGCGCCCATTCCAGCAGCAGCGCCCCGCTCTCAGGGTCGTAGTCGTACAACTGCACCGCCCCGTCGCCCTGGTAGCAGAACATCCCGGCGGCTTCACCGAGGTTCTCCTCGTCCACCACGGGAATCTTCAACACCGCGACCGAACCGTCCGCCCGCCGAACAGGAGCGACGAAAGAATGAGTACCACCCCCGAACGGCTGCCCGATCAACTCCAACGCCCAATCCTGGCACCGCTTGGCGACCACTTCGGGCAGATCGGCGAGCCAACGCTCGCCCCGTTCCTCGAAGATCTCCCGAATGTTGTCGACCACATCGGGAGGCAGCGACATCGTCACCGAACAAGCCTGGCGAAGCGGGATCGCTGAAGCAACCCATTTGTCGTCCGGATCACCGCCCTCCGACCGATAGCTGCATGAGGACGGCCCGGCACCAGCCGACGACCAGCAAGCCAACTGGGCTACTACCGATGGCGGTGCCGGATGGACGTGACGGGCGCTGCAGGCGAGAATAGTGCCGCCTCAAGGGCATAGAGGGCAGGGCGCCCGCGACAGTCGCCTACACGGGCTGTTCAGACCGCCCGTGTACCGACGACGGCGGTACAAAGCGAATGGGAGGAAGGTTGCGTACCTTTCACTCGTGGATCCTGCAGGCTCATCTGTTTCGCCTGCGGGACAGCCTTGCCGAGAGCTTGCAGAAGTTCGGTCGCCACCATGAGACAACCACGCGGAAATTCGGCGGTCACCTGAAAGCCGCGGGTACCGAAGCAACCGCTGCCGACGCCTCGAGCAAACGAGATGTCGAGAACTCGTTCAACCTCTCGCCTGCGGATAGGACCCAGGGATCGCCGCTGACGAACAACGAGACGTTACCGACCGATCCCAGGGAACTCCACGCAATGTGGTCGCGTCTGTCGACGGCCGAAAAGGATGCGCTGCACCGGGCCGATCCGTCCATCGGTAACCGCGACGGTATCCCCCAGGCCGACCGCGACTACTACAACCGCAAGAATTTCGAGGCATGGATGGCACAGGCGCGTGCTGCAGAGTACGACGACCCGGAACAACGTGACAGAGTCATAGCCGACTTCAAAACAATCGAGAAGGCGCTCGCTGCCCCGGAAGGGTCCCCGCCCCGCTTTCTGACTCGGCTGGACGAAGATTTCCGGGTGATCGCGGTCTCGGTGGGAAACCCGGACAAAACCCAGAACGTGGTCACGTATGCCTCAGGCACCGGGACCAACCCCAACTACATCGACAAAATCACGGACAAAGCCGGGAAGATACGGCAAGCCGCGCTCGCAGCGGACCCAAAGGCCGATACAGCGGTGACCATATGGATGGGAGACAGAGCCGATCTACCCAACCACGCCATCGAAAAGGTTCCCGCAGAGAACGGCGCCCAGCCGTTGCGCAGTTATCACGAGGGGCTGCGCGCCACACACGAAGGCGCGCCATCGAACAACACCTTGCTCGGTTATTCCTACGGCGCAGTCAATGCCGGATACGCTGCCCGGCAACCACTGGAGGCAGACAACATCATCTTCGTCGGTAGCTTCGGCACGGGCGTCGATCGAGCCGCCGACTTGCGTCTCGCCGGTGTTGATCCGGCAGACATGGATAAACATGTTTTCTCCACGATGGCCCGGCACGACTCCATCCAGCTCATGCCCAAGGTCCACGGCCCGCCACCGACGAGGCCGGAATTCGGTGGCACCGTATTCAGTGCCGATTCCGAACGCGGCTCATGGACTTCACTTGGTTGGAACCCCGATGCTCACGGCTCCTACTTCGACACCAGCAACCAAGCCCTGCAAAACATCGGGCTCATCATCACCGGCAACGGCCATCTGGTGACATGAGAGAAAGGACTCGTCCATGCCGATGGCGGCCTCGGAATCTATCGCGCGCCAGCAGCTGTACCGCTATTTCCTGGACACCCTCCGAATGCTTCCCGTGGAACTGTCGCTGTCCGTGCACAACGCAGCGGTGCCGACGGCAGCATTCGACGTCGGCACCACCCTGCCCTGCGACGACTCTGATGACGGCCGGACCGGCCCTCTATACTTCGACATCAGCTATTGGCTCATCGGGACCACCCCCGCAAGCTCCGACGCCGTCATCGATCTCGTGGTCGGCGCCTGGGCCGCTCTGGGCTGGCGTACCCGAACAGGCCGCACCACGCGGCCCCGGAGCGCGTTCTGCCGCACACCCGATTACTACGGGCTCGCCGTTCAGCAGAGCGTCGACGGGCACCTGAGCCTGTCCGGCTCCACCCCACCCTTCCCTCCTGACACCGCCGGCGGGGCTCCACTCCCCAGAACTATCGAGCATCCGTAACGGCCTCTCGTCCTCGACGGCGCCAGAACATCGCCCAGTCGCAGAAAAGTGGGCAGCCGACCGGAAGTACCGGTCGGCTGCCCACACGAGCCCTTCGCGGCCGGGACTGCCACAGCCGCGTGGCGTCAGCCCTTGTGCTTCTTGACCTCTTCGGTCAGCTGCGGGGCAACGTTGAACAGATCGCCGACGATGCCGTAGTCGGCGATCTCGAAGATCGGTGCCTCTTCGTCCTTGTTGACCGCGACGATGGTCTTGGAGGTCTGCATACCGGCGCGGTGCTGGATGGCGCCGGAGATGCCCAGGGCGATGTACAGCTGCGGGGACACCGTCTTACCGGTCTGACCGACCTGGAACTGGCCGGGGTAGTAGCCGGAGTCGACGGCGGCGCGGGAGGCGCCGACGGCCGCACCGAGGGAGTCGGCGAGCTCTTCGACAACGCCGAACTTGTCGGCGGAGCCGACGCCGCGGCCACCGGAGACCACGATGGTGGCTTCGGTGAGTTCTGGGCGGTCGCCGGAGACGGCGGGTTCACGCGAGGTCACCTTCACGACGCCCTCTTCCTGCGCCGGAACCTCGACGGTCACCTTTTCGCCTGCGCCGCCCTGGGCCGAGGCCTCGATCGAACCGGGGCGCACCGAGATCACCGGAACATCGCCGGTGGCCTTGGCGTCGACAGTGAACGCGCCACCGAAGATGGAGTGCACCACCGAGCCGTCGCTGTTGATGTCGATGACGTCGACCAGCAGGCCGGAGCCGATGCGGGCAGCCAGGCGGCCCGACACCTCTTTGCCTTCGGCGCTGGCGGCCACGAGGACAGCAGCCGGGGAGGCCGACTCGACCAGGCCGGCGAGCACGTCGACCTTCGGGGTCACCAGGAAATTGTCGACATCGTCGGATTCGGCGATGTAGATCTTCTCGGCGCCGGCGGCGGCGAGCGCATCGGCCAGCTTCTCGCCGGTGCCCGCGCTGCCGAGCACGACGGCGGCGGGCTCACCCAGGGTGCGGGCGGCGGTGAGCAGTTCGGTGCTGACCTTTTTGATCGCACCTTCGGCGTGCTCGATGAGCACAAGTACTTCTGCCATTTGTCTTCTCTCCTGAAGTTTTGCGACCTGTGAACGGGGCCGGGGCCGAGCAGGTCCGGATCAGATGATCTTCTGGCCGACGAGGTACTGGGCGATCTTGGTGCCGCCGTCCCCTTCGTCGGCGACCTTCTCGCCTGCGGTGCGCGGCGGCTTCGGGGTGGCCCCGGTGACAGCGCTGCCCGCGTTGGCGACGCCAACGGTCGACGGATCGATGCCCAGATCGGCCAGGGTGAAGGTCTGCACTTCCTTCTTCTTGGCGGCCATGATGCCCTTGAAGGACGGGAAGCGGGGCTCGTTGATCTTCTCCGTGACGGAGACGATGGCCGGGAGGGTGGCCTCCAGCTTGAACACGCCCTCGTCGGTCTCCCGCTCGCCGGTGATCTTGTCGCCGTCGACGGTCAGCTTGCGCAGGTGGGTCAGCTGGGGGATGCCCAGGTACTCGGCGATGATCGCGGGCACCGCGCCTGCGCGGCCGTCGGTGGCCTCGTTACCGGCGATGACCAGCTCGACGCCCTCGACCTGACCGAGCGCGCCTGCCAGCACCCACGCGGTCTGCACGGCATCGGAACCGTGGATGGCCGGATCGTTGATGTGGATGGCCTTGTCGGCGCCCATGGACAGCGCTTTACGGATGGCCTCGGTGGCGCGGTCGGGACCGGCGGACAGCACGGTGACCTCGCCGCCCTGGGCTTCCTTGATCAGCAGCGCTTCTTCGACGGCGCGCTCGTTGATCTCGTCCAGCACCGCGTCGGCAGCTTCACGGTCGAGGGTGTAGTCGCCGTCGGTCAGCTTGCGCTCGGACCAGGTATCGGGAACCTGCTTGATGAGTACGACGATGTTCGGCATCGGTCTTCGTCGACCTCCTGTTCTGGTTTACACGGTTATGGCGGTCGCACGATATGTGGCCGTACGTCCTTGTGAATAGCTCAGGGCGTGAGACTACCCTACGTTAAGTTACTAGTGGGTAACTTATTTGTCAGGTGTCTTCCGTCACCCGTCCAGCCGCGACCAGGCGATCGGCCGTCCAGGTCATGGCAGTAACGTCAGGGGGATGAGCGAGGCTGTGATTCCCGCCGCATCCGGCGGCCCGAGTGCCGCTGTGTTTACTCCCGCGGTGTCTACTCCCGCCGTGATGAACGACGTGACGGAGAACACTGCCGTCGAACCGCTGCCCTTGACCGGCGAACGCACGGTGCCCGGTATCGCCGAGGAGAACTATTGGTTCCGTAGGCATGAGGTCGTCTACGCCCGGCTACTGGACCGTTGCACCGGCAAGATCGTCCTGGAAGCCGGGTCGGGCGAGGGATACGGCGCGAACATGATCGCCGATGTCGCCGCACACGTCATCGGGCTCGATTACGACGCGAGTGCGGTCGCCCACGTGCGCGCGCGCTACCCGCGGGTGGAGATGATCCAGGGCAACCTCGCCGCGCTGCCACTGGACGACACCTCCGTCGATGTGGTGGTGAACTTCCAGGTGATCGAACACCTCTGGGATCAGGCCCAGTTCCTGCGCGAATGCCTGCGGGTGCTGCGCCCGGGTGGGGAACTGCTGATCAGCACCCCGAACCGGATCACCTTCTCCCCCGGCCGCGACACCCCGCTCAACCCGTTCCACACCCGCGAACTCGACGCCGCCGAACTCACCGAGCTCCTGGCCGAAGCCGGATTCCGGGTCGAGACGATGACGGGCGTGCAACACGGGCCTGCCCTGACAGCGCTGGACACCAAGCACGGCGGCTCGTTCATCGACGCGCAGATCGAACGCGCCCTGGCCGGGCAGCCGTGGCCGCAGGAGCTGACCGCCGACGTCGCGGGTGTCACCGCCGACGATTTCGTCCTCGTCCCCGACGATATCGACACCAGCCTCGACCTGGTGGCCATCGCGGTGAAGCCGTGAGTACCACCGAAAACGCCGCTGTGCCAGGGCAGTTCACGCTCGTCCTGCATTCCCATCTGCCGTGGCTGGCCCATCACGGGCGCTGGCCGGTCGGCGAGGAATGGCTTTACCAGTCGTGGGCCGCAACCTATCTGCCGGTCGTCGAGGTATTGAGAACCCTTGCCGCCGAAGGGCGCTCACATCTGCTGACCCTCGGCATCACCCCGGTCCTCGCCGCCCAGCTCGACGATCCGCACTGCCTGGCCGGGATGCATCACTGGCTGGGCAACTGGCAGCTGCGCGCCGATGAAGCGGCACTGGCGGGCAATCTCGCGCTCGGCAGGCACGAACACCGGCTGGCGGCCGCCGCGCTGACAGAATTCGAACAGCATTGGCGGCACGGGGCCGCGCCGGTGTGGCGGCAGCTGATCGACGCCGACGCCATCGAATTGCTCGGCGGGCCGCTCGCGCATCCGTTCCAGCCGCTGCTCGACCCGCGATTGCGGGCGTTCCAGCTCAGCGAAGGCCTGGCCGACGCACAGCTGCGCTGGGGGCATACCCCCTCCGGTATCTGGGCCCCCGAATGCGGTTACACCCCGGGCATGGAGGCCGGTTACGCCGAAGCAGGTGTGACGCATTTCATGGTCGACGGGCCGTCACTGCGCGGTGATACCACGCTCGGACGGCCGGTGCGCGACTCCGAAGTGATCGCCTTCGGGCGCGACCTACAGGTGAGCTACCGGGTGTGGTCGCCCAAATCCGGTTACCCAGGACACGGGGCCTACCGCGACTTCCACCATTACGACCATGACACCGGGCTCAAACCGTCCCGGGTCACCGGCAAAACCGTGGCCGGGCCGGACAAAGCCCCCTACGACCCGGAGCTGGCCGCCGCGGCGGTGCAGCGCGACGTCGACGATTTCGTGCAGACCGTGCGGGAGCGGCTGATCGCCGAATCCGAACGCATCGGCCGTCCCGCGCTGGTGGTTGCCGCGTTCGACACCGAGCTGTTCGGCCACTGGTGGCATGAGGGACCGCAATGGCTGGCGCAGGTGCTACGTGCGCTGCCCGAAGCCGGAATCGAGGTCGGCACCCTCGCCGACGCCAGGAACCGCGGGTATGTCGGTGAGCCGGTGCAGCTGGGCGATTCGTCGTGGGGTTCGGGCAAGGACTGGCGGGTATGGGCCGGTGACCAGGTTCGTGACCTGGTAGAACTCAACGACGACGTGGTGCGGCTTGCACTGGACACCGTCGACAAGATGCGGCAAGACGACCAGTACGACACCGCCCTCGGGCGCGACCGGGTGGCCGACCAGCTGCTGCGCGAGGCGATCCTCACCGTGTCCAGCGACTGGGCGTTCATGGTCAGCAAGGATTCCGCCGCGGGATACGCCCGCGACCGGGCACACCGGCACGCACATGCGGTGCGCGAGATCGCGGCCGCGGTCGGCGCCGGTCAGCGCAGCAAAGCACGGCAGTTGGCGGCAGGATGGGCTGCGGCCGACGGATTGTTCCCGGCCCTGGACGCCCGACGATTGCGCGTCCCTCCCGCAGAAGGACCTACATGAAGATTTTGATGGTGTCGTGGGAGTACCCGCCGGTTGTGGTCGGCGGACTCGGCAGGCACGTCCATCACCTGGCCACCGAACTCGCCGCCGCCGGGCACGAAGTGGTCGTGCTGGCCCGCAGGCCCACCGGCACCGACCCGGTCACCCATCCCACGCACTCCTATATCGCCGACGGCGTGCTGGTGGTGGCGGTCGCCGAAGATCCGCCCGTCTTCGATTTCGGTGAAGACATGCTCGCCTGGACGCTGGCCATGGGACACGCCATGGTGCGCGCCGGTGTCGGGCTCGGCAAACCGGGGATCGGCGACGGCTGGACCCCCGATGTGGTGCACGCGCACGACTGGCTGGTTGCGCACCCGTCGATCGCGCTGGCCGAGTACTACGACGTCCCGCTGGTCACCACCATCCACGCCACCGAAGCGGGCAGGCACAGCGGTTGGGTATCGGGCCGGGTGAACCGGCAGGTGCATTCGGTGGAATGGTGGCTGGCCAACGAATCCGATGCGCTCATCACCTGTTCGACCTCGATGCAGGACGAGGTGGAACGGCTCTACCAGCCCGACCGGGTCCCGATGACGGTCATCCGCAACGGAATCGACGTCGGCGCATGGTCTTTCCGGCCCCGGCCGCCGCGCAGCGGGCCGCCCCGCCTGCTGTATGTGGGCAGGCTGGAATACGAGAAAGGCATCCAGGACGCGATCGCCGCGCTACCACGCATCCGCCGCCTGTACCCGGGAACCACACTGACCGTTGCGGGGGCGGGAACGCAGTTCGAATGGTTACGGGAACGCGCCCGCGTGCACCGGGTGATGCGGGCTGTGCACTTCATCGGCCGGTTGGACCACGAAGACCTGCTCGGCTGGTTGCACAGCGCCGACGCCATCGTGCTGCCCAGCCGGTACGAGCCGTTCGGGATCGTCGCGCTGGAAGCAGCCGCCGCGGGCACGCCGCTGGTCACCTCTACCGCGGGTGGTCTCGGTGAAGCCGTTATCGACGGCGTCACCGGTTCTTCGTTCGAACCCGCCGATGTCGACGGATTGGTCGCTGCTGTACGCACGGTGCTCGACGACCCCGCCGCCGCCCAGGAGCGCGCCTACACCGCACGCGAACGCCTCACCGCCGACTTCTCCTGGGATGTGGTCGCCGCCGAAACCGCGCAAGTCTATTCGTCCGCGAAACGCCGGGTCAGGACGCCGCTCGGGCGTCCCGTCATGGTGGAACGCCCGCTACCGGAACGGGACCCGAACCAGCCGGTGTAACCTGCTACGACTCGTCGTCCTCGGCCTTGAACGCGAAGATTTCGCCCACCGTGGTAGCGACCACGACCTCCCCCTCGGGACCGACGGAGGTCCCGGTCGTCGTGCCTTCGGCGCCCGGAAGCACGTCGGAGTCGAGGGTCTCGCCGGTCCGGGTGTCGAACGTGATCAAGTGCAGGCCGTCCCCGGCGGCGGTGACGTAGCCGGTATTGCCCGCGGTCTGCACGGGGGCACCACGCAGGGCAACTTCCTTGCGCTCCCATACGGTTTCGACGGCGTCGCCGTTGTCACGCAGGGCGAGCAGGTGGCCGTCGTCGCCTGCGGGGATGATCAGGCCGTCGTCGGAGACCGAAATACCACGACTGGGGGCCCAGTCGAGTTGGTGCACCCATGTGGTGCTGCCGTCGGCGGTGTCGACCGCGATCAGACGTTTGCTGTTGTCGCCGACGTAGACGGTGCTGCCGTCGGCGGACAGAGCCGGGTCGGTGGCGCTGCCGCCGATGAGCATATCGGCGCGCCATTCCTCGTTTATCGCACCGCCGGCGTAGCGCATCGCGACGAGGGACGCCGTCTGCGCGCCCGGCTCCCACACCGTCACATAGAAACGACCGGTTTCGGTGTCGAGAGCGGAGACATTGGCGACCGCGCACTGCGGGCCGCCGGTGGAGCAATCATCGAGGCCGTCGCCCGCGGCGGGCCAGTCCAGGCCGGGATGTTCGAGGAAATCGGGCTGGCCGAGCAACTGTGCCGTGGGAACCAGGCGGTGGCCGGTCTGCCGGTCGAGGACATCGATCTGGCCGGTCTGGGTGATGCTGAGCAGATTGCTGTCGCCGGTGAACTGCAGCGAGATCGGCACCCCGGCCACCGGGACCCGCCAGCGCGGCTGGCCCAGGTAGTTCTGGGAGTTCACGCCGCTGTCGTCGCCGACGTAGACGTTGGTCATACCGTCGAGCACCGAAGGCGACCAGATGGCGTTGGGGCCGAGCGGATTACAGAAACGCTTACGCCCCGTCTCCATTTGATAAGCGAAGAGATGGCAATCCGCATCGGTGCGGGTGGTGACGAACATCTGCCCGTCGGAGCCGACGGTCACCGGCCTGGCCAGCGGGCCGCCGACCGGGCGCGACCAGTCCAGGCTCAGCGACCGGGCACCGGTGACCGGGCTGGTTCCGCTGTTGCTTGCGTCGTGGTGCGGAGCGGGCCAGCCCAGGCCCGCTCCGACAGAGATATCGTCGACGTCGGTGCCGCAGCCGGTGAGCGCCAGCGCCCCCGCCATCAGCGAAGCCACCACATATCGGGACCGGGGCCGTCCGGATACAGCTCCGACGCTGTTGCCGATTCGCACCTGCTGGTCTCCCTCTGCCGTGGTTGTCTCCCCCCGCGCCCGCGCGCCTGTGTGAGGTTAGCCGAAGGGTATCGGTCCGGGCCGAGGAGCGCGAAAGTAGGCTGGGGCCGTTAGGCCGGAACGGGCTCGCCGGACCTCATCCAGGTCGGGGCCCGGAGCAGATGACGGAGGACAGGACGTGACGAGCATGTGGGGCGCACCGTTGCGCTCACGCTGGCGGGGATCGCGGCGTCGCGACCCGCGGCAGGCCAGGTTTCTCACCCTCGCCTCGCTGCGCTGGGTGCTGGCCAACCGCGCCTACACACCCTGGTATCTGGTGCGTTACTACCGGCTGTGCAAATTCCGGCTGGCGAACCCGCACGTCATCCTGCGCGGCATGGTGTTCCTCGGTAAACGGGTCGAAATCCATGCCACCCCGGAGCTGGGCAAACTCGAGATCGGCCGCTGGGTGCACATCGGCGACGGCAACGCCATCCGCTGCCACGAAGGCTCGCTGCGGATCGGCGACAAAGTGGTGTTCGGCAAGGACAACGTCGTCAACACCTACCTCGATATCGAGATCGGGGAATCCACCCTGGTCGCCGACTGGTGCTACATCTGCGATTTCGACCATCGGATGGACGACATCACCCTGCCGATCAAAGACCAGGGCATCGTCAAGAGCCCGGTCCGCATCGGCCCCGACACCTGGATCGCGGCCAAGGTGACTGTGCTGCGGGAGACCCGCGTCGGCCGAGGTTGTGTGCTCGGCGCGCATGCCGTGGTCAAGGGCGAGATCCCCGACTACAGCATTGCCGTCGGCGCGCCCGCCAAGGTGGTGAAAAACCGCAAACTGGCCTGGGATGCCGCCGCCGAAGAACGGGCAGCGCATATGGCGGCCCTCGCAGATATCGAACGGAAGAAGAACGGGGTCGCCCACGGCGCGTAAAGCCCCGCTGTTTCACCCGGCCGGATCGAGCGTAGGTGTCGGTGCGCTCGGTTAGTGTCGGCTCATGAACGGCTATGCGGCGCTGCTGCGCGGGATCATGCCCAGTAACCCGAATATGCGGAACGAGAAGCTGCAGACGGTGTTCGAGGGGCTGGGTTTCGACGCGGTCGCCACGGTCCTGGCCAGCGGCAACGTCGTGTTCCGGACCGCGAACACCGACCCCGCCGAGCTGGAAGACCGGATTCAGGACGCACTGAACCGCGAACTCGGCATCCCAGGCGGCACCATCGTGCGCAACTACCGGCAGTTGCGCGATCTGCTCGACCGCGACCCGTTCGACGGACTCACACACAGCCGTGAGACCTATCTGACCGCGACCTTCCTGAAACAGGACGCACCCGCGCATACCGACATGCCGGAGGATCCGAACCCGCTCACCCGCGTGGTCGGCTACGACCCGGAGGCGAAAGTATTCCTCGCCATCATCGACAACAGCTCGCCGAAAACGCCCGACTTCATGGCCTGGCTGGAACGCACCCACGGCAAAGACATCACCACCCGCACCTGGCTCACTGTGCAGCGGGTGGTGAAGAAAATGGAGACAACGCGTTAGGGCGTGCGTACCTCCGCCTTCGCGCCGAACGTGCGGCAGGCGTACCTCCGTATTCGCTCCGGGCGTGCGCATTCCCGTATACCTCCCGCATTCGCACGGCTGTGCACGGTCTGCCTACCTACCGTTCTTGCTCCAGCCGTGTGCTTTTGGGCGTTTCCAGTGAGGCCACAGGGGGTACACAGGGGGTTACGTCTGCTAGAGGGTGCCTGCCACAGGGCGCGCTGGGCGGGCAGGTGAATAGGTGAACAGCACCGCAGGGTTCGGTATAGAGCGGCATCAGCGTAGACACCGGAACCCGCGGGGATCGGGGGGCGATGCCCGGAGAGCGGCCGAAAATCCATGGCATGCATGCCGTTACCGGATGGCTGTTGGAGTATCTGCTGGATCGGCCGGATGGTCACAGCCGGAAACTGCCGGTGGTGGTGGCACTCGGTCCGCGCGGAACCGGAAAGACGGCCCTGCTGCGCGATATCGAATACCGGTGCGCCCATGTCCCGCACGCCTACCTGGATTTCGAGAGCCGTGAACGGGAACCCCGCGAGGCGTTCGGGGAACTCGCCTTCGAGCTGAGCAAACACTGGAAACAGTTCGGCCGTATCGCGTTCCCCCGCCTGTGGTTGTGCCTGCTCGCCGTGGGCAGCACCCTGCACACCCGGGCGGACAACCGCAGGCAGGCGTTGCGAGAGCTGCGCCGCATCGTTTCCAACGGGCAGGGAATCGAACAGGGACGCAACGGGGTCATGGATTTCGTGCAGCTGGTCGACCCAATCGGCGCGGGCCTGCCCGCGTGGACGGCGCCGGTGGCCGATGGTCTGCTGCGCGGGCTCGGCTGGTTCGACCGCCGCAGGCTGCTGGCCGCAGGCCCGCGGCTGCCCAGCGCGCAGGGCAGGCTCGACGATGTGCTGATCGACCTGGCGAGATGGGCCCATGACGACGATGAGGACCGCGCCGATGTAGACGCCATCTTCTGCGAGGCGTTCCTGCACGATCTGCGGCGCGCCTACTCCGGGTTCAACCGGTCACGGCGCACCTTGAACTGCGTGGTGCTGCTGGACAATGTGCACACCATGTCCGGGCAGAAATTCCTGCTCGCCCTGCAAGAAGCACGACGGCGCGCCACCGGCGAACCCGACCCGATGGCGGTGTTCGCGTCGTCGGGCAATTGGATTCCGTATTGGAGCGAAAGCTGGCACCGGCCGGGCGGCCACCGGTTCAGCGACGACGAAGGGCGGCGGTCCCGTGGGCACCGCACCGGCGGAATCCGGTGGCCCGCGCCGAGAAAAGCCTCCGATATCGACGCCGACTGGCTGGACAACACCGGTACGGAAACGCCGTGGAACCCGTGGTATCTGCTCGATCTGAGTCACTTGTCCACTCAGGACATCGGTGATCTCGCGGTCGAACGCCGGATGCATTCGATACCCCGGGTGACCGAATTCGTGCGAGGACTGACCGCGGGCCATCCCGGCGGGACAGTCGAAATACTCGCGGCGCTCTCGCGCGCCTGCGACAACACGCCGCTGGCGGGTGCACGCCACATCCTGCACGCCGCACTGCCCGAAGCCGAATCGCAGGAGCAGCAAGATCAGCTGACCGTGCTCGACCGGGTGCGGGCCGAACTGCTGCGCGACTTCGACACGGCCGCCGACCGGCGGGACCTGGTCACCGCTTCGGCCGCCCGCACCGTCGATATGCTCTACCGCCCCGAAGTGCTGGATTCACCACTGCCGAACGGCGAAGGACTGCTCGAGGCGTTGCGCAACCAGCTGTGGATCGAGGAGACCGACGGGGCGGAACCCGAGCTGGTGCTCAACCCGTGGTTGCGCCATATCCTGCTGCAGGAACTGGCCGACCGCGATGATTCCGATCCACGTGACTGGGACACTACCCACATACTCTGCCGGAACATCTACGAAAACAGCGGCCGGGAAGCCGCAGCCCGGTACCACGATATGGCCATCGGCGATCTCGGTGCGGTGATCAGCTACCTGGGACAGCCGTTCGCCGACCGGCACACCGAGTTCGATGTGGCCACGGCCGGCGCATGGCTGGCCGACGTGGACCTCATCACCTCGGCGCCCATCAGGTCATCGACCGATATCGCCCCGATCGACCGGGTCGGCGAGCTGGTGCGAGCCTGCGGTGCCGCGCCCGACCACCCCGTGGCCTGGCTGGTGGCCTCGCTGTGGATCTCCAACAACCCGCTCGGCGATCCGGAGCGGTCTCTGGACCACACCATCGAAAGCGAACTACGGCAGCTGGCGCGCGGCCGGGGACGCGGCTCGGTGCTGTTGTACGAGCGGGCGGAAAGGTACCGATGAGCGATCAGATCGTGCCGCCGGCGCCGAGCTGGCGGAAGTGGGCGTGGGCAGCCGCAGCGGTGGCGGTCGCGGCGGTAGTGGCGCTGGTCGCGTTGGTGGCGGTGCCCCTTGCCGTCGAAGCCGCCAAACGGTGCGGCGACGGCGTGATCCGTAGCGGACCCGGCTCCGAATGCGTGGGCGTGACCGACGGCAGTGTGATGTTCGAACCCGAGCTCGCGGCGATCCAGGAACACATCCACACGGAGAACACGCAGGTAGCGGCGTCGGGGAAGCCGTATGTCAGCATCGCGGTGCTGCTGCCGATGACACGTGGCGCCGATGGCGGCGAGCTGGTGACGATGCCGTGGCTGCGCCACCACCTCGAGGGCGCGCATCTGGCGCAGCTGGCCGCCAACCACACCACGACCTGGGGCGGCACACCGCAGATCCGTCTGCTGCTGGCCAATGCGGGTAGCGGGTTCGGGCAATGGGCCACGGCGGTCGACGAGCTCGACCAGCTACGCGACCAGGAACGGATCGTCGCCGTGGCCGGGATCGGGCTGAGCGTCGAGAATGCGGTGCGGGCGATGGAGCGGTTGGCCGAACTCGGTCTCCCGATCATCGGATCGACGCTCACCGCGGACAGCCTGACCGCGGTCCCCGGCTTCCTGCGAATATCACCACCCAACTCCGATCAGGCGCGCGCGGCCGCCATGTATGCGAAACCGCGGGCGCAGCAGGCGCTGCTGGTGCGTGACGAGAACCCGAACGACCACTATGCGATCACCCTGGCCGAGGAGTTCAGCGAGTACTACCTGGACGAAACACATCGGTTCTCCGGCCCGGTCGAACGGTACAACTCGCAGGAAGGCGGGGTGGCCAACACGTTCAACCACATGCTGCCCAACATCTGTCATGCCGCACCTCAGTTGGTGTACTTCGCAGGACGGGCCGTGCATGCGATCACCTTCATCAAGGCGCTGGCCGAGCGCAGCTGCCGTGATATTCCGATCACTGTGCTCACCGGGGAAGACATGTCCCTGCACACCGCGCCCGACGAGGCGGTCCGAACGGCGCTCGAATCGGGCGTCTCGGTGGTGTACACCGCGTCGGCGCACCCGCAGTCCTGGGAGAACCAGCAGCACGACCTGTTCAATCTGCATTCGGTCGCCCAGTTCGCGCCCGACTGTCGTGGACCGGTGTGCTACCGCGCGTTGTCCGACGATTCGCTCGACGACGCCAGCGCGATCGTCGCCCACGACGCAGTGGTCACGGCGGTGCAGGCGATCCGGCAGTCGTCGGTCGACGGTGCCGTGGTGAGTGCGGCAGACGTGCTGCAGTCGATGAACCGGTTACACGGCGCGACCGCAGTGCGCGGGGCCGCCGGAATCCTCTCGTTCGACGAAGCGGGCGACCCGGTGAACAAACCGATCCCCATGTTGCGGCTGCTACCTGGGCGTTCACCGGAATTCCTCGGCCTGTCGTGGCCGGGAATCGAGTGACACGCTTCACGGGCAGCGAGCGGCATACTAACGTAGCTGTCTGGGTAGGCCGCAGGCTTCCCCGTGGTGGTCTACTGATCACGGTTGGCCTATTCTCTGCCTGACACGCTCGGGCTGTGGTTGACACGTTTGCGGTACCGCTTTCTGGCTCCTGGCCGGAGCGGAAGTCGATCGACCCAGAGAGGGAACCCGCAGCGAATGACCTCCCCCCGCCGTTCCGCACGTCGCGCCAACAGTTCGCGGTCCAGGAATTTGCTGTTCGTCCAATTACTCACGGCAGCAGTCGACACGGCGCCCGATTCGGTCGCGATCCGGTTCAACCCGACCGGTGACCCGGCCGACCAACGTGAGCTCGGCTACCGGGAACTGGACCAGGCTTCCTCGCAACTGGCCCGCTATCTGATCGGGCGCGGCGTCGGGCCCGGAGATTTCGTCGCGGTGGCGATCACCCGGTCGGTGGAGTCGGTGCTTTCGGTGTGGGCGATCGCGAAAACCGGCGCCGCCTACGTACCCATCGACCCCGCGTATCCGGCGGACCGGATCACGCACATGATCAACGACAGCGGCATCACCCTCGGCCTCACCACCGCAGCGCATCGGGCGGCGCTGCCCGATGCCGGTATCGAATGGGTCGAACTGGACGCCCCGGCGCATCGGGACGCAGTCGCGTCGACACCCGCGCATCCGATCTCCTACCAGGACCGGATCCGGCCACTGTCCCCGCAGCACGTCGCCTACGTCATCTTCACCTCCGGGTCGACCGGCAGGCCGAAGGGTGTGGCGGTCACCCACGCCGGGCTGGCAAGCCTGGTTGCCTCGGAGATCGCCGGCCGCGGCGTCACCGCGCAGTCGCGGGTCACGCACCTGTGTTCGCCGAGTTTCGATTTCTCGGTGATCGAGATGCTGCTGGCATTCACCTCCGGTGCCACGCTGGTCGTGGTGCCGCCAACGGTGTTCGGCGGTGTCGAACTGACCGATCTGCTGCGCCGCGAGCGAGTCACCCATATGTGCATCACGCCGAGCGCGCTGGAATCGCTCGACCCGGCCGGGCTCGACGACCTCGCAGGCGTGATCTGCGGCGGAGAGCGGCTGGCCCCGGAACTGGTCGCGCGCTGGGCGAACGACACCAGGGCGGTACACAACGTGTACGGCCCGACCGAGACCACGATCATCGCGATCCGCGCGGATGCGCTACCGCCCGGCGAGCCAACCCATATCGGCACCCCGGTACCTGCGATGGGCACCTATGTGCTGGATGCGCGGCTGCGGCCGGTGCCGAACGGGGTGGTCGGCGAACTGTATCTGTCCGGTCCCGCGCTGGCGCAGGGCTACCTGGGGCGGCCGGAGCTGACTGCGGAACGGTTCGTCGCCCATCCGTTCACCACCGAAACCGGCGCAGGAACGCGGATGTACCGCACCGGTGACCTGGTGCGTCGCACCGCGAACGGGATCTTCGAATACCACGGCCGGGTGGATTTCCAGGTCAAGATCCGGGGCCTGCGCATCGAACTCGACGAGATCGACAATGCGTTCACCGCCCACCCCGACGTCGACTACGCCGCGACCCTGGGTATGACGCTGCCGTCCGGCGTGCAGGCGCTGGTGTCGTACGTGCTGCCGCGCGCCGAAACCACGGAACCGGACAGCAAACGTATGCTGCTCGACACTGCCGAGCTCACCGATTTCGTCGCGAACACCCTGCCGGCCTATATGGTTCCGGCCGCGATCACCGTCCTCGACGAGCTACCGCTGACACCGGTGGGCAAACTGGATCGGGCCGCGCTGCCGGAACCGGTGTTCGCCGCCCGCAACTTCCGCGCGCCGAGCACACCCGCCGAACGGGTGGTCGCCGATGTTTTCGCGGCGCTGCTGCTGCCGGAGTCCAGCGACCACCAGGTGGGCGCCGACGACGATTTCTTCGAACTCGGTGGCAACTCGCTGCTGGCAACCCAGGCAGCGGCCCGGATCGGCTCTGCGCTACAGACGCGAGTTCCGGTCGCATTGCTGTTCGAAGCTTCCACGGTGGCGAAACTGGCGGAACGGGTGCAGGAGTTGACCGGCGGCCCGGTCGCCGCGCCGCGGCCGATGCCGCGTCCGCAGCAGGTGCCGCTGTCGTATGCGCAGCAGCGGATGTGGTTCCTCAATCGGTTCGACGCCGCCGACGTCAACAACCATATTCCGCTGGCGGTGCGGTTACAGGGACAGCTGGATACCGCCGCGCTGCGCGCCGCGATCGCCGACCTGGTGGCACGGCACGAAGTGCTGCGGACCAGCTACCCGGAGCACGACGGTGCGGGTACCCAACTGGTGCACGAGATGTCGGACCCGGTTGCGGTACCGGAGCTGCCGGTGCTCGAGGTCGCCGAAGCGGAGATCTTCGAGCGCACTGTCGCGGTGGTGCTCGACGGTTTCGATGTGACAGCTGCGCCGCCGATCCGGTTGCGGCTGCTGCGAGTCGCCGCTACCGACCACGTGCTGGTGTGTGTGGTGCACCACATCGCGGGTGATGGTTCGTCCATGGCCCCGCTGGCCGGCGATCTGATGCAGGCATATTCGGCGCGAGTGGCGGGCGCGGCCCCGGACTGGGCACCGCTGCCGTTGCAGTACGCGGACTTCACGCTGTGGCAGCGGGAGATGCTCGGCGACGACAACAACCCGGATTCGCTACTCGCCGAACAGATCCGGTTCTGGCGGCAGCGGCTGGCCGACCTGCCGGAGAAACTGGACCTGCCCGCCGACCGGCCCCGGCCCGCCGTATTCTCCGGGCGCGGCGCGAACTACGACTTCCAGATCGATGCGTCGGTGCACGCAGCGCTGAACCGGCTCGCGCAACGACACGACGCCACCCTGTTCATGGTGGTGCACGCGGCGTTCGCGCTACTGCTCGCGCGCCTTTCCGGCACCCGCGATATCACCGTCGGCACCCCGATCGCTGGACGCGGTGACGCCGCGTTGGAGCCGTTGATCGGCATGTTCGTCAACACCCTGGCCTTGCGCACCGAGATCGACCCCGATTACACCTTCGCCGAACTGCTGCACGAGGTGCGCGGCCGCAACCTCGAGGCGTTCGGTCACGCTGATGTGCCGTTCGAACGGCTGGTGGAGCTGCTGGACCCGGTGCGGTCGGGTGCGCATCACCCGCTGTTCCAGGTGATGCTGACCTTCCAGAACTTCGCGCCCGTCACGCTGGAGCTGCCCGCGCTGTCGGTGTCGGCGTTGGAATGGTCGGTGCCGCTGGCGAAATTCGATCTCGAACTGACGGTGACGCCGCACGAACACGAACGCACACCGGCCGGGATGTCGGCGTCGTTCGCCTATGCCGCCGACCTGTTCGACGAGGCGACCGTCGCGGGCTTCGCGCGGCGGTTCCGCGATCTGCTGACCGCGGTGGCCGAGTCGGCGGAGCAGCCGGTCGGTGAAATCGAACTGCTCGAGGCGGACGAACGCACAGCGATCCTGGTCGATTGGAACGACACCGCGCACACCGTCGCACCCGCACTGGCGCTCGACGGATATCGGCGCGCGGTACAGCGGTACCCGGACCTCATCGCCGTCGCCGACGCCGGAACCGAGCTGACCTACCGGGAATTCGACGAGCGCGTCAACCGGCTGGCCAGAGTACTGATCGAGCGCGGGGTGGGCGCGGAATCGCTGGTTGGGCTGGCGATCCGGCGTTCGGTGGACCTGGTGGTCGGCATGTATGCGATCGTCAGCGCGGGCGGGGCGTACGTCCCGGTGGACCCCGATCATCCGGCCGAGCGGATCGCGCATGTGCTCGACATCGCGCAGCCCGTCTGTGTACTCACCACGACCGCCGACACGGTACCGGTGCCCGGCGACGTCCCGGTGTTGCGGCTGGACGAGATCGACACCGAAACACGCTCCGGCGCACCGATCCGCCCCGAAGAGCTGGCCAGGCCGGTGCGGGCGGACCATCCGGCGTACGTCATCTTCACCTCCGGTTCGACCGGGCGGCCCAAGGGTGTGCTGATCTCGCATCGCGCGATCGACAACCAGATCGAATGGATGCTGGATGCCTACCCCATGGGTCCCGGCGACGCGTACCTGCAGAAGACCGCGACCACGTTCGACGTCTCGCTGTGGGGCTATCTGATGCCGTTGCGGGCGGGGGCGAAACTGGTCGTCGCCGGGCACGACGATCACCGCGACCCGGTGGGGCTCGCCGCAACCATCGCCGAGCACGCGGTCACTGTCACCGATTTCGTGCCGTCGATGCTGGCGGTGTTCGCCGCGCACGCACCCGCGGAGCAGCTGGCGACCTTGCGGGATGTGTTCGTGATCGGTGAGGCGCTGCCGCCGGAAACGGTGCGCGCGGTGGCCGCGGTGACCGACGCGCAGGTGCACAACCTGTACGGCCCCACCGAAGCAGCGGTGTCGGTCACCTATTGGCCTGCGGGCGAAGCCGCGGGGACCACGGTGCCGATCGGCGTGCCGCAGTGGAACACGCGAGTGTACGTGCTGGACGATCGGCTGCGGCCGGTGCCTGCGGGAGTGCCCGGCGAACTGTATCTGGCCGGTGAGCAACTGTCCCGCGGTTATGTACGGCAGCAGGCGCTGACCGCGGGCCGGTTCGTCGCGGACCCGTTCGACAGCGGCGCCAGAATGTACCGAACCGGCGACCTGGTGATCTGGCGGGCGCCGGACGCGCGAGAATCGCAACGACTGGACTATGTGGGCCGCACCGATTTCCAAGTGAAGTTCCGTGGCCAGCGCATCGAACTGGGCGAGATCGAAACCGCGCTACTCGCCCAGCCTGCGGTCGGTCAGGCCGTAGCGGCGGTGGTGACGGCCTCAACCGGCGACCAACTGGTCGGCTACGTGGTGCCGCTGCCGGGACAGACCGTGGACGTGCCGGAACTGCTGACCGCGGTCGGCGCGGTGCTGCCGTCCTATATGGTGCCGTCCACGCTCATGGTGCTGGACGAGCTGCCATTGAACACCAGCGGCAAACTGGATCGGCGGGCGCTGCCGGAACCGGTGTTCGAGGCCGGGGAGTACCGGGCGCCGAGCACCCCGGTCGAGCAGGCCGTCGCGCGGGTGTTCGCGGATCTGCTGAACGTCGAACAGGTCGGCGCCGACGACGATTTCTTCGCTCTCGGCGGTAACTCGCTGCTGGCGACGCGGGTCGTCGCCAGAATCAACGAGGCGCTGACAGCGCGGCTGACCGTGCGCGAGGTGTTCGAGTCGCCGAAGGTTTCCGCGCTCGCCGCGCGTATTGTCCCCGGCGGGGGCGCGGCCCGCCCGCCGCTCACCCGAGCCGAACGGCCCGAGCGTATTCCGCTGTCGCTGGCGCAGCAGCGGCTGTGGGTGCTCAACCGGATCGAACCCGACTCCCCTGCCTACAACATGCCGTTCGCCATCCGGCTGTCCGGCGCGCTGGACATCGACGCCGTACGCGCCGCGGTCGCCGATGTGCTGCAGCGGCACGAGGCGCTGCGCACCCGTTTCCCCATCGACGCCGATGAGAACCCCTATCAGGAAATCCTGCCGGTGGAAGCAGTGCTGCCGGACGGGCTCGTCGTCGCACACAACGCCACCGACGTGATGGAGACAGTGGCCGGTCTGCTGTCGACGGGCTTCGATGTCACCGCGGCCGCACCGGTGCGGGTACGACTGTTCAGCTCCGGCGACGATCATCTGCTCGTGCTGGTGGTGCACCATATTTCCGCCGACGGCGCGTCGCTCGCCCCACTGGCCCGCGATCTGGTGACCGCCTATCTGGCCCGCACCGGCGGTGATGCACCGCAGTGGTCGCCGCTGCCGGTGCAGTACGCCGACTACGCGATCTGGCAGCGCGCCGTTATCGGCGCCGACGACGACCCGGAATCGGCTGCCGCACGTCAGCTGTCGTACTGGAACACACAGCTGGCCGGGGTGCCCGGGCCGCTGGAGCTGCCCAAGGACCGGCCCCGCCCGGCCGTACCGTCGGCGCGTGGCGCGTCGACGGGTCTGCTGGTGCCCGCGCAGGTACACGAACAGCTGAACCGTATCGCGCGCGAACACAACGCCACCCTGTTCATGGTGGTGCACGCGGCCCTGGCGGTGCTGCTGGGGCGGATGACCGGCGGCACGGATATCGTCATCGGCACACCCATCGCCGGACGCGGCGAACAAGCGCTCGACGATCTGGTCGGCATGTTCGTCAACACGCTCGCGCTGCGCGTCGATCTCGGTCGGCAGACCACCTTCCGTGACCTGGTCGAACACACCCGCGACACCGACCTGTCCGCCTTCGCCCACGCCGATATCCCGTTCGAGCGGGTGGTCGAAGAGGTCACCGCAGCCCGCGCCGGATCACGCAACCCCCTCGTCAGCGTCGTCCTGTCGTTCCAGAACCTGGAACAGCCGACCCTGGAACTGCCCGGCCTCACCCTCGCCGCGGTGGACACCGGGGAGGTCACCGCCAAATTCGACCTGCAGGTCATTGTGGAACCCCGGTTCGCCGATGACCAGGCGGGTGAACTCGCGGTGATCTTCACCTACGCCACCGATATCTTCGATGAAGAAACCATGCGCGTCCTCGGCCGCAGGTTCGAACGTGTGCTGTCGGCGGTGGCGGCCGAACCCGCGACCCCGCTGTGGGATATCGACATTCTCGATGCCGAAGAAGCGCAGCGACTGCGTGCGGCAACTCCAGCCACACCGGCTCCACGCAGTGACGAACAAACCGCTGTCATGCTGCTGCCGGATCTGCTCGCCGCCGCGGCCGAAGAGAACCCCGACGGTGTGGCCGTCGTCCTCGCCGACGCCGAGGAAACGGTGGCGGAGCTGGACTACGTCGAACTCGACGAGCGGTCGTCACGATTGGCGCGGTCGCTGCTCGCGCGGGGCATCGGACCGGAAGACCGTGTCGCAGTGGGTATCCACCGGTCGCCGGAGTCGGTGCTCGCGGTATGGGCGGTCGCCAAGACCGGCGCCGCGTTCGTGGCGGTCGACCCCGACCAGCCCACCGAATCGAATGCCCGCAGGATCTCGGATTCGGGAGCACTGCTCGGCTTGACCGTCACCGCGAGCCGGGAGAACCTACCCGGCGGGATCGAATGGCTGGCCATCGACACCGACGAGTTCGCGCGAGAACTCGAGGCTCAACCGGATGGCCCGATCACCGACAGTGACCGGCCGCGCCCGCTGCTGGCGGAACATCCCGCATATGTCGGCTACGACTCGGGCGCCACCGTAGTCGTCTCGCATGCGGACCTGTCGAGCTTCCACTCGCAGCTGCGGGAACGTTTCCAGGTGCCGAGTTCGGCGCGCACCCTGCATTCCGCATCGCCATCGTCAGAGGAGTCGGTGCTGGAGTTGCTGCTCGCGGCCGGTGGCGGGGCCAGCATTGTGGCGGTCGCGCCGACCGTCAGCGACGGAGCGGAACTGGCCGCGGTGCTGCGACGCGAACGCGTCACCCACGCCTATATCGCCCGCTCGGCCCTGGCTGCGGTGGACCCGGCCCGCCTCGACCGGCTGCGCGTGGTGCTCACCGACAGCGAAACCGTCCCACCGGAGCTGACACAGCGCTGGGTACAACCCATCTCGGGTCGGCGAACCAGGCAGCTGCACAACGTACGCGGACTGCTGGATACCGGGAGCAACGAGTAGGTCGAAACGCACGGTCCCCGTCGGGAGCACGGCTTCGATACCCCAGCGATCGAGGCGACCGACCCGGACAGCACGAACCCGTGCGCGGTCGTGTGCACCGAGTTCGTGCACGAGCAGCCACGGACTGCTATCGGGCGGCGATGGCGCTGGTCAAGAAAACCGTTGGGGTGCTGCCGATTCTGGTGATCACAAGGGTGAACGACTGGGACCCAGCCGGCTTGAGCCGACGCCGCAGCTGATCCGGGTCGACGTCGACGCCACGGACCAGGATCTCCAAGGACCCGCAATCGCGGCGGCGGAGTTCGGAGCGCAACGCCTTCTCGCGGAAATCGAGACAGTCGACGATGCGGAACCCGCGCATGCCGGGTGGCACGCTATCGCCGGTCAGATAGGCGATACGCGGATCGAGTTGCCACAGGCCGTGTTTCGCCGCGTAGTGGCGCACCAGTCCCGCGCGGACCACGGCACCGTCGGGGTCGATGATCCACTCCCCCGGCGGTTTCTCAGGGATATCGTCGGGTTCGGCGTCGGTCAGCACGGTCGGTGCCCCGGTGGTGGAGAGAACGGTCGCACGGCGGGTTATTCCGGGGGTGGTGAGCCCCGGCGACCACAGGCAGGCTTCACGCACCGCACCGTTCAGTGACACCACATCCACTTCGCCGGGCCAGTCGAGGCGGTCGAAATCCAGGCCGGGTGCGCATTTCACCACCAGGTCGCGACCAGCGTAGGTGCCGAGCAGATCCGGTAGCGGGGGTTGCAGTTTCGCCGGGTCATGGGCGCGTTTGCCGTCGGCGCGGCGGGCCGGGTCGGCGACGATCACGGTGTCGGTGCTCACCGGCGTCAGCGCGTCCGCTCTGGCGAGCAGGACGTTGCTCGTACCGGCGAGATTGTGTGCGGCCATCGCCAGCCGCACCGCATCCAGATCGCTACCGAGCACCACCGGGCAAGACCGGGACAGTTCGGCGAGTTCGGTTCCGACAGAACAGGTCACGTCGTGTATCGCCCGCCCTGTCAGGCGTTCGGCGCGGTAGCGGGCCACCACCGACGGGGTCGCCTGCTGCAACGCGTCGTCGGTGAACAGCCAGCGGTCGGCGTGCTCCAGTTTGGTGGCGGCGCGGCGACGCAGCCGCACCGTCTCCACGAGCGCGGGTGCGTGCGCGCCGTAATCGCGGCGGACCCGCTGCAGATCCCGCAGATGAGTGGCCGGGATGAGCTCCAGCCGATCGACCTCGGCCAATGCGGCAGCGCCTACCGCACCGGCGAGATAGTCGATATCGGCGCGGCTGAAGCCGTAACCCACTACTTGCCGCTACCGCCCGGCTTCACACCGGTGATCATGGCGTTGTAGAAGAACTGGCGCGGGACGATGCGACGCATCACGTTCTCGTCCAGCCAGCTCAACCCGATCCAGGCCCGGTACATCGCCATGCGGTACCGCCAGGTCAGCTTCTCCTCCGGCACGGCGGCCTCGAAGGTGCGCACCGGCCAACCCCACAGCGCGGCGGCGAACTCCTCGGTATGCGCGGCAACCTCCACGGCACCGGCCGAGCGGGCCATCGCCTCGAGCTGGCCGGGGTCGAAGGTGTGCAGGTCGACCACAGCTTCCAGGGCGGCAGCGCGGGAGGATTCGTCCAGTTCCTCCTGAGGACGCCGCCAACCGGACAGGAAAGGCAGCCGGGTGATGCCGGTGGTGGCCTTCCAGGTGATATTGCCCAGTCGGCGAGCGTAAGCGTTGCCGATGGTGGTCGGTTCGCCTGCGAAGACGAAACGCCCGCCCGGCTTGAGCACCCGCAGACATTCCTTCAGCGACAACTCGACATCGGGGATGTGGTGCAGCACGGCATGGCCCACCACCAGATCGAAGGTGTCGTCGTCATACGGGATGGTTTCGGCATCCGCGACGCGGCCGTCCACGTCCAGGCCGAGGTTTTGCGCGTTACGCAACGCGACCTTCACCATGCCGGGCGACAGGTCGGTTACCGAACCGCTCTTCGCCACCCCGGACTGCATCAGGTTCAGCAGGAAGAACCCGGTGCCGCAGCCGAGTTCCAGCGCCCGCCCGTACGGCAGCGGCGCGGGACCGACGGCAGCATCGAAACGGCCCCTGGCGTAGTCGATACAGCGCTGGTCGTAGGAGATCGACCATTTGTCGTCGTAGGTCTCGGCTTCCCAGTCGTGATAGAGGACCTGGGCGAGTTTGGTGTCTTTGAGCGCTGCTTCGACCTCCGCCTCGGTGGCGTGCGGGTGCGGCGCGGGGTCGTCGGGGCGTTCCGTCATGGTGGAAAAGCCTAACCCGTCCAGATCAGGCCCCTGATACCAGTGGGTACGACTCAGGTCATCGGCCAACGAACTGTGCCGACCCCGGCCCGTCCGCCACATAAGAACGTGTTCCGATCAGGCGGTCTTCGGTACCGAACAGGTTCGACCACTCGGCGCGGGCGCGTTCGCCGCCGTGCGGACCCGCTTCGAACACGGCCTTGGCGGCGGCCAGCGCGCGGGCCGGGCCGTCGGCGAATCGACGCGCCCAGGACAGCGCGGCGGTGTACACGTCATCGGGTGCGACGACTTCGTCGACCAGACCGTAGGTGAGGGCGTCGTCCGCGGCCATGAAACGACCGGTATAAACGAGATCCTTGGCTGCGCCGGGGCCGATCAGGGCGGCCAGCCTGCGGATCCCGCCCAGCGGGATCAGGCCGGCGTGGATCTGCGGCAAACCGAGTTTGACGTTATCGCCCACGATACGCCGGTCCGCGCCCAATGCCAGCTCCAGTCCAGCCCCCAGCGCATAACCACTGATCGCGGCCACCGTCGGCTGCGGAACCCGCGCCAGACACTCCAGCGCATCCTGCAGGTCCGCGGCCATCCCCGACGCCTGCTGCGCCGACAGCGCCGACAACTCGGCCATATCGTCACCGGCGCAGAACACCCGCTCGTCGCCGTAGACGACCAATGCCGCAATCTCCTGATCGGTGGCCACCACGGCGGCGGCCTCGGCCACCTCCAGCAGAACCTGGCTGTTCATCAGGTTCAGCGGCGGACGGCTGATGCGCAGCACCGCCACGCGGCGCGCGGTATCGCCGTCGAGTCGATCCAGGGTCACGTATTCGGCCATGGGTGCAAACGCTACCGGGTGCCGCCGGATCTGCCGCTGCTCACTACCGCACCATATGCCCCACCGGCGACCGTCCGAGCTGTTGCGGCGCTTATACGGCCCGGTGTGGTTGAACCGCGACCAGACGCAGCAGGTCTCGGAGGCAGCGGGCGGACGACCGGGCTCGGTGCTCAGTCCCGTGCGGAGCCCTGGAGCCGATTCTTGTCCGGGAGATCGGCGAAATAGCGTGCGTTGTCCGGGAAGTTCAGGACCTGCTTGCCATCGACGTCGGTGAGCACGGGCAGGATGGGTTCGATAACCGGTTCGGCGGCCAGGATCTCGGACGTAGAGCCGAATGCGCCCAACGCGACCAGTTGGGACCAGGTGGGCGGCAACAGCACATCCTCTCCGGCACGCCAGCGCTCCAGCGCGGCGGCCGGGGTGCGCCACTGCACCGCGGCGGCCTCGGAGGTGGCGCCGTCGGCCTTCTGCCCGTCCGGCAGCACGGCGACAAAGAACCGGGTGTCGTAACGACGCGGCTCCACCACCGGGGTGATCCAGTTGGCCCACGGCCGCAGCAGGTCAGCGCGCAATACCAGTTTCTCCTCGGCGAGGAACTGCGCCAGCGTCAGCTCGCGCCGCTCCAGCTGCTGCCGGGCATCCCGATAGCCTGCGGTATCGGCGATAACGCTGTCGGCGGTAGGGCCGGCCAGCAGCACCCCGCATTCCTCGAACGTCTCCCGCACCGCCGCACACACCAGCGCTTTGGCCCGCCCCGCCGTGGTGCCGAGCCGGTCGGCCCACCATTGCGGATCGGGCCCCGCCCATTCGAGCTCCACGGTGGCATCGGAGGGGTCCACCCCGCCGCCGGGGAACACGGTCATCCCCGCCGCGAACGCCATCGCGCCCACCCGGCGTTGCAGGAACACCTCCGGCCCGCTGTCGCCCTCCCGCACCAGCATCACCGTGGAGGCGTCCTTGATCGCCACCGCAGAACCCGAACCTGGCACAGTCGTCTCACTCACGCCTGCACCATAACCCCCGCTCGGTGAGCGCCGGCTCACACGGTGCTGATCCCGAGGTAGTGCGCAATCACTCGATCGAGGGCCGTCATGTCCTCGACGGACAGGTAATCCACAGGATCACCTACCAGGTAGTCGGTGTCGACCGACCGGATCTGGTCGACCAGCAATCGCGTCGATGTACCGGCGATGTGAACCTCCAGGCGTGAGGGAGACGGCGATGCACTCGTCGATGTCGGCACTATGGTGACCATCGACCAGTTCGTGCGTGTGAGCACGACGCCGTACCTGCGCCCCCGTTGTTCGTGGCCACGTTTGGCCTCTCCGAGGTCGACTCGGTACACCATCCCGCGGATCACCAGGCATCCGGCTCGGCGTTGATGTCCTCACCGCTGGCCTCTATACGGTCCGCCGCAGCCTGCATTCGCGCGTGCCAGCGTTCCCGTTCCAGCACGCGTAATGCGCGTCGCAGAACATCGCTCGTGGTCTCGCCCTCACGTGTCAGAGCGCGGACGAGCTCCTGGTCGGCCTCGGTGGCGCGAAAGGCGATAGTCGTCATGAACTCAGTTTAACGATCGTTAAACGCCCAGGCAACGGCATCGCCTCAGCGGGAGCGGTGTCTTCCGGAGCGGCGGGCGCGGCGGGCGAAGTAGCGGCCGTCGACGTGGTCGAGGGCAATGGACTGGCGGAAGGCTTCGCTGAGGTTTTCGGCTGTGAGCACATCCGACAGCAGGCCCTGGGCGACGACGGAGCCTTCGTTGAGGAGCAGGCCGTGGGTGAAACCGGGCGGGATCTCTTCGACATGATGGGTGACCAGGACGATGGCCGGGGAGTCCGGGTCGGCGGCGAGGTCGCCGAGGCGTTCGACGAGTTCCTCACGGCCGCCGAGGTCGACACCAGCGGCGGGTTCGTCGAGCAGCAGCAGTTCCGGGTCGGTCATCAGCGCGCGGGCGATGAGGACGCGTTTGCGCTCGCCTTCGGACAGGGTTCCGTAGCTGCGGTCGAGCAGGTGTTCAGCGCCGAGGCTTTCGAGCATATCGATGGCGCGGTCGGTGTCGATATCGTCGTACCGCTCCCGCCAGCGGCCGAGAACGGCATAACCGGCGGAAACCACGAGGTCGCTGACCTTCTCGTCCGAGGGGACCCGCGCGGCCACCGCTGCTGAGGACAACCCGATCCGCGGGCGCAGCTCGCTGACATCAACCCTGCCGAGCACCTCGCCGAGTAGATGCGCTGTGCCCGAGGTGGGGTGGGTTTCGGCGGCGGCGACGCGCAGCAGCGAGGTTTTACCTGCGCCGTTGGGGCCGAGGACGACCCAGCGTTCGTCCAGCTCGACCCGCCAGGTGACCGGGCCCACCAGGGTGTGCCCGGAGCGTCGGATGGTCACGTCGGTGAAATCGATGAGCAGATCGGGATCCGGTTGCGGCACGGCCTCCATCTTGGCTCGAGATCACCGGACGTGCGCCACCGGCCCGGACACCGACGGTGGCCAAACCGTTGTTGGTTCAGCCCGTGAATCCGGCGGAGGTGGCGATCACCGTCATCGAACCCGGCGCCACCTCGGTGAATCCGGCGTCACGCACGGCGACAGCAGCTCCGTCGGACACCGCCCGGGTCAGCCGCTGCCACTGCTGCGGCCCGGATTCGCGCACCGCACAGCAGAAACCATGTTCGGCCCATTCGCGCGCCTGTTCCACCGGCAGCGCCCCGGCGAGCAGCATGCTCGCGTGACCCACCTGCGCGGCGGCCTTGCCGAGGGTCATTTCCAGCTGCGAATTCACCCACAGCACCGGTATATCCGAATCGGGCGGTCCCGGTTCGTCGTGTTCCAGGTCGGTGCCGCCGATCTGGAGCCGTTTGATCCGTGGGTCGACCGACCCGACCGGCCCCGGCACCAGTGCTCGCGCCAGTGCGCCGCCGACCTCGACGGTCACCCCTTGGACATCGTTCGCGGCCTGCCACTGCGCGCCACGCGCCCGCCGCGCCACCTTGCGGATGCGCGAGCGTTTCCACGCCAGATACTGCTGCTCCCACTCCCCGCCCGGACCGACCCGCGGATCGAGGCACAAGGCGACCGCCGCAGCGGCCGCAGCGGCCAGCAGCGCGCTGCGGGCCGGCGGGTCGACCTTCGGCAGATGCAGCACCATCTGCATGGCTTGTACCAGCTCGGTATCGTCCGGATCGCTGTTGCCGCCGTAACCGGTGGCGAGTTCCGCGTGCCGCACGGTAAAACCAGGTTCCGCTGTCAGCGGCGGAGGCGGGGCGCCGGACTCACCTCCCGTCGCACTATCCGGCTCCGGAACCGCGACCGGCTCGTCACCGACGCGCGAACCGCTCGCTGGACTGTCCGGTATCAACACACACCCTCCCAGCACCCGTTTTCGACTTCGGTAAGCCTACCGACGCCGCTGACACCGGGGCCGTTCGCAGCCGCCACCTGGACTGCGCGTTCGCCCTCGCCTGTGATCAGGCCGGGATGCGGCTGCAGCGTTATATGCACCGGGAGACTGCCGCGCCGGTCCACTGTCGGCACGATGCCTGCCGTCCGCACCGGTATGCCACCGGTCGCCGTCGGGGCGCCGCAGAGCCCGCGGTCTCGCTGCACCTCGAGGCCCCTGAGGACGAGAGCGGGTACAGCCGCGCGCCAGCACCACCCGCTGCCAGAGCAGTTGGTCGAGGGGACCAGGTGAACCGATTCGCATGGGCCGTCGGACGTGGGCACCGGCGGTCGGGCGGTCAGCCCAGCGGCACCCGCCGCAACACTCCGTCGCGGGCATCGGCCGCTTCCACCTCGTCGCGAGTGACGCCGAGGATGAACAGCACCGCATCCAGATACGGATGCGACAGCGCGGTATCGGCCACCTCGCGCAGCGCGGGCTTCGCGTTGAACGCCACGCCGAGCCCTGCGGCGTTGAGCATGTCGATATCGTTGGCTCCGTCGCCCACCGCCACGGTCTGTTCCATCGGAATGCCGGTCTCGGCGGCGAAGCGCCGCAACGCGGTGGCCTTGGCCGGCCGGTCGACGATATCGCCGATCACGCGACCGGTGAGTACGCCGTCCACCACCTCGAGGGTGTTGGCCTGCACGAAATCCAGTTCCAGATCGTGGGCGAGGGGTTCGATCACCTGCCGGAACCCGCCGGAGACGACACCGCAGCGGAAACCGAGCCTGCGTAGCGTGCGAATTGTGGTCCGCGCACCGGGGGTCAGTTCGACCCGTTCGGCGACTTCGTCGATCACCTTCGCATCCAGCCCGGCCAGGGTCGCCACCCGCTGCCGCAGCGATTCGGCGAAGTCGATCTCCCCGCGCATAGCGGATTCGGTGACCCGGCGCACCTCGTCCTCCACCCCCGCATGCGCGGCCAGCATCTCGATCACCTCGCCCTGGATCAGGGTCGAATCGACATCGAAGACGATGAGCCGCTTGGCACGGCGGGCCAGACCGGCCCGCTCCACCGCAACATCCACCTGTTCGGCCACCGCGACGTCGGCCAGCGCGGTGCGCAGCCGCGAATCGGTGTCTGCGCCGGTGTCCGCAGCGGTGACCAGCAGCTCCATTCCGGTCACCGGGTAGTCGGCGATCCCACGGATGGTGTCGATATTGACGCCGAGGGTGGCCAGCTGGCGGGAGATGGCGGTGAAAGCCCGCGCGGTCACCGGAGCGCCCAGGATCACCACGGCATGGGTGGAGACCGGGGCCCGGCCCACGAAGGCGGTGTTGATGTCCACGTCGACGTGCATGCCGACGGTGTTCATCGCCTCCTCCAACTCGTCTTGCAGCGCCTCCGGATCGTGGGGGCAGGTGATCAGCACGCCGAGGGTGAGCCGTCCCCGGATGACGACCTGTTCGACGTCGAGCAGGCTCACCTGGTGCCGCGACATCGCCGCGAGCAGCACAGATGTCACGCCGGGCCGGTCCGGTCCGGTCACGGTGACAAGAACAGTGGTGTCGGCCAAAACGATGCGCTCCAGTCTTTCTGTGCCGCTCCAGGGTCGGGACCCGGCGGGGCCTCTCACCAAACGAGTGTGCACCCGCTGGTCGTCCAGCAGGTGCACACCCGTCCGTTATCCGGTAATGCTACTGCGCGGTCAGCTCTTGACCAGCGCGTCCTCGCGGGACTCCGCGTTGTGCTTGCCCGAGCCCCAGCCGACGTGCGCCTCGGCGCGCATTCGCTCGACCATATGCGGGTAGTGCAGCTCGAACGCAGGACGCTCGGAACGGATCCGCGGCAGCTCGTAGAAGTTGTGCCGCGGCGGCGGGCAGGTGGTGGCCCATTCGAGCGAGTTTCCGTAGCCCCACGGGTCGTCCACGGTGACCACTTCGCCGTAGCGGTAGCTCTTGAACACGTTCCACAGGAACGGCAGCATCGAGGCGCCTAGCACGAATGCGCCGATGGTGGAGACTGTGTTCAGCGCGGTGAAGCCGTCGCTGGGCAGGTAGTCGGCGTAACGACGCGGCATACCTTCCGCACCCAGCCAGTGCTGCACAAGGAAGGTGAGGTGGAAACCGAAGAACGTGGTCCAGAAGTGCCACTTGGCCAGGCGCTCGTCCATCATGCGACCGGTCATCTTCGGGAACCAGAAGTAGATACCGGCGTAGGTGGCGAACACGATGGTGCCGAACAGCACGTAGTGGAAGTGCGCGACCACGAAGTAGGAGTCGGTGACGTGGAAGTCCAGCGGCGGGCTGGCGAGGATGACGCCCGACAGACCACCGAACAGGAAGGTGACGATGAAACCGATGGAGAACAGCATCGGTGATTCGAACGTCAATTGGCCCTTCCACATGGTGCCGATCCAGTTGAAGAACTTCACACCGGTCGGGACCGCGATCAGGAAGGTCATGAACGAGAAGTACGGCAGCAGCACCGCGCCGGTGGCATACATGTGGTGCGCCCACACCGCGATGGACAGGGCGGCGATGCCGAGGGTGGCGTAGATCAGGGTGGTGTAACCGAAGATCGGCTTACGGCTGAACACCGGGAAGATCTCGGACACGATGCCGAAGAACGGCAGCGCGATGATGTACACCTCGGGGTGGCCGAAGAACCAGAACAGGTGCTGGTAGAGCAGGATGCCGCCGGTGGCAGGGTCGTAGATGTGGCCACCCAGGTGACGGTCGAACCACATGCCGAGCAGGGCGGCGGTCAGCAGCGGGAAGGCGAGCAGCACCAGCACTGCGGTGACGGCGATGTTCCAGGTGAAAACCGGCATCCGGAACATGGTCATACCGGGGGCGCGCATGCAGACGACGGTGGTGAGCATATTGACGCCGCCGAGGATGGTGCCGAGACCGGAGACGGCCAAGCCCATGATCCACAAGTCGGTGCCCACACCCGGCGAATGCAGGATGTCGGTGAGCGGCACGTACGCCGTCCAGCCGAAGTCGGCGGCACCGCCCGGGGTGACGAAGCCCGCGGTCGCCATGGTGGCACCGAACAGATACAGCCAGTAGCTGAAGGCGTTCAGGCGCGGGAATGCCACGTCGGGTGCGCCGATCTGCAACGGCAGGATGATGTTGGCGAAACCGAACACGATTGCCGTCGCATAGAACAGCAGCATGATCGTGCCGTGCATGGTGAACAGCTGGTTGAACTGCTCCGGGGACAGGAACTGCAGGCCGGGGCGTGCCAGTTCGCCACGCATCATCAGGGCCATCAGGCCGCCGATGAGGAAGAAGACCATCGAGGTCGTCAGGTACATCACACCGAGGACCTTGGGGTCCGTGGTGGTGACCATCTTGTAGATGAACGACCCCTTCGGACCGGTCCTTGCCGGATACGGCCGAGTCGCTTCCAACTGAGGGACTGGCTGGGGCTCTACGGCAGTCACTGATCCTCCTGAAGGTGCCTTTGAATCACTCCGCAGGCTCCACTGTTTGCCCCCGCCTCGGCGGGACACCGGGGCGGACAACGGTTTGCTTGCGCCTCTCGAATGGTAAACGGTGCCCGCGCGGCGGGCCGACCGGGTCCTACTCTGTGTCGTATTCGCCCGTCGCAGGGTGGGGTTCGTCTGCCGTTGACAGGAGTGGGACGGTCACGGCCATGTAACCTCACCCGCATGCCGGTGAGCGACACTGTACGCACCCGTATCCGCACCTTCCGCGACCCGAATACCCGGTCCGGCAAGCGAACCAGCCGCGCCCTCCGCGGGCTGGCGATCGCGGCCGCCGTGTGCGCGGCGGTGGCGGGCTGCGCGAACACTCCCGACGATTCGGCGTCCATCATCCGCACCACCACGAATATCGCGGGCGCCGGGGTGGTCGGCCTGGAACGTGACACCTCCCGCGCCTGCGCGCTGCCGTCGACGCCCGATCCGGTGAGCGGATCCACCCGCAGCGTCACCCACGCCTCCGGTGTTTCCCGGGTGCCCGCCGATCCGCAGCGCATCGTGGTGCTCGGCACTTCGGCATTGGATGCCGTATGCGCGGTCGGCCTGTGGGAGCGGGTGGTCGGCGCGACCACCGTCGGTGGCACGCGTCCGCAGCCGCCGTATCTGGGCACCGGTGTGCTCGAGATCCCCGCTGTCGGCCCGGCCGGGCAACCCGACCTCGCCGCGATCAGGAATCTCGACCCCGATCTGATTCTCGGCGGCATTCCGACAGCGACGGCCGGTTATCAGGCGTTACAGGACATCGCCCCCACCGTGCTGGTCGGTGACCCCGCGGACTGGCGGGACGAGTTCACCGCCTACGCCGCGGGCCTCAACCGCAGCGACGCCGCCGAGGCCGCGCTGCAGGCCTACCGCACTGAGGCCACCGACACCGGTCGCAGCCTCGCCGCGCACCTCACCCAGGCGTCGCTGGTCCGCTTCACCGCCGACGGCAGTCATGTGCTCGGCAACGAGACCTTCGCCGCTCAGGTCCTCGCCGATGTCGGCGCCTACCGCCCGACAGCGCAGCGGGAGGGGTCCTTCGAACTGGACGAATCCGATCTGGAGCGGGCCGAGGGCGATCTGATCTATGTGATGTTCGCCGGCGCGAACGGACGCGAGCACGGCGAGTCGGTGATGCGTTCGGACGAATGGAAGGAGCTGGGGGCGGTCACCGACAACCGGGTGTTCGCCGTCGACGATGCTCTCTGGCACACCACCGGTCTCACCGCAGCCCGCGCCGTGCTCGACGATATCCGCAATACCCTCAACGGCTACGTGAACAACTGAGGACACCCGCCCCGCACCCGAGGGTGAATTTTTCCCACCCTCGGAGGTGCGCGGTCCAGCGCTTGGGGTGCTGTCGCAGTCCCGCCGCATCGGCGAAATTCAGAGGACAAGCCGAACCCGCCTCTGAACCAGACCCGAGGGGACCTCATGAACACTGCGACCCATTCCCAGGCCGGCGACTCCCGCGTCCTGCCGCTGCCCCGGCCCGCTGCCGAGGTCGACCCGGACGCGGTCGTGGTGTCCGGCTCCGGGTGCGAGCTGACCTTCGCCGAATTGGATCGCTGGTCCAATCGGCTGGCCAGGTTGCTGCTCGCGATCGGGGCAGGCCCGCAGGTCCGGGTCGCTATCGCGGTGGATTCCCCGATCGAGCAGGTCGTCGCCGAACGCGCGGTCGTCAAGCTCGGCGGTATACCGGTGGCGGCCGACGACGGCTCGTTCGCCCTCGGCACCGGGCTGGGGGTCACCATCGGTGAGCGGCGGCCGGAACTCACCGACGCCATCGATTGGCTGATGCTCGACGACCGGTCCACGCTGCGCCACTATCTGGCCGGTTCGGATGCTCCGCTGGGTTCGGCGGATTTCGCGGCAGCGGGGATACCCGCCTGACCAGGCGTCTCGGTCACGCGTGCGGCCCGGACCGGAAAGTCCGGGCCGTTCAACGTCGGCAACACCTTCTCGACAGCCCCCCGCCGGGTTCAGAATTGACTTGTCGCGAGCGGTGCAGCGGCAGGCACTACCACTACCGCGGTAGCGGTGCGGGATCTCTACCCGGTAGTTCCGGCACGGTCAGAACGTAGGTCTTACCATGCAGCACCCTTCTTCACAGATCGTCGACAGCGGTCAGGAGCTCCCCGAGGGCGCGTTCGCCCTGTCGGCGGCACAGCGCGGTATCTGGTTCGCCCAGCACGTCGCGGGCGATGCTCCCTTTTCCATCGCCCAGTACGTCGAGTTGACCGGGCCGCTCGACCTCTACCTGCTCGGCCGGTCGGTTCAGCAGGCCGGGCGTGAGTTCGGCGCCGGGTATCTGCGGCTGATCGAAGTGGACGGCCATCCGTTCCAATTCGTCGACCCGAATCAGCAAGACCGGCTGATCACTGTCGATCTGCGCGCCGAACCCGATCCGGACGCGGCCGCGCACGCCTGGATGCGCGCCGAGTACGAGACGCCGCTGCGCCCGACTGTCGACCGGCTGGCCTATATGGCGCTGCTGCACGTCGGCGACGACCGCTGGTTCTGGTATTCGCGGCTCCATCACATCGTGCTGGACGGCATGGGTGCGCTGGCACTGGTGCAGCGCACCGGCGAGCTGTACAACGCGGCGGTCGAGGGTAGGCAACCACCTGCGGCCAAGGCCGACGATCTGCGCAAGATCGTCGACGCCGACCTGGCCTATCGCAGTTCGGAGCGCTTCACAGCGGATCGGGAGTATTGGCTCGACCATCTGCGCGGTATGCCCGATCCGGTGAGCCTGGCCGGGCGCACCGCCGCCGTGGACGCGCATCCCATCCGGGTTTCCGGTGCGCTGGCGCCGGAGACGGCGGCGCTGCTGGATTCGGTGGCCGCGGCCGCGGGTTCGGGGGTCGCACCCACCGTGGTGGCCGCGTTCGGCGCCTATCTGGCCGCTATGACCGGGACACCGGAGGTGTTACTGAGCCTGCCGGTGTCGGCGCGCACCACGGCGACGTTGCGGCGGTCCGGCGGGATGATCGCGAATGTGGTGCCGCTACGGCTGGCATTGACGCCGACCACGACGGTGGGTGCGGTGATCCGCGCCGCGCAGGGCGAGCTGACAGGGGCGTTGCGGCGGCAGCGGTACCGCCAGGAGGACATCTTCCGTGATCTGGGCCTGCCGATGGACGAGACGGCATCGTTCGGTCCCTCGGTGAATCTGATGATGGCCGACACCCGCATCCAGCTCGGTTCGGTCACCGGCCGGTTGCATGTGCTGACCTCGGGGTTGATCGATGATCTGTTCGTCAACCTGTATCCAGGCCTCGGCGGGGAGAGCACCCATATCGATTTCCAAGGCAACCCCAACCTCTACAGCGCCACCGAACTGGCCGCGCAGCACCGGCGGTTCCTGCTGTTCCTGCATCGGTTCCTGGCAGCGGGGCCGGACGCGGCACTGGCGTCGGTGTCGGTGCTGACCGGCGACGAGCAGGCCGAACTGACCCCGACGCGGGGGCCGGGGGGCGTCACGCCCCGCACCCTGCCCGATATCCTCGCCGCGGGCATGGCCCATGACCCGGACGCGGTTGCGCTGATCGGCGGGCCGGAGACACTGAGTTACCGCCGGGCCGAGGAGTACACCAACCGGCTGGCCCGGCTGCTGATCGCGGTGGGGGCGGGCCCGGAGCGGCCGGTGGCGATCTCGATTCCGCGTTCGGTTCGATCGGTGCTGGCGACGATCGCAGTCGCCAAGACCGGGGCAGCGTTCGTGCCGATCGATCCCACCTATCCGGCCGACCGCATCGAGCATATGGCCGGTGACAGCGGCATCGTGGCCGGTGTGACGGTGTCCGCCGCCCGGGAGTCGTTACCGGGCACGGTGGAATGGCTCGAACTGGACGACGCGGCCACCGAACACGCGATCACCGAACAGGACGCAGGCCCGGTCACCGATAACGATCGCCGTTCGCCGGTGCGGCTGGATCAGGTGGCCTACATCATCTACACGTCCGGGTCGACCGGCCTGCCGAAGGGGGTACCGGTCACGCACCGCGGGCTGGCGAATCTGGTTGCCGGTTCCGGAGCGGGTTTCGCGGTGGACTCCTCTTCCCGGATGGCGCACGCGGTGTCGCCGAGTTTCGATATCTCGGTCGAGGAGATCCTGGTGACCCTGGCGACGGGGGCCACGCTGGTGGTGGTGCCGCCGGCAGCGTATGCGGGCGAGGAGCTCGCGCAGGTGCTGCGCGCGCATCGAGTCACCCATCTGAACGTCACCCCGGCGGTGGCAGGCACGCTGGATCCGGCGACGCTGCCAGTGCTGGGCACAGTGATCGTCGGCGGGGACGCCTGCCCGCCGGAACTGGTGTCCACCTGGTCCGGCCGGAGGTTGCTCAACGGTTACGGCCCCACCGAGACCACGGTGACGACAACGCTGAGCCGACCTCTCTCTCCCGCCGCCCCGATCACTATCGGCGGGCCGACCCGCGGGGTGGCGGCCCTCGTGCTCGATCCGTGGTTGCGTCCGGTGCCGGTCGGGGTCATCGGGGAGCTGTATCTCGCCGGTCCCGGTGTGGCACGCGGCTACCACCGGCGCAACGGCCTCACCGCCGAACGTTTCGTCGCCGACCCGTACACCCACGGGGAACGTATGTACCGTACCGGCGACCTGGTGCGTTGGGTGCGCGGCGACGACCGCCTGGAGCTCGAGTATCACGGTCGTGGCGATTTCCAGGTGAAGATCCGCGGTTTCCGCGTCGAACTCGGCGAAATCGACGCCGCGCTACAACGGCAGCCCGGGGTCGGCTTCTCGATCACCGTCGGCGCGGAAACCTCCTCCGGCACGACCGCGCTGGTGTCCTATGTACTGCCTGAGCCCGGCGCGCAGCTGCACCCGGAAGCGTTGAAAGCCGCTGCCGGGGAGTCTCTTCCGGCCTATATGGTGCCCGCGGCGGTGATGGTGCTTGATCGTCTTCCGCTCACCCCGCTGGGCAAGGTGGACCGGAAAGCGCTACCCACACCCGATTTCGGTGCCCGCACCACTGTGCGCCGGCCGCCGTCGACGCCGCGGGAGGAGACCCTCGCTGCCCTGTTCGCCGAGGTGCTCGGGCTGGATTCGGTCGGTGTCGACGAGAGCTTCTTCGCCCTCGGCGGCGACAGCATCGTCTCCATCCAGTTGGTGTCGCGGGCGAAGGCGGCCGGGCTCGGGTTCGGCGCACGCGATGTGTTCGAACGTAAAACCGTCGCCGCGCTCGCCGCCGTTGCCACCGAGGTGACGGGCGGGCAGGTGGCCGAACTGCCCGGCGGCGGTGTCGGCGCGGTCGAGCTCACCCCTATCGTGCACGCGATGCTGGACCAGGCGGACACCTGGCGGCGTTTCGCGCAAGCCGTGCTGATCGAGCTGCCTGCCGATATGGATCGGGCCCGGCTGACAACCGCTGTCCGGACGCTGATCGACCAGCACGACCTGCTGCGCTCGTCGCTGCGCCACACCAGCGACGGCTGGGAATGGCTGGTCGCCGAGCCCGGCACCGGCGACGCCGAGGCGTTGGTGCAGGTGGTGAGTGCGAGCCGGGATATCGACCAGACCTGCGAACGCGAACTACAGCGCGCCGCCGATCTGCTCGATCCGGAGCACGGCGTCGTCGCCCGGTTCGTGCTGATCGAACGTCGCGATACCGGCCCGTTGTGCTGGCTGGTACTGCACCACTTGGTCACCGACGACATCTCCTGGCGCATTCTGCTCCCGGATCTGGAGACCGCGGCCACCGACGGCGCGCTCGCGCCGGTGGGTACATCGTTCCGGCGGTGGGCGTACGGGCAGCGCGCACAGGCAAGTGAGCGGACCGGCGAACTGCCCATCTGGCAGCGGATACTCACGACTCCAGACCTGGTTCTCGGCGCGGGCGCCCTCGACCCGGCAATCGACGTGGTCGCCACGAGGAGAAACCATACGACCGTTATCGACCTCGATATCGCCGATACCGTGCTCAGCGCCGCGCCCGACCGATTCCATTGCAACGCCGACGAGGTGCTCCTCGCTGCCCTCGCCATGGCGGTGGCCCGCTGGCGCGACCGCACCGGCGCGCTGTTCACACTGGAAGGCCACGGGCGGATGGACAGCATCGTCGGCGGCGCCGATATCGCACGCACTGTGGGCTGGTTCACCAGTGTGTATCCGGCGGCAGTCGACCTCACCGGCATCGACCTGGGCGAAGCATTCGCCGGCGGCGACGCGGCGGGCGCGGCGATCAAAACTGTCAAGGAACAACTGCGGGCGCTCCCGGACAAGGGTGTCGGTTTCGGCATGCTGCGTTATCTGAACCCCGATACCGCAGACCGATTGGCGCACGCGCCCACCCCGCAGATCAGTGTCAACTATCTGGGCCGAGCCACAACCTGCGGTGACAGCGACCCGTGGCTGCCGCGTCGGTTCGCCGCCACCCAGGACAACCGGGCGCCACTGACCGCCGTGATCGATATCAACGCCATCCGCACCGACAGCGGCCTAGAGGTGACCTGGGCTTATGCTTCCCGACTCCTGGACGCCGGCGATCTCGGCGAGCTGACCGACCTGTTGGATCAGGCACTGCGCGGGATCGCCGCGCACACGGGTACCGCCGGCGCGGGTGGATACACCCCCTCCGATTTCGAGCTGGTTCCGGTGCCCCAGCACCAGATCGACCGCTGGGAACTCGAATACCCGAATCTGCGGGACGTGTGGCCGCTGTCGCCGCTGCAGTACGGTTTGTTGTTCCACGCGCTGTACGACACCGACACCGCCGACGAGTACACGGTGCAATCGCTGCTCACCCTCGCGGGCACGGTCGACCCCGACCGTCTGCGTAATGCCGCACAGGCGCTGTTGGTCCGGCACGAGAATCTGCGGGTTGCCTTCGTGGAAACCGACGCCGGGCCACGCCAGCTCGTCCTCGCCGACATCGAACTGCACTGGCACGAGGTCGATCTCACCGATATCGCCGACCCGGACGAACGGCAGCGCGAACTGGACCGGTTGATCGCCGTCGACGCCCGCACCCGCTTCGAGCTCACCCATCCCCCGCTGGTGCGTTTCACCCTCATCCGCATCGCCGCCGACACCTACCGTTTGCTGCTCACCAATCATCATCTGATCCTTGACGGCTGGTCGGGGCCGCTGCTGGTGCGTGAACTGCTCACCCTGTACGTCACCTCCGGTGCTGCCTCCGCGCTGCCACCCGCCCGCTCCTACCGCGACTTCCTCGTCTGGCTACGTACCAGGGATGACGCCGAATCCCGCAGGGTCTGGCAGGAATCCTTGCTCGGCATCGACGCCCCGACCCGCGCGGTGCCGTCCCTGGCCGGGATCGAATCGACCGAAACCGGGATGGTCAGCACCGATCTTTCCCCCGATGTCGTCGCCGCCTGGGAAGGCGTCGCCCGCGAAGCCGGGACCACGGTCAACACCGTGGTGCAGGTAGGCTGGGCGCTGCTGTTGACCATGCTCACCGGCCGGACCGATGTGGTGTTCGGTGCGACCGTCTCCGGCAGACCGCCGGAGCTGCCGGGCGTGGCAGAGATGATCGGCCTGTTCATCAACACACTGCCGGTGCGGGTACGGCTCGATCCGGCGGAGCCGGTTGCCGATCTGCTGGTTCGCGTGCAGGCCGAGCAGGCGCGGTTGCTGGATCACCAGCACGTCGGCTTGGCCGCGATCCATGAGGCGGTCGGGATGGCCGAACTGTTCGACACATTGACCGTTTTCGAGTCCTATCCGATCGATCGGGAGGCGCTGTCGCAGGCGCTGGATATCGCTGGGATGCGGGTGCTCGACATCGACGTTGCCGACGCGGCACCGTATCCGCTGAACCTCATGGTGATCCCGCAGCACGGCGATGACGGCGCCGCCACCCTGCAGATCACGCTGAAATTCCTGGCCGGTCAGCTGGATCCGGCTGCGGCCCGGCCGCTGCTGGACCGTTTCATCCGGCTCGTCACCCAGCTCGCCGAGAATCCGCACACCCCGGTGGGACGGATACAGAACTGCGACGATATGGAATGCGCCGCCCTGCTGCCGGTGCGCGGCCCGCTGTCTGCTGAGCCGCGGACCATGCCGGATATTCTCGCCGCGGGCGCGGCCATCGACCCGGAGGCGATCGCGGTGAGCGCCGGTGAGTTCACCATGACCTACGGGGAGCTGGACGCCTGGTCCAACCGTTTCGCTCGGGTCCTGTTGCGGCGCGGTGTGGGCCGCGAGGTGTTCGTGGTGCTGGCACTGACCCGGTCGCTGGAATCGGTGGTCGCGGTCTGGGCGCTGGCCAAAACCGGGGCCGCGTTCGCGCCGCTTGACCCGCAGCATCCGGTGGAGCGGATCGAGCACATGCTGGCGGATTCGAAGGCCCCGATCGGGGTGACCGTCACCGTCACCGGCGAAACCCTGCCCGCCACCATCGACTGGCTGCTCCTGGACGACCTGAACACCATCCGCCGCGCCATGACGGTCTCCGACGCACCCGTCACCGATGCCGAACGCGGCGGGCCGATCGATATCGACCAGACCGCCTACCTGATCTACACCTCCGGTTCCACCGGCAAACCGAAGGCGGTGCTGCTCAGCCACCGGGGGATCGCGAACCTCGTCACCGCGCAG
>NZ_MUKP01000069.1 GCF_002081715.1 Nocardia donostiensis | reverse complement strand
TCCGGGCTCTGCCCACCGGTATCGGTCTCGGGAGGAAAAACCGGAATCGGCAGCGTGGCCACCGAGGACGGCGTCACCGGTGGGGACGTCGGCAGGGTCGTCGGCGCCGCGGTGGGTTCGGTCGGCTCCGGCGATTCGGTGGGTGTGCCCGGTTCCTCGGTCACCGGTGGCTGATCCACGGGCTCCTGGGTATCGGGGACACCTGGGACACCTGGCTGCCCGGTGGGCTGATTACCGCCGGGCGTGCTCGGCTCGACCCCCATGATGCTCGGCACCGTGCTTTCACTGGGGCTCGGGCGCGTCGTCTCGGAGACGCTCGGGGGCGACGTCGAGGTCTGCTGCTGGCTACCCGGCGGCGGCACGGCATGCTCCAACTGCTGGGCGGCTTCCGGCGAAATCCTACGCAGCTCCGCGAGCAACTGCTGCCAGCGTTCCAGCAGCACATCGCGCTTGGCGGGATCGTCGACCTGAGTGGCATTGGTCGATGCCTGCTCCAGACGAGCCCGCGCCTGCTCCGGATTGCCCTGTTCGATCAGTGTCTGCGCGGCGGCCATATCGTCGTCGGCGCGCTGCACAACGGTCGACTGGGCCTGCTCGCTGAACACGACCTCTTTGACCCGCCACAGCGGATCGCCCGGTTCGGCCGCGTAGGAGAAGGCGGTCATACCGCCGGCCACCAACGCCACCGCCGCCGCGGCACCCGCGATCGGACGCAGCAGCCGCAGCCTGCCACCCGTACGGGCACTGATTCGCGCCTGTCTGGCCCCGATCTCCTGGTTGACCGCTGCCACCACGGTGTCCAGATCCGGCGCGTCCGGTAGCGGCGGCGCGATGATCTCGGCCCGCCAATCTGCCAGCAACGCCGCCAGCTGGGTTTCCTCGGCACTCTCGGTCTGGACCGGTCCCTCGCTGGCGATGGCATCAATCAGCGCGTCGTCGCGGCGCACCGCCACGATGTCGACCGGCCCGGTGTCGCTCCCGGAGCCCTCGGCGTAGGGACCGGTGTCCCGCGAGTCGCGGCGCGCCTTCCAGTCGCCCCGACCGCGCCCGCCATCCCTAGCCATACATTTCACCTGCCCTCGCCACTTGTGACTTCAACTTTGCGAGCGCCCTGTGTTGGGCGACCCGTATCGCTCCCGCCGTACTGCCCACGGCGGTCGCGGTTTCCTCCGCTGACAAACCCATGACCAAGCGCAGGATCAGGATCTCCCGATGCTTCTCAGGAAGCGTCGCGAGCAAGCGGTTCATCTGCCTGCTCGTCTCGGACTCGAGAGCTCGCTGTTCCGGCCCATGGTCGGTGGATATGACATCTGGTACTTCGGCCATCGCCTCCGCCTTGTTACGTGAGGCATTGCGATGGGCATCGGCGACCTTGTGCGAAGCGATTCCGTACACGAAGGCCATGAAGGGCCTGCCCTGGTCCTGATACCGGGGCAGGGCTGTCATGACCGCCAGACAGACCTCCTGCGCAACGTCGTCCGCGGAGAGTTGTCCACGCTCCGCGGCTCCGATCCGCGCGCGGCAATAACGCATCACCAGCGGACGGACCGTCTCCAATACCTGAGCTAGAGCGGATCTGTCGCCCTGCGCAGCGGCAGCGACGGCGAGGTCCAACTCTTCGCCCGTGTGCGTCATCGTCAGAGAAATTCCTGGCGTTACAAGTGGCACGGTCGGTGTAGACCGGTGCTTCCGCTGATCGAGCGGAACGCGTCTAACAATAGCGATACTCACGGCGGCGCCGGACAAGACGGTCGATCATTACGATTCCCCGAAGGAACGGAACCGGCCACCGCGCTCGGCGATCGCCGCCGTGCAGTATGCGACATCCCTTTGCGTGTCGCCGCTCACGGCGCCAGGAAGCCCGCCGCGCAGCATCGCGCACGCCCATCGCAAAGGCAGCAGATCGTGCTCGCGGCACTGGTCGGCGACCGCATCGGCCAGTTCGCCCGCCCGATCCACGTCCCCTGTAGCCATGGCCGCCGCCGCGACAAGCAGCCGCGATTTCACCTGGTGCCTAACCGAAGAACCGGCTTCGGCGAGAGCAAGCGCCACCTCGGCGCAGGGCAGCGCGGACGCACCGCGGCCCCCCGCCAGCGCGGTCTCGGCGCGCACCCAGTGCCAGCGCACCCACAGCCGCCGCCGAACACGGCTGGGATCGTGGTGATCCAGTATCCGGTGGGCGCGTTCGAGCAACCGCGCCGCCAGTTCGAGACGCCCAGCGCCGAGCGCGTCGGCCGCCAGACCCGTCAGCGCGTCACCCGCCGCAGCGACCGGATGAGGCAGGGCGTCGGCGGGAATCGCCTGCGGTTCGACTCCGGCGGGGAGCGTTTCGGCTGTGGTGCTGCGGCCGAAGGTATTTCGCTCGAGCGAAGGCAGGATCAGCGCGGCCGCACGGCCGTCGTAGCGGGCAGCGCGGTCATGCCAGCCGAGTTGCCGCAGCAGTGACCCCTCGGTGGACGCGGCAAGGGCGAGCAACACCGGGTCAGCCGAGCGCATTCGCAGGTTCCGCAGTTCGACACGGGCGGCCGCGTACCGGCCTTGGCCGCCCAGAAGCACCGCCCGCCACCACTCTTCGAGTCCGTCGCGGGCCGCGGGCAACTCGCCAGCGGACCGCCCAGGACGGGCGCCGAAAGCCGCGTCGGCGAGTAGCGCGGAAGGGGAATCGAGGGGTGAAACCGGCGCGAACACCGCCGCACTCTATCCCGGATTCCGCTATCGCGATGGCCGCCGCCACAACTTCCCATCCGGTAGCAACTTTTCAGCATTTCAATTGTCCACCGCATTGCCATCGGGTAAAACTCGTCCGGACAATCCATGAGCACATATGCATGGAATTCACCAGCGTTTCGCGTAATTCACCGGGCGTCCAGTTTGCGCCATCTCTGATCACGCCTCTATCACAGGCCACCCCCGTCGCAGCGAACCCGAACCCTCGCCACCACCGGCAAAACCGCTACTACCCGCACAGATGACCCAGAACGCCATAGGGGCGACACCCCTGGCCGCCAGGCAACCACCCAGTATCACCGAATGCATTAGCAAAAGTAAACAGCCGGTTGGTTAAATCTTTCCGTTGAAACAGTAGGCAAACTGCTGCACCGAACTATTGACGGAATTTCACGGCTAGCCCTAACGTAACTCATCGCCACGGGCGGCGCCGCGCGAAAACATGGCGTCCGCCTACGGCGAGGCCGCGGGCACCGCCGACCGTACCGCGGCCGGAGAACGCTCGGCCGGACGGACGCCGGGCGTCGCACAACCGTTGCACATCACCGCTCGACAATGCCGACGAGCTCGCGCCGCAAGGAGTTCACACATGTCCATGCCCACCCACCTGCCCGGGCCGAACGCCGATGTCTGGGATTGGCAGATGCGCGGCTCCTGCCGTGGTGTGGACTCTGCGGTGTTCTTCCATCCCGACGGCGAACGCGGCCGCGCCCGCACCGCACGCGAGATGCGCGCCAAGGAGATCTGCCGCGACTGCCCGGTGCTGATGCAGTGCCGCACCCATGCACTCAAAGTCAGCGAGCCCTACGGCATCTGGGGCGGCATGTCGGAAACCGAGCGGGAGATGCATGCGCGCCGCAACCGGCGCCGCATGACCGTCTAGCAGAAAACGGCCGCGCGTACGTACCGGGAGCAGGTGTGCCCGACTCCCCCATACGGACATCTGGGAATATCTCCCATCCGTATCCGGCAGGGCGCCGAATTCCTAGCAAACACCGGCCAACGAGGACTTATACCGAGCCGCGCTGCGACACAGTCCGCGACTCACGCCTCGACCAGACCTGGTGCGACAGGGCCAGCGGTCACCACCGACGACCCCTGCCGCACAGGTGGCACGTTGTTCGCTGACACCCTGCCGAAGGGAGGTCATAGCGACGCGCTACAGTAGTGACCGATGACACAGAATGGAGCGTTGTGACAACGCGGCCGCCGGCCGCAGAGGGCGACTCGTTCCGTGGAGAAGCCTTGCCACCCAGCGTGGCATCTGCGGTGTCGGCACGCGCAGCCGAAAGTATTGAACTTGCCGCGCTTTTGCGTCGATGCGGCCAGTCGGATCAGGAAGCCTTTGCCGAGCTGTACGACCGAACGTGCACCCGCGTGTACGGCTTGGTGCTGCGAATCCTGCACGACCCCGGATACGCGGAGGAGACCACACAGGAGGTCTACCTCCAAGCGTGGCGGACCGCAGCCAGTTTCGACCCGGAGAAGGGCTCGGCGGTCACCTGGTTGATGACGCTGGCACACCGCCGCGCCGTCGACCGAGTACGCGCCGAACAAGCCCACACCCAACGTGAAGTTGCCTACGGCATCAGGGTGCTGGGCAACGACTTCGACGAGGTCACCGAAGAAGTCGAGCGCAAGCTCGAACAACAGGCCGTCCTGGACAGTCTCGCGTCGCTGACCGAAACCCAACGGGAGGCCATCTCGCTCGCCTACTACGGCGGGCGAACCTACGCTGAGGTGGCCCTCCACCTGGACGTAGGATTACCGACCGTTAAGTCCCGGATACGGGACGGTTTGACACGACTGAAGAAAAGTTTGGGGGTGACGTGAGATGAACGAAAGCCAGATCGATCTCGCGCACACCGTCGCGCTCGGATCGATCGACGACGAAGACCATCACGCAGTACAGAAAATGCTCGACCACGAAGACCCCGCCCTGCGGGAAGCGTTCATCATCGAGATACATCGGACCAGAGAAGCCCTCAGCGCACTCGCCACTGCGACGGCGGCACAGCCGCCTGCGGGGCTGCGCGCGCGGCTGCTCGCGGCGATCAACGCCGAGCAGCCGCCGGTCGCTTCCTGATTTCCCGAGTCAACTCTCCTGGGTTCCCGCGTTCCGACTCCGGACGGCCCCGATACCCGAACGGACCGCTCCATATCCTCGAGGAACACGAAGCGGTCCGTTACGTCGCAGTCGCACCATCAGCGCCCACTCGACCGGCAAATGTTTGCTAGGCGCTCAGCAGTGCCTTGCCCTCACCGAGTCTCCCGCCCGGCCGCGCGGCTCGGCGTATAGACCACCGCGCTGCCGGGGGCGGCGCCATAAACACAGTCAGTGGCTGTGGCCGTGAGCCTGCTCTTCGGTTTCCTCCGGCTTGTCCACCACCGCGCTTTCGGTGGTGAGCACCATCCGGGCCACCGATGCGGCGTTGACAACCGCGGAACGGGTCACCTTCACCGGGTCGACAACACCCTCGGTGAGCAGATCACCATAGCTGAGGGTGGCGGCATTGAAACCTTCCTTGCCCTCACCCTCGGCGACTTTGCTCGTCACCACGGAACCATCGACACCCGCGTTGGTGGCGATCCAGTACAGCGGCGCCCGCAGCGCGGCCCGCAGCACCTCGGCGCCGACCACCTCGTCACCGGACAGCGTCGCGATCAGCTCGTCCAGTTGCGCACCCGCCTGCACCAGCGCGGTGCCACCACCGGCCACGATGCCCTCCTCGACCGCGGCCTTGGCCGCGCTCACCGCGTCCTCGACTCGGTACTTGCGCTCCTTGAGCGCGGTCTCGGTGGCAGCACCGACACGGATCACCGCGACACCGCCGGCCAGCTTGGCCAGACGCTCTTCCAGCTTCTCCCGATCCCAGTCGGAATCGGTCGCCTCGATCTCGCGGCGCAGCTGAGCGCTGCGGGCCGCGAGGTCTTCGCTGGTGCCCGCGCCGTCGATGATGGTGGTCTCGTCCTTGGTGACCACAACACGACGGGCCTTGCCGAGGACCTCCAGCCCGGACTCACGCAGGCTGATTCCCAGATCCGGGTTGACCACGGTGCCCGCGGTGACAACGGCCAAGTCGTCGAGGAACGCCTTGCGACGATCGCCGAAGAAAGGAGCCTTGACCGCAACAGCCTTGAGCGTCTTGCGGATCGAGTTGACCACCAGGGTGGACAACGCTTCGCCCTCGACGTCCTCGGCGACGATCACCAGAGGCTTACCGGATTCGGCAACCTTCTCCAGCAACGGCAGCAAGTCGGGCAGCGAAGTGATCTTGTCGCGGTGCAGCAGGACGTAGGCGTCCTCCAGCACGGCTTCCTGACTGTCGGCGTCGGTGACGAAATAGGGGGACAGATAACCCTTGTCGAACTGCACACCCTCGGTGACAACCAACTCGGTTTGCAGCGTCGAGGATTCCTCGACAGTGACAACGCCGTCCTTGCCGACGGTGGTCAGCGCCTTGCCGACCATGTTGCCGATCTCCTCATCGCGCGAGGAAACGGTGGCGACCTGGGCAATGGCCTGCTCGCCGGAAACCGGGGTGGCCTGCGCGAGCAGCGCCGCGGAGACCGCATCGGCGGCCTTGCTCATACCCGCGCCGATCGCGATCGGATTGGCGCCTGCGGCAATGTTCTTCAGCCCGCTCCGAACCAGAGCCTGGGCCAGGACGGTAGCTGTGGTGGTGCCGTCACCCGCGACATCGTTGGTCTTGGTGGCGACGCTCTTGACCAGCTGGGCGCCGAGATTCTCGAACGGATCCTCCAGGTCGATATCACGCGCGATGGTGACACCGTCATTGGTCACAGTCGGGCCGCCGAACGCCTTGGCGAGCACCACGTGACGGCCACGCGGACCGAGGGTGACCTTGACCGCGTCGGCGAGCTTGTCGACACCGCGCTCCAGCGCCCGGCGAGCCGACTCGTCGAACTCGATCTGCTTTGCCATATGTCTTCGCTCCTGTGTTTATGGCGCCGCCTCCGGCGGCGCGGGGTCGGGGCCGTGCCTGATAGCACTGGCCCCGACCGGGCTGCCCGGTTGGCGGCGCGCGCAATGCATTCCGCCCCGGGGCCTGATAACGACCACCGGGGCGGAATGCATATGCGGCGGCCTGTTACTTGCCGACGACAGCCAGCACGTCGCGCGCGGACAGGATCAGGTATTCCTCACCCTGGTACTTGATCTCGGTGCCGCCGTACTTGCTGTAGATGACGGTGTCGCCCTCCTGGACGTCGAGCGGGATGCGCTTCTCGCCCTCGTCGTCCCACCGGCCGGGGCCGACGGCGACCACGGTGCCCTCCTGCGGCTTTTCCTTCGCCGTATCAGGAATGACCAGGCCGGAGGCGGTCGTCGTCTCGGCCTCGTTGGCCTGGACGAGGATCTTGTCCTCGAGCGGCTTGATGTTCACGCTCGCCACGTTGAGCCCTCCACTTTCAGGGGATAACGGTCGTCCGAAACTGTTGTCCCGGACCATCGATTCGGTCACGATGCTGACCCTGCGCATAGCCCCGTCGTCGCGGGTGCCGGGACCGCCTGCTCAGTGTCAAGCTTGGCACTGACGCGTCACATAGTGCCGACTAGCACTCTATACGTGAGAGTGCCAGCGCTCAAGACCGGGCGGTGCCAATGTCGGAACGCCACCACGCCACCTCGGCCACCACGCCGTGAAGCCATCTCGACACGCCGCCGACCAGGGCCGACACTGCCGCCGATGCGCATAGCTTTTCTTTACCTCCCGAATTCTGTAACGTTCGGATAACGGATTGTGACAACATGGGCGACGGTTGTACGCAGGGGCGCTGCTGTCAGCGCGAGGCAGCGACCCGGTGGGCAACGGTTCGCCGTGCGTCGCGAACGATCCGCCCAGCGTCACCAACGAGCACCACAGTGATACCGGCCGGTAGCGACCCACCCGGACAACGCCTCCGGCCGGATACCGAACCCGATCGATAGTCATTCCGTACACCGGTTCCGGCAGACCATCCGACATAGCCGGCCACAGCAGGGCCATCCGCTCGAAGGGAGGTGAACATGCGAACATCACTCGGCATCTCCGCCGGGAACGAAGTCGTGTGCTCGGCGCTGGTCACGACAGCACCGAACGGCGCCCAGACCTTCGACTACCGCATCGTGTCCGCGGAAGCGCACTCCGACCTCGGCGACCTCGTCACGTCATCGATCGAACTGATGACCACCCAGCTGCCCGCGTCACACCCGCACCACGCCGCACCGGCCGGTGGCGGCCATGTCGCGAGCACCCGCTCGTCCGGGCTGGATGCGGTGGCCGAGCGTCCGCCCACCGGTGTCGCAGTGGCCTACCGGAGCAAGGAGCAGGCTCAGGCGATCCGCTCCGCCGCAGGCAGGCAGCACAGTCTGCGGTTGGTCCAGGAGGTGGAGGCCGCACTCACCTACCTGCGCGACACCGGCCTGGTGGACCGTTACATAACGGTCGGCGTGGTCGATCTGGGAGCCTCCGGACTCAGCGTCACCGTCGCCGAACAGGCCGACGGCTCGGTGTTGCATTCGGCGCGCACCAATTCGGTCAGCGGCCGCGCCATCGACGATCTGATCTACCACCACCTGGTGGACCAGCACTATGCCCGGCGCAGCGCCCGCCCCAACCGGTCCGTACTCGTCAACCGCGCGCGAGCCGCCAAGGAGCATCTGTCCATCGCGCCCGCGGTCACCGTCGACCACGTCGCGGGAAAACCGCTCCAACTCACCCGCACCCAGTTCGAAGACCTCATCGCCGACCTGCTGCGCCAGCTCGCCGCGTTCACCGTGGTGTCGTTGCGCCGCGCGGCGAAACAGCCGGAATCAGTGGTGGTGATCGGCGGCGGCGCGAATATTCCCTCGGTGCTCGACGCACTGGAGCGCGAACTCGACATACCGGTGCTGACCGTCCCCGACCCGGACGCGGTGATCGCCAAAGGCGCCGCGCTGTTGGCGGATTCGGCACAGCCCGCATCGCAGCCGGTGATGCTCGGCGGCGATGCACCCGTCGGCACCTTCGCCAAGGTCGCAGGGGTGCTGATCGGCGCGATCGTGGTGGTCGGGCTGATCATCGGCTACGGCGTCACAACGCTGGCGCCCACCTCCGGTGAAGAGGTCTCCCCCGCAGGCACCACCAGCAGCGCGCAACTACCGCCTGCACCCCCGGCTGTGCCGACCACGGAAGCCGCCGCCCCTACGTCGGAGCAGACGCCCGACATCACCCGCCCGCCCGACACCACCATCGCGCCGACCACCACCTACCCCGTACCGCAACCCGTCTATCCGGCACCGTCGTCCAGCGCGAACAGCTCCACCACTGCACCGAGCCCGAGCACATCTCAGCCGAGCACATCACAGCCGACACTGCGCCCGGACCCGGACCTGCCGCCGATCCCGTTCCCGGAACTGCCGGAACTGTTCGGCCCGCTGCTGCCTTCGACCACACCGCCTGCGGAAACACCCACGCCCGAAGGACAGACACCGGCGCAGGAGGACAGCGCAACCGGCACCCCCGGCCCGGATGCGGAGGGCCCGGCGCCCCTGCTCGAGGAGGGCACGCCGACGCAGTCACCCGCGCAGACAACGCGCCCGCCGAGCCCACCGCGCCCGAACTCCGGATCGGCCGGCTGACGAACACCCCCTCGGCAAGCCACACCAGCTCCGCAACTCGTGCACGACCTCGTCGCCAGGACGACACGGCCCTGCCCACCCGCGAACGCCGCCCCACCGACCCGCGACAACCGAATGATGGCACCAGCAACGGCAACTCGCCTTCTCAGCGAAGACCCGACCACCGGCGCAACCGGCAGCGAACACCAGTTGCTGCGCTCAGCCCACGCAGCTCACCGAGACCGGCAGGCCGGGATCCGAGGCCACATCAACGGAAACGGTGGCGCCACTGGCAAAGACGGCCCACGCCGCCCGCTCAGAGCAGGCCGAACACCGCCGCGTAGTAGCGAACTCCGTTTGTTCCGGTCAGCCGACGCGGCTCACCGAGACCGGCAGGCCGGGATCCGAGGCCACCGTCAGCGGGGACGGTGGCGCACCGCCGGCGATCACATGGGCGCCGAGTGCTGCGATCATGACGCCATTGTCGGTGCACAGCCGGGGTTTCGGCACCCGCAGCGTCAAACCCGCGGCCGCGCAACGTTCCTCCGCGAGGGAGCGGATGCGGGAGTTCGCGGTTGCCCCGCCGCCGAGCACCAGCGTGTCCACCCCTACGTCTTTGGCGGCGCGTACGGCCTTCATGGTGAGCACGTCGGCGACGGCTTCCTGGAAGGCGGCCGCGATATCCGGTATCGGCAGATCCGCGGCGGCGACACCGGAGCGCTGGGCTGCTTCCACATAGCGGGCGACCGCTGTTTTCACACCGGAAAAGGAGAAGTCGTAGCGCGGGTCGCGGGGGCCGGTCATACCGCGCGGGAAGACGATCGCGTTCGGATCGCCGGCGGCCGCCGCGGCGTCCAGGGCGGGCCCGCCGGGGAAACCGAGACCGAGTAGCCGGGCGACCTTGTCGAACGCTTCTCCGGCGGCGTCGTCGACCGTGCTGCCCAATTCGACGATGGGTTCGGCCAGGTCGGTGACGTGCAGCAGATGGGTGTGTCCACCCGACACCAGTAGCGCAACGCAGGGCGGCATCGGGCCGTGCTCGAGCGTGTCCACCGCGACATGACCACCCAGGTGGTTCAACGCATAGAACGGCACATCCCAGGCCGCCGCATAGGCTTTCGCAGCGGCAACCCCGACGAGCAGCGCACCCGCCAGGCCGGGGCCGATAGTGACCGCGAGCGCGTCGGGGCGGGCGATCTCCGCGGCGGCCAGCGCGCGGCGCATCGCGGGCACGATCGCCTCTAGATGAGCGCGCGAAGCGATCTCCGGGACCACCCCGCCGAACCGGGCGTGCTGGTCGACGCTGGATGCCACCTCGTCGGCCAGCAGTTCGCATGTCCCGTCCGGGTGGTGGCGCACGATGCCGACTCCCGTTTCGTCGCAGGAACTTTCGATGCCCATGACGATCACGACAGCACCTCGTCCGGTTCCGGCGCGCCCCACGTTACGGGCACGGCCGACAGCGCGGGCCTGCGCATCGTGTACGCGTCGGCACCGCTGGGGTGGTAGTAGTTCTTGCGCAATCCGATGATGTGGAAGCCGTGTTTGGCGTAGAGCGCGATAGCGGGGGCGTTGTCGGTGCGGACTTCGAGGAATACCGGTCCGCCGCGCCGCCCGGCCACGGCGAGCAGCGCCTCCAGCAGCAATGTGCCGACACCCGCGCGGTGGTATCCGGGGTCGACGCCGATAGTGTGCACCTCGGCTTCGGGGTGGCCTGCGTCACCGAGCAGCGCGATACCGGCGTAGCCGACCATCCGACCGGTATCGTCGCGGGCGGTCAGATAGCGGTTGTGCACGGCCGCAAGCTCCGACCGGAAAGCCTCCGCATGCCATGGGTCGTCCTCCGGGAACAGCAGCTGCTCCAGTTCGACGCACCGGTCGATATCGGCGACGACCATCGGTTCGATTCGGAAACCCATCGTCACGCTCCCGTCGGATCGAGGGTGCGGTAACTCTTCTCGACCGCGTCCGGCCTGCGCAAATACAGCGGCACCAGCGGGTCCGGGACCGCGCGGGCCAGCACCTCGGCGGCCGCGACCCGCACTAAACCTGCCGGCGACGGTGTCTCGACCGGCAACACCGGTAGGTCGAACAGATCGACATGCGAGGCAGAACCAGCGATCACGGTGGCTTCGGCGAGGTCCAGATCACCCGGTTTGCCCACCACGGGACCGGCCACTCGGCGGCCACCGAAATCACGGTAGCGGGCCGAGTAGACCTCGCGGCGCCTGGCATCGGTGACCACGAGCAGTTCGGCCTCGGCCGTCAGATCGGACGCGGCGTCGACAGCGATCGCGTCCAGGCTGCACACGCCGTATACCGGGATCCCCAGGGCGTCGCCGAAGGCAGCTGCCGTGGCCATGCCTACCCGCAGCCCGGTGAACGGGCCGGGGCCTATACCGACCACAACCGCGGCGATATCTGTCCTGGAGCTGCGTGTTTCGGTGAGGCATTCGAGGATCTGCGGGGTGAGCACTTCCGCGTGGGCGCGGGCGTCGACGCGCACACGCGAGGCGAGGGTGTGCGCCTGTGCCGAGGTGTGGCCGTACGGGAGCACGTGGTGCGCATCGGCCGCCGCCTGCTCCAATTCCACCAGTCCCGCTGTAACGGCGGGTGTCGCGGTGTCGACAGCGAGTACAAGCATGATTGGGCCAACGATACCGGGTGGTCCCTACTCCCGGTGGGGTGCGCGTACCGTGAACTCAGTCGCCGTCCGGCCGCCGCACCCATTCCCAGGTTGCGGTGCGCACATCGGAGTCGGGCTCCCGGATCAACCGCACCAGCAGATGACGTTCGGCCAGGTGCTCGACCACCCCGCCGCCCCATTCGACCACGACCACCGCATGATGCAGGTCGGTGTCCAGATCGAGGGCGTCGAGTTCGTCCAGGCTGCCGCCGAGCCGGTAGGCGTCGACATGCACCAGTGGGACCGGCGGGCCGTCGGTGCGCTCACCTGCCCGATGCTGCCTGGCGATGATGAACGTGGGCGAACTCACCCGTCCCTTGACCCCGAGTCCTGCGGCGATCCCGCGAGTCAGCGCCGTTTTACCCGCGCCAAGCGGGCCGTCGAGGATCACCAGATCGCCGGCGCGCAACCCGGTCGCGAGTTCGCGGCCCAGCGCTTCGGTATCGGCGACGGTGGGCAGCACGCGGCGCTGCCGAGCGGTGCCCGGCCTGTCCTCACCCATGGCCGGTTTCCCCGATCTCGGCCGTGTCGACCACTCCCGCACGGACCAGCAGCCGGTCCAGTGCCTCGTTCGTCAGCTCCGGGTACTGCATATGCGGCATATGCGCGGCATCAGGGAAGCGCACGAGTTCACTGTTGGGGAGTTCGCGGGCGAGGGCGCGGGAGTTGCGGAACGGGATCACCAGATCACGCACGCCGCCGAGCACCAGTACCGGCAGCGGGGCCAGCACGGGCAGTGCGGCCGACTCGTCGTGCAGTTCGATCGCGGCGAGGAATTTCACGATCGTCTCCACGGGTGTGCGGTCGATCACCATGGTGGTGAACCGGGCCAGGGTGGGGCTCACCGGGCCGTGGAACGAACTCGCGTGCAGGATCGGTGCGATCACATGCCGGGCCGTGACGCGTCCGGCCTGTACCAGCGCAGGTGCGGTGTGGACGGCGATACGGAAACCGTCCAGGGCGGGGCTCGGCAGCAGCTGGCCGATACCCGCGGCCGTCACCTCCGCGGCGGCGGTGGACAGCAGCGCGACCCCGCGCACCCGCTCGGTGAATGGTTTCGGATTCCGGGCGGCGGCGGCCAGTACCGCCATGGCGCCGAGCGAATGCCCGACCAGCACCAGCGGCCCGCGTGGCGCCTTCGCATCGATAACGGTCAACAGGTCGCGGCCGAGCTGGGCGATGGTGCAGCCTGCGGTTTCCGGCGCGCCGGAACGGCCGTGTCCGCGCAGGTCGAACAGCACGACCCGCAGCCGCGTGCCCCAGCGTTCTTCCAGGTGGCGACGCTGGAAATGAAACGAGTCCATGCTGTTGCAGAAACCGTGTACGAAGACGACGGTGAGCGGTGCGTCGGCGGGTCCGCATTCGCGAGTGGCCAGCCGCACCCCGTCGTCGGCGACCACTTCATCAGCCCGATCGGAGTCGATCAGCGCGAAGTCCTCGTCGCGGTAGTCGTCGCGGATCGGCGGCCACAGCACCCGGGCGCCCGCACGGCGTAGCGCCTGCACGCCGGCGAGCGCACCGATCACGCCTGCGGTGGCGAGGCCGCCCCGTAAGAAGGACACCTTGCGGGTCACCGGTCACCGCCCCGGTAACGCCGGATCGCGCGACCGCGTGGCGAGCACACCACCTCGTAGTGGATGGTGTGCAGCAGGTCGGCCCAGTCCTGCGCACGTGGTTCCCCGTGGTCGCCGGGTCCGAACAGGATCGCGGTATCGCCCTCGCGGACACCTGCTGCGTTATCGCCCAGATCGACCACCAGCTGGTCCATGCACACCCGGCCCACGTTGGGCCGCCGGGCCCCGCCCAGCCACACGTCGAAACGCCCGCCGAGGACACGCGACACCCCGTCGGCGTAACCAGCGGGTATCAGCGCGACGGTGGTGTCGTGCGGGGCGATCCATTCGTGCCC
>NZ_MUKP01000068.1 GCF_002081715.1 Nocardia donostiensis | reverse complement strand
GATCGTCGCCGACACCTTCGCCGATGTGCTCGGCCTGGACCGGGTCGGCTTGGACGACGACTTCTTCGCGCTCGGCGGTAACTCGCTCAGCGCCACCCAAGTCGCCGCCCGGCTCTCCGCCGCCCTCGACACCGACCTGGGCGTGCGGGAACTGTTCGAGGCGTCGACGGTGGCAGCGCTGGCCGCCCGCGCCGAATCCCATGCCGGCGCCGGGGGCCGGGCCGCGCTGGAACCGCAGCAGCGTCCGGTGGTGACCCTGCTGACGGGCGAGGTCGTGCAGCGAGTCCCGCTGTCGCTGGCCCAGCAGCGGATGTGGTTCCTCAACCGGTTCGACCCCGAATCGGCGGTGGACAATATCCCGGCCGCGGTGCGGCTGTCCGGTCTGCTGGACCGCCAAGCCCTGCAGATCGCGGTCGCCGATGTGCTCGCCCGGCACGAATCGCTGCGCACCTTCTACCCGGAGGTCGATGGCACCGCCTACCAGCAGTCGGTGCCCACCGCGAAGGTGATCCCCGATCTGACCCCGGTCGAGGTCACCGAGGCGCAGCTGCCGCAACAGCTGTCCGAACTGGTGCTCACCGCCTTCGACGTCACCACCGAGGTTCCGTTCCGGGCCCGGCTGTTCGAGGTGAGCCCCACCGAACATGTGTTCGCGATCGTGGTGCACCACATCTCGGCCGACGGGTTCTCCATGGGACCGCTCACCCGCGATGTGATGACCGCCTACGGCGCGCGGGTCGACGGCGGCGAACCGGCGTGGCGTCCGCTGGAGGTGCAGTACGCCGACTACGCGCTGTGGCAGCGTGAGGTGCTCGGTTCCGAGGACGACCCGGAGTCGGTGATCTCGCAGCAGATCTCGTTCTGGACCCAGGCCCTGACCGGGCTGCCCGAACAGCTGGATCTGCCCGCCGACCGGCCGCGTCCCTCCGTCGCCTCCGGGCACGGCGCCACCCACCTGTTCCAGATCGACGCCGACACCCACGGCAAACTCACCGAGCTCGCCCGCACCCGCGGTGCGACGCTGTTCATGGTCGCGCACACCGCGCTGGCGGTGCTGCTGTCGCGGCTGTCCGGTGAAGAGGACATCGCCATCGGCACCCCGGTCGCCGGCCGCGGTGAACGTGCCCTCGACGACCTGATCGGCATGTTCGTCAACACCCTGGTGTTGCGCACCCCGATCGACGGCGGCACCAGCTTCACCGATCTGCTGCGCACGGTCCGCGCCGCCGATATCGCCGCGTTCGGGCATGCCGATCTGCCGTTCGAGCGGTTGGTGGAGATCCTGAACCCGGCGCGTTCGCAGGCGCGGCATCCGCTGTTCCAGGTGATGCTGTCGTTCCAGAACACCGGCCAGAGCAGCCTCGAGCTGCCCGGTCTGACGGTCAGCGGGGTGGACCTGCCGATCGAGGTGGCCAAGTTCGATCTGCAGTTGGTGCTGTCGGAATCGGCCGAGTCCGGTATCAGCGCCGAACTCATCTACGCCACCGATCTGTTCGACCCGGCGACCATGGCCGACTTCGGCCGCCGGTTCACCCGGTTGCTGCAGGCGGTCGCCGCCGACCCGGACCTGGCCGTCGGCGATATCGACCTGCTCGAGCGGGCAGAAACCGAACTGGCGCTGCGCGGGTGGAACGACACCGCCCACGACCTGGGTGCCCCCACCACCCTGGTGGACGACTTCGCCGCCCAGGCCGCAGCCACCCCGGACGCGGTCGCGATCGTCGACCCGGCCGACGGAACAGCCCTCGGTTACGGCGAGTTCGCGGCCCGCGTGCACCAGCTCGCGCACCGCCTCGTCGCGGCAGGCGTCGGACCGGAAACGCTGGTCGCGCTGGGGATCCGCCGCTCGGTGGATCTGGTCGTCGCCATGTACGCGGTGCTGGAAGCAGGCGGCGGCTATGTGCCGCTGGACCTGGACCAGCCCGCTGAACGCATCGGCTACGTCCTCGACACCGCCGACCCGGTGTGCGTGCTGACCACTGCAACCGACGATTTCCGGGCCGACGGCCACACCACCCTGGTGCTGGACGAACTCGACCTCACCGGCTACCCGGGCACCCAGGTCACCGACTTCGAACGGACCGCGCCGCTGCGCCCGCAGCACCCCGCCTACGTGATCTTCACTTCCGGTTCCACCGGACGGCCGAAGGGTGTCGCGGTACCGCACAGCGCGGTGGTGAACCAGATCCGCTGGATCACCGGTGCATACGGGTTCGGCGCCGACGATGTGGTGCTGTTCAAGACCCCGGCCACGTTCGACGTGTCGGTGTGGGAGCTGTTCGGCCCGCTGACCACCGGCGGCCGCCTGGTGGTGGCCGCACCCGACGGGCATCGCGATCCGCAGTACCTGGCCGATGTGGTCGCCGCCGAACGGGTCACCATGACCTCGTTCGTGCCGTCCATGCTGACCGTGTTCGCGGGCGGTGTCGCCGACAGCGGAGCCGATCTGTCGTCGCTGCGTGCCTTGTTCGTCGCCGGTGAAGCCTTCACCGGCGACGCGGTCGCCGCCGTCCGCCGGATCGGCAGCGATATCACCCTGTACAACCTGTACGGGCCCACCGAGTTCACCGTGCACGCCACACACGGCCCGGTCGCCGACGAGGTGACCGGCGCGGTGCCGATCGGCGCGCCCGTGTGGAACGCCGCGGCCTATGTGCTGGACGCGCGGCTGCATCCGGTCGCCCCGGGTGTTGCGGGCGAACTGTATCTGGCGGGCGCCCAGTTGGCGCGCGGTTATATCGGCCGTGCCGACCTGACCGCGGACCGGTTCGTCGCCGACCCGTTCGGCGCGCCGGGCACCCGGATGTACCGCACCGGTGACCTGGTGACCCGCGACAGCGCGGGCGTCATCACCTATCTGGGCCGCACCGACTTCCAGGTGAAGCTGCGCGGTCTGCGTATCGAGCTCGGCGAGATCGAAACCGCGCTCACCGCCCATGAGGCCGTCGCCCAGGCGGTCGCGCTGGTCCGTTCCGACGCCCATACCGGCGACCGGTTGGTCGGCTACGTGGTGCCTGCGACCGGTAAAACGATCGATGTCGAGGCGATGCGCACCTACTTGGCGGGCCGCCTGCCGTCGTATATGGTTCCCGCCGCGATCGTGGTGCTCGACGCCATGCCGCTCAACCCGAACGGCAAACTCGACCGGCGCGCCCTGCCGGAACCGGCGTTCGAGGCGCGGGAATTCCGGGCCCCGAACACTCCGGTGCAGGAAATCGTCGCGGCCACCTTCGCCGAGGTGCTCGGCCTGCCTGCACAGCACCCGGTCGGCCTGGACGACGATTTCTTCGAACTCGGCGGCAACTCGCTGATCGCCACCCAGGTGGTGGCCCGGCTCGGCGCCGCGCTCGACACCCGAGTGCCGGTACGCGCCCTGTTCGAGGCCCCGACCGTGGCCGCGCTTGCGGTGCAGGTGGAGGCGCAGGCAGGCACCGGACGCCGCCGTGAACTGGTGGCGGGCCCGCGCCCGGCCGAAGTGCCGCTGTCGCTGGCGCAGCAGCGCATGTGGTTCCTCAACCGGTTCGACAGCAGCACCGCGGTCAACAACATCCCGCTCGCGGTGCGGCTCACCGGCGATCTGGACACCGACGCGCTGGGTCGCGCCGTCGCCGATGTGATCGACCGGCACGAGGTGCTGCGCACCGTCTACCCGGAAACCGCGGGCGGACAGGGTGTGCAGGTGGTGCTCCCCGCCGGGCAGCACACCATCGACCTGACCCCGATCGAGGTGCCCGAAGCCGAGATCCGGGACCGCATCAGCGAACTGGTGCTCACCGGTTTCGATGTCACCGCCGAGGTCCCGGTGCGCGCCGCGCTGTTCCGGGTCGCGGGCTCGGGGGACGTGAACACCCATGTGCTGGTGTTCGTGGTGCACCACATCTCCGGCGACGGCTGGTCGGTGCGTCCGCTGGCCCGGGATGTGATGATCGCCTACGCGGCCCGCACCCGCGGTGAGGCGCCGGGTTGGGCGCCGCTGCCGGTGCAGTACGCCGATTTCGCGCTGTGGCAGCGGGAAACGCTCGGCTCCGAGGACGATCCGCAGTCGCTGATCTCCCAGCAGGTCGCCTACTGGTCGCAGACTCTGGCCGGGCTGCCCGACCAGCTGGACCTGCCCGCCGACCGGTCCCGGCCTGCGGTCGCCTCCAACCGGGGCGAGGTGTACGAGTTCGGTATCGACGCCGAACTGGTGCGTGGGTTGAACACGCTGGCCCGTGAGCACGGCGCGAGCCTGTTCATGGTGGTGCATGCGGCGTTCGCGGCGCTGCTGTCGCGGCTGTCGGGCAGTGACGATATCGCCATCGGCACCGCGGTCGCCGGTCGTGGTGAGGCCGTCCTCGACGACGCCATCGGCATGTTCGTCAACACCCTGGTGTTGCGCACCGGAATCGACTCGGCCGAACCGTTCACCGCACTGCTGGCCCGGACCAGGGAAACCGACCTCGCCGCGTTCGGGCAGGCCGATCTGCCGTTCGAGCGGCTGGTGGAGATCCTGAACCCGGCGCGTTCGCAGGCGCGGCATCCGCTGTTCCAGGTGATGCTGTCGTTCCAGAACACCGGGGAAACCTCGTTCGAGCTGCCCGGACTGGACGTGGCCGGCGTACCGCTGGACGTGGTGACGGCGAAGTTCGATCTGCACCTGAACGTTTCCGGCGGTGTCGACGGTGAGGGCATGACCGCCGAGTTCGCCTACGCCACCGATATGTTCGATCACGCCACGGTCGCCCGCACCGCGGATCGGCTGCTGCGGATACTGTCCGCGGTGGTCGCCGACCCTGCCTCGGTCATCGGCGATATCGACCTGCTGGATGCGGCCGAACGCACGCGCATCGTGCGCGACTGGAACCAGACGGCGTTCGATCTCGACGCCGAGCTGGCTGTCGCCGCGCTACCCGACACAGCGCCGGCGGCGACCCTGGTGTCGCTGTTCGAGGCGCAGGCTGCCCGCACCCCGGATGCGCCCGCGGTGTTGTTCGAGGGGACAACTCTGTCCTACGCAGAGTTCGCCGCCCGGGTACACCGCCTGGCCCGGCACCTGATCTCGCTCGGCGTCGGTCCGGATACGCAGGTGGCGCTGGGTATGCGCCGCTCGATCGAACTGGTTGTCGGTATGTATGCGGTGAGCGTGGCCGGTGGCGCGTATGTGCCGCTGGATCCGGATCATCCGGCCGACCGCAACAAGTATGTGCTCGATACCGCGCGCCCGGTGTGTGTGCTCACCACCTCCGGCGACGAGTTCGATGCCTGCGGTCGCGCCACGGTCGAACTCGACCGGATCGACCTGTCCGGTTACTCCGACGCCCCGGTCACCGACGCTGAACGCATCGTCGGGCTGCGCGGGTCCAGCACCGCGTATGTGATCTTCACGTCCGGTTCGACGGGCCGCCCGAAGGGTGTGGCGGTGTCGCACGCGGCGATCGTGAACCGTTTGGTGTGGATGCAGTCGGAGTATGGGCTCGCGGCTGATGATGTGGTGTTGCAGAAGACGCCTGCGACGTTCGATGTGTCGGTGTGGGAGTTCTTCTGGCCGTTGCAGGTCGGTGCGCGTCTGGTGGTCGCGAAACCGGACGGGCATCGCGACCCGGCGTATCTGGCCGGGGTGATCGTGGACGAGGGCGTCACCACCCTGCACTTCGTGCCGTCGATGCTGTCGGTGTTCGTCGCCGACGAGCGTGCTGCCGAGTGTGTCTCGCTGCGTAATGTTTTCGCTTCGGGTGAGGCGTTGCCTGCGGCGACGGCGCAGCGGTTGCGTGAGTTGACCGGTGCGCGGTTGCACAACCTGTACGGTCCGACCGAGGCCGCGGTGGATGTCACGTTCCATGAGGTGACCGATGCTGATACCGCGTCGGTGCCGATCGGTGCGCCGGTGTTCAACACGCAGGTCTACGTGCTGGACGCCCGACTGCGGCCCGTTCCGGTGGGTGTGGCAGGTGAGCTGTATCTTGCAGGCGCCCAGTTGGCGCGCGGTTACGTAGCCCGCCCGGATCTGACCGCGGATCGTTTCGTTGCCAACCCGTTCGGTGCCGGTGCGCGGATGTATCGCACCGGTGACCTGGTGGCGTGGAACGCTGCGGGGGAGCTGGATTATCTGGGTCGTACCGACTTCCAGGTGAAGCTGCGTGGCCTGCGTATCGAACTCGGCGAAATCGAATCCGCGCTCACCGCGCTGGACTCGGTCGCGCAAGCGGTCGTCGTGGTCCGCTCCGATGCCCGGCTCGGCGACCAGCTGGTCGGCTATGTGGTCCCGGCCACGGACCGGACCGTCGATATCGACGCCGCCCGTGCCCACCTCGGCGCGGAATTGCCCGCGTACATGGTGCCGTCGGCGTTCGTGGTGCTCGACGAGTTCCCGTTGAATGCTTCCGGCAAGCTGGATCGTAAGGCGTTGCCTGCTCCGGTGTTCGAGGCCAAGGTGTTCCGGGCTCCGTCGACTCCGATCGAGGAGATCGTGGCCGACACCTTCGCCGATGTGCTGGGCGTCGCCCGGGTCGGTGTGGATGATGATTTCTTCGAACTCGGCGGCAACTCGCTGCTGGCCACCCAGGTCACCGCGCGTATCGGCGCGGCGCTGGATGCCCAGCTCGCGGTGCGCGACCTGTTCGAGGCATCGACCGTGCAGGCGCTGGCCGCCAAGGTGGAACTCTCCGCGGGCTCCGGGCGGGCCCGGCCGAAACTGGTCGCCGGGCCGCGACCGGAACGGATTCCGCTGTCGCCCGCCCAGCAGCGCTACTGGTTCCTCAATCAGTTCGACACGGCCGCATCCGCCGTCGACAACATCCCGCTCGCGGTGCGGCTCACCGGGCGGCTCGACGTACCGGCGCTGGAACAGGCGATCGGCGACGTATTCGCCCGCCACGAGGTGCTGCGCACCACCTACCCGCGCTCGTCCGACGGACCGCACCAGGTGGTCGCACCCGCCGCCGGGGCAGCCCCCGCGCTGACTCCGATCGAGGTCGCCGAATCCGAGCTGGTCGGCAAAGTCATCGAATTCGCGCTGACCACCTTCGACGTCACCGTCGAGGTGCCGCTGCAGGTCGCGCTGTTCCGCATCGTCCCGGGCAACGCAACAGCCGACGACGCGAACCCCGACACCGACCATGTGCTCGCCTTCACCGTGCACCACGTCGCCGCCGACGGCTCCTCCATGGGACCGCTGGCCCGCGACGTCATGGCCGCCTATGTGGCTCGCGTCAACGGTGATGCCCCGCAGTGGGCGCCGCTGCCGGTGCAGTACGCCGACTACGCGCTGTGGCAGCGTGCGGTGCTCGGCGACGAGGACGACCCGGAATCAGTGGCCGCCCAGCAGGTCGCGTACTGGAAGGCCGCCCTGGCCGACCTGCCCGACCAGCTGGAACTGCCCGCGGACCGGCCGCGCCCGCCGGCACAGTCGTTCCAGGGCAAGGCGATCCGTTTCGAGATCGACCCGCAGCGCCATGCCAAGCTGCACGAGCTGGCGCGGGCGAACAACGCCTCGCTGTTCATGGTCGTGCACGCAGCGCTGGCGGTGCTGCTGTCGCGGCTGTCGGGCACCGACGATATCGCCGTCGGCACCCCGATCGCGGGCCGCGGCGAACGCGAACTCGACGATCTGATCGGTATGTTTGTCAACACTCTGGTGTTCCGGACGGCGGTGCGCCAGGGGGACAGCTTCGCCGAACTGCTCGCCGATGTGAAGGAACGTGACCTCGAGGCGTTCGCCAATGCCGACGTACCGTTCGAGCGGCTGGTCGAGGTGCTCAACCCGGTACGTTCCACTGCGCGCAATCCGCTGTTCCAGGTGGGGCTGTCGTTCCAGAACCTGGCCGAGACCACCTTCGAACTGCCGGGGCTGACGGTCAGCGCGGTCAATTTCGATTCGCAGCTGGCGAAGACGGATCTGCACGTCACCCTGTACGACCGCTACGCCGACGACGGCGCTCCGGCCGAGATCATCACCGAATTCGGCTATGCCATCGACCTGTTCGACGAGGCGACGGTGCAGGGCTTCGCGGATCGGTTCGTGCGAATTCTCGACGCGGTGGTCGCCGACGCGACCCGGCCGGTGGGCGAGATCGAACTGTTGGATGCCGACGAAGCGGTGCGCATCCTCGAGACGTGGAACGATACGGCGCACGAGGTAGACTCCGCAGCCACCTTGCCCTCGCTGCTGCGCGACACCGTCGCGCGGACCCCGGACGCGGTGGCGCTGATCGCCGACGATCCGACCGGGGCGGGTAGGTGGGACATCACCTTCACCGAACTCGATCAGCGGGTCAACCGGATAGCCCGTTATCTGATCGATTGCGGTGTCGGGCCGGAGGACCGGGTGGTGCTGGCCATGCGGCGCAGCGCCGACCTGGTGATCGCCATGTACGCGGTGGCTGTGGCCGGGGCCGTCTATGTGCCGATCGACCCCGATCAGCCCACCGAGCGTGTCGAGTACATCCTCGGTATGTCTGCGCCGTTCTGTGTGCTGACCACCGGTCGTGACGGCTTCCGCACCGCTGTCTCGGAGGTCGTGCGGATCGAGGACATCGATCTGTCCGGGTTCTCCGGCGAGCCGGTGCACGATACCGAACGACGTGCCCCGTTGAACTCCGCCAACACCGCGTACCTGCTCTTCACTTCCGGTTCCACCGGGCGGCCCAAGGGCGTCGCGGTGGCGCATCGGGCGATCGTCAACCAGTTGCTGTGGGAAATTTCGGCGTTCGAGCTGGACGGCAACGACGTGGTGCTGCTGAAGACCGCTTCGACCTTCGACGTTTCGGTCTGGGAGTTCTGGACTACCGCGGTCTGTGGTGGCCGCATCGTGGTTGCCGCGGCAGACGGGCATCGCGATCCGGCCTACCTGAACGAGTTGATGCGCGATACAGGTGTCACCACCTTGCATGTGGTGCCGTCCATGTTGGACGCGCTGCTCACCGAATCGGGCAACGAACTGCCCGGCTCGCTGCGCCGGGTGCTCGCCATCGGTGAGGCGTTGCCTGCCGCGACCGCACAGCGGGTACTGGCCGGTTCCTCCGAGATCGAGCTGTACAACCTGTACGGCCCGACTGAGGCGGCGGTATCGATCACCAGCCATAAGGTCACCACCAGCGATCAGCTGTCGGTCCCGATCGGCGTACCGGAGTGGAACAGCCGGGTATACGTGCTGGACGCTCGGCTGCGACCGGTCCCGGTCGGAGTGTCCGGTGAGCTGTACCTGGCAGGCACGCAGCTGGCGCGCGGCTACTTCGACAGGCCGGACCTGACCGCCGATCGGTTCGTCGCCGACCCGTTCCGCACGGGCGAGCGTATGTACCGCACCGGTGACCTGGTGGCCTGGCTTACCGCCGACGACGGTAGCGGACGCCTGGAATACCGGGGCCGCACCGACTTCCAGGTGAAGATCCGCGGTTTCCGCATCGAACTGGGCGAAATCGAGGCGGCTCTGCTGCGCCGTCGGCAAGTGAGTGCCGCAGCGGTGCTCGCACACACCGATCCGCATATCGGCGACCGACTGGTGGCCTATGTGGTGCCCGCGGCCGGAGCGATCAACAAACGAGAACTACAGTCTGTGCTCGCGACGGAGCTGCCGTCGTACATGGTGCCGTCGGTGATCGTCGAACTCGACGCGCTGCCGTTGAACGTCAATGGCAAACTCGACCGCAAGGCACTGCCGGAACCCACCTTCGAGAAGGCGGTGTTCCGCGCCCCGACCACCCCGATCGAGCAGATCGTTGCGAATACTTTCGCCGAGGTGCTGCGGGTCGGCGACCAGTCCGGCGACGACCGGCGTATCGGCCTCGACGACGATTTCTTCGCCTGGGGCGGTAACTCGCTGCTGGCCACCCAGGTCGCGGCGCGGCTCGGCGAGGCATTGAACACCCGGGTGCCGGTGCGGCTGCTGTTCGAGGCGTCGACTGTCTCCGCGCTGGCCGTGCGAGTCGAACAGCACGCCGAGGCAGGCGGACGCAAGGCGCTGACCGCGGGCCCGCGGCCGGAACACATTCCGCTGTCGCTGGCACAGCAGCGCATGTGGTTCCTCAACCGCTTCGACACCCAGTCGGCCGCCTACAACGTGCCGATCGCGGTGCGGTTGTCCGGCGCCCTCGACGTGGCCGCGCTGCGGGCCGCGATCGCCGATGTGGTGAGCAGGCACGAAATCCTGCGCACCATCTACCCGCAGACCGAACAGGGGCCGGTGCAGGTGATCCTGCCCACGGCCCGCGCGGTACCGCGGCTGGATGTGCGGGTCGTGGCCCCCGACGAGGCCGAAGCCGCCGTGGTTGCCCTGACCTCCACCATCTTCGACGTCACCAGCGAGGTGCCGATGAAGGTGGCGCTGTACCAGATCGTCGGAACCGACCAGCAGCCGGACGGCGCCGAATACGTACTGGCCATGGTGGTGCACCACATCTCGGGTGACGGCTCCTCGGTCGGGCCGCTGACCCGCGACCTGATGACCGCATACGCCGCGCGAGCCATGGGTGAGGCGCCGAACTGGGCGCCGCTGGCGGTGCAGTACGCCGACTACAGCATCTGGCAGCGGGAACTGCTCGGCGACGAGAACGATCCGGAATCGCTGGCTGCCAAACAGGTCGCCTACTGGCGGGAGGCGCTGGCCGATCTGCCCGACCAGCTGGACCTGCCGTCGGACCGTCCGCGTCCGGCCGTGCAATCCTTCGCGGGTGGCAAGGTGGCTGTGCGTATCGACGCCGACACCCATCGCGCGCTGATCGAACTCGCCAGGGCCGAGGGTGCGACGCTGTTCATGGTGGTGCACACCGCGCTGGCGGTGCTGCTGGCCCGGCTGTCGAGCACCGACGACATCGCCATCGGCACCCCGATGGCGGGCCGCGGCGAGGCCGTGCTCGACGACCTGATCGGCATGTTCGTCAACACCCTGGTGTTCCGCACCCGCGTCGAGACCGATGCACCGTTCACCGAACTGCTGGCCCGCCAGCGCGAAACCGATATCCAGGCTTTCGCCAACGCCGACGTACCGTTCGAGCGGCTGGTCGAGGTGCTCAACCCGGTGCGCTCCACCGCACGGCATCCGCTGTTCCAGGTGGGTCTGTCGTTCCAGAACCTGGCCCAGGCCAGCCTGGAACTGCCGGGGCTTGCAGTGTCCGGGCTGGATATCGACACCGCGCTCTCGCAGTTCGACCTGCACCTGATCGCCACCGACCGCTACGGCGACACCGGCGAGCCGGAAGGCATCACCGGGTTCTTCACCTACGCCACCGACCTGTTCGATCACGGGACGGTGCAGGGCTTCGTGGACCGGTTCGTCCGGCTGCTCGGCGAGATCATCGCCGCGCCGCGCACCCCGGTCGGCGATATCGAACTGCTCGACAGCGCCGAACGCGACGCGCTGGTCCGCGGCCGCAACAACACCGCCAACCCGGTGGACCCGGACGCGACCCTGGTCTCGCTGCTCGACGCCACGGTGGCGGCCGATCCGAAGTCGGTCGCGCTGGTCACCGACGACGAGCAACAGCTGACCTACGGTGAGCTGGACGCCAGGGTGAACCGCCTCGCGCGGCAGCTGATCGCCTCGGGTGTCGGACCGGAATCGCGGGTCGTGCTGGCCATCCGCCGTTCGGTGGATCTGGTGGTGGCCATGTACGCGGTGGCCAAGTCCGGTGGCGCGTATGTGCCGGTGGATCCGGATCAGCCTGCCGAACGCACCGGCTACATCCTGGAGACCGCCGCACCGGTGTGCGTGCTGACCAACGCGGATACACAGTTCACCACCGACGTTGCGCCCGTGACGTCACTCGACGACCTCGAGCTGAGCGAGTTCAGCAACGCCCCGGTCACCGATGCGGACCGGCTCGCGCCGCTGCGCCCGCGCAACACCGCCTACGTCATCTTCACCTCCGGTTCCACCGGTCGGCCGAAGGGGGTCGCGGTGCCGCATGCGGCGATCGCGAACCAGTTGCAGTACAAAGCCGTCGAATTCGGTCTGGACGCGGCCGACGCCGTGCTGTTGAAGACAGTGGCGACGTTCGACCTGTCGGTGTGGGAATTCTGGTCGGCCGCGGTATGCGGTGGCCGACTGGTGATCGCGTCCCCGGACGGGCACCGCGACCCGGCCTACCTGAACGAACTGATGCAGCGCGAATGGGTCACCACCCTGCATGTGGTGCCGTCGATGCTGGACGCGCTGCTGACGGCCGGGTTGCCGGATTCGCTGTGGCGGGTGCTGGCGATCGGTGAGGCACTGCCCGGGGCGCTGGCGCAGCGGTTCATCGCCGAATACCCGCGCACCGAACTGTTCAACCTCTACGGTCCGACCGAGGCCGCGGTCTCGATCACCACCCATCGGGTGTCGGCCGCCGACGAGGCGACCGTCCCGATCGGCGTGCCGCAGTGGAACAGCCAGGTGTATGTGCTGGATTCGCGGTTGCGGCCGGTGCCAGACGGGGTCGCCGGCGAGCTGTACCTGGCCGGTGATCAGCTGGCGCGCGCCTACTTCGGCAGGCCCGACCTGACCGCGGAGCGTTTCATCGCCGACCCGTTCGGCACGGGCGGGCGGATGTACCGCACCGGTGACCTCGCCGCCTGGCGGGTCACCCGCACCCCGCGGGGCGCGGAGCAGGCGGTGCTGGAATACCGGGGACGCACCGACTTCCAGGTCAAGATCCGCGGGTTCCGCATCGAGCTCGGCGAGATCGAGGCGACGCTGCTGGCGTTGCCGCAGATCGCGCAGGCCGCGGTGGTGGCGAAGTCGGATCCGCGTACCGGCGACCGGCTGGTCGGCTATCTGGTGCCCACCGAGGACGCCGAGGCCGATGTGGCACAGGTGAAGGCGGCGCTGAGCGAGGTGTTGCCGTCGTACATGGTGCCGTCGGCGTTCGTGGTGCTCGAGGCGTTGCCGTTGAACATCAACGGGAAGCTGGATCGGAAGGCGTTGCCGGAGCCGGAGTTCGAGGCGACCGTCTTCCGTGCGCCGTCGACTCCGATCGAGGAGATCGTGGCCGGCATCTATGCCGATGTGCTCGGCGTGGAGCGGGTCGGCGCAGATGATGATTTCTTCGCGCTCGGTGGTAACTCGCTGCTGGCCACTCAGGTGGCGGCGCGGATCGGTGCTGCTCTGGATACGCGGGTGCCGGTGCGGACGTTGTTCGAGGCGTCGACGGTTGCCGGGCTTGCGGCGAAGGTGGAGCAGCATGCTGGTGCTGGTGGGCGTCAGCCGTTGGTGGCGGGTCCGCGTCCGGATGTGGTGCCGTTGTCGCTGGCGCAGCAGCGGATGTGGTTCCTCAACCAGTTCGACACCGCCTCGGCCGTCAACAACATCCCGGTCGCTGTCCGCCTGTCCGGCGCGCTCGACCTGCACGCCCTGCAGCAGGCCGTCGTCGATGTGGTCGGCAGACACGAAACCTTGCGCACCGTCTACCCCGAATACGACGGCGCCGCGCAGCAGGTGATCCTGCCGACCGAACAGGCCGTGCCCGACCTCACCCCGATCCCGGTACATGCCGACGAGGTGCGCCGCCGGATCATCGAGGAGGTCTCCGCCGGATTCGATGTGACCATCGAGGTGCCGTTGCGCGCCAAGCTGTTCCACGTCGACGGCAGCGAATACGTGCTGGTGTTCGTCGCCCACCACATCAGCGCCGACGGCTGGTCGATGGGACCGCTCACCCGCGACGTCATGGTCGCCTACGCCTCGCGCGCCGCGGGCGTGGACCCCGGCTGGGCGCCGCTGCCGGTGCAGTACGCCGATTTCAGCATCTGGCAGCGGGAAGTGCTCGGTTCCGAAACCGACCCCGACAGCCTGATCAGCAAACAGGCCGACTACTGGCGGACCGCGCTGGCCGGACTGCCCGACGAATTGAACCTGCCCGCCGACCGGCCACGGCCGACGACGCAGTCGTTCGCGGGCGGGCGCGTGGTGTTCCCGATCGACACCGAGCTGCACGCTGCGCTCACCGAGATCGCCAGGCAGCACAACACAACCCTGTTCATGGTCGTGCACGCCGCGCTCGCACTGTTCCTGGCGCGGCTGTCCGGCACCGACGACATCGCCATCGGCACACCCATCGCCGGCCGCGGTGAAGCCGAACTCGACGATGTGATCGGCATGTTCGTCAACACCCTGGTGCTGCGCTCGCATGTCCCCGGCGAGATCACCTTCGCCGAACTGCTGGCCGCCACCAAGGACACCGACCTGC
>NZ_MUKP01000067.1 GCF_002081715.1 Nocardia donostiensis | reverse complement strand
GAGGGCGGCGGAGAGCCGGGCGGCGACTTGGGTGGCGCTGAGCGAGTTACCGCCGAGCGCGAAGAAGTCGTCGTCCAAGCCGACCCGGTCCAGGCCGAGCACATCGGCGAAGGTGTCGGCGACGATCTCCTCGACCGGGGTGGTGGGGGCGCGGAACACCGCGGCCTCGAACACCGGCGCGGGCAGCGCCTTGCGGTCCAGCTTGCCGGAGGCGTTGAGCGGGAACTCGTCGAGGACGATGATCACCGCCGGAACCATGTAGGCGGGCAGCTGCTGGGACAGGTCCTCCCGCAGGGTTTCGGTGTCGACCACGGTATCGCCTGCGGCGACGACGTAGGCGACGAGCTGATCGCCGGTGTGCTGGTCGCCGCGCACCACGACGACGGACTGGGCGACCTCGTCGGCGCTGCTGAGCGCGGTTTCGATCTCACCCAGCTCGATACGCAGACCACGCAGCTTCACCTGGAAGTCGGTACGACCCAGGTAATCCAACTCCCCGGCCGCATTCCACGCCACCAGGTCACCGGTGCGATACATACGCTCGCCCTCGCCGAACGGGTTGGCGACGAAACGATCCGCGGACAGATCGGGCCGCGCCACATACCCCTCGGCCAGCTGGGCGCCCGCAAGATACAGCTCACCTGCCACACCCACCGGAACCGGACGCAGCCGGGCATCCAGCACGTACAGCCGGGTGTTGTAGACGGGTGCGCCGATCGGCACGGTATCGGTGTCGGCGTCGGTCACCTCATGGAAGGTGACGTCCACCGCGGCCTCGGTCGGACCGTACAGGTTGTGCAACCGCGCACCGGTCAGCTCACGCAGCCGATGCGCGGGCTTCGGCGGCAGCGCCTCCCCGGAGGCGAACACCATGCGCAGCGAACCGCACTGGGCGACAGCCGGATCGGCGACGAACACCGACAGCATGGACGGCACGAAGTGAGTGACGGTGACCCGCTTTTCGGTGATCACCTGCGCCAGGTACGCCGGGTCGCGATGCCCGTCCGGTTTCGCGACAACCAGGTGCGCGCCGATCTGCAACGGCCAGAAGAACTCCCACACCGACACGTCGAACGTGGCGGGCGTCTTCTGCAACACCACATCATCAGTCGCGAGCCCGTACTCCGACTGCATCCACACCAGCCGGTTCACGATCGCCGCATGCGACACCGCCACGCCCTTCGGGCGTCCTGTCGAACCGGACGTGAAGATCACATACGCGGTGTTCGACGGCCGCAACGGCTTCCGCCGCTTGGCATCGGTGACCGGCCCGTCGGACAGCCCGGACAGGTCGAGCAGATCGATACGCACCTGCGCGGTATCGATATCCAGATCACTACCCGAGGTGAGCACGCACACCGGGTCGGCGGTGCGCAGAATGTATTCGGTCCGTTCGGCCGGATGATCCGGGTCCAGCGGCACATACGCGCCACCGGCCACGCTCACCGCGTACATACCGACGACCAGATCCACCGAGCGCCGCATACCCAGCGCCACATAGGATTCCGGGCCGACGCCGCGTTCGATCAACCAGCGCGCCAGCTGATTCACCCGGGCGGCGAACTCTGCGTAGGACAGAGTTGTCCCCTCGAACGTCACCGCGGGCGCATCCGGGGTGCGGGCAGCCTGCGCTTCGAACAGCGACACCAGAGTCGCGGTGTCGTCCACCTCGTAGGCGGTGTCGTTCCAGCCGGAGACGACCAGCTCGCGTTCGGTGGAGTCGAGCAGTTCCACATCACCCACCGGCACCGTCGGTTCGGTGGTGATGGCGGTGAGCACCCGCACCAGCCGGTCGGCGATCCGGCGCACCGTCTCCTCATCGAACAGGTCGCGCAGGTAACCGGCCCGAATGCGGAGCTTGGTATCCAGCTGGGCAATCAGGGTCAGCGGGTAGTGCGTGGCGTCGGCGGCATCGAGGCCGACCACTGCCATACCGTCGATATCGGCGGCCTGGGCCTGAATGCCCTCGGCGTCGACCGGGTAGGACTCGAACACCACCAGGGTGTCGAACAGGTTCGCAGTCCCGGCCGCGGACTGGATATCGGCCAGGCCCACATAGTGGTGGTCGAGCAGGTCGGCCTGCTCGCCCTGGGTGCGGGTGAGCAGTGCGGTGGCCGACTCGGCCGGATCGAAACGCACCCGCACCGGCACGGTGTTGATGAACAGGCCGACCATCTCTTCGACACCGGTCAGCTGCGCCGGGCGGCCGGAAACGGTGGTGCCGAACACCACATCGTCGCGTCCGGTCATCCGGCCGACCAGGATCGCCCACGCGACCTGCAGCACGGTATTGGCGGTGACGCCGAGTTCGGCGGCCAGCGCGGTGAGCCGCGCGGTGGCAGCCTCGTCCAGGTCGAACAGGTACTCGCCGGACAGTGTGGTGATCTCCCGCGACGCACCGCCGCCGAGCTCCGGGCGCGACAGCAGTGTGGGTTCGGTGACGCCACGCAGCGCGTTCGTCCACGCAGCCAGCGACGCCGAATGATCCTGCTGGGCCACCCATTCCAGGAAATGCCGGTAGGAGCGGGCAGCGGGCAGTGCGCTGGTGTCACCGTGCGCCGCATACAGCACCAGCAGATCCCGCATCAGCAGCGGCATCGACCAGCCGTCGAGCAGGATGTGGTGGTTGGACACCACGAACTGCCAACGAGCCGCACCGGTCCCCCCATCACCGTCGGCCACCTTGATCAGGGTGAACCGGATCAGCGGCGGTTCGGTCAGATCGAAGCGACGCAGCCGGTCCTGCGCGATCAGGTCGCCGGCGTCACCGGTGTCGACGCGGTCGTATTCGGCCCAGGCGACGCGGACACCGTCGAGCACCACCTGCGCCGGGTTTCCGTCGTGATCGGTGACGAACGCGGTGCGCAGGTTCTCGTAGCGGTCCACTACTGCCTGCGCGGCCGCACGCAACCGGGTGGCGTCCACCCGGCCGGTGAGGGTGAGCACCGCCTGCGCGGTGTAGACGTCCACCGAGGTGGCGGCCAGATGGGCGTGGAACAGCAGGCCCGCCTGCAGCGCCGACAGCGGCCACACATCGGTCAGCGCCGGGAACCGCTGCTCCCAGCCGTCGATATCGCGCTGGGTGAGGGTGCGGCCGGTGGTGCGCAGCAGCGGGAAGTCCGACGGGGTGTGTCCGCCCGCGCCGCTGGAGTTGGCGTGCCGGGCCACCGCTTCCAGGGCAGCGACCCACAGGTCGGCGAACTCTTGGACCTCGTCGGGGCCGAGCAGGGTCGTCGGGTAGCCGATATTGGCGGACAGTTTGTCGCCGGTGACGATGGCGTTGATATCCAGCGGCGCCATCGCAGGCATATCCGTGTCGTAGGCGCCGCCGAGGGCACCGAGTTCCGGTGCCGGGACCCAGCCGTAGCCGCGCAAGGCGTCGGGCACATCGCCCTCGGCGACCCGACCCAGGTAGTTGAAGCTCACCTGGCCCGGCAGTTCGGCGGGCAGTTCGGCGGCGGTATCGCTGTTGAGGTAGCGCAGCATGCCGTAGCCGATGCCCTTGTCCGGCACCGCGAGCAGCTGTTCCTTGACGGCCTTGAGGGCCGCGCCCAGCGCAGGACCGCCCGCGAGCGCGGATTCGATATCGATACCGCTCAGGTCGAACCGGACCGGGAAGATCGCGGTGAACCAGCCGACCGTGCGCGACAGGTCCGCACCCGGTACGACCTCTTCTTCACGGCCGTGGCCTTCCAGCCGGATCAGCAGCGAATCGTCGGGCCGAGCACCGGTGGCGCGCCGGGCCCGCCAGGTGGCGGTGGCCAGTGCCAGCGCGGTGAGCAGACCATCGTTGACTCCACCGTGGAACAGTGCGGGCACGGTCGTCAGCAGCGCCTTGGTGACCTCCGCGGACACCTCGACCCGCAGTTTGTCGATCACACCCGAGGTGTCGACCGCCGGGTCCATGGCCCGCGCGGTGAGCAGTGGATCGGCGGCACCGACCACCGAACGCCAGTAGTCGAGTTCGGCGACCCGTTCGGCGCTGTGCGCGGCCTGCTCCAAGGCGTGCGCCCAGGCCCGCATCGAGGTGGCGGGTGCGACCAGTTCCGGCCGCTGACCTGCGGTGATCTGCCCCCAAGCAGTGACGAAATCGGGCACCAGAATGCGCCAGGACACGCCGTCGACCACCAGGTGGTGGGCGGCGACGATGAGCCGGCCCGCGCGCTCGGCGCGGTCGGGTTCCAGCCAGACGAACCGGATCACCACACCCGTGGCGGGGTCGAGCCGGTCCAGGGTGGCGTCGAGGGCGTCGGCGGCGAGATCGAACAGTTCCGCATCGCGGATCGAGGCATCGAATTCGGTGCGGTCGATCAGCGCGTCCACGTCGACGGTGCCGGGCGCGGCGGTTTCCAGCACCCATGCGCCGTTCTCGGTGCGCAGGCTCGCCCGCAGCATGTCGTGCCGGTCGATGACCGCGCCGACGGTAGCGGCGATACCGGCCCGGTCGATACCGGCGGGCAGTTCCAGCGCCAATGTCTGATTGAACCGGGCGAACGATCCGCGCCGCTGCGCCATGAACCGCACCACCGGGGTGAGCGGCAGGGAACCGACTCCCCCGCCGGGCAGTTCGGCCAGCACCGGCGCAGCGGTGTCGGCAGTGTCGGCGGTTTCGGCGACCGCCGCCAGCCCGGCCACGGTGCGCTGTTCGAACACATTCCGCGGCGTGAACACCACACCGCGCGCCTTGGCCCGCGACACCAGCTGGATGGAGACGATGCTGTCGCCACCAAGAGCGAAGAACGAATCGTCCACACCGACCCGCTCCACGCCGAGCACCTCGGCGAACACCTCGGCGATGGTCTGCTCGACCGCGGTGCGCGGGGCGCGGAACACCACCTCGGTGGCAAACACCGGTTCCGGCAGCGCCTTGCGGTCCAGTTTGCCGACCGGTGTCAGCGGCACATGGTCGATCACCATGATCGACGACGGCACCATATAGGCGGGCAGCCGTTCCTCGACATGCGCGGTCAGGGCCGCGACATCGATCGAATGCCCCGATGCGGCAACAACATACGACACCAGCGAGGTCGCGCCCGCGGCACTGCGGTGCCCGACGGTGACCGCGAAGTCGACGTTGTCGTGCGAGGCCAGCGCGGCGTCGATCTCGCCGAGCTCGATACGGAAACCGCGCACCTTCACCTGGAAGTCGGAGCGACCCACGTACTCCACTTCGCCGGTGCGGGTCCAGCGCACCACGTCACCGGTGCGGTACATGCGTGCACCCGGCTCGTACGGGTTGGCGACGAACCGTTCCGCGGTCAGCCCGGGGCGGGCATGGTAGCCGCGCGCCAGCTGGATACCCGACAGATACAGCTCACCTGCGACACCCACCGGCACCGGGCGCAGCCGGGCGTCCAGGATCAGCGACCGCATGCCGCGGGTCGGCGCGCCGATGGTGACGGTGTCGCCGGGCGCCAGCGGATCGCTGATATTGGTCATGATGGTGGTTTCGGTGGGGCCGTAACCGTTGTGGAAGTGCCGCATCGAGCCGTCGGCCAGCGGCACCGCCCATTTGGCGACCAGCTCCGGCGGGCACGCCTCACCACCGGCGACGACCACGCGCAGCGTATCCAACCCGCTCGGGTCGAAGGTGGCCAGCGCGGCCGGGGTGATGAACGCATGGGTGACCCGCTCGGTGCGGATCAGCTCGGACAGCTCCTCACCGCCGTACACCCCGGGCGGCACCACGACCAGCGCGCCGCCGCGACCGAGCGCGAGCAGCAGCTCCAGGATCGAGGCGTCGAAGCTGGGTGAGGCGAAATGCAGGGCGCGGGAAGCGGAATCGAGCGCGTACCGCTCGTTCTGCTCCGTCGCGAAGTTGGCCAGGCCGGTGTGGGTGACGACAACACCCTTGGGCACACCGGTGGAACCGGAGGTGTAGATGACATACGCGGGCTGCTCCGGCCGCGCCGGACGCAACCGCTCGGCATCGGTGATCGCGGTCGCCTCGAACGCGTCCAGGTCGAGGAAGTCGAGCACCAGCCAGCGCGCCGAATCCGGCAGACCCTCGCGCACCGCGGCCACGGTCAGACCGATGGTGGAACCGGAGTCGGTGACCATGTGCGCGATACGCTCGGCCGGATAGTTCGGGTCGACTGGGACGAACGCCGCACCGGTCTTGGTGACCGCCCACGCGGCCAACACCGAATCAGCCGACCGCGGCACACCGACGGCAACCAGATCTTCGGGGCCGATGCCCTCGGCGATCAGCAACCGCGCCAGGCGGTTCGAGCGTTCATCGAGTTCGGCGTAGGACACAGTTGTCCCCTCGAACACGACAGCGGGCGCCTGTGGGTCGCGCGCGGCGGCGTCGGCCAGCAGATCGGCGAGCAGCCGCGGCGGCACCGCTTCCGGCCCGGTGCGGTGCACCAGATCGGCGTATTCGGTCGCGTCGAGCACATCGACGGCGCCGACGGGGATCGAGGCGTCGGCGGCGACGGCTTCCAGCACCCGCCGCCAACGGGTGGCGATCTCGGTCACGGTCGACCGGTCGAACAGGTCGGTGGCGTAGGTGAGCGCCAACGCCATACCCGAGCCCGGAGCTCCTTGCTCGGACAGGGTGAACTGCAGGTCGAACCGGGCGATGTTCTCGTCCAGATCGAGCGCCGACACCGACAGCCCAGGTAGCTGCAGTTCGGTGCGGCCCAGATTCTGGAAGGCCAGCATCACCTGGAACAGCGGGTTGCGGGCCTGCGACCGCTGCGGCGCAAGCAGTTCCACCAGCCGTTCGAACGGAACGTCGGCGTTACCGTAGGCGTCCAGGTCGGTGCGGCGCACCCGGTCGAGCAGTTCGGCGAAGGATTCGGCCGGGTCGATCCCGGTGCGCAGCACCAGGGTGTTGACGAACATGCCGACCAGATCGTCGAGCGCGGCCTCACCGCGACCGGCGATCGGGGTGCCGACAGCGATATCGTCGCTGCCCGACAGCCGCGACAGCAGCACCGCCAGCGCGCTGTGCATCACCATGAACAGCGACGCACCGCGCTGGCGCGCCACCTCGTCGAGCGCGGCGACCAGTTCGCCGGGCAGTTCGGTGTGGATGGTCGCGCCGCGCAGCGAGGCAACGGCCGGACGCGGGCGGTCGGCGGGCAACGCCAGTTCGTCGGTGATGCCGTCCAACGCGCGCTGCCAGTAACCGACCTGACGCGCCAGCAGCGACTCCGGATCGTCCTCGCTGCCCAGCACTTCGCGCTGCCACACCGCGAAATCGGCATACTGCACCGCCAGCGGCTCCCAGCTGGGCGCGCTGTCGCGGGTGCGGGCGCTGTAGGCCAGCATCACGTCGCGGGCCAGCGGTCCCATGGAGAAACCGTCGGCGGCGATGTGATGCACCACGACCACGAACACATGGTCGTCGGCGCTCACCTGGTACAGCCGGGTGCGCAGCGGAACCTGTTCGGCCACATCGAAGCCCGCGGAGACGAACTCGATGACCGATTCGGTCAGCTGCTCGGCCGCGACCCGCACCGGGCGCAGCTGCAGCTCCACCTGTTCTGCGGGCACGATCACCTGTACCGGAGTGCCGCCGTGTTCCGGGTAGCGGGTGCGCAGTGATTCGTGACGGCGCACCACATCGGCGACCGCCAGCCGCAGCGCCTCGACATCGAGGTCACCGGACAGCCGGATGGCCAGCGGCAGGTTGTAGGCGGCTGAGGAGGTGTCGTATTTGTTCAGGAACCACATGCGCTGCTGCGCGTACGACAGCGGCACCAGTTCCCCGGCGGTCCGCGGACGGGCCACCAGTTTCGCGCGCGCGGCACCGGTGTGGGTTTCCACCCGCGCCGCCAGCGCCTCCACCGTCGAGGCCTCGAACAGGGTGCGCACCGCGACCGTGGTACCCAGCGCCGCACCGATCCGCGACACCACACGGGTCGCGATCAGCGAGTTACCGCCCAGGTCGAAGAAATCGTCGTCCACGCCGACCCTCGGCAGGTCGAGCACCTCGGCGAAGACCTCGGCCACGGTTTCCTGCACCGGGGTGACCGGCGCGCGGAAGGTACGCGACTGCGCGGTCGGCGCAGGCAGCGCGCGACGGTCCAGTTTCCCGTTGACGGTCAACGGGATCCATTCCAGCCGCACCACCGACGACGGCACCATATACGCGGGCAGCCGCTCGGCCGCGCCCTCACGCACCGCATCCAGGTCGGGCGCGACACCCGGATCGGACACCACATACGCCACGATCCGCTGATCGCCCGGCTGGTCTTCGCGCACGATGACCGCCGCCTGCGCGATACCCGGCTGGGCCAGCACCGCGGCCTCGATTTCGCCGAGTTCGATGCGGAAACCACGCACCTTCACCTGATCGTCGGCGCGCCCGAGGTATTCGAGTTCACCGAAACGGTTCCAGCGGGCGAGGTCACCGGAACGGTACAGCCGCGAACCGGCACCGTCGTTGCCTGCGAGCGGGTTGGCGACGAACCGCGCCGCGGTCAGGTCGGGCCGGCCCAGGTAGCCGCGGGTCAGCTGCGGTCCCGCAACATACATTTCGCCCGCAACCCCGACCGGCACCGGCCGCAGCCTGCTGTCGAGGACATACACCTGCAGTCCGGCGATAGCCCGGCCGACCACGCTGCCGGAGGCTTCGGCGATGGTGGCGGCGTCCAGCGCCCGGTACGACACGTGCACTGTGGTTTCGGTGATGCCGTACATATTCACCAGCAGCGGTGACGCGGTCTCTCCGTCGCCGTCGGGCAGGGCGCGGCCTTCGGTGCCGTCGCCGTGGCGCGCGATCCAGTCGGTGAGCCTGCGCAGTTCCAGCGCCTCACCGCCGAACACCACGTAGCGCAGCGCCAGCGGCGAACCGCTGTGGGCGTTGCGGTCGGCTTCGGCGAGCTGGTAGAAGGCCGACGGGGTCTGGTTGAGCACGGTGACCTGTTCGCTGCGCAGCAGTTCCAGGAACTGCTCCGGCGAGCGGGAGGTGTAGTAGTCGACAACCACCAGGGTGCCGCCGTACAGCAGCGGACCCCACAGCTCCCACACCGAGAAGTCGAAGGCGTAGGAGTGGAACAGCGTCCATACGTCCTGCGGACCGAACCCGAATTCGCGGTCGGTGTTGGCGAACAACCGCACCACATTGCGGTGCGTGACCGCGACACCCTTCGGGCGGCCGGTGGAGCCGGAGGTGTAGATGACGTAGGCGGTGTTGTCCGGGCGCAGCGGCGCGATCCGGTCGGCGTCGGTGACCGGGCCGTCGTCGGCGTCGACCACATTGCCCGCCTCGACGGCGAACCCACCGACTTCCACCTTCGGCAGCCCGGCGGGCACCTCGACCTGTACGGCCGCGTCGATGACGACGCTGGTCGGGAGGGCATCGTCGAGCACGTAGGCGATGCGCTCGGCCGGGTAGGCCGGGTCGACGGGCACATAGCCCGCACCGGTCTTGATCACCGCGAGCAGCGAGACCACCAGGTCCAGCGACCGCGGCAGGATCACCGCGACCAGCTTCTCCGGGCCCGCCCCGTCTTCGATCAGCCTGCGCGCCAGCACGTTCGCGCGCCGATCCAGTTCGGCGTAGGTCAGGCTGTCGTTACCGAAGCGCGCCGCGATGCGCTGCGGGTATTCGCTGGCGGCGGCGGCGAACAGACCGGCCAGGGTCGCGCCGGTGGCGTCGTCGGCGGGCAGACCGGTGACGGCGAAAACACCGGTGCCCGCGTCTGCGCCGGAGGACACCCAGCGCTGCGAGACGTCGAGCCGCTCGGATTCACCCAGCAGATCGATATCGCCCACCGCTACGGCAGGTTCCTCGGCGACGGTGCGCAGCACGCGCAGCAGCCGGTCGGCGAACGCGGTGACGGTTTCGGCGTCGAACAGTTCGGTGGCGTAGTTCCACGACAGTTTCAGCTCACCCGCGCCCGCGCCGGGAGCGGTTTCGGCGACGGTCAGCTGGATATCGAATTTGGCGGTGCCTGGATCGAGGTCGAGCACATCCAGGTCGAGACCGGGCAGGCTGACGGTGCCCGCGTCGGCGGCGGATGCGGCTTCGAAGGTGAGCGCCACTTGGAACAGCGGGTGATGCGCCTGGGAGCGGGCCGGGCTGATGATGTCCACCAGCCGCTCGAACGGCACATCGGCGTTGGCGAACGCGGCGAGGTCGGTGCGGCGCACCTGCTCGAGCAGTTCGGTGAACGGCATACCCGGCCGCACCTCGTTGCGCAGCACCAGGGTGTTGACGAACATGCCGACCAGATCGTCGAGCGCCTGTTCACCACGCCCCGCGATCGGTGCGCCGATGGCGATATCGTCGCTGCCCGACAGTCGCGCCGCCCAGGTCGCCAACGCGGCATGCACCACCATGAACAGGGTGGTGCCGTGGGCGCGGGCCAGTTCCTCCAGCGCGGCGCGCAGGTCGGCGTCCACCGCGAAATCATGGGTGGCGCCCACGTTCGAGGCGATTTCCGGCCGGGGCCGGTCGGTAGGCAGCTCCAGCTGGTCGGGCAGATCCTGCAACCGTTCGGTCCAGTAGGCGATCTGGCGGGCGGCAGGCGACTGCGGATCGTCCTCGTCGCCGAGCACCTCGCGCTGCCACAGCGCGTAGTCGGCGTACTGCACCGGCAGCGGCGCCCAGCCGGGGGCCTCGCCCCTGGCGCGTTCGGTGTAGGCGGCGACCACATCGCGCAGCAGCGGGCGCAGCGAGAAGCCGTCACCGCTGATGTGGTGCATGACCAGTACGGCGATATGGGTGTGATCGTCCAGGCGCAACAGATCGGCCCGGAACGGGATCTCGCTGGTGACATCGAAGTACACGCCGGCGAGTTCGATGACTCGCGCGGTGATCTGCGCGGGGTCGACGTCTTCGGCGGTCAGCTCGAAGCGGACCTCGTCGGCAGGCAGCACCCGCTGGTAGCCGGTGCCGTCGACCTCGGGGTAAACGGTGCGCAGCACCTCGTGCCGGGCCAGCACATCGCCGACCGCGGCATTGAGCGCGGCGATATCGAGTTCGCCGGTGAGCCGGACCGCGACCGGGATGTTGTTGACGGCGGTGCGGTTGTCGAACCGGTTGAGGAACCACATCCGTTGCTGTGCGGGCGACAGCGGCACCAGTTCGGGACGTTCCTGCGGCACCAACGGTGCCCGCCCACCCTGACCGGCGGCCGATTCCAGCCGCACCGCCAGCGCGGCCACATTCGATGCCTCGAACAGCACCCGCACCGGTACCTGGGTGTTCAGCGCCACACCGAGGCGGGCCGCCACCTGGGTGGCGACCAGCGAGTTGCCGCCGAGTTCGAAGAAATCATCATCCAAGCCGACACGTTCGGTGCCCAGCACATCGGCGAAGGTGTCGGCCACGATCTCCTCGATCGGAGTCGACGGAGCCCGGAACACCTTGGCCTCGAACACCGGAGCAGGCAACGCCTTACGATCCAGCTTGCCGGAAGCATTCAACGGGAACTCGTCGAGCACCACGAACGCCGACGGCACCATGTACGCGGGCAACCGCTGTCCGAGTTCGAGCTTCACCGACTCGATATCGATGACCCGGTCGGGATCGGCGATCAGGTAGGCGACCAGCTGGTCGCCGGTGCGGTCGTCGTTGCGCACCAGCACCACCGCTTGTGCCACGGTCGGCATTGCGCTGAGCGCGGATTCGATCTCGCCGAGCTCGATACGCAGACCGCGCACCTTCACCTGGAAGTCGGTACGACCCAGATAATCCAGCTCCCCCGCAGCGTTCCACGCCACCAGGTCACCGGTGCGATACATCCGCGCACCGGCACCGAACGGGTTGGCGACGAAACGCTCGGTGGTCAGGTCGGGCCTGCCGACATAGCCGTGCGCCAGCTGCGCACCGGCCAGGTACAGCTCGCCGGGCACGCCGACCGGGACCGGCCGCAGTCGGGCGTCCAGCACGTAGACCTGCGTGTTGAACACCGGCGCACCGATCGGCACCGACGCGGTATCAGCATCGGTCACCTCATGGAACGTGACATCCACCGCGGCCTCGGTCGGACCGTACAGGTTGTGCAACCGCGCACCGGTCAACTCACGCAACCGCTGCGCCGTCGCCGCAGGCAACGCCTCACCCGAAGCGAAAACATTACGCAGCGTGCGGCATTCGGCCGTGCTCTCCTCGGCGACGAACACCGACAACATCGACGGCACGAAATGCACCGTCGTCACCTGCTCGGCCACGATCACCTGCGCCAGATACGCCGGATCACGATGCCCGTCCGGTTTCGCGACCACCAGACGCGCACCGACCTGCAACGGCCAGAAGAACTCCCACACCGACACATCGAACGTCGCAGGCGTCTTCTGCAACACCACATCGTCGGCGGCCAGCCCGTATTCGGCGTGCATCCACACCAGCCGGTTCACGATCGCCGCATGCGACACCGCCACACCCTTCGGGCGACCTGTCGAACCGGACGTGAAGATCACATACGCGGTGTTGTCCGGGCGCAGCGGCCGATGCCGGTCGGCGTCGGTGAGCGGAGCGCCAGAGAACCCGGACAGGTCCAATTCGTCGATGCGCACCTGCCGCGACAGGCTGGTGTCCAGATCCGCACCCGAGGTCAGCACGCACACGGGGCGGGCGGTGTCGAGGATGTAGTCGATACGTTCGGCCGGATGATCCGGGTCCAGCGGCACATACGCCCCACCGGCCACGCTCACCGCATACATACCGACAACCAGATCCACCGAGCGCCGCATACCCAGCGCCACATACGATTCCGGCCCCACCCCGGCCTGTTTCAGCCAGCGCGCCAGCCGATGCACCCGGTCGGCGAACTCGGCGTAGGACAGACTTGTCCCCTCGAACGTCACCGCGAATGCGTCGGGAGTACGCGCGACCTGCGCCTCGAACAGCGACACCAGGGTTGCGGCGGCGTCACCGACCGGTGAGGTCAGTGCGGCATCCACCGGGAACTCGGTGGCGTTCCACCGGTCCAGGATGCGCAGCCGTTCGGTGTTGTCGAGCAGGTCTATATCACCGACCGGCAGCTGCGGGGCGGCCGTGACGGCGCGCAGCACCCGCAGGAACCGGGCCGCGAACGCGCTCGCGAAATCGGCGTCGAACAGGTCGGTGGCGTAGACGAGCTCGGCGTCCATCTCCGATTCGGCGCCGGTGACCTCGCTCAACGTGAGCTGCAGATCGAATTTCGCCGTCGGCTGGTCGATCTGGAGTTCGGATACGGTGAGCCCGGGCAGTTCCAGCGAGGTGCGGCCCAGGTTCTGGAACGACAGCATCACCTGGAACAGTGGATGCCGCGCCTGCGAACGCGCCGGGTTCAGCACCTCCACCAGCCGTTCGAACGGCACATCGGCGTGGGCGAACGCGGCCAGGTCGCGTTCACGTACCTGCGCGAGTAGCTCGGTGAACGACTGGCCGGGATCGATCTGGGCACGCAACACCAGCGTGTTGACGAACATGCCGACCAGATCGTCGAGCGCCTGCTCACCACGACCGGCGACCGGGATACCGACAGCGATATCGTCGGTGCCGCTCAACCGCGCAAGCAGCGTCGCGAACGCGCTGTGCACCACCATGAACAGCGTGGTGCCGTGCTCGTGCGCGACCCGGTTCAGTTCCTCGATCTGCGCGCCGGGCACCCGGAATCGGTGCGTGCCCGCACCATAGGAGGCAACGGCGGGACGCGGGCGCCCGGCCAGCCGCAGTTCGTCGGGCAGGCCGGCCAGCGCGCCACGCCAATAGTCGAGCTGCTGGGAGATCAGCGAGGTCGGATCGTCTTCCGAACCCAGCGTTTCCCGCTGCCACAGCGCGAAATCGATGTACTGCACGTCCAGCGGCTGCCAGCCCGGCTCCACCGCGGCGGTGCGCGCCACGTACGCGGTCATCAGATCGCGCACCAGCGGGCGCAGCGAGAAACCGTCCGCCGCGATGTGGTGCACCACCATGGCCAGCAGATAGTCCTGCGCGCCCACCTCGTACACCCGCAGCCGCACCGGCAGCTCGGTGGTGACATCGAAGCCGCGGCTGGTGAATGCGTAGAGCGCCGCAGCGATCTCGTCCTCGTCGGCGGCGATCACGTCCAGTTCCGGGATCGCCTTCGTCGACGGCAGCACCCGCTGGTAGGCGACCCCGTCGTGCGACGGGTAGATCGTGCGCAGCGTTTCGTGCCGCACGATCACATCGGCGACCGCGCCGCGCAGCGCGTCCAGATCGAGCGCGCCCTGCAACCGCACCGCGGCGGGCAGGTTGTAGGCGGCCCCGGCCGCGCCGGTGGCGGTGTCGGTCCCGATATCGAAGCGGTTCA
>NZ_MUKP01000066.1 GCF_002081715.1 Nocardia donostiensis | reverse complement strand
TCGGTGTCACCACCTTCCAGGCCGAGGACGAGATCGCCGGGATAGGCGCGGCGCTCGGCGCGGCGCTGGGCGGAGCGCTGGGCGTGACCAGCACCTCCGGTCCCGGTCTCGCTTTGAAGAGCGAGACCATCGGTTTGGCGGTGATGACCGAGGTGCCGCTGGTGATCGTCGATGTGCAGCGCGGCGGTCCGTCGACGGGGCTGCCGACCAAAACCGAACAGGCCGATTTGCTGCAGGCGCTCTACGGCCGCAACGGCGAATCCCCGGTCGCGGTGCTCGCGCCCCGCTCCCCCGCCGACTGTTTCGCCACCGCGGTCGATGCGGCGCGGATCGCACTGACCTACCGGACCCCGGTACTGCTGCTGTCCGACGGGGCGATTGCCAACGGTTCGGAACCCTGGGCTGTCCCCTGTGTAGCCGACCTGGCGCCGATCGACCCCGGCTTCGAGCCTGCGGCCGACGAGGGCGGGGATGCGGGGGAGGCCGGGGAAGACACCGCTTTCCAGCCGTATGCCCGTGACCCGGAAACCCTCGCGCGACCGCTGGCCGTTCCGGGCACGAAAGGGCGCGCGCACCGCATCGGCGGCCTGGAGAAATCCGACGGCAGCGGGGACATCTCCTACGATCCGGCCAATCATGAGCTGATGGTCCGGTTGCGGCAGGCCAAGATCGATGCCATTACAGTGCCCGCCGCCGAAGTCGACGATCCCGGCGGGGATGCCGAACTGCTGCTCGTCGGCTGGGGCAGCTCCTACGGGCCGATCGGCGAGGCATGCAGGCGGGCGCGGCGCCGCGGGGTCCCGGTCGCCCACCTGCAGCTGCGCCATCTGAACCCGCTGCCGCCCGGTCTCGGGGATATTCTGCGCCGCTACCGCACTGTGGTCGCGCCCGAGATGAACGGCGGCCAGCTTGCCCTGCTGCTCCGGGCGAAGTACCTGGTGGATGTGCTGGCGTGGACGAAGATCGCCGGTACGGCGTTCTCCGCTCAGGAACTGGTCGGCGTTATCGATGCCGCGCTGGACGGCTCGCTAAAGGATATGGAACAGGACAAGGTCTTCGCCGCGCGTGCGGCAGCAACTTATCGCAGGAACGGGGGCACCCGATGACGATCATCGACGGCTCACACCGCGGCGCCGATCTGGGACTCACACCGGTATCGGGGGCGGCGGGGGTACCCGCGGCCGACGCTCCGCAGCGCGCCAAGGATTTCGCCTCCGACCAGGAGGTGCGCTGGTGTCCCGGCTGCGGCGACTACGTCATCCTGGCGACGGTGCGCGGTTTCCTCGCCGAACTGGGCCTGCGCCGGGAGAACCTGATGTTCGTCTCCGGGATCGGCTGTTCGAGCCGGTTCCCCTACTACCTCGACGCCTACGGTATCCACTCGATCCACGGCCGCGCCCCGGCCATCGCGACCGGTCTCGCGGTAACCAGACCGGATCTGTCGGTGTGGGTGGTGACCGGGGACGGCGACGCACTGTCCATCGGCGGCAACCATCTGATCCATGCGCTGCGCCGCAATGTGAACATGACCATTCTGCTGTTCAACAACCGGATCTACGGCCTCACCAAAGGGCAGTACTCGCCCACCTCGGAACCGGGCAAGGTCACCAAGTCCACGCCGATGGGTTCGGTGGATCATCCGTTCAACACCCTGTCGGTGGCGCTCGGCGCCGAAGCCACGTTCGCGGCGCGAGCACTGGATTCGGACCGGGCAGGATTGACCGAGGTGCTGCGCGCCGCGGTCGAGCACCGGGGCACCTCGTTCGTGGAGATCCTGCAGGACTGCCCGATTTTCAACGACGGATCCTTCGATGTGCTGCGCCGCGGCGACAGCGAATCCCGGCTGATCCGGCTGCGCCACGGCGAACCCGTCCGGTTCGGCGCCGACGGTGAGTTCGCCGTCGTACGCAGCGGGTTCGGGTTGAGTGTGGCGCGCACCGACACCGTCGACGAGGACCGGATCGTGGTGCACGACGCGCACTCCGACGATCCGGAGTACGCCTTCGCGTTGTCGCGGCTGTCGGATCACGACCTCGAACATGTGGTGACCGGCGTATTCCGCGCCGTCGCCCGCCCCACCTACGACGACGGTGTCCGCGCCCAGATCGACACCGCGCGTGAGAGCTCCCCTGCAGGCCCCGACGCGCTCCAGCAACTGTTGCACGGACCGGAGACGTGGACCGTCTCCTGAGCTCACCCCAGTGACGCCACTTCCTCGTCGGTGAGCACAACAGGCGAGACGTAGTCTTTGGCGCGGGCCAGGGTGACGGCCCGATACAGCGGCCGTTCTTCCAGTCCGGCGTCCCGCGCCTCCGCACGCAACTGCTGCACCAGCACGGCAGATACCGCGACAGCGGCGACCAGTTCGCTGGCGGCCAGCGCATCGGCCAGTTTGCGCAGGCCGAGCAGATGCAGTTCGCGGCCGCTGCCCGCATCGGTGTACATCGCCAGCGGAATGATCTGGCTGTCCGGTCCCGCGGTGACCCGCAGCACGACCCGGCTCAGCCGGGCCGGGTAGACCAGGAGCTCCACACCGCTGGCTTCGACCACGGGGACAGCGCGCTCCCCGAACAGCGTCCTGGCGTGGATGACGGTCCCGATCAGCCACATGCGCCTGCGGCGCAGCGCCAACGCATAGCCTGCGGTTGGCGCGCCGACGACGAGGCCGACCAGCACCGCGATCGGCCATGCGACGACGACCGCGGCCAACAGCGCCGCGCCGATACCGATACCGATCGCTGCCAGCGTCAGCCGACGCAAAGTCGGCGCGTACACCTCGGGTGCGACGAGATCGAGCCCGATCGGCGAATCCGGCTCAGGCCGGGTACTGGGTTCGTTCACAGGTGCACATTCGTCGTCGGTGGCGGAACGGTCTTCCGGGGACGGTACTACTGTCCGCCCGTTACCGCTGCCACAACTGTCGCGACCGCCTCGTCGAGCGGGATCTGCCGCTGTTCGCCGGTGGCCATCTCCTTGAGGCCGATGGTGTTCTCGGCCAGATCCCGATCTCCGAGCACCAGCGCGAAGCGCGCGCCCGACCGGTCGGCAGCCTTCATCGCCCCTTTGACACCACGCCCCCCGTAGGCCAGGTCCACCCGGACGCCCGTGGCCCGCAGCTGCGCCGCCAGCACCACCAGCCGCTGCTTCGCGGCATCGCCCAGCGGTACCCCGAACACTTCGCAGCGCGCCGGATCACCGGCGGTCTTGCCTTCCGCGGCCAACGCGAGCACGGTGCGGTCGACACCGAGACCGAAACCGATACCGGACAGCGCCTGGCCACCCAGCTCCGCCATCAGCCCGTCATAGCGGCCGCCGCCGCCGATACCGGATTGCGCGCCGAGCCCGTCGTGCACGAACTCGAAGGTGGTCTTGGTGTAGTAATCCAGGCCACGCACCATCCTCGGGTTCACCACATACGGTATGCCGAGCGCGTCGAGGTGGCCGAGCACCTGCTCGAAATGCGCTTTGGCGGATTCGGAGAGGTGATCGATCATCAGTGGCGCGTTCGCGGTCATCTCCCGCACGGCCGGACGTTTGTCGTCGAGGACGCGTAGCGGGTTGAGCTGGGCGCGACGGCGGGTCTCTGAGTCCAGCGGCAGGTCGAACAGGAATTCCTGCAGGCGCTCGCGGTATTGAGGGCGGCAGGTCTCGTCGCCGAGCGAGGTGATCTCCAGCCGGAAACCGTCGAGGCCGAGGCCACGGAATCCGGCGTCGGCGATCGCGATAACTTCGGCGTCCAGCGCCGGATCGTCCACGCCGATGGCCTCGACGCCAACCTGCTGGAGCTGGCGGTAGCGGCCCGCCTGCGGCCGCTCGTAACGGAAGAACGGACCGGCGTAGCAGAGCTTCACCGGCAGCTGCCCGCGGTCCAGGCCGTGTTCGATCACCGCCCGCATCACCCCCGCGGTGCCCTCCGGGCGCAGGGTGACACTGCGGTCACTCCGGTCGGAGAAGGTGAACATCTCCTTGCTCACGACGTCGGTGGACTCTCCCACACCGCGCGCGAACAGTTCGGTGTCTTCGAAGATCGGCAGCTCGATATGCCCGTACCCGGCGAGCCGCGCGGCGCGGATCAGGCCGTCGCGCACCGCGACGAACTCGGCGGAGCCGGGTGGGACGTAGTCCGGTACCCCTTTGGGGGCGGAGAAGCTGCTGGTCTTGGTCACGATGATCCAGTTTCCCCCACTACCTGCGGTCAAGTCCAACCGGTTCCCTGGACGATTCGCCACCGCTGTGGCGACCCGGTCCGGCACAAGTATCGAGTGGTTTCCGGAAGAGATGGCACACTCTTAAACCGGAAGAACAGTCAGCAGCGCCCGGCCGGGGGACGCCTCCGGCCGTCGCACGGGAGGAACGTGGTAGTGCCGAGCAACGAACAGCGTCGAGCGGCGGCGAAACGCAAGCTGGAACGCCAGCTGGCCAACCGGGCCGCGCGGGCGCGCAAGCGTAAGCAACTCACCATCGCCGGATCGGCGCTGGGCGTCGTGATCGCGATCGCCGCGGTGACCGGCGTGTATTTCCTCACCCGCGGCGAGGACGAAGCGAACACCGCGGCCGAGACCCCGGACGCATCCCTGTCGAGTACCCCGATCGCCGCGCCGCCGCCGTCGCCGCAGGCCAAACCGGCCACGGTGAGCTGCGTCTACCGCGACAGCGCCAAACCCGCCGACAAACCGGTGAACAAACCCCGCACCGACGGGATCGAGACCACCGGCGGCAACGCGACGCTGAGTATCAGCGTCGAAACCAACCAGGGCCCGCTTGGCCTCACTCTCGACAACGCCCAGTCGCCGTGCACGGTGAACAGCTTCGCCAGCCTCGCCGGCCAGGGCTATTTCGACGGCACCGAATGCCACCGGCTCACCCAGAGCGAGAGCCTGAAGGTGCTGCAGTGCGGCGACCCGACCGGCACCGGGACCGGCGGCCCCGGCTACGAGTTCGACAACGAGTACCCCACCGATCAGTACCCGCCGAACGATCCGGGCCTGCAGCAGCCGGTTCTGTACCAGCGCGGCGTGCTCGCCATGGCCAACGCCGGACCGGGGACCAACGGCAGCCAGTTCTTCATCGTCTACGGCGATTCCCAGCTGCCGCCGAACTACACCATCTTCGGTACGGTCGACGAGGCCGGTCTACAGACGCTGGACAAGATCGCCGCAGCCGGGCAGGACGAGACCAACGGTCCCGGTGACGGCAGGCCCAACCAGCCGGTGACCCTGGAAAGAGTAGCCATCGACTGATGCACTCCGGATCCCCTGCGCGCGGGTGTTCTCAGGTAATCTCGGACCAGGAGTGTTCGTGGCGAAAACACCCATAACGGGCGCTGTTCCGAGCACCACACCGTCCATAGTGATCACCGCAGCATCGGGGAGCAGCCATGTCCGAGGAACTGGACGATATCGGCCGGGAAACCGCGGCCATGATGAAGACAATGTTGCAGATCGCGACACTTGTGGCGTTGAAGACCCGCGAAAAAGGTCAGCGGGAAGCCGAAGCGCGTGTCAAGCTCACCCAGGAGAAGCTCAAGGAAGCCAGGGAGATGCAGGTCCGTGAGGCCCGCGACGCGAAGGCCAAGGACCCGCGCAATATCGAACTGGCCCATATGATCTCCACCCCGGCGCCGGAGAAGGCGCCGTCCCTTGCTCCGCAGCGAGACACCTCCGGTTACCGTGGTGTCTCCCTGGAGAAGGACCGTTTCTCCATGTCGGGGCAGCTATCGGAGATGGCGGGCGCTGTGGCCGACAGCAAGCCTGCTATCAGTTATGACTCGGCCGAACGCCGGGAAGCGCTGGCCGCGCACCTGTCGAAGATTGGGGTCGCCCCAGAACTCGCCGCGGTGCGCATGCTTGCCGAAGTGGGCCAGGCGAAACCGCCGATCGAAGCGGTGCGCAACCGGCCGGAGTACGCGCCGTCGGTCGCCAGATCCAGGGAACAGGAACTGGAACGAGGCCTGGAACGCAGCCGCTGACCCAGCCGGAATTTTCGCTACGAAAAAAGGCCCGCCATACGTGGCGGGCCTTTTCGTATCTCGCGAGCCTCAGTTATGAGTATCGCTTTCGGCGGGGTCGGGATTGCTGAACATACCGTCCGGGGGCGCGGCCAGCGGCAATGGGCCGAGCATATCCTTGTGCCCGTTGCGCACACTGCAGTACTTGAACGGGCCCCTCGGGTCCAATAGCGCCTTCATATGCTTGTCGGCGTGGTCGAGGAACCACACGCTCATCCCCGTGGCACCGTCCTGGCGCAGATGCTCCCACGCCCGCCACAATGCCTCGAGACGCATGACGGCCTCGGTGTGCTTCCACCACTCCGGGCACCACACCGTATCGCTGAGATCGCTGACCTGTCTGCGGTATACGACGCTCAGGTAGTTCTCGACGAACTCCACCACATTCTTGTAGAACAGGTCATCTTGCTGTCCGCTCACAGCGGCCGCACCTCCTCGATCTGTCCCTGACCGTCCTCGGGTTCGACCGGCGGGGCCGGTTTGGCCAGCGACGGCGAACCCACCAGGTCGGTGATCACGGTCTTGCGCTGCGGATCATGGTGCGAGATGGAGTTCTTCACCTCGGCAGCGTACTCACCCTCCCACCAGGGAACGGTGCGCACCAGAACCGGTGGCGCACCGGATACGAAGACGATCGCCCGGCCCCTCGGCAACGTCGCCAGCGCCTGCACGGTGAATGTCTTCGACGAACCGAGCGAACGCGAATAACTCTTGCTGCCTTTGGATTCCGATACCGACGCCGAGATCGAGTTGTGCTCGCCGATGGCTTCGGAGCGTTCGCGCAGAAAGTTGGTGTCGTCCACGCCGCTGCCGAGGACCTTGATATTGGCCGCCGACCACAGCGCGTTCATCCCGGCCTCACCCCAGCAGCGCACACCTTGCGCCCACGACTGCAGCACCGTCATCACCACGATGCCGCGGGAACCGAAATGGCTGTACTGCTTGGGCAGATCCTTCCAGCGAACCACGTTCGCGGCCTCGTCGAGCACCGCGAGCAGCGGTATCGGCAGCCTACCCCCCGCCGACCGCGACGCCTTGCGCATCGCGACATCGATCACGGCCTCGGTGAGCGCACTGACCAGCGGTGACGCCGACCCACGCCCCTCCAGTGAGAGGCTGTAGAGGGTGCCGTTACGTTCGATGAAATCCAATTCGTCGAAACGCATCCGGTCACCGGCCGGAGTGATCCAGGGGTGCACATTGGTCAACTTCAGGCAGCGAACCATCTTCTTGGCGGTGCCGAAGATACCGCTGCGGGTGCGCGGATCGGCGTTGTACTGCGAGGACAAACCGGAAGCGGTGAGGTCGTGGCCCGCGTCGCGCAGAAACTGGATGGGCTCGGTGTTCTGCTGGTCGGTCACCCATTCCCACACCTGGACAATGGGTTTTCCTGCGACCGCCGCGGCCAGGAACAGACCGGCAAGCAGATCCTCGGCTTCTGGGTCGAAGAACGCGTCACTCTTGGCGTCCGAACCGTCGTCGCCGTCGGCGAAATGACCGGCGAGCCGGGCGGCGCGCATTTCGCAGCCCTCCCGGCGCGCATCCACCCAATCCAGCGGATTCCAATACCAGTTGGGGTCTTCACCGGCAACCCCCTGCGGGTCGAAGACGAAGGTCGGGCTGCCTTTGCTCTCGCGCACATCCCTGGTCGCGTCGACGACATCGCGTTTGTTCGAGGTGGCCAGCACCGGGCCGACCGCGGTGAGGATCGCGGGGATGACCCGGGAGGTCGATTTGCCCTGACGTGGCCCCCAGATGTCCAGATGCAGGTCCTCGTAGGAGCCGTACAGCATGACGCCGTCGGCGACACCGACACCGATCGGTACGCCCGGGGAGTCGTCGTAGCCGAGCCGCACACCCAGCTGCTGGGCCTTCTGGCGCACGCCAGCCTCGGTCAACGACGAGATAGCGCTGCCGTTGCCCATGACATCGGCCTTGTCGTCGACGGCGAGCCTGCCCTTGCTCTTCCGCGCCGCCAACGACTTGCGCAGCATCAGGAATCCGACCGCGGCGGCAATGACCAGGATGAGAATCACCGTCGAGGTGCGCGGCCAATGCAGCTGGCCGCGGGCGAGTCCGGCCACGATCGCGATCGGGTTGATCGGCACGTCTTGGCGGGTCACCGCGAGCAGGTTGCCCAGATGCAACGCCAGCCAGAGCGTTCCGAGAATGATGAACGAGGCGTAGATCAGAATGAGGGTGCCGTCCGGCCCGACAACGGCCGGGTCCTTCACCGGTTTCTTCTTCGCCATGCCTGCCTCCTGATGTGATCCGTGCGCGAAGCCTTGTCACCGAAACCCGTCGAGCCGCCAGCCACCGGGGGTGCGCACCACGGTGGCGATGACGGTGGCAGGCGCAAGCGCCTCCTCGCGTCCATCCGGGTAGACGACGGTCTGCTCTATCCCGATCTTGAACTGGGTGATGTTCGGGTCGGGGCCCGGGGGCGGCCGCTCACCGGATGCGAACGCGAAGGCCTCGACGCGCGCGCCTGCGCTCGCCCACTCACCCCAGCGCAGCGTGGTCCGCGGGCGGTCCGCAGCCGCGGTGGGCCCGTCGACCACGCGAAGCAGACTGGGGCCCAGCCAGTCCCGCGCCCGGCTCAGCGAAGCGCCCTGATCCTCGCTGACCGGATACCAGGTGTAGATCTCGCGCAGCGCCGCGACCGCGACACCTTCGGGCGTGGCGGGGTCGGGCGCGGGCACCACTTCCAATCTGCGGGTGGTCGAGGTCGCCTGTGCCGCGGTGGTTTCCGACGGCTGCGCGCCGCCGCAGCCCGCGACCAGCATCGCGATCCCCAGCATCAGCACCACCACCGATTTCGTGTGTGCCCGCATCCTGCCTCTCCAGGCTAGCCGGATGCGGGCGCCACGCGGGTCCGGCTCGGGCATATTCACAGCACCCTCCTTACCCGTGCATCCCCGGGTACGGCGGATTCCACCACGCCGCCTGCGGAGTTCGCACCTACGCCCGGTACGGAGTGGATCATCTGCCCGTCCCCGGTGTAGATGCCGACCGCCGCAGGACCACGCGGGCCGAAGGAACTGAACACCAGATCGCCGGGCCGCATCTCGGAGATCGCCACCTCGGTGCCGATCTCCCACTGCTGTTCGGCGGTGCGCGGCAACGTTATCGTGCCCGCGGACGCCGCGAACACTGCGGCCGAGGTCAGCCCTGGGCCGTCGAGTCCGCCCGCACTCGGCCCCTGCGGCCCGCCGCCACCCCAGACATAGGGGGTGCCGAGCCAATCGTGGGCGGCCCGCACGATCTGCGCACCGGGCTCGGCCGCATCGTCCTGGCCGGGAGTGAACCGGCCGAGCGCGCCGGGAGCCCGATACTGCGGTTCCATGGCGAGGATATCGGCCACGTAGGGCTGGGTTTCCGAATAGTGGGCGGCGACCTGGTTCGGCATCCCGCCGGAGGCGAGCACCGCGCCCTCGCCCGCGTTGTAGGCGGCGAGGGTCAACGACACCAGGTCACCGTGCACCCGGCCCTCGGCCAGCCATCCGGACACCTTGCTCGCGATGGCACACATATATCTGCCCTGGCCGATGATGGCGTCGCCGTCGTCCCAGACGCTGGCCACGCCGTTACCGTCGGCGTCGATCACGTAGGGCCTGCCATCGAGGGGACTGACACTTCGCGCTGTGCCGGGCAGGAACTGGGCCAGCCCCTGCGCACCTGCGGGCGAGGTGGCACCGCGGCGGAAACCCGATTCCTGCCTGCCCTGAGCTGCCAGCAGCGACGGAGTGACCTCCGGGCACAGCGAGCCCGCGCGGCGATACCAGAGTTCGAGCTCCGGCGGTACCTTCCCGCCGGCCAGCGCCCCACCCTGGGTACCGAAACCGCGGAGGCAGCGCGGGTCGCTCGAGTAGGCGTGTGCGCCACCGACATCCGGTGTCGGCGCGCCGTCGAGCCAGGGCAACGGATCGATCTGGCGGCCCCCTGTGAAACGTCCGCCGGGAACGATCTCGAAATGCAGATGCGGTCCGCTGGATTCGCCCGCCGAACCGACAGCGCCGATACGCTGTCCGGCCTGTACCCGGTCACCGACGCCGACCAGTACTCCGCTGTCCCACATATGCCCGTACACCGCCGAAAACGACCGCCCGTTGAAATCCACCGAATCCACCACGATCCAGTTGCCGAAACCGGAGGCGGGACCGGCGGCGACGACGACACCGTCGGACACCGAGAAGATCGGCGTGCCGTCCGCGGCCGCCATATCGACACCCCGGTGGCCGCCCCCGCGGGAACCGAAAACATCGGAAACGGTGAATGTCCCGGCTGCCAGCGGCATGGTGCGTCGCAACGGACCGATACCCGCGGCCAACGACGGGGTGACGGTCGCAGTGGGGTTCGCTGTCGACGGCGAACCACTTTCCGGCGCGGCCCCCGCTGCCGCCGCATCCCCCGGCGCGTATCCACCCAGCGGCGGCAGTGCCGTCTGCGATGGCGCAAGCACCGGCTCGCCCTCACACGGATCGTCCACCGACGGCAGCACGATCACCACGACCAAGGTCATCAACGCCAGCACCGTACCGAGCGCGAACCACAGCACCGATTTCGCGTTCATGGCACCCCCGCGGGGCTCACCTGCGGCGCCGCGTTTCGTTGAGGGTGTCGGCCAGCACGCGGTTCATCTCCGCCGCAGCCGCGAGCTGCTGCTGCAACAGCTGCACTTTGCGCCGCAACGCCCCCGCATCCATCCGTTCCAGACTCGGTCCCTCCGCCGCACGGACCCAGTTACGCACCGAGTTGGTGTGCACACCGATCTGTTCGGCGACGACCCGGCACGCCTCCGATTCACTGCGCAGTTTCCCGGTGAGCGCGGTGACCTGCGCGACCGCGGCGTCACGGACCTCCGGCGAGACTTTGCGATAGGACCGGTGCGGCATCATGCTGCGCTCCCACCCGCCGGATCCCCACCGCTGGGCGCGGGCGTGCCGTTGCGACCGGGATGGGAGGTGAACTCCTCGAAACGCTGGTTGGTGTCGTGGATCCCGCTGGCCTTCTCCGAGTACGTGAACTCCATATGGAAGGGGATGCCCGGCCTGCGATCCTCACCGATCTTCAGCAGGAACTTGCCGGTCCCTGGTGGCGACGGACGCTGCTGGCCGGGTTTGAGGGCCTCACCGGTCAATGCCTGTGGCGCCGACCAACTGGTCACCATCTCCTGTTCGGCAGAGGTGAACGGAACGGTGGAATCGAGTCGTTTGAGCTCCTCGGCGGGCAGTGCGCCGAAAATCTTGGCGCGGGCGCGTTCCAGGAAGCCGAGCGCCTTGGCGATGGCGGCTTCGGACCCCAGGGCCTGCAGGTCCTTGATGGTGTGACTGATCATGATCAGCGCGGTGGCGATACCGCGCTGCAGCCGGGTGAGTTCGTCGACGCGGTCGACCATGAAATCGCCGAGACCGAGGACCTGCCACAACTCGTCCATCACGACCTGGAAGTAGCGCTGCGGGGCCATTCCGGCATCGGTCAGGGTGTGCGCGGCCTCCACGGCGGCGAAGCCGTCGGCCCAGCAGGCCAGCATGACGGCGGCCTTCAGTTTTTTGTCGCCGTTGGGGATATGGGAGACATCGATGCAGACCGCCACCGCATCGGTATCGATCGGTACCGAAGTCTGGCCGTTGAACACCGCCCCGAACGGTCCCTGGGTGAGCGCCCGCAGCGACCGGCGCAGGCCTTTGATGGCGGTCTGGTATTCGGTCGGGTCGTCGGCGCCCGCGTCGAGCATCAACTCCTCGCCACCAGCGACGATCACCTCGAGCAGGTTCTCCATGATCGGCGGCTTGTCGGGGGTGTAGCCGCTGCCCGGCCGGTACAGGATGGTCAGCGCGGTGGAGATCAGCGTCTCCTCGTAGTCACGCACCCGTGCACCGCGCACCAGTTCGACCAGTCCCGCGATCAGGGTCACCTGCCTGGCCCGCAGATCCTGCAGCACCTGCAACTGCAGCTCGGGCAGGTGTTCCAGTCGCGGCACGATCGCGCCGAGCACCCCGGCGGCCAGCGGGTTGAGCTTGCCGTGGCCGTAACCCAGATCGATCACCTGACCGCCGACCATCTCCACCAGCCTGCGGTAATCCGGTTTCACATCGGCGAGGATCAGCGGGGTGACGCTCTGGGCGATACCGCCGAGCACGATGCGACGCACCAGCGAGGATTTACCGAAACCATTGAGCCCGAGCACGAACAGGCTGGGTGCGGTGATGAAGCTGCCGCGCATGAACCAGTTCATCGGGTCGAAGCACACGGGCGCCCCGGTGTGCAGATGCGATCCGAGCGGAGTCCCGATCAGCGGGGCGCCCGCACCGACCGACCACGGCCACAGGCCGGCGACCTGCGCGGTGGTGGCGCGGTATTCGACCGGCCTACCGACCACGTTCATTCGGCCGCCGCCCGGCCCGGCGTACCCGCGTTCGGTGAGCTGGGCGACCTGGCGGTCGAAGCCGTCCTCGAACGCCTGCTCGGCACGGGCGGCATAGTTCTGCCGCCGCAGATCGTCGGTGCGGATCCGGAACGCTGCCCAGGCCGCCCGCAACCCGGACTGTTCCCGGCTGATCGCTTCCAGCCGAGCGCGGGTGGCATCATCGAGCAGCGGCGGACCGGTCTGTTTACGTTTGTCCGCGCGCGCTTTCGCGCGCCGGGCCGCCTTGTCGTGCTGCGGCGTGCGCATCGCGCGATCGGCGGCGTTGTCCGGTTTCACGGGACGGACCTGGGCACGAGCCCGGTTGGCACCGTCGCGCGGAGTGCGAGCCGAGCCTGCCGTACGGGCGCGCTCGCCGGTACGGCCGCGGTCGTCGCGGGATCGCTCGACGCGGCCGCGGCCCGCCTCGGTGTGCGGCGTACGGGCACGGGCACTGTCATGCACGCGCCGCGGCCGGTCCTCCTCGCGGGCACGGCGTTGCCGTTCGTAGCCGTCGACGCCGTCACGGCGCGGACGGCGGTCCTGATCGCGTTCCCGTACGGGTGGCTCGTGCTCGCGTGCCATCAGTCACTCACCCCGCCAGTGCTTTCGGGATCGTCGCGTGTTCGGGCAGGATCACCCCACAACCGAGGGAAGCGGCGAACGCCGCCGCCTGATAGCGGTAGCAGCGCCGGATCTTCAATCGCGCCTGGGTGGACAGGTCGCGGGTGATGGCCTCGATGCGCGGCAGATCGCCCCGCAGCGGTTCGGTGATCGTCACCAGCGCGCCGAACCGGGTGACACCGTGCCCTCGTGCCTGTTCTTCACGGGCCTGCTGGGTCGCGCCGACTCGCAGCGTCGCCGACGCCGACACCACACCGCGTTCGCTCTGCTGAGCCACCAGTGCGTTCTTGAAATCGTCATCGACGATCTCGGCGGCGTCGGCGGCCGAATGCGGCCGGTACACGATCGCGACACGTTTACGCGGCACTTCGGGATTCGGTGCGAGCAGCCGCTGCAGCACTCGCTCGTCCACCGCGCCTTCGGGAGCGGTGTCCATTTCCCAGGTGACCGAACGGCCGCCGTCGTGCAGCAGCTGATCCCACTTCTCGTCGTGCGATACCGGACCGGCATCCGCCCAGTCCAGGCCGTGCCCCTCGGGCTCACCGGCAGCGACCTCGAGATCGGCCTGGGAGGCCGGATCATAGCTACGCCGGATGAACGAGATCACCTCCTCGGCCGACATCGGCTGTGCCCGCACCCCGGCCTCGGCGAGCGCCGCGCAGATACCGGGCAGCCTGCGCCCGATCTCCACAGCCTCCTCCGCTGGGTTCTTGCGGCGTTCGGCGGTGGTCGCCTTGAAGGTGATCGCGACTCGGGGCAGCAATTGCACCCGTTCCTGCGGCAGTTCGGTGGCCAGTTCGTACATCACCTGCTGGGCGAGTTCCGGCGCTTCGGGGCGGGTAATCGTGGAAACCTCGGTGAGCAGTCGGTTCCCGGTTTCGGGCACCGTATCGATCACGGGGACCACGGCGACGATATCGCTGGTTTGGCCGACCGAGGCGAGAAAGGTACCCCAGGCCGACACCCAGCGATCGATCACCGGCTGGTCGACCGCCTCATGCCCCTGCGGCCAGGCTCGCAGCACCACCGTGTACTGCGCGAACTGCGGCAGATGGATCATGCCGAAGCTGTAGCCGCCCGCGTCGATGCCCTCGTAGAGCTTCGACGGTGCGAGCAACCCCGGCAGCCTGGTGAAACCGCCCGGCACCCGGGAGAACCGGCCCCCGCGATACACATGCTCGCCACGACTGCGTGAGCGCATCCAGTTGAACATCATCAATCCCGTCTCGTACCCCGAGCGGCCTCCCGTCCGCCATACCAGTGGAACCATGATGACCACGCCGACGCCGCCCACGATGACTCCCCATTGGAAACCGCCGACCATCGCGGTGATCAGCGCGGTGATCACCACGACGAAACCGAGCACGGTCTCTTCCCAGCGCAGGCCGAAAAGACCCGCGCTGCGCGGCTTCTGCCACAGGCCGTAGGAGCGGCGCTCGTAGGTTTCGGTCGTTGTCATCGCGGTATCGTGCTCCTGCCGAGGTCGGGTGAACGGTTGGTCCAGCGATCGCCCGCGACGTCACCCATGGATTCATCGGCCCGGCTCATCCCGGCCGTCGCGGCCCGCGCGGCGCCCATCCGGCTCGCCGCACGAGATGCACCGGACGGTACCCCGCCGGAGCCCGAGGGCGCGGGCGAACTCGACGGCGCGCCACCACCACCGCGCGGC
>NZ_MUKP01000065.1 GCF_002081715.1 Nocardia donostiensis | reverse complement strand
GGACCTGTGCGCAACCCACGCCTCCCGGATAACCGCCCCCAAGGGCTGGGAGATGGTCCGCCACGAAGGCGGTTTCTCCACCACCCCCGACGACGACGATCTGACCGCACTCGCCGAAGCGGTCCGCGAAGCGGGGCTGCGACGCCGATCCCCCGAACCCGACCGACACGGCTACCGCGACTATGCACCCCCACCGCAACGCACTTCTCGTACCGGACGGCGTGGGCATCTACGGGTGCTCCCCGACCCGCCCAGCTGATCCACGCGAAGCCACTGTGGGGCAACTGCCGGGACCGTGTGGGGGCGCTCACCAGGGGGCACTAGGGTGGTCGCTATGACAGTCGCCCGCTCTGCCGGTTTCGTGAACGCGGTGATCAAGGCCTATGACGTCCGCGGTGTGGTCGGTGAACAGATCGATGCCGAGTTCGTCAGGGATGTGGGCGCTTCGTTCGCCAGGCTGATGCGCGCCGAAGACGCGCGGCGCATCGTGATCGGCCACGATATGCGGGATTCGTCGCCGGAACTGGCCGAAGCCTTCGCCGACGGTGTGCTCGGGCAGGGCCTCGACGTCGTGCACATCGGGCTGGCCTCCACCGACCAGCTGTATTTCGCCTCCGGCAAACTGGACTGCCCCGGCGCCATGTTCACCGCCAGCCACAACCCGGCCCGCTACAACGGCATCAAACTATGCCGCGCCAAGGCGTTGCCGGTCGGCCAGGACACCGGGCTGGCCACCATCGCCGCCGAGGTGGCAGAGGCGTCTGGAGGAGTACCCGCCTACGACGGTCCCGCGGGCGAGTCCACCCGCGTCGATCTCCTCGACGAATACGCTGAATTCCTGCGCGGCCTGGTCGATCTGTCCGGTGTCCGGCCGCTCACCGTCGCCGTCGACGCGGGCAACGGGATGGGCGGGCATACCGTCCCCGCGGTGCTCGGCGCGCTGACGCAGATGCGGATCGTCCCGCTGTACTTCGAACTCGACGGGTCGTTCCCGAACCATGAGGCCAATCCACTCGACCCGAAGAACCTGGTCGACCTACAGGCGCTGGTCCGCGAATCCGGCGCCGATATCGGTCTGGCCTTCGACGGCGACGCCGACCGCTGCTTCGTGGTGGACGAGAACGGCGACCCGGTATCGCCGTCGGCGATCACCGCGCTGGTCGCCGAACGCGAACTGGCCAAAGAACCCGGTGGAGTGATCATCCACAACCTGATCACCTCCCGTTCGGTGCCGGAGCTGGTCACCGAACTCGGCGGCACAGCGGTGCGCACCAGGGTGGGGCATTCGTTCATCAAACAGCAGATGGCGGCCACCGGCGCGGTGTTCGGCGGCGAGCATTCCGCGCACTACTATTTCCGCGATTTCTGGGGCGCCGACTCCGGCATGCTGGCCGCGCTGCACGTGCTGGCCGCACTCGGTGAGAAGAAACAACCGATGTCGGAACTGATGGAGTCCTACACCGGTTACGCGGCCTCCGGGGAGGTCAACTCCACCTTGGCCGACACTGCCGACACAGCGGACCGGACAAGAGCCGTGCTCGACGCGTTCGCCGACCGGGCGGTTTCGGTGGACCGGATGGACGGGGTGACCGTGCAGTTGCCCGAGCAGGCCTGGTTCAATCTGCGCGCATCCAATACCGAACCACTGCTGCGACTCAACGTCGAAGCCCGATCACCAGAGGAAGTAGACGCACTCGTAACCGAGATTCTGGGCATCGTCCGCGCCTGACTGGAATAGTGGAATCACAGACATTGAATTCGCCCGGTCCGGACCCGGTGCGGACGACCCGGGCGCGAGCGAGCCGGAACCGAAGACAAGGCGATGAGGGGAGGTGGGACGCCCGATGATCGCTGGAACACCGGTACTCGATCTCGACGATGCCGCATCGCTCGAGGCCGCCGACAGCGGCGGCGCCCTGCGCTCGGCCGCATCCGGCGGCGCTCAGGTGCGCGCCACCGCAGCAGCCGTCGAAGAAGACATGTTGACGCGGCTGGACGGCCTGCAGCCGCGCAGCCTGCTGCTGGTTTCCGGGGCAGGCCGAGCCACCCGCGCCGCGGGCCTGCTCATCGCCGCGCTCGGTGACCGGGCCGGACTGCCGGTGGTGCCCGTTGCCGCGGTCCCGCCATGGGTCGGGCCATTGGACGTGGTGCTGGTATCCGGTGACGACCCGGCCGACCCGCGCCTCATCGACGCGGTCGACCGGGCGCAGCGGCGCGGCGCCGAGGTGATCGTCGCCGCACCCGCCGAAGGGCCACTGCGCGCCGTAACGGCGGGCAGGTCCGCGGTGCTGGAACCGCGGGTCCGGGTGCTCGACCACAATCGGCTGCTGCGTTTCCTCGCCGTCGGCATCGCGGTGCTGCGCGCGATAGATCCCGGCCGCAGCGGGGCGGTGCTGCCCGAGCTCGGCGAACTCGCCGACGTGCTCGACGCCGAAGCATTGCGCGACGGACCACAGCACGAGGTTTTCCACAATCCCGCCAAAACCCTTGCGACACGGATGCAGGAGCGCAGGGTAGTGCTGACCGGCGACTCCGCCGCCGCCACCGAACTGGCCGCGCACGCCGCCGAGGTACTGCTGCAGTCCGCCGGCCGGGTGGCCGCAGCGGTCGACCTGACCGTTGCGGTGGCCGCGCTACCGCGGATGACGGCGGCCACCGCGTCGGCGCCGGACTACGATCCGCTGTTCCATGACGATCAGCTCGACGGTCCGCCCCCGGTCGACCGGCTGCGGGTGTTCCTACTGAGCGCCGATACCGACGAGGTCGCCGCACGGCGCAAACTCGCCGTGTTCGCCACCTCCGGCGCGGTGGACGCCGACCTCGTCAACGCCGACACCGACCCCACCGAAGAACCGGCCGGGGCCCGGCCCAGCGAACAACCGAGCGACGAGACAATCAACGGCCGCGGCCGCGGCGGGGACCTGCAACGACTCGCGGTGCTGGCGCTGCGACTGGAAATGGCCGCGGCCTATCTACGGCTGCTCAGTTCCGGGGAGACCACGGCAAGCGGCGCAGATACCTACCACGGGGGACGCTACCAGTGCACGAACTCGTTGGTGCGTTGCGTTCCTATGCCTGGGGGTCACGCACCGCACTCGCCGAATTATGTGGCAGGCCCGTACCGTCCGCTCATCCCGAAGCCGAACTCTGGTTCGGCGCTCACCCAGCCGACCCGGCCTATCTGCGCAGCAGTGACGGCACGCGCTCGCTGCTGGACCTGGTCTCGGCCGATCCGGAACGGGAACTGGGCCCGGCGGCAACCGAATTCGAAGGCAAGCTGCCGTTCCTGCTGAAAATCCTCGCCGCCGAGGAACCACTGTCGCTGCAGGCGCATCCGAGCGCCGAGCAGGCGCGCGCCGGTTTCCGTCGGGAGAACCGCGCGGAGGTTCCGCTGGATTCGCCGATGCGCAACTACCGCGACGACAACCACAAACCGGAACTGGTGGTGGCACTGAGCCGCTTCGAGGCGCTCGCCGGTTTCCGGGATCCGCGCCGCACCGTCGAACTCTTCCGAGCGCTGGACGTGCCCGCGCTGGCCTCCTACACCGAACTGCTCGCCGCCCAACCCGACTCCGGCGGCCTGCGCACCCTGTTCACCACCTGGATCACCCTGCCGCAGAACGTCCTCGCCGCCCTGCTGCCCGAGGTGCTCGACGGCTGCGTGCGCTATCTGTCCAGCCGCAAACGCAAATTCGCACCCGAAGCACGCACCGCGCTCGAACTGGCCGAAACCTACCCGGGGGACGCCGGAGTGCTGGCCGCGCTGCTGCTCAACCGGCTGACCCTGCAACCCGGTCAGGGCCTGTTCCTCGACGCGGGCAACCTGCACGCGTACCTGCGCGGCGTCGCGGTGGAGATCATGGCCAACTCTGACAACGTGCTGCGCGGCGGCCTCACCCCCAAACACGTCGACGTGCCGGAACTGTTGCGGGTACTGGATTTCGAGCCCATTGATCTACCGCTGGTGCTGCCGGAACCGGCCGGGGACGGCTCGGTGCGCTACCGCACGCCCGCACCCGAATTCGCGCTGCGCCGGTTCGACCTGACCGAAGGGGCAGGACAGGTGCCGCTCACCGATGCGGGACCGGGCATCGTGCTGTGCTCGGTGGGATCGGTGCGCTTGCTGCACGACGGGACACAGCTGGTGCTCGAGCGCGGGGCGGGCGCCTGGATCTCGGCCACCGACACCGATATCCGCGCTCAGGCGGTGGACGGGCCCGCCCAGGTTTTCTGCGCGTGCGTAGGTGGCAACGCCTGAGCTGCCGCCGACGCGCTGACGTGGCCGCTTCTTCCCGGTTTCGGCGCGCCGGGTTCGCGGTGGCTCGCATAGTCTGTTTCGCGGCCGGTTCGGTCATCGGATGAAGCGGCGAGCGAAACCGGCGCGGTTTCGGCACATCGAGCACAGGAGGACAGCGGCTCATGTCTGCTGGTGGTGGGAAGAAGGCGATTATCGCCGCGTTGACCGCGAACGCGGGGATCGCGGCGGCCAAGTTCATCGGTGCGGCGATCACCGGCTCGGCGTCGATGCTGGCCGAAGGCGTGCACTCGGTGGCCGATACCGCCAACCAAGGGCTGCTGCTGTTCGGGCAGAGCCGTGCCAACCAGGAAGCCACCCAGTTGCACCCGTTCGGGTACGGGCGCAACCGCTACTTCTACTCGTTCGTGGTGGCGCTGGTGCTGTTCACCCTCGGCTCGGTGTACGCGGTGTACGAAGGCATCCACAAGATCCAGCATCCGGAGGACCTCAGCTCGCCGATCGTGGCAGTGGTCATTCTGGTCGTCGCGATCGGGCTGGAAACCTTCAGTTTCCTCACGGCCGTGCGGGAATCGAGGCCGCTCAAAGGGACGGCGAGCTGGTGGCGGTTCATCCGCAACTCCCGCAGCCCGGAACTGCCGGTTGTGCTGCTCGAGGACACCGGCGCGCTCATCGGTCTGATCTTCGCCCTGCTGGGCGTGGGTCTCACGTGGATCACTGGCAACCCGGTGTTCGACGGTATCGGCACGCTGGCCATCGGCGCCCTGCTCGGCGTGATCGCGATCGTGCTCATCGTGGAGATGCAGAGCCTGCTCATCGGTGAGGGCGCGACCCCCGAACAGGACCGCGCGATCCGCGCCGGACTGGTCGACAACAACCGCATCGACCGCGTCATCCACCTCAAAACCCAGTATCTGGGCCCGGAAGAACTGCTCGTCGCCGCCAAGGTCGCGATCGTCCCCAACCTGGACATCGAGGCGATCGCGGCCGCTATCGACGAGGCCGAAGCCCGTGTGCGCGCCGCGGTGCCCGAGGCCAGGGTGATCTACCTCGAACCGGACCTCTATCGCACCCCCGCCGCGGCCGGTTGACCGCCCTCGTGCGCATCCGCTCGCCCCGTGGCAGATGCGCACCGGCGTTTGCCACCCCGGTTATTCGAAGACAAAAACGTAACGCAGCCTCATCGGTGAGCCGGACTCGGTGTCGATAGCCTCGACCGAGGACGGATCGGCGCGCAGGACTGAAGATGTCGTGGTGGTCGGCCGGGGGACCGAGCTTCAGCGGTTCGTTGCGGCGAGTAGTTCCAGGGGGTCGGTGTAGACGCCGAAGCGGCGGCGCAGGACGTGGTTCGCGGCGTGCAGGCCGGACATGCCGTGAACACCGGGGCCGGGCGGGGTGGACGAGGAACACAGGTAGACGCCGGGGAGTGGGGTGGCGTACGGGTTCCAGCGGGGGGCGGGGCGGAACGCGGTCTGGCGCAGTGTCATCGCGCCCGCGGAGATATCGCCGCCGATGTAGTTGGCGTTGTAGGTGGACAATTCGGTGGCGGTGCGGACACTGGTGGCGAGGACGAGATCGCGGAAACCCGGCGCAAAGCGTTCGATCTGGGCGATCACCGTATCGCTGACGTCGCGGTCCGAGCCGTGCGGCACATGGGCGTAGGTGTAGAAGGTGTGTTTGCCCTCCGGTGCGCGGCTGGGGTCGACGACGCCGGGCTGGATGGCCAGCACGTACGGGCGGTCGGAGTGTCGGCCTGCGGCCACAGCGCGTTCAGCGGCCATGGCTTCGGCGCGGGTGCCGATCAGGTGCAGGGTTCCGGCGCGGGCGCAGTCCGGGTGCTGCCACGGCACCGGGCCGGACAGGGCGAAATCGACCTTGCAGGCGGCGCTGCCGTACCGGAATCGGCCGAGGGTGCGGCGGTAGCGGTCGGGCAGCCGCTGGCCCGCGATGCGGAGTAGTTCGGCCGGGGCGGTGTCGAGAACGACCGCGCGCGCGTCGCGGAACTCGTCGAGTGAGTCGACCCGATGCCCGGTGATCACCTTGCCGCCCAGCAGTTCCAGGTCGGTGACCATGGCGTCGATGATCGCCTGGCTGCCGCCGCGCGGGATCACCCAGCCGCCCGCATGCGCCAGGGTGGCGAGCATCAGACCCGCACCGGCGGCGGGCAGCGCCCGAGGTTGGGTGATGGCGTGGGTGGCTACACCGGTGAGCAGCGCGGGTGCGATCTCGTCGCCGAACCGCGCGTTCCACAGCGGGGACCCCTGCTCCAGGGTGCGCAGCCCGAACCGGATGGTGGTCGGCGATAGCAGCGGCACATGCCGCATGTCGGACATGGCCAAGTCCACGACCTGCTGCCAGTCCCGCACCAGCGGGGCGAACAGCGACCGCCACATCGGGCCGTCGCGCCCCAGATCCGCGACCGTCCGCTCCAGATCGTGCCAGGCGATCCCGGCCGCGCCGCCGTCCAGCGGATGCGCGTAGGACGCCTCCGGAGTCAATAGATCCACGCCGTGCGCGGCCAGATCGAAAGCCCGGAAGAACGGCGAGGCCAACGCCATCGGGTGCGCGCCCGCGCAAGTGTCGTGCCGGAACCCGGGCAACGTCACCTCAGCCGTCCGGCTGCCACCGCCGATGGTGTCCTGCGCCTCATGTACCTCGACGGCGAGACCGGCTCTGGCCAGGATCACCGCCGCCGCGAGCCCGTTCGGTCCGGATCCGACCACCACGACATCAGCCATGCCCCGATTGTGCCGTGCCGCGCGCGAGGCCGCCGCGACCCCGGCGGCATGCCTGGTCACACCGGCCGTGCGGTCAATAGTTCGCACGCGATCGCGATCCGCTGCTCCCGAAAATCCGGGCGCAGCCGCCCGGCCCGTTCCAGAGTGGCCAGGCCGTGCACCATGCTCCAGGCGACCTCGGTACCGCTCTCAGGGGCCGATGAACCGGTGAACGGCGCATAGGCGGCTGCGATCTCGGCGAATGCGTCGCGCAGCGCGGCGGGGGCGTCCGGGCCGAAGGTCAGGTCGGTGTTCAGCAGGAACATTGCGTCGTAGAGCGCGGGATTGGCGGCGGCGAATGCGAGATAGCCGCGAACGAGCCCGACCAGGGCAGTTTCGGGGTCGGCAGCGGCCGTGCGGATATCGCGTAGTTGCCGCCCCAATTCGCCGAATCCCTGTTCGGCGACGGCTGAGACAATGGCTGATTTCCCGGCGAAGTGGCTGTAGAGCACGGGCTGGCTGTACTCGATGCGCTCGGCGAGTTTGCGCACCGTGACCGCTGCCCAACCGTGCTGCTCGGCGGGGTGCACGGACTCACCGCCGTACTGGTAGCGGTCACCGGGTTGCTGCTGCTCCGGGAACGGCAGATCCTGCACACTCGGTCGTCGGCAGCTGCTCGACCAGCCGAGTCCTGACGGACGCGAGCTCTGGCACGGCCCGATGACGACACCGACCGGCGCCGAGCCGGGAACGCACGCTGTACCCGAGGGCTACGCGGCCACGTCGGAGGACCGGCCGCGCCGCCGGCGGAAACGTCAGACGTCGGTGGAGAAACGGATACCGCCGTCAGGGATCTCCACGCCCGGCCAGATACGGGCACCGCGCAGCAACTCGCAGCGGGCGCCGACACTGGCACCATCACCGATGACCGCGTCGCGGACCAGGGCACGAGGACCGATACGGGCACCGAAACCGATGATGGAACGCTCGACGGTGGCTCCCGCCTCCACGCAGGCACCGTCGAACAGGACCGCGCCGTCGAGGCGAGCGCCTGCGCCGACCTCGGCCCCCCGGCCGACGACGGTGCCACCGATGAGCAGCGCGCCCGGGGCGACGCCCGCACCCTGATGGACCAGCGATTCACCGCGCTGACCGGGCAACGCGGGCGAAGGGGCGATACCGCGGACCAGGTCGGCGGAACCGCGGACGAAATCCTCCGGGGTGCCCATATCGCGCCAGTACGAGGTGTCGACATGGCCCTGGACCCTGGCCCCCTCGGTGAGCAGCGCGGGAAACACCTCGCGCTCCACCGAGACGGGACGTCCGCTCGGGATCTTTTCGATGTATTCGCGGCGGAAGACGTAGCAGCCTGCGTTGATCTGATCGGTAGGAGGGTCCTGGGTCTTCTCCAGGAACGCGGTGACCCGGCCGTCGGCGTCGGTGGGGACGCAACCGAACGCGCGCGGATCGCTCACCCGTACCAGGTGCAGCGTGACATCGGCGTTCGTGGACTCATGGGTGGCCAAGATGGCACCCAGATCGGTGCCTGCGAGCACGTCACCGTTGAACACCATGACGTTGTCGGCGCGCAGTTTGGGCAGCACGTTGCGGATGCCGCCGCCGGTGCCCAGCGGTTCGGTCTCGGTGACGTACTCGAGTTCCAGTCCCAGGTCGGAGCCGTCGCCGAAATGTTCGGCGAACACCTCCGCCTTATAGGAGGTGCCGAGCACCACATGGGTGATACCTGCCTCGGCGATACGCGCGAGCAGATGGGTGAGGAACGGCAGCCCCGCGGTCGGCAGCATCGGCTTGGGCGCCGACAGGGTCAGCGGGCGCAGCCGCGTTCCCTGGCCGCCGACCAGAATCACGGCGTCGGTGCCTGTATGTCCTGCCATCGGGCTCCCTCGTTCACAGTCGAACACTCCGTCGGCTCGCGCCCACCGGGCTCAAACCTCCGCACGCGCCTTGTCACGCAGCGCAGATCGAACCGCAATTCGGCAGCGGACCGCAAGTCCGGCCTGCAGCGCCAACCGCAGCGGGGCCTGCCACCAGTGCGGATGCCGATCGGCCTGGAAACGGTAGGCGCTGGCGTGGTGGGCGGGCAGCATGACCTCCGGGTTGCGTCCGGCGGCATGCCCCTTGGCGTGAGTGATCTCGGCCGACGGTACGAACACGTTGTGCCAGCCCGCCTTGCCCATGCGGTCGCCGAAGTCGACGTCCTCCATGTACATGAAATAGCGGGAATCGAACCCGTCGATGGAGTCGAACGCGGCGCGGCGCACCAGCAGGCAGGACCCGGACAGCCAGCCAACGGCGCGCTCGGAGATCCCCTCGTTGTCCTGCCGGTAGCGCAGCGTCCACGGGTTCGACTTCCACACGGCGCCGAGGATGGCGTGACCGGCACCGTCGAGCAGCCCGGGCACCGAACGCGCGGACGGATAGATGCTGCCGCCGGGTTCGCGCACCATCGGCCCCAGTGCCCCGGCCCGCGGCCAGCGACGGGCGGCGGCGAGCAGTTCATCGATGGCGTTGGTGCCCCAGCGGATATCGGGATTGGCGATCACCACGAACTCGATATCGGGGTCCAGTTCCGCCATGGCCCGGTTGATGGCGCCGCCATAGCCGATATTGCCGCCGGTGCGCAGAAGCCGCACAGACGAGTTGGACTCGGCGACCAGCTCGGGCACCCCGTCGACCGACCCGTTATCGGCCAGGATCACCTGCGGTTTCTCGACAGTCGCGGTGGCCAGGGTGTCGATGAAGTGCTGGAGGTGCTCACCCGGGGAGTAGGTGACCGTGATCACGGCCAGGCCGGGGCGGCTGCTCGACAAGTCCCTCGATACATCTGCATCGGAAGCGCTCACAACGAACCACCCTAGTGGGCACAGCCGAGCGAAACGCGCCCACAGCCCGCGCACGGCCAGAGCGAAAGCGGAGGCACGCCCGGAGCGAGTGCGAGAAGATACGCAGGTCACACGCCCGGAGCAAAGGCGGTAGATAGGCAGACCCGCACAGCCGTGCGTCATGCGGGATGTAGCCATAAATGCGCATGGCCGGAGCGAAGGCGGAGGTACGCCTAATCCGACCGGCGGGCGAGGGCGTCTTCCAGCGCGGAACGCCAATGCTGCAACGGTGTCAAGCCCGCGTGACACCAGGATTCACCGGAGAGGACCGAATACGCCGGGCGACGCGCAGGTCTCGGGAAGGCGGCCGAATCGCAGGGACGCACCCGGGCCGGGTCCGCCCCTATCCCGGCGAAGACCGCACGGGCCAGTTCGAACCAGGTGGCCTGCCCGTCGTTGGTGGCGTGCAGCAGACGGGGCGCGCCGGGATGGGCGGCCAGTTCCAGTAGGCCTGCGGCCAGGTCGGCGGCGTAGGTGGGGGAACCGAGTTGGTCGTCGACCACGTCGACGGTGTCGCGTTCGGCTTCCAGCCGCAGCATGGTCGCCACGAAATCATTGCCCGCCCCGCTGTACACCCATGCCGTGCGGACTATATGCGCCTGCGGCGCCAGCTCCAGCACAGCACGCTCACCTGCGAGTTTGGACCGGCCGTACACGGTAGCCGGGCCAGTGGGGTCGGTGGTCCGGTAGGGCTGGTTCGCCGTGCCGTCGAAGACGTAGTCGGTGGACACATGGATCAAGCGTGCCTCGGCGCGCGCACAGGCAGCGGCGAGCACGGCAGGCCCGGTCTCGTTGCCGGCGAACGCCGCCTCGCGGTCTGTTTCAGCCTGATCCACCGCGGTATACGCAGCACAGTTGAGCACGATATCGCCGGGTCGCAGCACAGCATGCACTGCCGCGGCGTCGGTGATGTCGAGTTCGTCGCGCCCGAAGGCCCGAGCCGACGGCGCGAGACGGGTCAGTTCCCGGCCGACCTGCCCGCCCGCACCGGTGACGACGAGGCGGGCGGGCAGGTCGGATCCGGGTGTTACGGCTGTGTCCACACGGGCAAGTCTGGCACGCCGGGACACTCGCAGTTCGGCTCCGGAGGCGTTGCCGTTGGTTAGCCTCCTGACGGGAGGGTGTCGACAGAACGGCGAACCGGTCGCCGGATCTTGCTTCGCGCGGATTCGGGATAGGGAAAGGATGTTCAGGTGGCGCAGCGGAGGAACGGGGCGGGGCGAGCGACACCGCCGGAGCCGAGTGTGTGGGGGCCGTTGCGGGTGATCATCGCCGCCACCGCGGTGCTGATCCTGGTGCTGACGGGTTTCGCGTGGCGGAGTGTGGACTCACTGGTGTCGAATATCGAACGGATCTCCGATCTCGGGCTCGGCGGGGGCAGCGATGGCGCGGTGGATATTTTGCTGGTCGGGGTCGATTCGCGCACCGACGCGCACGGTAATCCGCTGACCGAAGCCGAACGCGCCATGCTGCACGCGGGAGACGAGATAGGCACCAATACCGACACCATCGTGCTGATGCGGGTCCCCGACGACGGCCGCTCGGCCACCGCCATCTCGCTGCCGCGCGACGCCTATGTGGATATTCCCGGCCTGGGTCGCGGCAAGATCAACTCCGCGTACGGGGCCACCAAGCAGAAGGTCTACCAGAACCTGCTCGACCAGGGCGCCACCGAACAGGAAGCCGAACGCGAATCCACCCAGCGCGGGCGGCAGGCGCTGATCAAGTCCGTCGCCGGGCTGACGGGGGTCGCCGTCGACCATTACGCCGAGGTCAGCCTGCTCGGTTTCGTGCTGCTCACCGACGCGGTGGGCGGGGTCGACGTATGCCTGAAAAACGCGGTCGACGAACCACTGTCGGGCGCGCGTTTCCCTGCGGGACGCCAACGCCTGGACGGGCCGCGCGCGTTGAGCTTCGTACGACAGCGACATGAGCTGCCGCGCGGCGACCTGGACCGAATCGTGCGCCAACAGGTGTTCATGGCACAACTGGTACACCAGGTGCTGAGTGCCCGCACACTGAGCGATCCGGGCAGGCTGAGCGAGCTCAGCGATGCCGTCGGCCGCACCGTAGTGCTCGACGACGGCTGGGACGTGCTGTCGTTCCTGCAGCAGTTGCAGGACCTCAGCGCGGGCGAGGTGACCTTCGAAACCATCCCGGTGGCCGACCTGAACGGGATGACATCGGATGGGGAATCGGTGGTGCGGGTCGACCCGGAGGAAGTCGAAAAGTATGTGGCGTCGCTGGCAGGCGCAACACCCACCAAGGCCGCGGAAACCACCAGACGCGCCAAGCCTGCGGTCGATCCGTCGTCGGTCGTCGTCGACGTGTACAACGCAGGCACCGTCAGCGGTTTGGCAAGCGACGTCTCGCAGGCGCTGGGTGCACAAGGTTATTCCACCGGAGAGGTGGGTAATTACACCGGCGGGACCGTAGCCGGCAGCCGGGTGCTCGCGTCGTCGAGCTCCGACCCGGACGCCGACGCGGTCGCCGAGGCACTCGGCGGACTGCCGGTGCTCGCCGATTCATCGGTACCACCGGGCTCGGTGAGCGTCGTGCTGACCGGTGACTATTCTGGTCCCGGGTCGGCGGCGAACAGCATGTTCGACTTCGACAACCCGTCGACCTCGGCCACCCCGGTCCCGCCCGCCCCACCGATCGATGCCGGCAAGGACGGACCGACATGCGTGAATTAGACAATGCGTGAATTCGAACAGGCACTGACCCTCACCGAGGCAGTGCTGGACCCGGTATTGGAACGCGAACCGGCCGCTCCGCGCGTCACCTACTACAACGACGCCACCGGCGCCCGGATCGAACTGTCCGGCCTGACGCTGGCCAACTGGGCGGCCAAAACAGCCAATCTGGTGCGCGACGAATTCGGCCTCACCCCCGGCGCTCGCGTCGCGGTACTGCTGCCTGCGCACTGGCAGACCGCCGCCGTGCTGCTCGGTTGCTGGTGGGCGGGCACCGAGATAGTGCTGCGACCGGACGCGGACGCCGAGCTGACCCTGGCCGTGGCCGACCGCATCGACGATGCCGAAGGTTCCGGTGAGCTCGCCGCGCTGTCGTTGGACGCGATGGGAACCCCGGTGCAGGACCTGCCCATCGGGGTCACCGATTTCGCGACCGCGGTACGAGTACACGGCGACCAGTTCCTGCCCGGCGGAACCGGCGTGGCGCTGGACGGACTCTCGGTGCCCGAAGTTCTGGAACGAGCCCGCAAATCCGCCGCTCGCCAGCACATCTCCGAAGGAGACCGGGTGCTGTCGAGCACCACATGGGAAACCCCGGACGAGCTGATCGACGGCTACATCGCGGTGCTCGCGGCCGGTGCGTCACTGGTGCAGGTGGACGAACCCGATTCCGCACTGCACGCACGACGAGTGGAAACAGAGCGAGTAACCGTCCAGCGGATGAGTTGATGGCGCTGGCGCGCGCTCGCCCCGGGCGGTGGGCAACTCCCGGTTCGGCTGCGGTAAGAGGGCTGGCCTGAACATGTTCCGGCTCCGAGCGGTGTTCCGTAAGGTTGTGACAAGCGCAACGACGGAGTTGGTGAGATGAAGCCACACTATTGGTTCCACTGGTTGTCCAAACACGGTCTGCTCCGTACGGTCGTCCGCAGGCAGGCGCGGCGCAACGACCCGTTCTCGCGGCTGATCGGGGGGTCGGAAGGTATCGACGATCCGTATCCGTTGATCGAACAGCTGCGCGGCGACGGCGGCCTGCACCGGGTCGCGATATCGTGGGCGACCTTCGACCACGCGCTCACCCGCGCCATCCTCCGGGACAACCGGTTCGGGGTGATGCCACCGGACAGCATTCAGCTCCCCGGCCCGCTGCGCCGGTTGGCCGAACGGTATCCGGTACCACCCAACCCGACGTCTCCGCCGTCGATGCTGGTGATCGACCCACCGGACCATACGAAGATGCGTAAACCGGTCGCCTCGGCCTTCACCCCGCGTGCGATCGGCAGACTGCGCGACCGGGTGGAAACGGTCACCGAGGAGCTGCTGGACGCGCTGCCGTCGGACGGTTCGGCCGACCTGATCGAATCGTTCGCCGCTCAGGTGCCGATCGCGATCATCTCCGAGATGCTCGGTTTCCCCGATTCCGATCGGGAACGGTTCCTGTCCTGGGGCGACGATATGACCCCGCTACTCGACTTCGGTATCGCCCACGGCACCTATCAGCGCGCGATGGTAGCGACCGAACGGATGAACATCTACCTCACCGGCCATATCGAACGGTTACGCCGCGAACCGGGCGACGACATCCTCAGCAGCCTGGTCAGCGCGGGCGAACTGACCACCGACGAACTGATCGCCACCGCGAGCCTGCTCATGGGCGCCGGTTTCGAGACCACGGTCAACCTGATCGGCAACGGCATCGTGCAACTACTGCGCAACCCCGAGCAGCTGGACCGGTTGCGGACGGAACCGGAACTGTGGCCCAACGCTGTGGAGGAAGTGTTGCGCATCGATCCACCGGTACAGCTCACCGGGCGCGTCGCCCTGAGCGATCTGGAACTCGACGGCGTCCGGATACGCCGCGGCACGGTGATCGTGCTGTCACTGGCCGGCGCGAACCGCGATCCGGCGGTGTTCAACGAGCCGGCCCGCTTCGACGTGGGCAGGCCGAACGCCAAAGACCACCTCACCTTCAGCAGCGGCATACACGCCTGCCTGGGTGCGAGCCTGGCTCGGATGGAAGGAACCTACGCCCTGCGCGCACTGTTCGAGCGGTTCCCCGACCTACGTTTGGACGGCACACCACAACCCCGTGAGCTGTTCACACTGCACGGATACCGGCAGCTACCTGCGCAGCTCGGTCAGCGCGCGCGAGCTGGTGTGCTGAATTAGCGGTTCAGCTCAGGCGAAGCCGACCGCGCGCTCACCCCAGGCGGTGAACAACTCCCGGTCCGGGTCCTCCACCACGCGGTCGATGCTGTCGATCAGCAGCGTTGCGCGGACGCCGGGCCGGTAGGGCGGCCAGTGTTTGGAGCCGTCCAGTGCCGCGGGCACACCATGGGTGGCGAAGGCCAGCCAGCGGCGCATCATCCGGCCGGAAACAGCCATTGCCTGTTTGCGGCCGCCGAGCCAGAAAGTCGGATCGTGGTTGAAAGTGCCGAAATTGCCGAAAACATACGGTAGTTCGGTAGCGTGACCCGCGCCGACCCGAGCGGCGCGCAACATCGGTGTTGCGTGGTCGAACCGGTACATCCAGGTATCGGAATGGCGGGCATGGCCGTCGGCAACCCAGTGCGCGGGCATGCGGAACGCGGCATCGGTGGACATGGCCAGCGCACCACGCGATTTCGCCAGATCCGGGTAGGCGGCGGTGATTTCGGCGATCCGCTCGTGCGACAGGCCGGGGTGACTGTCCCGTACCCCGTTGAGCATGGCGTTCACCGCCTCCGGGGT
>NZ_MUKP01000064.1 GCF_002081715.1 Nocardia donostiensis | reverse complement strand
GCGCGGGCCCGGCAGGCGTCGCGACATCGCATTCACCACGGTCCATCCGCACGATGCGCGCGGGAAAACCGTCTTCGGAAATCATCGAGCGGTAACGCTCGGAAACGGCCTCGGTCCAGCCGTAGGGAACGAGCAGGTCGTAATCGACCATGATGAGTGAGACCTCCGTCGGGTGCCGAGCCCGCCCGGGCTCAGCAAATGTGGATAGTGAGGGAATTCCGTCCGGCGGCATGCACCCGCACAGCGCGCCAGGGCACGGCAAACCACACCGTGGTCACGAAATCCACCTCCTCACTCACCTCGCGGTCGGGACCACAATCGCATCCACGGGGCCCTTCGGCAAATGGTTTTCCGAAGAGCCGGCGAAACCACGCCCGGCAGAAACACCTACTCCGGCTTCCCGAATTGTTCGTTACGCCCGAGGCTGCGCAGATGGAACCATTCGCGCAGCCCGGCCGGGTCGCGGCGGGTGACGAGGAAGAACCAGGAGAAGCGGATCCACTCCTGCGGCAGCAGTTTCCGCATTCCCGGCTGCGACATAAGGTAGCCGCGATTTCGGTAGGTGAAGTAGCGCTTGACCGGGTCGTCGGGATACTGGGTGTGCATGCGGCCACCGAGGATCGGTTTGAATTCCGCAGCGCCATTGGGATGCAGATAGGCGGTTTGCAGGCAGGTGCCGAACGGCAGGCCGGAGCGGACCAGGCGGCGATGCACCTCGACCTCGTCGCCGCGGACGAACAACCGCAGATCGGGGACACCGATCACATCCACCGCCTGAGCCGAGATGAGCGCGCCGTTGAACAGCGAGGCGATACCGGGCAGGAAATCGTCGTCGCCGAGTTCCGAACGCAACCGCCGCCACACCACACCGCGGCGCAGCGGGAACGCCAACCGATCGGGTTCATCGATATCGCAGACCACCGGCGACACCTCGACCAACTGATGCTTGCGCGCACAGTCGAACAGAGTGGACAGCACATCAGGGCCGTCGGGTCGCCCGTCGTCATCGGCCAGCCACACCCAATCCGCGCCGAGGGTGAGGGCGTGCAGGATGCCCAGCGCGAACCCACCCGCGCCGCCGAGGTTGTGCGCGGAACCGAGATAGGTGGTTTCCAGCGGCTGGTCTTTCACCAGCTGCGCGACTTCGGGTTCGTTACCGTTGTCGACCACGATCAGGTGGTCCACCGGCCGCGACTGAGTGGCGACGGCTTTCAGCGATTCGGTGAGCAGTTCACGCCGTTTATGAGTGACCACGACAGCGACGATCTTGGCGTCGGCTCCGAATGTGACCTCGGGCAGCACCGCGGCCGCGTCAGCGCTCTCCGCTGCGCCCGCAGGCGAACCAACACCGCTCATGCTGTGTTCTTGGGGCATGTGCGGGCGGCCTTCGTGGTCACGCTTCGCTGCCTCCTCCGGCCGCTGACCGCTCATGCCTGATTTCGCTCCAGTTCTCGTTCCCGGTCGGCGCCGCGTTCGGCTTCCAGCTCGCGCAGCACGGTCGCCACATGGTTTCCCGCATCGGGGCCTTCGTATGCCCGCACCACTTCTTCGATCCCGCCCTGCAACCGCACCTGTCCGTGGTCGATCCACAGCGCGCTATCACACAGTTGGGCCAGGAACTCGTTGGAATGGCTGGCGAACACCAGGATGCCGGATCGGGCAACCAATTCCTGCAACCGCAGCCGGGCTTTTTTCATGAACTCCGCATCGACGGCACCGATACCCTCGTCCAGCAGCAGGATTTCCGGGTCGATCGAGGTGACCACGCCCATGGCCAGCCGCACCCGCATACCCGTGGAGTAGGTGCGCAGCGGCATGGACAGGTATTCCCCGAGTTCGGTGAACTCGGCGATCTCATCGATCTTCGACAGCATCTGTTTGCGGGTCTGCCCGAGGAACAGTCCGCGGATGATGATGTTCTCGTAACCGGAGATCTCCGGGTCCATCCCGACGCCGAGGTCGAAGACCGGCGCCACCCGTCCCCGGATGCGGGCGCTGCCGCGCGTCGGTTCGTAGATGCCGGAAAGCAGCCGCAGCAGCGTGGATTTGCCCGCGCCGTTATGGCCGACCAGCCCCACCCGGTCGCCTTCCTTCAAGGACAGCGTGATGTCGCGCAACGCTTCCACGACCACCACATCGGACTGGTTGCGGCCGATGGTGCCGCCGGCCTTGCCGAGAAAAGCCTTCTTCAACGACCGTGATTTCGCGTCGAAGATCGGGAATTCGACCCACGCGTCGCGGGTTTCGATGCTCACGTTGTCGGTCATGGCCCTGCGCCTCCTATACCCAGTACGGCACGCGCGAACGGTACTGCTTCATGGCAAAGGCGGCGGCGATCCACCCGACCAGGGTGATAGCACCGACGATCACCCAGTGGTACAGCTTCTGGTCGTCACCGAGCAGCGGGGCGCGCACGATTTCCAGATAGTGGTAGGTCGGGATCACTTCGGCCAATTTCGCGCGTTCGGCGACCTCGCCGCCCTGGGCCTGCAGGCTCTTGGTGTTCCACATGACCGGGGTCAGCACGAACAGCATCAGGGTGAGGCTGCTGAGAATGGGCGCGATATCGCGGTAGCGGGTGCTGAAGATGCCGAACACGATCGACACCCACATACCGTTGAGGAAGATCAACCCCAGCGCCGGAACGGCGAGGATCGCCGTCGGGTGCAGGTTCTGCCACACCCCGAAGGCGGCGAGCACGATCAGATAGATCAGCAGGTTGTGGGCGAAGAACAGCATCTGCCGCCACACCAGCCGATACACGTGCACACTCAACGCCGAGGGCAGCTGTTTGATCAGCCCCTCATTGGCGATGAACACCTCCGAGCCTTCCAAAATGCTCGCCTGGATCACATTCCAGACGATCAGGCCCACCGCGACATACGGCAGGTACTCCCGCAGCGGCTGCCCCAGCAGCGCCGCGTACAGGATGCCGATCGCCGTGGCCTGCACACCGGTGGCGATAGTGATCCAGAACGGGCCGAGCACCGAGCGCCGATAACGCTGTTTGATGTCTTGCCAGCCCAGCGACAGCCACAGCTCACGCTGGGAGAACCCCTCGCGTAGGTCCCGCCAGGCGCGCGCGAACGACTGAGAGTCGGACGTGATCGGAGCCGGTTCGTCGGCCGCCGGGGCGTCGGTACTGCTCTCGGCGGCCGTGGTCTGCTTGGAACTCACTCGTTTCTCATCTACGACTGGGGTGTTGTCTGGAGGCACTGAGCTCTCTTCGGTGCGCCCCGTACTCACATCGTTTACCGAGTCGGGGCGAGCGGCAGCGGCGGGCACGGTGCACGACACTACCCCGGCAGTGCCGCGGCGCCCCGTCTGGCACACGCGCGCATGGTCCGCATCCGATTTCCGAGCGTCAGATCAGAGGTACTGTCCGTGGCCTCCGATGGACTGGTTGTGCTGTCCCCCGCGGGTCTCGGCCGTGTGGATACCCGGCGGCAGCGCCCCCTGCCGCATTTGCTCCAGCTGCGCTCGCGCCGCCATCTGCTGGGCGAACAGCGCCGTCTGGATGCCGTGGAACAGGCCCTCCAGCCAGCCGACCAGCTGGGCTTGCGCGATCCGCAGCTCGGCGTCCGACGGGGTCGACTCCTCGCTCAGCGGCAGCGCCAGCCGCTCCAGCTCCTCGCGCAGTTCCGGGGCAAGGCCCTGTTCCAGCTCACGAATCGAGGATTTGTGGATTTCCCGCAGCCGGGACCGGCTCGCGTCGTCGAGCGGGGCGGCGCGCACCTCCTCCAACAGCTGTTTGATCATGGTGCCGATGCGCATGACCTTCGCGGGCTGCTCGACCATATCGGCGAGCGATTCATCGGAGTCCGCACGGTCGTCTGCGTCGTCGGAGCGCTGCGCACCCCCGTCCAATGGCGTGCCCGATTCAGCGCCCGACGAGAGAATGAGCGGGCGACCTTCCGGTCCGATCACGACAACGGGATCCGAGGCATCATCCGATTGCGTCATGTTCCCTATCATGTCGCTTCACCCACGAACGCGCTAAAGCCGGTGGTGGCGGCTACTCCGACAGCCCCGGACCAGGGTTACCGAGCATACGTCGCTGGCCTTAGAGTGACCAGCATGACTTACGACGTCGCGCGGGTTCGGGGCCTGATACCGTCCCTGGGCGACGGCTGGATCCATCTGGACCCGCAGGCGGGCATGTTGGTTCCGGAGTCGGTTTCGCGCGCCGTTTCCACCGGTTTCCGTACCTCGTCTTTCTCGCATATCGGCCGATACGGCGCCGCAAAGCGTAGCGCCGCGATCCTCGACTCGGCCCGCGAGGCCGTCGCGGATCTGGTCGGCGGCGACCCAGCCGGTGTGGTGCTCGGTCCGGACCGTGCGGTATTGCTGGCCTGGCTGGCCGAATCGCTGAGTTCGCGTCTGGGGCTCGGCACCGGGATCGTGCTGTCGCGGCTGGACGATGAGGCGAATGTCGCGCCCTGGTTACGTATCGCCAACCGTTACGGGGCGCATGTGCGCTGGGCCGAGGTGGAGATCGAGACCTGCGAAATGCCTGCCTGGCAGTTCGAGGAGCTGATCGGCCCCACCGCGCGGCTGGTCGCGTTGACCGCGGCCTCACCGATCGTCGGTTCGGCGCCCGCCGTGCGGGTGGCCGCCGACCGGGTGCATGAGGTGGGCGGGCTGCTCGTCGCCGACGCCGTCGGTGCCGCGCCATATGCGCTCATCGATATCGAGGAACTCAATGCCGATGTGGTCGCGTTGAGCGCGCCGGCATGGGGCGGACCCGCGGTGGGTGCGCTGGTGTTCCGCGACCCCGCGTTCCTCGACCGCATCCCCTCGATGTCGCTGAACCCCTACGCCAAGGGCGCTGAACGGCTCGAGGTCGGCGGACACCAGTATGCGCTGCTTGCCGGTCTCACCAATTCCATCGACTACCTCGCAGGCCTGGATGAAGCCGCCACCGGCAGCAGACGCGAACGCCTGGAAATCTCCATAACCTCGCTGCAGGACTACCACGACCAACTGTTCGAGCACCTGATGAGCGTGCTGGACACCATTCCCCGCCTCACCGTGATCGGCAGAGCCTCCACCCGCATCCCGACTGTCAGTTTCACCATGGACGGGATGCAGGCGGAAAAGGTCGCCGCCGAACTGGCGGACAGCCGGATCGGCGTACTCAGCGGCACCCACGGCGGCAGCAGACTGCTCGACGCGCTCGGCGTCAACGACGCAGGCGGCGCGGTGACCGTCGGACTCGCGCCCTACACCGCGAAGTTCGAGATCGACCAGTTCGGCCGCGCGCTCGCCGCTTTGGACTGACCGGGCTCGCTCCGCTCAGTTCTCACGCACCCGCAACACCACTTTGCCGACAGTTCCTGTCTCGTCGAGCATGCGATGCGCGGCCGCGGCCTCGGTAATCGGTAGTTCCGCATGCACCACGGGGACGACGGTGCCGTCGGCGAGCAGCGGCCACAGCCGTTTCCGCATGTCAGCGACGATTTCGGCCTTGCTGCTCGGTCCGGTCGCCGGGCGTCCGCGCAACCCGATCGCGCGGATCGTGCCGCGTTTGGCCAGCAGTGCGCCCAGGTTCAGCTCCGCGGCGACCCCGCCCTGCATTCCGATGACGATCAGCTGCCCATCGGGGGCCAGGGCTTGCACATTGCGCGACAGGTAGGCCGCGCCCATATTGTCGAGGATGATGTCGGCTCCCGCACCGCCCAGACCTTTTTCCGCGCACACCAGGTCGACGAAATCGTGTTCGCGATAGTTGATCAGCACGCTCGCGCCGAGTTCCCGGCAGCGCTCCAGTTTCTCGCCGGACCCGGCGGTCACCGCCACCCGCGCGCCGAGCGCGACCGCAACCTGGATCGCGTGCGTGCCGATCCCGCTGCCGCCGCCGTGGAGCAACACCAGCTGACCCGCGCGCAGCCCCGCCGTCATCACCAGGTTCGACCATACTGTCGCCGCCACCTCGGGCAACCCGGCTGCCGCCACCAGGTCCAGCCCCTCCGGCACCGGCAGCACCTGCCCGGCAGGCACCACCACTTTTTCGGCGTACCCGCCACCGGACAGCAGCGCGCACACCCGGTCGCCCACCGTCCAATCGTCCACACCTGCACCGACAGCCGCGATCACCCCGGAACACTCCAGCCCCAGAATCTCGCTCGCCCCGGGCGGCGGCGGATAGTACCCGCGCCGCTGCAGCAGATCGGCCCGGTTCACCCCGGACGCGGCCACCTCGATCAACACCTCGCCGTGCCCGGGTTCCGGGTCGGGCGCCGCCGACCACTCCATCACCTCGGGCTCACCGAAACCGGTCAAGTTGATAGCGCGCATCGCCCCATAGTGCCCCAGTAGGAAGCGAGCGAAACCGCAACGCCCTTCGGTGCGGCATGCCGGGTCGCCGAATCATGCCCGACATCTGTCGTCGCCGACGAGATGCGATCGCGCCGACACGAGTAGAGCCCTGATCAGGTGCGCGAATACCCGGATATCAACCTGCATCCCATGATGCTGTCGTCGGCACCTGATGATCTGCGTCCGAGGCAACGACTCGAACGTCGGCCGGGCAGCACTCTCGCGCAACAATTTCCGAGGAGCAGCGGACGCGGTACCGACGCGCCGACTAGCGTTCCCGGTGTGAGCTTCGTCGACTTCCAGAACGAGATCTACCTGCGCGGTCTCGGTGGGATGGTGCCCGAGTTGCCGATGACGGCTGACGGGCTGGAGGAACGGGCGCGGGAACTGCTCGATGCGCACGCCTACGCCTATGTCGCGGGCAGTGCGTCCAGTGAGCGGACCGCCGCCGCCAACCGGGCGGCATTCGACCGGTACCGGATCGTGCCGCGGATGCTGTGCGGGACCACCGGTCCCGGCGTGCGCGACCTGTCGGTGGAGGTGCTGGGGACCACATTGGCCGCGCCGGTGCTGACCGCGCCGATCGGGGTGTTGGGGTTGCTGGCCGAGCGCGGTGAAGTGATGGTCGCGGAGGTTGCGCGGGAGCTGGGTGTGGGTACGGTGCTGTCGACGGCGGCGTCGTCGACCATCGAGGAAGTCGGTGCTGTCGCCGAGGACTGGTGGTATCAGCTGTACTGGCCCGCCGACGAGGAGTTGGCCCGTTCGTTGGTGCGGCGCGCCGAGAACGCGGGCGCGAAGGCGATCATGGTCACCGTCGACACCCCATCGCTGGGGTGGCGGCCGCGCGACCTGGAGCTCGGGCATCTGCCGTTCCTGCACGGCAAGGGTATCGCGAACTACCTGACCGATCCGGTGTTCCGTGCGAAACTGCCCACCCCGCCGGAGGAGAGCGTGGACGCGATGCGCACCGCGATCCTCACCTGGGTCGGCCTGTTCGGCAATCACAAACTGCGCCCCGCCGATATCGCGCATCTGCGCGAATGGACCGATCTGCCGATCGCGGTGAAAGGCATCCTGCATCCCGACGACGCGCGGCTGGTGGTCGAGTCGGGGGCCGACGGCGTCGTCGTCAGCAACCACGGAGGCCGCCAGGTCGACGGTGCCATCGCGACACTGGACGCACTGCCCGCGGTCGTCGCGGCCGTCGGGGATCGTGCGGACGTACTGTTCGACTCCGGGGTGCGTACCGGCTCCGACCTGCTGATCGCGCTCGCGCTCGGCGCGAAAGCCGTCCTCTACGGCCGCCCGTGGGCGTATGGTCTCGGAATCGCGGGAGCCGACGGTGTCCGGCATGCGTTGCGCATCCTGCTGGCCGACTTCGATTCCGCGCTCGGCCTGTCCGGCTGCCCGAACGTCACCGGCCTGAACCGCGACCTGATCGCCATGCCCCGCTGACCGTCGCTGCCGCTGGCTACGCCCGCCGGACTGCAGCGGTTGATCGGTTACCATCAGGGGCCTGGAGACGTGGCAGAGCGGCCGAATGCACTCGCCTTGAAAGCGAGAGTCGTGAGAGCGACCGGGGGTTCAAATCCCTCCGTCTCCGCCACAGCCCCTTGCTTGTTCACTCAGGTGAGGGGCTTTTTCTTCTCCGAAATGCGTGCCGCAACATTCTCACGGTGACCCACCGCGGGTGAGGAAAGCCCAGACCAGCGCCGTGGATGAATCGTCAGGATCGTGCCAGCGCCGCCATCCGATCCATCTCGAGCGACAGGCGGTGCCAGTCCGCAGCCTGCTCAGGGTGGCGAGCGTACGCCTGGGTGAGTGCCTCATGGAATTCCTGCATCCGCTCGGAATGCGCGTGCTTCTCGTCCGGTGTGAGTGCGCGGCCCCGTTCTTCCTGCAGGGCGTCCCAGCCTTCCGGTGGCTTGGACCATCCGCTCGGCGTATCCCGATAGTTTTCGAACAGCACCTCCGACCGGGAGCGCACCCGCAGCTCATCGACGGCTACCGGTGGGTCAGGTGACTCCAGCAAACGCAGCAGGTCGGCCGAGCCGGTGAAACAGATGTCCTGTGCGCTGGTGGGCACGTACCGTCCCGTGCCGTCTCGCAGGCGTTCGTGGAGAAACCGAGTGAGGACCGATGCCCCGCTTTCCGCGCGCGGTACGGCCAAGACTTCGACGGCTGCAGCATAGTTGTTCTGCTGGAATCGCTGGATTACGCGCGCTGCCCGTCGCGGGTTGCCCGCGCCCTCCTCGAGGATGGCGTGTTTGCGGCTCGCGATGACGTAGTCGATGGCCATATCGAGCCATCTTTCCGCGATCGGATAGAGGTGGTCTCCCGCGGTGAAGTCGTCGCGGGCGCGCAGCTCGGCGAACAGCGGGTGATACGGCATGTAGTTGTCGGCGATCAGCGGGACGGCTCCGCCGCGGTCGCGGAAGGATGCGGCGACGGTGTCGATGGCTGTGGATTTTCCCGCCCCCGGCTGTCCCAGCTCGACGATCAGCCTGAGCTGGCCCGACGCACCTGTACTGCGCCCTGGGACGTCCAACTGCTCGGGAACGATTCTCTCCTCGAAGATTCGGTGCATATCGTGATCGGACAACGCATAGCTATGCGCGCTCTCGCGCAGGTTATGTGCGAAATCGTGTCCGAAGCGGCTCAGTTCGCTGCTCGCGGTGTGGATGGTGTGGCGGATACCTCCGAGCCTTTGGCATGCGATCGCCGCAACCGGTGATCGCATGACATCCACGGGTTGCTATTGTCGCGGCTTCTCGTCAGTGGGTGGCGCTGAGCTGCAGGTTATTGGTGACCTAGGTCACCTGAACTGGGTATCGGATAAGGTCACCGCATGAGTGTGGGCTGGTTCGAGACGTTGTTCTGTGGTTCGGAGCACACGGGCGTCGAGGTGAAGCCCGCTGGAGGCAGTGCGCTGGGGTCTGTCTTCCACGCCGCCGATCTCCCGGCCGCGACACCCGGCCTGCCGACCATCGAGAGCGACGCGTTCGGCGTCACCGTACGAGGTAGCCAGATAGCGCTACGGTTCGCTGCCGCCGAGACGGATGGATTCACCTCCGGGGCCGATCCCGGAGAGTTCGCCGCTGCCTGAATGATGCCACGCCCGTGAGCGGCCTGGTCGCGCACGGGATTTCGTGGACTTCACACCGCCTGACACGCACGTATCGTGTCTGATCTTTCACGGTAGCTACGGCAGGCCGCGGCGTCGATCGAGATATGCGCATGCCACTCCTTCGGACGTCCCCGGCGCTGCCCGAGCCGCAGTGAACGCGCAGGCGGGCAGACGGCTTTTCCGCGCCCATATCCGACTGGTGCGACCGGTCGAGGGTGAGCGCCGCATGTGCGGGGCTCGGGTGCGGTAGCACGCAGGATGAAAGGAGCTCTGTGGATTTCGCACAGCGCACGGCCGGCTTCGCCCGTCGCATCGTTCCGCCCGACTGACAGAGGTTCCCACCAACCGTTCGCTCGGCCCCACTCGAGTGGGGCCGAGCTCATGACGAGAAAGTGAGAACGCTGTGGGCGAGCTACAACGCCTCTCGGGACCCGTCGTGGTCCTGCTCATACTGCTTTTCTTCGGCGGCAGTCTGTACATGTCCATCCGTATCAGCAGGAAGAAGGAGAACGCCGACGGATATATGACCGGTGGCGGCCGCATCGGCTTCGGTATCTCCGCTGCCTCCATGACGGCCACCTGGATCTGGGCGTCGTCGATGTATGCGTCGGCCACCTCCGGATACACCTACGGGATCTCCGGCCCCATCCACTACGGGCTGTGGGGCGCCCTGATGATCCTGCTGATCTACCCGTTCGGGCGGCGTATCCGCCAGGTCGCACCACGTGCGCACACCATCGCCGAAGTCATGTACGCCCGGCACGGCCGCTCCAGCCAGCTCATGCTCGCCGGGTCGAATGTGGTGGGCAGCTTGATCAGCCTGACCTCGAACCTGATCGCGGGCGGCGCGCTCATCGGGATGCTCACGCCGTTCACTTTCAGCCAGGGCATCGTGGCCATCGCGGCCGGGATTCTGCTGTACACGCTCTGGTCGGGGTTCCGTGCCTCGGTGCTGACCGACTTCGCGCAGGTGCTCGCCATGCTCGGCGCGGTCGTGATCATCATTCCGGTGGTCTTCTTCGCCGCGGGCGGCCCCGCACTGTTCGAGACCGGAGCAGCGAACCTGACCCCGCAGCAGGGCAACTTCTTTTCCTCGGATGCGTTCTTCAATCAGGGCGCCCCGTACATCGCGGCCGTGCTGGCGTACGCCATCGGCAACCAGACGATCGCGCAGCGGCTGTTCGCGGTACGGGAGGATCTGATCAAGAAGACTTTCGTCACCGCGACTTTCGGGTACGGGGCCACGATCATCGGGATCGGGATGCTCGGGGTCATCGCCCTGTATGCGGGCATCCAGCCCGTGGACGGCGACGTCAACAACCTCATACCGCAGATGGCGGCGACCTATCTGGGTCCCTTGTTGCTGTGCCTGTTCTTCGTGATGATCATCGGCTCGCTGTCCTCGACGGCCGACGCCGACCTCACCGCGCTCGCGTCCATCGTGATGGCCGATATCTATGGGCACAACGTGGCTGGGAAGAAGCGGGCCAACCCGCGCACCATGGTCCTCCTCGGCCGCATCACCATGATCGTTGCGATCGCGGCGGCGCTTTTCTTCGCAGGCTCCCAGCTGAACATCCTCGACCTGCTCGTGTTCGTGGGCGCGATGTGGGGAACGCTCGTGTTCCCGGTGATCGCGAGTTTCTATTGGAACCGGGTCACCAACCTCGCTTTCAGTGCGGCGGTGGTTCTCGGCCTTGCCGCGTTCGTGCCCGTTCGCTTCTCCTGGATCGATCTGTCGGGCGGTCTTGGCATCGTCTCCGACGTGCTGGCCACAGTCGGTATCGGCGTCGTGCTCGGGTTGATGGCGTTCGGGTTCTTCGGTAAGCGTGTCGCCCTCATCGTGGGCACGGTGGCGACGGTTGCCGCTGCGCCGTTCGCGATCGGCTTCCTGCACAGCTATCCGGTGCTGTCGGGGTCCCTGGTGGCCTACTCGGTCAGCACCATCACCTGCGTTGTGCTGACCCTGATGTCCAAGTGTGAGTACGACTTCGCGCTCATCAAGGAACGTACGGGAGATTTCGACGCTCAACCCGCGGCTGTTGCGGGCCCGGATGATCTCGCTACGGCCGGAAAGGAAACCTCATGACTGCCCTGCTCACGCTGTATGTGCTGATCTGGCCGCTGGTTGTCGCCGGCGTGCTGTTCGTGATCATCCGCGCGTTCGTCCGGGAGTGGCGCAAGGCAAAGGCAGAGGGCCGCGACATCATCTGACGATCAGCCAGGACGGAGAGGGGCGCCATCCCCTCTCCGTCGGGCTACCGAGGCCGGCACAAATATCCGTACATATCGGACACAGATCACAGTTCGGACAGGCCCGTTATCGGGTAGCTCACCGGTCGGTAACGCTCTGGCAGGATAGTGATCATGCTGTCTCGGCGCGGACTGATCTCCTGTCTGTCCCACCTGCTGGTGAGTGCTGCACTGCTGATCGGTGCGGCGGCAGTCGGTGTCCCCGCGGCCCACGCCGCTCCCATCCCTAAGCCCGATACCGGTTCCGCGGAGGGCCCAGCTCCCGCCGAGAAGACCAGGCCGATGCCGAACCGCCCGAAGATCAGCCGCGTCGAGCCCATCGACGATCGGCTGATGCGGGTGTTCGTTGACTCACCGTCGATGAGCCGCACCGTCGAGGTGCTGGTGATGCTGCCGCCCGACCGCAGTAAGCCTCGCCCCACCGTCTACATGCTCGACGGCCGCAGCACCGTGCCCGACAGCAACAACTGGCTACACAAGGGCGAGGCCGCCGAGTTCTATGCCGACAAGAACGTCAACGTGGTGTTCACCGTCGGCGGTCCCGCCAGCTTCTACACCGACTGGCAGCAGCCGGACCCGGTGCTGGGCACCAATATGTGGGAAACGTTCCTCACCGAGGAGCTGCCCCCGCTGATCGATGCCCGGTTCGACGGTAACGGTCGCAACGCTGTGATGGGTGTGTCCATGGGTGCCGAGGCCGCGATGATGCTCGCAGTGCGCACACCGGGCCTGTACTCCGCCGTCGGCGCGCACAGCGGCTGCTTCTCCACCGGCACCGACCTGGGCCAGGCCCAGGCTCGCGCCGTCGTCGCCACCTACAACGGTGACCCCGACAATATGTTCGGCCCGCAACACCATCCGGCCTGGAAGGAACACGACGTCACGCTGCACGCGGAAGCGCTGCGCGGTAAGGCGCTCTACATTTCCGTCGGCAGCGGCCTGCCCGGTATCCACGAAACCCTCGGCAACCCGGAACTGCCCACCGTGGTCGGTTTCGGCGGCCCGCTGGAAGCAGGAACCAACCTCTGCACCCGCCGCCTCACCAACCGTCTCGACGAACTCCGCATCCCCTACACCGCCCACTTCCGGCCTACCGGCACCCACTCCTGGCCGTATTGGGCGGATGAATTGGAGCGGTCCTGGCCCACGATCGCGGGCGGGCTCGGGATCGGCTGACAGCAGCGTTCGGGAACAGGCTTACCCGCCGGCGAACCGGCCCGCGACCGCCGGGTCTGTCGCAAAGCTCAGGAACAGGTCGTTTTCGTGCGGGTCGCCGATGGTGACGCGGACACCGTCGCCGTCGAACGGGCGCACCAGCACACCGGCTTCGGCGCAGCCTTCGGCGAAAGGCACCGCGTTCGCGCCGAGAGCGAGCCACACGAAGTTGGCTTCGCTGGGCGGAACGCGGTAACCGGCGGCGCTGACCGCGCGGTACACGCGCTCACGTTCGGTGACCACCGCATCAGTGCGTTCGAGCAACTCATGGCGGGCCTCCAGGGAGGCCATGGCGGCTGCTTGGGCGACGCGACTCACGCTGAACGGGATATGCACTTTGAGCAGGGCGGTGATCACTTCGGGCGCGGCGACGGCGTAACCGGTGCGCAGCCCGGCCAGACCGTAGGCTTTGGAGAAGGTGCGCAGCACGACGACATTGGGCCGGGTGCGGGCGAACTCCACACCATCGGGACGATCCTCGGGCGTCCACCGCAGGTACTCGTAGTAGGCCTCGTCCAGCGCAACCAGCACTCGCGACGGCACAGCGTCCAGGAAACGGGTGAGCGCCGCCCTGCCCACCGCGGTTCCGGTCGGGTTGTTGGGGTTGCAGACGAAGATCAACCGGGTCCGCTCGGTCACCGCGGCGGCGAGCGCGTCCAGGTCGTGCACATGATCCTGGGTGAGCGGCACCGGCACCGCGGTCGCGTTACCGATCTGGGTGATGATCGGGTACGCCTCGAACGAACGCCACCCGAACAGCACCTCGTCCTCACGGGAGGAGCAGGTGATCTGCACCAGCTCCTGACACAGGGCAACGCTGCCGCAACCTACGGAAACGTTCGCTGGAGTTACGCCGAGGAACTCCGCAAGCGCGGTACGCAGCTCGCCGGACTGGTTGTCCGGGTACCGGTTGGCCAGTTCCGCCGCTTCCGCAATGGCCTTCGTCGCGCTGGGCAGCGGGGGGAAGGTGGTTTCGTTACTGGCCAGTTTGACCGCGCCGGGATGGCTGCGGCCGGGGACGTATGCCGGAATGGAATCTAGGTCCGGCCGGATCTGCGCGCTCACCCCTCAACCTTATTCCTGGTCGCAACCCGGCCACGTTTCTCCCCGCTCAGAGGTGATTTCTCCACAAGAGCAGTATCTCGCCCTAGGCTGGATTCATGTCGGGTACTTATGAGGATATGGCGCGGCTGCGGCTCGACGAGACGGCCGGCGGAAACGAACAGGAACCGACGCAGACCCCCCGTGCGACAGTGGGGCAGGTACCCATCACGGTGGTTGAACCGGAACGACACTCTCGCGGCGGCATCGTGCTGCTGCACGAGTCCCGCGAGTTCACTGGCCAGTTGCGGAACCTGATGAACGCTCTCGCCGCCGAGGGCTGGACGGTGGTTGCGCCCGATCTTTTCCACCGCGCGACCGCGTCGTCGTCAGGTGTGTTCGGTGACGAACTGTTCGAAGACTTCGACGCCTGCTTCGACTGGCTGACCCGCCGCGGGGTGTTCCCGGACTGTATCGGCGCCCTCGGTTTCGACACCGCTGGCACGGCCGCGTTCCTGGTGGCAACGAACCGCCCGATCGGTGCGGCGATAAGCGTGGCCGCGCCCGGGATCGTCGACCCGCTCTCCGCGCAGGCCGACGCTCTGGTCACGGTGGCCGACCGGTTGCAGGCGCCGTGGCTCGGTCTGTTCGGCTCGGACGAGACCACCCCGCCCGACGAAGTGGACAAGCTCCGTGATGCCTGTGCCAAAGCCCCGGTGGCCAGTCTGGTGATCAGCTACCCGGGCCAACTGCACCGTGCCGACAAACCGGGCAGCGACGACGATGACGAAGCCGAACTGGTGGATGCGCAAACCCGCATCTTCGACTGGTTCGACAGCCATCTACGCTGACTGACCAGCCGTTTTGTACTCTTGCGGCCACCTACTGTAACCTTGCTGCTCGGCGGTTCGAAAGGACCGGTGCCCTCGAAGAGAAGGCTCCAGGAGGCGTGCCAGAGCGGCCGAATGGGACTCACTGCTAATGAGTTGTCCCTTCACGGGGACCGGAGGTTCAAATCCTCTCGCCTCCGCCAAACCCGGGAAACCGGGTCACAACTGAACACAGGCCATGCGCCCGTAGCTCAACGGATAGAGCATCTGACTACGGATCAGAAGGTTAGGGGTTCGAATCCCTTCGGGCGCACTTACTACCAGCGGAAACGCTGAAATCAACTAGCCGTGATCGGCTTCGACGTCACAGAAACGACCCGCTTTCAACTTGTGAGCGGGTCGTAATGTTGTTCAGACCGCTGCCTGGCTCTTTCGTATCCGTCTCGAAGGCGAACCGGTCTCATGAACGGCGGGGCAATCTCAGCGATGCGCGGGCCTCGGGTTACGGTTCGGTGCGGAGGTGCGGGGATGAGTTTCCGGCTGGCGGCGTACGCCGTGTGCCTCGAGGACGGACATGTGCTGCTCACCCAGCACATGTCGGGGAACTGGACCCTTCCCGGCGGCAGGGTCGAGCACGCGGAGGATCCGTTCGACACGGTGATCCGGGAGTTCGCTGAAGAGACCGGCTGCGACGCTGTGGTCGAACGCCTGCTGGGCGTGGACTCGCGGGTGATCCCCGCGGCCGCCGCGCGTGTGGGAGCCGAACACCAGAACGTCGGCATCTTCTACCAGGTCCGCATCACCGGCGGCCAACTCCGACCCGAGCCGGACGGCGAAACCGTCGAGTCGACCTGGACTCCGATCCCCGACGTCGCTTCCCTGCACCG
>NZ_MUKP01000063.1 GCF_002081715.1 Nocardia donostiensis | reverse complement strand
GACCTCGGAGGTGGTGACGGCCTCGCTGTAGCGGCCGGGCAGCGCGTCGTTGACGACCTGCTCCAGAATCGCGCCACGACCCAGGCGCGCCTCGAGCAGCTTGGCCGGCGCCTTGCCCGGACGGAAGCCGGGGATGCGCACCTGGTTGGCCAGGGCCTTGTAGGCGCGATCGAAGTCCGGCTTCAGCTCCTCGAAGGGCACCTCGACATTGATCCGGACCCGGGTCGGGCTCAGCTGCTCGACGGTGCTCTTCACGGACATGCTCCTTGTTCTCGTCGGTTGTGCTCAGGTTGGGGTGTGGTTGTTCTTGCGCTGGTCAGGGGGTGCGGTACGAGCCCGCGGGCGCACCGGTTCGGCGGCCTGGACGGCGAGCGCCCACACACCGGTGTGATACGCATCCCGACCAGCGTAGTTGACCGGCCGCCACCGGCTGCACGCCGGTCACCCGTAAGGAGCCGCCGTCAGCGTGGGGGCAAAGCTCGCGCCCGGCGACCGGTGCTCGGTGCTCCTGCGGCTCGGCGCGGTGTCGTCCCCGGCCGTCGGGGACGCCGTGTTCAGTTCTGCGGGACCTCGACAGCGTCGGTGACGAAGACCAGCGTCTCGTTCGGTTTCACCCCGTTGCCGCCGGCACCGTAACCGAGCTCGGGCGGGATGATCAGCAGCCGCCGCGCGCCCTGCTGGACGCCTTCCAGGCCCTGCTCCCAGCCCGGGATGACCATGCCCGCGCCGAGGATCAGCTCGAAGGGTTCGCCCCGGTCGAAGGAGCTGTCCAGTTTCTGCTTGTCCGACCAGGTGACCAGCGAATAGTTCATGGTCAGCTGCTGGCCGGCCTGCGCGCCGGGACCGGAACCCGCAACGAGGTCCTCGACGATCAGTTCGCTCGGCGGGTCGCAGTCTTCGGGAATGGTGATGGTCGGCGCTTCGCCGAAACCGCCGGTGACATCGATATCGGCGGCAGTGCATTCGCGCCCGGCCGTCCTGGTTGCGGCGGCCTGACCCAGCTGAGCCGAGGCCGAGGTGGTGGCGGTGCTGGTGGTGGTCTCGGTTTCTTCCGAACCACAGGCCGTGAGGCCGAAGGCGGCCGCCGCCACGGCGGTGACGGCGCAGATCCTGCCGAGTGTGTGCATGCGGCGCACCCTAAACCACCGCCGGATACCCGCGAATGCCCGGTAGCCTGAGGGGAATTCTCCACCCGGCGGTAGACCCGAACGTGAGGAGAGTCGGCGTATGACGCAGTTGGCGAGTTCCGGCGGCGATACCTCGGCCGACAATGTCGGCAGCCGCGGCGGCGCCTCGGTGGCTCCGCGCCCCTATGTGCTGGCCGATCGGCCGGGGCCGATGGACCGCGACGAGATGGCGCTCATGGACGCCTGGTGGCGCGCCGCGAACTACCTGTCGGTCGGGCAGATCTATCTGCTGGCCAATCCGCTGATGCGCGAGCCGCTGGCACCCGAGCACATCAAACCGCGGCTACTCGGCCATTTCGGTACCGTCCCCGGCCTCAACCTGGCGTGGGTGCACGCCAATCGGGCGATCATCGCCCGCGATCTGCACGCGGTGTTCGTCGCCGGCCCCGGTCACGGCGGGCCGGGCCCGAACGCGTGCGCCTGGCTGGAGGGCACCTACTCCGAGCTCTACAGCCATATACCGCGCGATATCGACGGTATGCGCACGCTGTTCGCGCAGTTCTCCTTTCCGGGGGGCGTGCCGAGTCACTGCGCGCCGGAGACTCCCGGTTCCTTCCACGAAGGCGGTGAGCTGGGTTATTCGCTGTTGCACGCGTTCGGCGCGGCATTGGACAACCCGGATCTGACGGTGTTCTGCGTGGTGGGCGACGGGGAGGCCGAGACGGGCCCGCTGGCGACCAGTTGGCACGGGAACAAATTCCTCAACCCGGCCCGAGACGGCGCGGTGCTGCCGATTCTGGCGCTCAACGAATACAAGATCGCCAACCCCACATTGCTGGCCCGTATCCCGGAAACCGAGCTCGAATCGCTGCTGCGCGGCTACGGGTACGAGCCGATCACGGTGGCAGGCGACGACCCGGCGGCGGTGCATCAGCAACTCGCCGGCGCCATGGACTCCTGCCTGGAGCGGATCGCTCAGATCCAGCGCGCCGCCCGCGGCGGCGGCGAGAGCACACGTCCGCATTGGCCGATGATCGTGCTGCGCACCCCCAAAGGCTGGACCTGCCCGCCGGAGGTGGACGGCGACCCGGTGGAAGGCACTTTCCGTGCGCATCAGGTCCCGCTGCCCGCCGCCCGCCAGGATGCCGGTCATCGCGCGGTGCTGGAACAGTGGTTGAAGTCCTACCGGCCGGAGGAGCTGTTCGATGAGGCAGGGAGGCCGGTGTCAGAGCTCCTGGACCTGGTTCCGCGGGGCGAGCGGCGGATGAGCGCCAACCCGGTGAGCAATGGCGGGGTGCTGGTGCGTGATCTGCGGCTGCCGGATTGGCGGGATTTCGGGGTCGAGGTGACCGCGCCCGGGGCGAGTCACCATGAGGCCACCCGTGTACTCGGCGGCTGGCTGCGCGAGGTCACCGCGCGCAATCGGCACAATTTCCTCACCTTCGCCCCCGACGAGCTGGCCAGCAACCGGTTGCACGATATTTTGCAGGTCACCGGCCGGGACTGGCAGGCCGAGATCGGCGAATTCGACGTCGGGCTGGATCGCGACGGCCGGGTGATCGAGGTGCTGTCGGAACATATGTGCCAGGGCCTGCTGGAGGGCTACCTGCTCACCGGCAGGCATGGGTTGTTCACCTGTTACGAGGCGTTCATCCACATCGTGGACGCGATGTTCAATCAGCACGCCAAATGGCTCGACGCCAGCGCGGCGGTGCCGTGGCGGCGGCCGATCGCAAGCCTGAACTATCTGCTGTCATCCCATGTCTGGCGGCAGGACCACAATGGTTTCACCCATCAGGACCCCGGGTTCCTGGACGTGGTGATGAACAAGAAACCCGAGATCGTGCGGGTGTATCTGCCGCCGGACGCGAATACTCTGCTGTCGACCTTCGATCACTGTCTGCGCTCGCGTCACTACGTCAACGTGGTCGTGGCGGGTAAACAACCGCAGGCCGATTGGCTGTCGGTGCCGGAGGCCGCCGTGCATTGCACGCGCGGTATCGGCATCTGGGAGTGGGCCGGGTACAACGACGAACCCGCCGCGACACCCGATGTGGTGCTGGCCTGCGCGGGTGACGTGCCGACATTGGAAACCCTTGCCGCGGCCTCGATCCTGCGCGAACGGCTGCCGTGGCTGCGGGTCAGGGTGGTCAACGTGGTCGACCTGATGCGGCTGCTGCCTCGCGAGGAACATCCGCACGGGCTGCACGACCGGGAATTCGACACGCTGTTCACCCGGGACCGGCCGGTGATCTTCGCCTTCCACGGCTACCCGTGGCTGATCCACCGGCTCACCTACCGCCGCACCAATCACTCCGGTCTGCACGTGCGTGGTTACAAGGAACGCGGCACAACGACCACGCCGTTCGATATGGTCATGCTCAACGACCTGGACCGGTATCACCTGGTCATGGACGTTATCGATCGGGTGCCCGCATTACGTGAACAGGCGGCCGGACTGCGTCAGGAGATGTCGGACGCCCGCTGGCGTGCCCGCGCCTGGACACGTGAGCACGGCGACGATATCCCCGAGGTCGCGAACTGGACCTGGCCGGGCTGACAGCCCGCCTCCTGTCACCTTCCGAACGACCTTCGACCTTGCCGCTGCCTGGCGGCTCAATGACCTTGCCGCTACCCGACGGCGCAATGGCTGCACCTGAACCGCCCGACGATAAAGACGTCCAGCAACGTCCGCACGGTCATACCCCTTTGCAGCAGCGTCCTGCTGAGCTTTGCACCCGCTCAGCAGCCGAAAACGGTTGTCGACAACACCTTTCTGCCGTGATCGAGTCGATGGGCGATCTCCGCCACAAACTTCCCAGCAATGAGAATATGGCTCGCCAAACGTCGAATCACCGCGTATCGTCCCGTTATATAGCGGTACATAGAACGCGGAAGACGCGCATCGTCTCCACCTCGGCGTTCAGCGGCCCTCGACGAACGGAGACTCCGATGACCATCACCAACGGCACCCACGGACTGGCCCGCAAGATCTTCGCCACCGCCGCACTGGCCGGCGCGCTGGCGTTCGTCCCGGCGGCCATCACCCCCCAGATCGCGGCAGCGGAATCGCAGCGCAACAGCAGCCACGACCACGGACACGGATACGGCGGCCGCTACGGCAGCCACTACGGCCACGGGCACTTCGGCAGCCACTATGGCCGCGACAACAACAACGGCCCCGATCACAGCAACCGTCGCGCCGCCGACCAGGGGCACAGCTTCGACCCCGACCGGAACCCGAACTACAGCAGCCGGTTCCAGACCAACATCTGCAAGACGCGGCCGTTCTACTACACCTGCCGCTGAGCGGACCGGCGCGCAGATCTGCGCCCCCGGCGGCATTCGGATGCGTAACACCGCACCCGTTCGGCCAGCTCGTCGGGCACATATCGGACGATATCGTTGCGTGAGCTGATCATCAGCTTCTGTCTGATGCTGGCGACCTGCGCGTCCACGGTACGCACCGAACTGTGCCGCTCGTCGGCGATCGCGCTGTTGGGCCAGCCCGCGGCGGCGAATACCGCCACCTCGCGTTCGGCCCGGGACAGCGCAGACCACAGCCCGCAGGTCAGTTGTGGTGCCTGCGACCGCGGCGTCGCCGTTATCGCAGGCGGCGGTGTCGCCGCCGCGAAGCGTGGCAGCTCGCCGGACTCCGGCTCGAATACGGCGCCGTCCCGCTCGGCCGCGGCGTAGGCCTGCTCACCGATAACCGCGCACGCCGCTGCCGCGGCGCGGCGCAATCCGGCCGCCACCATGGGAATGCCGTCGATCTCGATACCGACCGAGCGGTGGCCTGCCTTGTATCCGCCGATCAGCCGGGCGGTATCGGCTGCGAGGTCGGCTGCCGCCCTCGTGGAGTGGGCACGATCGGTGAGCAGCCGCGCCAGTGCCATGATGTGTGCGCCGACCGCCCAATTCGTCGTCCAGGTATCTTCCTCGGCGCCATAGCGGGTCAGCACGAGGTGGGTCATCTCCATGGCCTCCTCGACGCGGCCGTGTTCGGCCAGCGCGACCGCGCGCGCGATCTGTGCCCAGGAGAGCGACATCGGCGAACCGGAAGACTCCGAGCGCAGCAGATACCGCTCGGTGCTCGCCAGCGCCTCCTCCTGGTCCCCGAGGACGGCCGAGGCCAACGCCAGTAGCACCTCGCTACGTTCCGCGCCGACCCGGTCCCCGCTCGCGGCGAATTTACGGCTCGCGCGCTCGAGCACGGTGATCGCCCTCGGGTCGATGCCGATCAGCATCAGCTCGAGGCCCCAGATCCATTCGACGGCCGCGGGCAGCCCGTTAGCGGAGTCGGCGGTATCACGCAGGCACAGCCTCGGGTCCGGGCCGGGCAGGTAATCGGTGGCGGCACAGCCGTCGAACAGTCGTCCGGCATAACCTCCACGTCCCCGCCACAGCGCGTGCCAGCCGAGCACGGAGGCGGCCCGGAACGGAATCCACCTCGACAGCAGCACACCGGCCGTTTCCAGCCCGATCATCGCCTCGCCGGGATCGACAGGCCCGGGCTCGATACCGAGCAAGATGTTGTCCCAGGACGAGCGCGCCCAAGCCAGCCATGCCTGTTCTCGCGGCCCATACCGCAGCGACTGGCCGGCGACCACGCGGTCGCGATAGTAGCGGCGGTGCCGTCCGGCCAGCCGGGACGCCAGGTCCGGATCGTGGCGACGCAACCGGCCCCAGGCGAAGACGCGAACACTTTCCACCAGGTACCAGCGCGCCCTGGTCTCGGTGATGTGGGTCGCCACCAGCGAACGCTCGACCAGTCGTTCCAGCAGGTGCTCGACCTGTTCGGCAGGTAACACCGGATCGGCGCACACCGCGACGACAGCGTCGAGGTCGATACCGTTGCGCAGCGACTCCGCACTGTCGGTCTCGTATCCTGCGGCGAACACCGACATACGTTCGAGCAGCCTGCGTTCTGGCTCGCTGCACAGTTCGAACGACCAGGCGAGTACGTCGTAGACGCCGCGGTGCCGGACGTCGATACCCGAGCGCGCACTGTGGGACCAGCGCATCCGCTTGTCGTCGGCGTCGCCGGTGAGTTCACCCAGCACCATGGCGGCGGACCGATGCCGCAGCCGGGCGGCGGCCAACCGGATGAACAGCGGACTGTGGTCGACATGCCTGCATATCTGCGCGGCGATGGTGAGTACGCCCGGCTCGTCCGGGATGGGCCTTCCGGTGAGTTCGGCACGCTGCCGGAACAGCTCGAGCGCGTGCCGCGGTGGCAACGGTGGCACAGTGAGGAGGTATTCATCGACCCAGCCGATGGGTTCGCGGCTGGTGGCCAGGATGGTCAAGCCGGGCACGGCGCCGAGTAGCGCGGTGACCACCCGGCCGACACCGGCGAGCACATGCTCACAGTTGTCCAGCACCAGAATGCTCCGGTCGGCGCCTGCACCATCGGTGAAACTGCGCACCAGCACGTCGAGGGTGGATGGATCGGTCACGTCGGTACGCCCCACCGAGCGCAGCACATCCTGCTCGACAGTGTCCGAATCGCGCTCGATATCGGCCAGCCCGGACCAATACACCGGCCGCTGCTCGCCGCGATGGAGGCTGCGCAGCGCCTCGGCGGCCAGTCTGGTCTTTCCGATACCACCCGGCCCGACCAGCGTTATCAGCCGCGCGGTACCGGACAACAGCTGACCCAATCGCTCCATTTCCCGGTCGCGGCCGACGAATCCGCCGGGTGTTACAAGAGGTTCCGTGCCGGGAAACGATACGACGGACATAGAAACGTAAGTTAGCCGACACAGGCTACGAACGGGCGATAAGCGTCAGGTCAGCCCGAACCGATGAGCAGGGTTACCGGCCGGTTTCGCCACCGGGACGGCTCAGCACAGTGCGCGGTCGGCCTGCTGGTAGTGCATCTGCACGACGGCACTGTCGAAGGTCATCACGTCGAGCAGGTGCAGGCCGGTCATATCGACGGGCGACCGGAACAGCGGCACCCCGCTGCCGAGCAGCATCGGGTGCACGAACAGCCGGTACTCGTCGATCAGATCGTGTTCCAGGAAAACGGAGGCGGTCTCGGCCCCGCCGAACAGCACCATTGTGCCGTCGGTCCCGGCCTTGAGCGCGGTGACTTCGGCGACCAGGTCGTCGGCGACGATCCTGGTGTTCCAGCCTGCGGAGCGCAGGGTCCGGGAGAACACCAGCTTCGGGGTGCGTTTCCAGCATCGAGCGAAATCGATGTAGAACTGCGATATCGCCGGGTCAGCGTCTGCGGTCGGCCAGAACGACTCCATGATCTCGTAGGTTTTGCGTCCGTACAGGAACAGGTCGGCCTGCCGGAGTTCGTCGAGGAACGATTCGCACAGTTCCTCGTCGACCACGGGCCAGTGGATCTCGTCGTCCGGACCTTCCGCGAAGCCATCGAGGGATATCTGCATCCACAGTGTCACGCTTCCCATTACCCATACCCATCTGCTGCTTCGTGCGACAGCGGAGATTCTTACCATGAGCAATGACACGACGCATCGGTAGATAGGCGCGTACCTACCTAGGTAGCGGAGACGTGCAGACGAGACAACGGATCCGCCGAGACCGAAGGGGCCTCGGCGGATCCGCCGGAACCGGCGCAGCCATCGCCACTCGTGCTGCGCCGGAGCTGGTGCCGGCCGGGAGACAACCACCGAACCGAAGACCATGTATCACTATCTATTGTACCGATAAATAACGGCACATCAACCTATTGGTGAGAGGAAGAGGAAAACAGGAGAAGCGGCCCGGCTCAGCCCTCGGCCGTCACTTCGCCCAGATCACTGTCACTGTCGAGGTATGCGCCGACGAGCCGGTTGACCAGTTCCGCGCTCGCCCGCCCCGGCACCACCCTGGCCCGCTCCAGCCGGGCAGTGAGCTCCGCCAGATCGGTGGTACCACGTTCGGAACGCTGATACTCCTGCCACGCGGTGCGATGGAACAGGTCGACAAAGCGGCGGGCGATGCGGTCACAGTCGGCTCGCAGCTTCTCCAATTCGCCGAGCACCTCGTCGTCGGGCAGGCCGACCGCGGCCAGATGCTCGCAGATCCGGATCAGCTGCCGATCGGCGACCCGGTAGGTGGAGGCGTCGACCGGCGCGTACAGGCCCGCGGCAACGACCCGCGCCAAACCATTGGGTATCTGCCGGTAGCGCTGTTCGAGCTCGACCGCCGGTATCGTGCCGTCAACCGGCGATTCGTCAGCGGGAGCCGCATTACCCTCCGGCACGCCGATCGGGCTGACGCCGAGGATATCGCCCAGATCGTCACCGCGATCCCAGGCGGCGAGCAACTCCTTGATCCCGTTCAGTTTGATTCCGCGATCCAGCAGCCTGCTGATGGTGTGCACCCGATTGAGGTGTTCCGGCCCGTAGAAGCCGGTGCGCCCTTTGACCTGTGGCGGGGGCAGCACTCCCCGCTCGTGGTAAACCCGCAGGCTGCGCACGGTCGTGCCGGCCGCGCGCGCCAGCTCGTCGATCGTGTACTCCACACCGGCCATACCTCAAGCAAACCACATCCGAGCACCACGAACCGCTCTGCGCAGGGGATACGTGTCCTGGGTAACGGCAGTTACGGCGAGACTAACCGACCGCCGACTGCCAGGCGCGGCGCTGGACCACGCTGCGGCGTTCGTCCTCCGACATTCCGCCCCAGACACCGTAGGGTTCGCTCACCGAAAGAGCGTAGCTACGGCACTGTGCGAGCACCGGGCAGCCGCCGCAGATCTCCTTGGCCCGCCGCACCCGCGCAGCGCGGGCGCGGCCCCGCTCACCGTCGGGATGGAAGAACACCGCCGACTCCAGCCCGCGGCACGATCCCCGCAATTGCCAGTCCCAGGCTTCCGCTGCCGGACTGTGGCGCTGGATCACGGTGGGGGGCATCGAGACTCCTCATGGTGCGACTGCGTGGACGTCAGCCTAATTTCTCCCCAAGTATGGGAACCCTGCGCGGGGATGCTTCCACCTTCCCGCCGCTGGAAAATCGGCGACCGGCGATGCCTGTGCCGCCCACATATTCTTCCGATATGACTGATACGCCCGGAACGCGAGTGAGCGTCGAGGCGCGCGAGCGGGCGATGCGCGAACTCGCCGAGCATATGAGCTCCGGGCGGCTGACCCTCGCCGAGTTCGACGAACGCAGCGCCGGTGTCGCTGCCGCGAGCACCACCGAGCAGCTCGCCGGGCTGTTCGCTGATCTGCCCGGCGCGCCGCCGCCCCCGGCACCTCTGGAAAGCTTCGATCCCACCCGCAGTTTCGTGCTGCTCGGCGCGACAGGGGCCGTGCTCGTGCTGGTTGCCGCGCTGATCTTCGGAGGCTGGCTGTGGCTGCTCGCCGCTCTGCTGCTGCTCGGCGGCGGAGCCGCCCTTGTGGTGTGGATCAAGCGTTCGCGTTAGTTCGTTCACCACCGGGTATAGGGACGAACGCTGTTCGCCAGATCAACCAACCGGTACCGGTGCAGCCGTTCCGGTGCGGTGCGAGCAAGCGCCCGCAGACAGGTTTCGAGACCGCGCCGCAGTCCGGGTTCGGTGAGTGGGAAACCCAGGATCTCCGCATCCGTCGATGCAGGACGCCTGCGTACCCGCAACCATTCCAGGGCCACACCGACCACAATGACCTTCAGTTGCAGCGATCGCGGTTGCTCGGGAAGGCGCGCGAGCCGGTGCGCTGTCTCGATCAGATCCACCTCGGTGATCTCGGCGCTGGGCTGCGAGACCAGCAGTAGACACCCGGTCATCTGCGCGACATTGTGGTGACGCGAGGCGTTGGGCACCTGGTCGAGCACCGCGACCGCATCGTGGATCTGCCCGTCGGCTGCGAGCCGGCGAGCCAGGCCGAACGCTGCGCTGGTCATTCCGTGGTTGGTCTGCCACACCAGCCGGTAGAAATCGGTGGCCTCGCGATGCCAGCGCTCGGCATCACCGGACGGCTCCGCACGCTGCAGCACCAGTTCCGCCGTGGCCGCCGAGGCCAGTGCGGGTGCGATCTCGCCGGGCAACATGGTGTGCACCTCGTCGAAATGCCAATAGGCACGCTCGTAATTGCCGTCGAGCAACGCCGCGACAGCGGTGAACCACTCCAGCCGCCAATCTGAGTCGTAGGCCGGGCGTAGCCGGGAGATCCGTTGCCGCGCCTTGTCCAACTCCCCCAGGTCGAGATGGGCGCGGATCGCGGTCATGGCGCCCTCCAACTCGAAGGTCTCCGGTTCGACGATGGTCCCGGCGGCGATCCGCTCATGGGTCTGCGACAGCGCGTCGAGGGTGTGGCGGGCGTCGCCGTGCAGCAGGCTGGACAGCAGGTCCGCACTCGGGTCCTCGCCGCTGATCAGTGGGATCGGCAGTGCCGCCACCACAGCGGCAGCTTCGAGGCCTGGTTGGTGATGCATCCCGTCGACCATCCCGTCGGTCTGCCCGATTACCGTCTCGATACCGAAATCTTCGCGTGGCGAGCCGAATTCGACCGAGGCCTGGGGATGTTCTCGGCCGGTGTCGGCGGCCAGCACCATCCGCAGCACGCCCGCGAGCTGGCAGTACATCGAGTACGCGGACGGAAAGCGGCGGGCCGGGTCCGGATCGGTGGCACGGGCCAGCAGCCGGTGGAGGTACGGATAGCGGCGCAGCAGTTCGCTTTCGCTTGCAGCGGGCAGATCGCGCCGGTAATTGCCCTCGGTGTCCTTGGCCAGGTCGAGGGTGAGTGCGGCGAGGGTGCGGCCGACTGCGTAGATATCGGTGACGACGGTCGGGCCGGTCTGCAGGATCTCCGGCGCCTGATAGCCAGGCGTACCGTAGATGCTGCCATAGGACTCCATGGCGGCAACCGCGCCGAGGTCGATGAGTTTGACCTCGTCCTCGGTGACCATGATGTTGTCGGGTTTGAGATCGTTGTAGGCGAGCCCGAACGAATGCAGATAATCCAGCGCAGGCAGGATCTCCATGGTGTAGGCGATGGCCTCGGCGACCGGAATACGGGCCGGGGCGGCCTGATCGAGCATGGTCTTGAGCGAACGGCCACCCACGTACTCCATGACGATATAGCCGTCGGCGATATCACGGGCAGATCTATGCTTGACGAAATTGTAGATCTTGACGACGCCCGGATAGTCGACCTCGGACAGGAACTGCCGTTCAGCCAACGCGACCACATGGGCCTCGAAATCCTGCGGGTTCTGCAGTCCCTTCAGCACCACCCAGCGGTCGCTGACATTGCGGTCGACAGCCAGGTAGATCCAGCCGAGACCGCCGTGGGCCAGACAGCCCTGTACCTCGTATTGCTCGGCGACCAGTTCGCCCGGTTGCAGAGCGGGCCGGAAATTGAACGGTGAACGGCAGCGCCCGCATTCGCCGGTGACCGCGCCGGGGCCGCCGGGACCCGACCGGCCGACCGGGTCCTGACAGTTCCAGCAGAACCGCTTCTGCTCGGGCACTTCAGGGTTTTCCAGCACCGCAGCCCGCGGATCGGCCGATTTAACCCGCGGCAGCACCACCAACCCTGCGCCCAGCCTGCGCACGCTGGGCCGAGATCTGGCGTTGCGGCCGGAGACCGCCTCGCCGTCGATGTCGTCGAAATCCCCGAAGTCGTCCGGGGCACCCAGATCGAGCAGGTCGGGTGGTTCGGCAGCCTGAGTCAGCTCGGCACCGGTGTGGCCGCGCTCGGGTGTCTCCCGCTCCGCCGCTGCATTCGCCGGGGACGCCGCCGCGGACGTAACGAAACGCTGCGACATCTGGCCACGCGTGGTGCGCCGGGTCGACCACGGGTGTCCGCCACTCGGCGGCGCTTCGGCACCGCGCATCCGCCGATTCGCCCAGGCGGGTCGCAGCGGATATTCGGACGCGCTGGGGTGCTCCGGCATGTGGACCTCTCATACCCGCTGTTGAACCGAGGACTTATTCTCATCCCCTACCCTGCGGTGCGCTCGACCACTGTTCCCGTTGCTGGGAACGACCGGAAACGACTTCACCCCCGAAACCGTGCAGGCCCGGGGGTGAAGTGGGTGTTTTCAGTTGTCGTTGTCGTTGTCTTCCGGCTTGTCCAGTACCCGAACCGGGTCTTTGGCTGCAGGCCGCTCGGCCAGCACCGGGAACTGCCCGGTGTAGCCGCTGCGTGCCGCCGCCAGCTCGTTGACCTTCTTACGGCACATGAACCAGCCGCCGACCAGCGCGGGAACCATGATCACCGCCATCGCGATCACCGCCATCCGCTGCTCGGCCTCGTCGCTGAACAGCATCAGCAGCACCACGGCCACCAGGAAGGCCAGCGTCGCGTAGCTGGTGTACGGGGCGCCGATGAGCCGGAAGGACGGCCGCTCGACCAGCCCCTTCTTCGCCCAGCTGTACAGCTTCAGCTGGCAGAGCACGATCGCGGCCCATGAGCAGATGGTGCCCAGCGCCGAAACGTTCAGCACGATCTCGAACGCCTTGTCCGGCACCACGGCGTTGAGCCCGACACCGACCAGCGCGATCGCACCGGTGGCCAGGATGCCGACGTAAGGGACGCCCTTGCTCGACATACGGCCCGCAACAGTGGGGGCGGAGCCGTTCATCGACATCGAACGCAGGATACGGCCGGTGGAGTACAGACCAGCGTTCAGGCTGGAGAACGCGGCGGTCAGCACGACCAGGTTCATCACCGAGCCGGCGCCGTCGATACCGATCTTGGAGAAGAAAGTGACGAACGGGCTCTCGCCGTCCTTGAACACGGTGTAGGGCAGCAGGAGTCCGAGCAGGACCAGTGAACCGACATAGAACAGCGCGATACGAGCGATGACCGAGTTGATGGCCCTTGGCATGATCTTCTCGGGGTTCTCGGCCTCACCGGCGGCGGTGCCGACCAGTTCCACCGCCGCGTAGGCGAAAACGACACCCGTGGTGACCAGCACCAGCGGCAGGAAGCCGGTCGGGAAGAGACCGCCGTTGTCGGAGATCAGGCTGATACCGGTGGACTGGCCTTCGATATCGAAGCGGCCTGCCAGGAAGACGGTGCCGACGACGAGGAAGGTGATCAGCGCGACGACCTTGATCAGCGCGGCCCAGAACTCGAGCTCGCCGAACCATTTGACCGACACCATGTTGATGCTGACGACCAGTGCCAGGGCGATCAACGCGATCACCCACTGCGGCACCACCTCGAACGCTCCCCAGTAATGGACATAGGTCGCGATCGCGGTGATATCTACGATCCCGGTCATGCACCAGTGGAAGAAGTACATCCACCCGACGCCGAATGCCAGTTTCTCGCCGTAGAACTCGCGGGCGTAGGAGACGAACGACCCGGAGGACGGACGATGCAGGACCAGCTCACCGAGCGCCCGCAGGATGAAGAACACGAACACACCGCAGACGGCGTAGACGATGAAGAGCCCGGGACCGGCGTCGCGCAGTCGGCTGGCAGCACCGAGGAACAGGCCGGTGCCGATAGCGCCGCCGATGGCGATCATCTGCAGCTGACGCGGACGCAGGGACTTGTGGTAGCCAGCGTCTTCGGCATGCAGCGCTTCGCCAGGCGCTTCCAGCGCGGCGTCCGAGGGAGGTCGAACAGTTGTCATCGTGATGCCTTTCGAGTGGCGGCGATCATATCTGCGAGCAATGTACCGCTAAACAACGGCACGTTCAATAGGTAAGTACCCGCCGTAACTCACTGGAAACCAACAACTTTGCCGCCTACGGGCGTTGCCCGGCGTTCACTCGGCCGGTTCCACCGAACCACCACTCAGCGGTACGCTCGGCAGGTACACCTTGATGGGGAGCGCATATGGCCTGGTTCGATCGCGAGTTCATCGCCGTTCCGGAAAGCAACAAGAATCAACTCGTCTACAAGTGGCCGGACCTCAACATCCGCCGATACTCACGCGCCATCGTCAACGCCGACGAGATCGCCCTGTTCGTCAAATCCGGCCACGTCATCGCCACCATGGGGCCAGGACGGCACCGCATCGACGCCGACGAACTCCCCGTCCTCGGCGCACTCGTCGACTCACTGTCCGGCGGCAACTTCTACCGCGCCGAGCTCTACTTCATCTCCAGCCGGGAAATATCGGGAATCAAGTTCGGCGGACGACTCGCCGACATCGCCGATCCGGTCAGCGAACAAGTAGTAACGCTGCGGGTATTCGGCGAATTCGCGCTGGCCGTCCGCGACGCCACCCAACTGATCACCTCGATGACCGGCACTGCCGACCTCACCGACCCCGGCAAAACCCAAGCATGGTGTGCCGAGCTGTTGCTGAAAGCGATGAAGATCGCTGTCACCCAAGGTGTCTCTCGCGGAGAATGGCCCGTCATCGGGCTGTCCGGACACCTGGAACACATCGAAGCAGCAGTACTACGGCAGACCAACATCGCGCTCTACGAATACGGACTACGAGCCACCCGACTCGGCAACTTCGACATCACCCTCGCCCCCGAAGACGCCGACCGGCTCAAACGACTGGCCAAAGACGTCACCTACATACGGCTCGCCGGCGACTTCCGGCAATACGCAGCAGGAGAACTCGCCCTAGGAGCCGGACAAGGGCTGGCCACACACGGCGGCGGAAGCGAAGGAGGGTTCCTCGGGGCCGCCCTGGGAATCAACGCGATCGGGCAACACACTCCGCAGGCCACTCCCCCGACGGGAACACCGCCCAAAGCGCTGGCGAGCGGAACAGAACAACCGGTGTGCGGGGAGTGTCATACAGCGAACCCGGTGGGGGCGCGGTTCTGTATGGAATGTGGGACCAGGTTGGGAAGTGCGCAACCGAAGCACTGCCACGGGTGCGGGGCGGAACTGGTGGCAGGCGCACGGTTCTGCGGATCGTGTGGGGCGCGGGCCAGCTGAGGCTGTGTTCATGGCCGCGACTTCGTCGCGGCGGGTTTGCGGCCTCCCTGGTGGCTCGACTGGCGCCTTCGGCGCATGCGCGAGTGTCGGACGTTCGTCCGCCCCGGCGCTCCCAGCGAGTGTCGGACGTTCGTCCGCCCCGGCGCTCCCAGCGAGTGTCGGACGTTCGTCCGCCCCGGCACTCCAAGCTGCAAGGGCTGAAACGCGAGCCGGGCCGCAAACCGGGCAGGGCTGGGTGAGTGCAGGTACGGGCGTTTGGCTCAGGGTTCACGCCTGGGCTGGATGCAAATGGGGCGAACAGAGCCCGCATGCATCCGTTGCGAAGGCACGATGCCCGGGCCGGCTGTGGTGGGCCGGTCCGGGCATCGGAGGTGTTCGGTGGGCGGTTAGTTCGTCATGGCTGGGCCTGCGGCACTCGATTCGGAGTTACCGACCAGGCTGCGGACCTGCCTGGCGGCGACCGACAGAGTTGCCAGGTCGAGGGCGCCTACGGCGAATATCTCGTTCAGTGAGGCAGTGGCGCGGGCCAGCCTCGGGCGGTTGGTCGACTGCCAGTACTCGATTTTCTCCTCGACGCTGTCCTCTGGTTCGGTTGCCGCCGCCACGTCCAGGGTGAGCAGGCGCAGGGATTCGTAGAGGTCGTCCCGGACGGCGAGGCGGGCCAGGGTGGGCCAGCGTTCGCCGTGCTCGAGGTCGCCTACAGCCTTGATGAGGCGTTCGATATCGAAGTGGTCGTTGAGGGCGAAGTAGAGCACGGCGATCTCGTCGGCGGCACGTTCGGCGATATCCGCGATATCGAGCACATCGAGCAGCGGGAACAGGTGGATCAGGCGGAAAACCTCTTCGGCGAGGTCCTCGGGGGCACCACGCTCGACACTACCGCGGGAGCGGGCCGCCAGATCCTCGGCGAGGTAGCCGGGCAGCCAGGACGGCACCTGCGCCGCCAGTGCCCGCACGCCCGCGCCGTAACGCGCTATATCGGCGCCGATGGCGACGGGCTGGGGGCGGTTGAGCAGCAGCCAGCGGGCCGCCCGTTCCAAGGTTCGGCTTGCCTCGAGTTCCAGCTCGTCGCGGGCGGACGCCGGCATGGGCGTGGTCCTGATGCGGTCCCAGATCGTGCGCAGCCCGAAGATCTCGACCGCGGCGGTGAAGGCGCGCAAGGCGTCGTCGGTGGTGGCCCCGATCTCCTCGGCGAGGCGGAAGGCGAACGTCAGGCCGCCGTAGTCGACCATCTCGTTGACCACCACGGTGGCCACGATCTCCCGCCGCAGCGGGTGTTTGTCGATAGCCGCCGCGAACCGTTCCTGCAGGGGTGTCGGGAAGTAGGCGGGCAGCACACCGGCGAACGACGAACTGTCCGGCAGGTCGCCCGCCAGCAGATCCGCCTTGAGCGACAGCTTCACATGCGCGATCACGGTCGCCAGTTCCGGTGAAGTGAGGCCGCTGCCTGCGGCGGCGCGGCGCTGCATCTCCGCATCCGACGGCAACGCTTCGAGTTCCCGGTCTATGCCGCGCCGCTGCTCCAGATCGTTCAGCAGGCGACGGTGCACCGCGCACTGCTGCGCAGCGCTCGCCCTGGCCAGGCCGATCAGGAAGTTCTGCGAGATATTGTCCCGCAGCACCAACTCGGCCACCTCATCGGTCATCTGCGCCAGCAACGGATTGCGATCGGCGAGGTCGAGTTCCCCACTGGAGACCACGGCGTCGAGCAGAACCTTGATATTGACCTCGTGGTCGGAGCAGTCCACACCCGCCGAGTTGTCCAGCGCGTCGGTGTTGATCCGTCCGCCCTTGCTGCTGAACTCGATCCTGCCGAGCGCGGTGGCGCCGAGGTTGCCGCCCTCACCGACCACCTTGGCGCGTAGGTCGATGGCGTCGACGCGGACGGCGTCGTTGGATTTGTCGCCGACCTCGGCATTGGTTTCGGTGCTCGCCTTGATATAGGTGCCGATACCGCCGTTCCACACCAGATCCACGGGAGCGGTCAGGATGGCGCGAATCATTTCCGGCGGCGACAGACGGAGCACCTTCGGATCCAGGCCGAGGGCTTCGCGCACTTCGGGAGTCACCGGAACAGCTTTCGCGGTGCGGTCGTAGACGCCGCCCCCCGCACTGATCACACCCGCGTCATAATCCGCCCACGACGACCGCGGCAACCCGAACAACCGCTGCCGCTCCCGAAACGACCGAGCCGCATCCGGATCAGGATC
>NZ_MUKP01000062.1 GCF_002081715.1 Nocardia donostiensis | reverse complement strand
CGGCCGCCCGCCACGCCCCACCAGCGGGTGCGGCGGCGACATCACGGCGCCGCGGATGCGCGGCGGCCCGCCGGGAACGCACCGCAAGCCCGGCCGCGAGCAGCGCCATCAGCGTGATCGCGAACACTGCATAGCCGAAGTAGAGCGTGTAGCAGGCGGCGGCGACACCGAGGAACAAACCAGTTCCGAGCACCGCACCCCAACCACCGGCAGTCCGGGCCTCCCCGCCCTCGACCGGTGCGGGCCGGTGCAGCGCACCCCACGCCAGCACCAGCACCGGCGGCAGCAGCACCGCGATAACCGCCCCATAAGCCTCCGGCGCCGCGTAGGTGACCGTCACCGCTGTCACCGCCGCCGCCACCCCCACCGCCCAGTCGGCGCGGATCAGCTTCGACCACAGCACCAGCGAAACCACCGCCGCCACCGCGATCGAACCGATGGCGTACGGCTTGAACGCCTCCCACCCGTCCATATCGAGCAGGTTCGCCACCCGGCCACCGACCCAGAACCACCCGGCCGGATAGAACGGCGGCACATCGGCATAGGTCATATCGCGCAGCGCGGCGCTGTCGGTGAGCCGGGTCAAGTACTCGGTCCGGAATTCCTGGTCGACCGAGATCCCGAACAGATACAGCTTGGTGGCGGCCAGCGGCATCCCGAGCGTTACCGTGACGAACGCGGAAATACCCGCCCACGACAGCAGCTTCGCCAGCCGACGGGCCCGCCGCAGGCGCAGCAGCGTGATCGACGCTGCGAGGAGCACCGCGGCCCCGACCTGCCCGACAGTGGTCAGGGCCCGCGTCACATTCGACGAATTGAACGCGGGCCAGGACACCAGCGAGAACGCGAAAAGCCCGACAGCAGCCACAACGATCGCCACCAAGGCGGCAAGAACCGCCTCACCAGCTCCGGAACCGGCCTGCCGCAACGCCAACACTGCTCGTCCGGCCCCGCGACCCGCACGTTGTTCCGCCACCGCTGCGCTCATCCCATCCACTCCAGCCGACCGGGTCAGATATTCACACACCACGACCCCGGATCGACGGTAGGCGCTATCGATCGGCAGTCGGGCGGCGCCACCGCGTCCGGGTGGCCGTGGCTCAGATGGGGAGTCTGCGGAAAATCGCGCGCGGCAGATGACGGAGCACGACCATCACGTAACGGAACGTGCCCGGCGCCCAGACGATTTCCTTACCCTTCTGCGACGCCGACACCGCCAACGCGGCGACATCCTCTTTGTTCACCGTCAGCGGAGCTTCCTTCACCCCCGCCGACATGCGTGTACGCACCTGTCCTGGGCGGATAACCAGCACCCGCGGGCCATGCGGCCGCAGTGCCTCCCCGAGCCCCAGATAGAACCCGTCCAACCCGGCCTTGGTTGAGCCGTACACGAAGTTCGAGCGACGCACCCGCTCCCCTGCAACCGAGGACATGGCGATGATCCGACCGAAGCCCTGCGCCTTCATCTTCTCGCCGATCAACACACCCACCGACACCGCGGCCGTGTAGTTGATCTCAGCGATCTGCACCGCTTTACGCTGGTTCTGCCATAGCTCCTCGGCATCGCCGAGCAAGCCGAACGCCACGATCGCGACATCCACATCGCCGCGATCCCACGCCGCCTCGATCACCTTCGGATGACTCTCGGTGTCGACGGCATCGAAATCGATGACCTCGACCTCGCTCGCCCCGGCCGATTTCATCTGAGCGACCGCATCGTCACGCAGCGGATCGCCGGGCAGCGCGGCCAGGACGATCCGCGCGGGCGCCTTCTGCAAATATTCGGCGCAGATCGCCAGACCGATCTCGGAGGTACCGCCCAGCAGCAGGATGGTCTGCGGGTTGCCAACGGCATTAATCACTGGAGCTCCAGCCTTCTCGCCATATCGGACATGAAAACGCCTGTGGGATCGACATTCCGGCGCACCTTGATCCACTCGTCGATCCGCGGGTACATCTTGTGGAACGTTTCGGCGTCGGTACGCGAATCCTTCGCGGTGTACAGCCGCCCGCCGAATTCCAGGACCCGCCGGTCCAGCTCCCGAACCAACTCGTTGAGCCCCGGCTTGACCGGGAAGTCGACGCAGATATTCCAACCGGGCATCGGGAAGCTCAGCGGCGCCTGGTTCCCTGGACCGAACAGCTTGAACACATTCAACGCCGAATAATGGCCGGAAGCCTGGATATCGATGATGATCCGCTTGAACTCCTCAACCGCTTCGACCGGCACCACGAACTGGTACTGCAGGAAACCGTTCGAGCCGTAGCCGCGGTTCCACTCCGCGATCATGTCCAGCGGATGATAGAACTGCGTCAGATTCTGCACCTTGCCGGTGTAGTTACCACCCATCCGGTAATACGCCTCGCCGATGGACATCAGCGTCAGCTTGTTCATCGTCCAGTTGGGGAAGATGTCCGGCACCGTCATCAACTGCGGCGCATCGAACTTCAGCGGCTTACTACGCAAGCGTTTCGGCAGCTCGTCCACCGTGGCCAACCGGCCGCGAGTGATGGTGGCCCTGCCGAGCTTCGGCAGCGGGCTGATCACATCGAACCAGGCACTCGAATACGTGTAGTTCGCTTCGCTGCCATCGCTGTGCGCCGCGATCGTCTCATCGAGCGTATCGGTTTTGACACCGTCATTGATGAAGTACGCCGTCTCCGTCGGCACCATCTGGATGGTCGCGCGCAGGATGATCCCGGTCAGCCCGTTACCGCCCACCGTCGCCCAGAACAGCTTCGTATTCCGCTTCGGCGTCACATGCTGCACCTGCCCATCGGCGGTCAGCAGATCGATCGACCGGACATGATTACCGAAACTGCCCTCGCTGTGATGATTCTTACCGTGGATATCGGAAGCGATCGCCCCACCCACCGTCACCTGGCGAGTCCCCGGCAACACCGGCACCCACAACCCGAACGGCAACGCCGCCTTCATCAACTGATCCAGGCTCACCCCGCCATCGACATCCACCAGATGGGTATCGCCATCGATACGGTGAATCCGATTCAGCGCCGTCATATCGACAACCAACCCGCCCGCATTCTGCGCGTGATCGCCATACGACCGGCCCAACCCGCGCGCGATAACACCGCGCCGCAGATGAGCAGGCTTGCTGTCATTATCCTCCGCGACCATGGCCACGGCCTTGGCGATCAACTCCGGATCGCTGGTCGAGAGCACTTCGGCAGAGGTGGCTGCGGTACGACCCCACCCGGTCAACGCCCGGGTGCGCGTAGGAAGCGCAAACGCCGCCCCGGCATCGCCGCCGGTAGAAGCGCTGTCTTCACTGGATGAGATAGCGGAGGTCGGAGCTTTCGTGGACATCGGCACATAGGCTACATGTATGGCCGCGCCTCCGGCGCGGCGTGTTCGCGGCCCCCCGGTGGCTCGCGTTTCCGCACCCGCGACTCGCGCCTTCGGCGCATGCGCTGCGGGTGCGAGTCGCGTGAGGTGAAACGCGAGCCATAAGGGGGCGCAAACCCCCGCATCGGAGACGCGGTAAATGGACACGGCAAAATCAACACAATGTCCGCTGAACCGCGTCCTTTGCCAGCTGAGATCCCGGTTGTTGATGAGCCAGGGGGGACCGATGTCGACCTGAAGACGCAGGTTGTCCGGTTCGTGGCCACCGGTGGATTGTCCGCGGTGGTGGATTTCGGGCTGTACACCTTGCTGCTGGGGGTGGCGGGGGTACCGGTGAATCCGGCTAAGGGTGTGGGGTTTGTGGCGGGGACTACGACGGCGTATCTGATCAACAGGCGGTGGACGTTCAAGGCGCCGCCGAGTCGGGCACGGTTCGCCGCTGTTGTGGTGTTGTATGCGGTGACGTTCGCGGTTCAGGTGGGGATCAACTGGGTGCTGTATCGGACGTTGCCGCAGGAGTGGTGGCGGGTGCCGTTGGCGTTCGTGGTGGCGCAGGGCACCGCCACTGTGATCAATTTCGTGGTGCAGCGGGCGGTGATCTTCAAGATCGGCCGGTGAGGTTGCGGCGAGGTGCGGAAACCGGAACCGCCGCGGCTCGATGGGGAACCGGCGACATCACAGCGATATAGCGGTCCGCTCAGGTGGCATCGAGCCGCGGCGGTCGGGGGTATCGGCGAACGGCTCAGCAGGCGACGCTGGTGAGCTGCCCGCGCTTGCTGGTGAGCTGCCCGCGCTTACGGGTGGCGGCGGCCCGGACGGCGGCGCTGATGGCGACGACCGGCGGGACCCAGCGGGCTTCGCTCGGGGCGACGCCCCAGCAGGCCGACCCGGCCGAGAGCTGCGTCGGCGGCAGCGGGATGCTCGCGCCGTCGGTGTGCACGGTCGCCCCCGCCTCGCGCAGCGCCTGCATGGCCATGGCGGCCTTGCGGACACCGGTCACCAAGTGGATCTCGCGGCGCTCGGTACCCGGGATCTCGATCACGGGGCCGGACAGGTTGTTGGCCCGCAAGAAACGCCGCACCGCGCCGGCCAGCTCCCCGGTGACCTCGATGGCGGACAGGTCCTCGTCGGTGACCAGGCACAGGCCGTTGACAGTTTCAGCGACCGTCCAGCCGCGCTGGGCGTAGTCCTGCGCAGCCGCGGACATGGTGTCCGCCGAGACGGAAGTCGGAAACGTCGTACGCACTGTTTTCTCCATTCCCCGGTATTTTTTCTCGTGCATTCACCGGTCGTATCGACGGCAGGCACCTCGAGCGTTACGCCGTTTCCGTAATTTTTTCGAGACTGTCGGGTTCGTCTCACCGGTCAGGTCTGAGCTATGGCCGCGCAAAGGGGAAAACCGCAGGTCAGGAGTCTGCTTTGAGTGGCGACGGGAGGACGGCCTTGCTATCTCGGCGAGTATTAGGGGTTGAGTTCACGCCTGCGTCTGTGCTGTGGGCGCGCGGTTCGTGTTTCCCCAGTCGGCGTGGGGGTTTCCGGCGTTCCGATCGCCCAGATCCCCAAGACCGTATCGCCCTCCCGCGAATCACCCCGCACCGAATCGGCTTGGTTGTGTCAGCGGCGTCTCTGCGTCAGTATCGGTGGCGAACACCGAAATCGTTGTAGAACAATGCCGTTCGGATGACAAGGGGGAACGCATGGGACTACCACCGGGCACGACCGGGTCGACCATGCCGCGACGCAGACTGGGCAGGCAGCTGCGGGATCTGCGTAATCGGGCCGGGATGACCACTCGGGTGGCGGCCCAGCGGCTGGAATGGTCCGAGGCGAAGATCTGGCGGATCGAAACCGGGCAGACATCGTTGCGCGGGCTGGATGTCGAGGCGATGTGCATGGTGTACGGCGCACCGGCCGAGGTGGTCGCACCACTGCGCGCACTGGCACGCGACACCAAGGCCCGCGGCTGGTGGACTGCCTACAACGAGGCGATCGGCGACGGTTTCGACGTCTACCTCGGTTTGGAGGAGGCCGCGACACGCTTGGCAGGCTACGAGGACCAGCTGATCCCGGGCCTACTGCAGACCGAGTCGTACACCAGGGCGCTGCTGCGGGCCGCTCGGCCGCAACTGACCCAGATCGAGATCGAACGCCGGGTCCGGCTGCGGATGGCCCGGCAGGCGTTGCTGACCCGCGAGCCGTCCGCGCCGTGCCTGGATGTGGTGATCGACGAGGCGGCGTTGCGGCGGCGTATCGGCGATGCCACGGTGGTCGCCGGGCAACTGGATCGGCTGCTGCGCGCAGATCAGCTGCCGAATGTGCGAATCCGGCTGCTGCCCAGCAACACCGGTTACCACCCCGGCAGCGAGACAGGTCGCTTTGTATTGTTGGAATTCGCCGCTGCCGCTGCGGGTCAGGCGCCGGAGCCGTCTGTGGTGTACGTGGAGGCATTCACCGGGCCGCAGTATCTGGACAAGGCGACCGATACCACCCGGTACCAGCAGGCTTTCGACGATTTCGACGCCGTGACCGTCGGTATCGCCGAAGGCGTGGACCGCGTACGGAAGGGTTGAAAACCGGCTGGCGCCAAACGGCTCAGCGGACGCTGGTCAGCGGGCGTGCAGCCGGGGCGCGGCGCGATCTTTGGGGGAGCGCAGATACGTCAACGGCCTGTCTGCCCGATCGGTGGTCGGCCAGACGATGCCGAGATCGGGATCGAAAGCGTCGATCTCGTGATCGAACTCCGGGGAGTACTCCAGCGAGCACAGGTAGGTGACGGTGGAGTCGTCCTCCAGCGACAGGATCGCATGGCCGAGCCCTTCGGACAGGAACACCGAGCGCCGGTCCACATCGTCGATCAACACGCTGTCCCAGCGGCCGAAGGTGGGCGAGTCCGGCCGTAGGTCGACGACGACGTCCAGGAACGCACCGCGCACACAGGTGACGTATTTCGCTTGGCCGGGTGGGTCGTCGGTGTAGTGGATACCGCGCAGCACCCCTGCCGCCGATACCGAGGTGTTCACCTGGAGCAGGTCGAACGGCCGGCCCGTCGCCTTCTGGAACTCTGTTGATTTGAAGGTCTCGGCGAACGTTCCGCGTTCGTCGCGCAGCAGGCGCGGCGAAAAAACCCACGCTCCCGGGACGGCGAGTTCGCTGATCTCCACGTTCACCAACCTCTTCCACGCTCGAGCAGGTCGAGCAGATAACGGCCGTAACCGGAGCGGACCAGCTGGTCGGCGAGCGCGCACAGCTGCGCGTCGTCGATGAAGCCCATCCGCCAGGCGACCTCCTCGGGAGCCCCGATCTTGAGGCCCTGCCGTTCCTCGATGGTACGCACGTAGTTCGCCGCGTCGAGCAAGGAATCGAAGGTGCCCGTGTCCAGCCAGGCGGTGCCGCGGGCCAGTACGTCGACCCGCAGCTTGCCCGCCTCCAGGTAGGCGCGGTTGATATCGCTGATCTCGTATTCGCCGCGAGCCGACGGCCGCAAGCCGCGCGCGATCTCCACGACGTCGTTGTCGTAGAAGTACAGCCCAGGGATGGCGTAGTTGGAGCGGGGCGCTTTCGGTTTCTCCTCGATGGAGACCGCGCGTCCGTCGACGAACTCGATAACCCCGTATGCGCCGGGATCGGAGACCCGGTAGGCGAATACCGCGCCGCCGTCGATATCGAGGAAACGGCCGAGGCTGGTGCCGAGGCCGGGCCCGTGGAAGATATTGTCGCCGAGCACCAACGCCACCCGGTCGTCGCCGATATGGTCGGCGCCGAGCACGAAAGCCCTGGCCAGACCATCCGGGTGGGGCTGGACCACATAGCTGATCGCGATCCCGAACTGGCTACCGTCGCCGAGCAGCCGGATGAAGGATTCCGCGTCCTCTGGAGTGGTGATCACCAAGATGTCGCGGATACCGGCCAGCATCAGGGTGGACAGCGGATAGTAGACCATCGGTTTGTCATAGACCGGGACCAGCTGTTTGCTCACGCCGCGGGTGATCGGGTGCAACCGGGACCCGGTGCCGCCGGCCAGAATGATTCCGCGCATGTCTGCCGAGTCTGCCAGTTGCCCGTACTTCGGCTGCTGGGAGGTTCCGGGTCGAGCTCGAATCGGTCGCGACGCGTGGTGCCGAGTGTGGTGCGCGACGAAAACGGGCATTCACATCTATTCCGATCAGCGTCGATCGCGGGAACCGGTGCCCGGTCTGCACATCGGCGCGGCAGCGTGAGGTAGGTGCGCGATGGCAGTGATGAAGGGGCCTGGTGTCGTGGTGAATCCCGGTGGGCCGAGCGCACCGGGGTTGGTCATGGAGGCGGGGCTCCGCGGGGTGTTGCGGGTGCTACCGATCAACCGAGTGACCATCCCGGTAGCTGCGACGGCGATCGACGCATTGGCGCGGCTGCGGCCGGAGCCGCAAGGAATCGACCGAGAGCAGGTGGTGCTGGGCGGTTTCCGCCTCGAAATCGTCCGCCCGGCCGGTGCGGCGCGCACACTCCGCCATGGTGCGGTGCTGTATGTACACGGCGGGGGTTTCACCGTCTATAAACTTCACGGTCTGCGCACCCATCGGCCGGTCGTGGCCGCGCTGGCGCGCCGTACCGAACTGCCGGTGGTCAATGTCGAGTACCGGCAGCTGCCGGTGACCTCGGTCGCCGATTCGGTGACCGATTGCCTGACCGCCTACCAGTGGCTGCTGCAGCATGGAGTCGACCCGGCACGGATCGTGGTGGCCGGTGACTCGGCGGGCGGTTTCCTTGCGTTCAGCATGGCGCTGCGCGCCCTCGGTCACGGCCTGCCCGCCCCGGCCGGGCTGCTCGGGCTGAGTCCACTGCTCGATCTCGACCACGCCGCGAAGCAGGCCTACGAACATGCCGCCACCGACGCCTACCTACCGCTGTCGGCGCTGGCTGGGCTGTTGACGAAGGTGCGGATCGGCGCCGAGCGTGACGGCACGCTCGATCCGGTGCTCTCGCCGGTCGACGCCGAGCTCACAGGTCTGCCGCCGGTGCTGCTGATCGCCGCGGAACGGGAGATGCTGCGTCACGACAGCGAGCTCATGGCCAGCAAGCTCACCGCGGCGGGAGTGCCGAATTCGCTGGAGCTGTGGCGCGGCGTGGTGCACGACTTCATGTGTATCGCCCCCGGCCTGCCCGAATCGCGGGGTGCGCTGGCACGGGCGTCGCGGTTCATCCGAGCCAGGGTGGCCGAATCCGAGCAGGCCCGCACCGCGTGAGGCATCCGGATCACGCAGCACCGCACGCGCGCAGGTCGTAAGGTCGAAGGGTGCGATTGCTTGTGACCGGCGGAGCCGGATTCATCGGTGCGAACTTCGTTCAGCACACCGTCGCCGAACGCCCGGGCGTCTCGGTGACGGTCCTCGACGCACTCACCTATGCAGGTAACCGCACCTCGCTGGATCCGGTCGCCGACCGGATCGAGTTCGTGCACGGCGATATCGCCGATCTGGATCTGGTCGACGGTCTGGTCAGCGGCTCGGACGCGGTGGTGCATTTCGCCGCCGAATCGCATAACGACAATTCGCTGGCCGAGCCGTGGCCGTTCCTGCAGACCAATATCATCGGCACCTATTCGCTACTGGAGGCGGTGCGCAGACACGATGTGCGCTACCACCATGTCTCCACTGACGAAGTGTACGGCGATCTCACCCCTGATGCCCCGGCGTTCACCGAGCTCACCGCCTACAACCCGTCCAGTCCGTACTCGGCGACCAAGGCGGCCAGCGATATGTTGGTGCGGGCCTGGGTGCGTTCTTTCGGGGTGCCTGCCACATTGTCCAACTGCTCCAACAACTATGGGCCGTACCAGCATGTGGAGAAGTTCATTCCCCGCCAGATCACCAATCTGATCGACGGGGTGCGGCCCCGGCTCTACGGCGGCGGGCATCAGGTGCGGGATTGGATTCACGTCGACGATCACAACCGCGCCGTCTGGGAGGTGCTGGAACGCGGGCGGATCGGGCAGACCTACCTGATCGGTGCCAACGGTGAACTGGACAACAAGACAGTGGTGCAGATGATCCTCGCCGCCTTCGGCCGTGACCCCGACGACTTCGACCATGTCACCGACCGAGCAGGCCACGATCAGCGTTACGCCATTGATGCGTCACTGCTGCGCACCGAACTCGGCTGGACACCGCGCTACGCCGATTTCGCCGCCGGACTGGCCGCGACCATCGACTGGTACCGGGAGAACGAGTCCTGGTGGCGGCCAGACAAGGCCGCCACCGAACGGGCCTACGCTGAGGCAGGCGAGGTCGCGATCAGCCCTACCTGGTGACTCAGCCCCACACGATGACGTAGTACTTGGCGATTGCCGCGATCAACGCGATCGAGGTCGCGGCAATAACCGTGACCACGGCATACTGGCCCGGCGCCGCATCACCCGGGCCGCGTAGCCGCACCGGCATCCAGCGCAGCAGCACCGCGAACGAGACGATGGCCAGCGGGACGAAGTAGCGCCCCTGCACGCCGTCGATAATGAAGTAGCCGACCGGCGTGAACGACATGTGCAGGGTTACGTACACCATGGCCACACTCGCCGCCATAGCCAGCGCGACCAGCAGGGTGCGCCGGAAATCAGGTTTGCTGAACCGATCGGCGATGCCGACGCTGATGGCGAACGCGAGCAGGCAGGTCACGATGGTCAAGGCGGGCACGTCCACGTAGGCGAAACCGAGTTCGCCGAAGAACTCGGTGAACCACTCCTGGTCACGGCGCATGATGCTCTCGCCGAAAACACCGAGGAAGCCGAGCGGGTCGGTGAGGATGCCGGTGAGCTGTTCGCCCGGATTCACCGTGTACCACTGGTGCGGGGGCCGCATCAGGCTCATCCCGTCGCCGGTCGGTGCAGCGATCCGCATCCACAGCCCGAACGCGACTGCGCCGATGACCGCGAACACCCACGGAATCCAGCGCTGCCAGCCGGTGAAACCGAAACGTTTCGCGGGGATCAACACCACCAGCATTGCCAGGATCACGTAGGTCGGTTTGCTCAACGGCAGCAGGATCGTCGCGGCCAGCATAGCGGCGGTTTCGGCCCGCCCCAGGCGATCGCCGAGGAACAGCGCCTTCACCAGCAGCGCCGAGACTCCGATTGCGAGCGCGTTGGTCACCGTATCGGCGGTGACCGTTCCCGCCTGGAACACCGCGATCGGCAGCACCGCGACGGTGAACGCCAGCCACTGGATCCGGTACGCACGCAACGCCCACAGCGCGAAACCGACCACCACGATATAGGTGAGCAGACCGGCGAGCCTGGTCAGCAGCACCACCGCGCCGACATCCGCGCCTGCCGCCTCCGCCAATCGGATACCGATCGCGGACGGAGCATAGGGCACGGGGGAGTAAGCGGAAGTGTTGGTGAACCAGACCTGTGCGGTATCGGAACTGACTGCGGCGGAACCGAGCCGGTCGTATTCGGCGGGGTCGGCGACCATCGGCGCCGGTTCCGGCGGATTGTCCTGATAGTCGTGGAACGCATATGTCATCAACGCATCGATCGAGGCCGGGACCGGGCCGCCGTAGGCGACACCGCGGTCGTCCTCGATCTGCGCTGGCGCGAAACCACCGTGGGCCACCTGGTAGGCGCGGCCGAACTGGGTGATCTCGTCATGTCCCCAGAACGGCGGCGTCAATACCGCGAAGGTCGCGCCGAAAATGGCGGTGATCAGGGTGAACACGAGGGTGGCCGCGCCGAATCTTGCGATCAGCCGGTCACCGAAACGACGGACGCCGCGCAGCCGCCCGGATGTCTCGGCGGCTGGCTCGATGTCGCTGAGTTCGGCGCTCGTGGTCTTCGTGTCGGCAGTCTGTACGCCAGCGGTCTGTACGTCGACGGGCTCGGTGCCTCCGGTCTCGGCGGCGGGCTTGGTGGCGCCCGGGGCTTCCGTCGCACCTCCGGCCGGTGCCGTGTCGCCGCTGGCGGTGTGCTCCTCGTCGGCTGTCCGGGGTTCCGTCGTCGCATCGGGTCCGGCCGACCGTGTCGCCTCGATCTCGCCGCTACTATGTTGTTTCTCGCCTGCGCCGCCGGACTGCGCGGCCGACGAGTCGGCGCCGGGCGATGGGGCCGAGTCGTCCTTGTCGGTGCCCCGGCCAGCGGAAGTGGTCAACGCTGGTCCTCATCGTTCGTGCCGGGACGGGGCCCGTACCAGGGAGCGGCGTAGCGCAGATAGACCAGTCGCGAGGTTTCGTGCCGTGACCTGCGGATACCGTCGAGAATGAGCCCTGCGGTCCAGGCCAGGCAGCCCAGTAGCAGCAAGGTGAACGCCAAGAACAGCGTCGGGAACCGGGGCACCTGGTGGGTGTTGTAGAACTCGATCACGATCGGCACCGTCAGCACCACCGCCAGAATCCAGCTCAGCGTGCCGAACAGCCCGTAGAAGGCGACCGGCCGTTCATGCCGGGCCAGGCCGATGATCAGGGCCAGGATCTTGAACCCGTCGTGGTAGGTGCGCAGTTTGCTTTCGCTGCCCGCGGGACGATCCCGGAAGCCGACCGGCACCGCGGTCTGCGGCACCCGCAGATGCAGCGAATGCACGGTGAGCTCGGTTTCGATCTCGAACTCGCGCGAGACCGCGGGGAAACTTTTGACGAAGCGGCGCGAGAACACCCGGAAGCCGCTGAGCATATCTTCGACGTTCTCGCCGAACACTTTGCCGACCACGCCGTTGAGCACCTTGTTGCCGGTCTCGTGACCCGCCCGGTACGCCGAAGCGCCCTCGTTCTGCTTCCGAACGCCAAGCACATGATCGTACGGCCCGTCGAGCAGCGTTTTGATCATCAGCGGCGCGGCCGATGCCTCGTACGTGTCGTCGCCGTCGATCATCAGGTACACGTCGGCTTCGATATCGGCGAAGGCACGGCGCACCACGTTGCCCTTGCCCTTCGCATGCTCGGTGCGCACGATCGCGCCCGCCTCCCGCGCCCGTTCGGCGGTCGCGTCGGTGCTCAGGTTGTCGTAAACGTAGACAACGATTCCCGGCACGGCGGCCTGCAGGTCGTTGACGACCTTGGCGACCGAAGCCTCTTCGTTGTGGCAAGGGACCACGGCGGCAATACGAAGCTCGGTGGAGTCCACCCGGGTCAGTCCTCGATGTCGGCTGGAAAGGGAACACCGGGAGATTACAGGGTCTGCGCCGCGGCGACCGGTCGAGGTGGCTGAGGTACCGTCGGCCCGTGCCAAGCAGTGAGTCTTCGCCTGCCCCGGCCGAGTCCGGCGTCTCGACCGGTTCTGCAACCCCGGCCGAACCCGGCCCGCAGGACCGGTCGCTGTCCGGAAAGGTGTTCACCGCGCTGCGGCGGGGCGGGGCCTTCCTCGTGGTCGGTGCGATCGGTTTCGTGGTCGATGCGGGTACCTATAACCTGCTCGTCTTCTGGGGCGGCGAGGGTGTTCTGTATAATGCGCCGCTGGCAGCCAAGATCATCGCGATCGGCGTCGCCACGGTGGTCACCTACTTCGGCAACAAATGGTGGACCTTCTCGCATAAACAGTCTGGCAATCCGGGCCGGGAGTATCTGCTGTATGCGGCCTTCAATGTAGTCGCGATCGCCTTGCAGCTGGGGTGCCTCGGTTTTTCCCGTTACGTGCTGGATCTGTCCAGTCCGCTGTCGGACAACATCTCGGGCACGCTGATCGGCCAGATCGTCGCGGTGTTGTTCCGCTATTGGGCCTATGACAAGTTCGTATTCACCGACGGGCCCGCTCGTAAAGTTGCCGAACGGGCGCACGGCGTGGCTGATTGATATCCTCGCTCCCGCCGCGAACGGTATTCAGGGGCGTGTCTGTCCCGTCGGAACAATGAGGAATTTCGAGGACTTCATGGACCAGTCGGCTACCCAGGCCGTTACCGAAACGAACGATCGCTCGTCGGGCGCGCCGGAGGCGCTGCGCTCGGACCGTAGAGCGCCGGACCGGCTGGTGCTGCAGCGCGGTATCTTCACCGGCCCGTCGGCGAAGGTGAACGACGAGCTGTACGCGGTCGTGAAGGGCAAATCGACCAGGGAACGGCTGAGTATCCGTTTGGACAAGGGTGCGACCGCGCACACCAACACCTACTTCGGCCGGTTCGCGGCCAGCTACTGGCAGCGCTGGACCACCGTCACCGAGGTCACGGCGTCGATGGTGCTCGATATCGCGAAGAAGGCGCGAGTCAGGATCGTCGCCTCCGATATCGCGGGTCACCGGCGCATCATCGGATCCGCCGATGTGAACGGCAGCGGGCCGCTGACGCTCACCGCCCCGCTGGACCAGTACGTCGACGGCGGCGCGCTGTGGCTGGAGTTCGATGCGGTCGGCGGCGAACTGGCGATCTCGGATCTGACCTGGACTACGAGCGCCCCCGAGCGGGTGCGCCCGGTGGCCATCGCCATCTGCACGTTCAACCGGGCCGAGGACTGCGCGCACACTGTGGCAGCCCTGGCCTCGGATCCGGCTGTGCTGGATGTCATCGACGCGGTGTATGTCGTCGACCAGGGCACCGACCTGGTGCAGGATCGTCCGCTGTACCAGCAGACACGGCCCGCGTTCGGCGACAAGCTGCGCTATATCCGGCAGCCGAACCTCGGGGGGGCGGGCGGTTTCACCCGCGGGCTGTACGAGGTATCTGCCGCCAACGAGCACGCCGACGTCATCCTGATGGACGACGACATCCTCTGCGAACCCGAGACGGTGCTGCGGCTCAACGCCTTCGCCAACCTCACCGTGGAACCGACCCTGGTTGGCGCGCAGATGCTGTATCTGCTCAACCCCGACTATCTCAATGTCGGCGCCGAGGAGGTGCATCTGCACAAGCTCAGCCACGGCCAGCGGGTGCCGAAGGCGCTGCGCAATACCAGCATGCTCAAACGCAATCAGGAGCGGCGCGTCGACGCAGGCTACAACGCCTGGTGGACCTGCCTGATCCCGGCCGAGGTGGTCGCGAAGATCGGTTTGCCGCTCCCGATCTTCTTCCAGTGGGACGACGTCGAGTACGGTGTTCGCGCCCGGGAACACGGCTTCGTGACGGTGACGCTGCCGAATGCCGCGGTATGGCACGCCGATTTCTACTGGAAGGATTTCGACGATTGGGCGCGTTATTTCAGCACCCGCAATTCCCTGATCGTCGGCGCGTTGCACACCGACCTCGACGGTAGAGCTATTACCAAGCAACTGTTCCGCAATCTCGCCGAACACCTTGTTGCTATGCAATACGGGCTCGTGCATACCACTCTGCAGGGAATCGAGGACTTCCTGCGTGGGCCGCAGATTTTGCGTGACGGCGGTATCGAGGCATTGGCGCGGGCGCGTTCCACGCGCGCCGATTACCCGGAAACGATCAAACATCCTGCTGCGAATCCCCCGGTACCGTCCGCGCATATTCGTGTGCGCCGCGCGGGAGGCGAGCCGAGCAGGCTGACCGCGGTGCTGATCAAACGGGCCATTGCTCAGTGGACCGGCCGGACTCAGCACGGCCTGATCGGCGTCACCCGCGAGGATGCGCACTGGTGGCATGTCTCGCTGTTCGACCATGTCGTGGTGACCGATGCCTCCCAGTCCGGGGTCCGGGTCCGCCGCCGGGACAAGGCGACCGCCCGCAAGCTGCTGCTGCGCACCTTCCGGGTGCTGCGCAGGCTGCGCCAGGAATTGCCCACGTTGCAGGAGCAGTACCGCGCGGCTGTGCCGGATCTCACCAGCCGCGCCAACTGGGAGCGGCTGTACGGCATCGACCGCGGCTGAACCGATATCGGCGCACGGAAAGCTGTTTGTGAGCGTGTGCAGGTTGGTTGCCAGCCGGTAGCGGGTGTGAGACCTTGGAACGGAGCCCCGACAAGGCGGCTTCCGGACGAGGGGTGCCGTACCCGGTGTGCGACAAGACGGCCCGCAGGAGGCTGTGATGTCGTGGCTCGTTCTGGTGCTTTCGGGCGTTCTGGAGTCGGTCTGGGCGACCGCACTGGGCAAATCGGAAGGGTTCACCCGGTTGGGGCCGTCGGTGCTCTTCTTCGTTGCGCTGGCGATGAGCATGGCGGGACTGGCCTATGCGATGCGGGAGCTGCCGGTGGGCACCTCGTATGCGGTGTGGGTGGGGATCGGTGCAGTGCTCACCGTGGTGTACGCGATGGCCACCGGGGAAGAAAGCGTAGCCGTATTGAAGGTGGCGTTCCTGACCATGATCGTCGGCGGTGTGGTCGGGCTGAAGTTGATCCACTGACCCGCACCTCGCTCGTCGGAAAGGCTCGGCGTGCCGGCTCCGAGCCGACGGCGGACGCCAACGCGCTGTTGTCGTGGCGTCCGCCGTACCGATCAGAGGAACAGATCGGTGGTGAGCGGGCCGTCGCCCGGGGTCACCCGGTACTTGTCCAGGTCGGTGATGCCGTGCGCGGCCAGTACGTCGTCGTCGATGAAGAAGTTGCCGGTCGTCTCCGCGGCCGGTGAAGTGAGCACCAGGTAGGCGGCATCGGCGTAGATGTCCGGGGTGCGTGAGGTGGCCACCATTTCCTCCCCGCCGAGCAGGTTGCGCACTGCCGCGGTGGCGATGGTGGTGCGCGGCCACAGCGAGTTCACGCCGATGCTGTACTTCTTCAACTCCTCGGCCAGGCCGAGGGTGGTCAGCGACATGCCGTATTTGGCGATGGTGTAGCCGAGCGAGGAACCGGCCCATTTCGGGTCCAGGTTCAGCGGCGGCGACAGGGTGAGGATATGCGGGTTGCGGCCGGCAGCTGCGGATTCGCGTAGCGCCGGGATGGACAGCTTCGACAGCAGGAAACTGCCGCGGCAGTTGATGTCCTGCATCAGGTCGTATTTCTTCATCGACAGGTCCTCGGTGGGGGACAGGTCGATGGCGGAGGCGTTGTTGACCACGATATCGATGCCGCCGAACCGTTCCACGGTCAGCCGCACTGCTTCGGCGACGGAGTTATCGATGCGGACATCGCCGACGAATGGCAGCACCACGCCGCCTGCTGCTTCGAGTTCGGCGGCAGCGGTGTGGATGGTGCCGGGCAGTTTGGGGTGCGGCTGATCGGTTTTGGCGATGAGGGTGATGTTCGCGCCGTCGGCGGCGGCCCGTTTGGCGATTTCCAGACCGATGCCACGGCTACCGCCCGACATGATCACCGTTCTACCGGCCAGCGGCTTGGTCCCGGGGTTCGTCATGTGCTGCTCCTGTCGTCTCGGCCGCGCGGTATTCGGCACCGGCGGCGATCGGCATCTCGACACCAAGCGTAAACCCGGAAAATATGCACCCAGTTGCATAGAGGGCGGTAGATCGGGGCGCCGGTGTTCCCGACGCCCCGATCAGGTCGAGGTCGGCTGACGCCACCCCATTGCAGATCCGCGACCAGGTCTCGGCGACCCACTCCGACCCGGCCCGCGCCGCCCACCTCAGCGGCGGTTGTCGCGTTCGCGATAGTGCCTGCGCTGCTGTTTGCTTACACTGCGCCAGAACCGATCCCGCTCCGCTTGGAGCCGTTTATCGGTACGCGCCGCCTGCCATTCGTTTTCCCGGGCCAGTTTGCGGTAGCTGTCGAGCCTGCGCTGAGTCAGCTCCCCACTGTCGATCGCTGCCCGCACCGCGCAACCCGGTTCGTCGTTGTGCGCGCAGTCGCGGAAACGGCAAGTTGCTGCGATCGATTCGAGATCGCTGAAGGTTTTCTCGAGTCCGTCCGCGGCATCCCACAGCCCTACTCCACGCAGGCCGGGCGTATCAATGAGGGTGCCGCCACCGGGCAGCGGCCGTAACTCTCGATGCACGGTCGTATGCCTGCCCTTCTTGTCCGTGACGCGAACGGCGTCGGTGGCGAACACTTCTTCGCCGAGCAAGGTGTTGGCCAGCGTCGACTTGCCCGCGCCTGACGACCCGATCAGCGCGACCGTCCCGTCGAGCACCGCAGTCAGCACGTCGATCCCGATACCGGCGGTAGCGCTCACCGCGAGTACCGGCGCGCCCGGCGCGACCGCCCGCACCTCGTCCATCGGCAGATACTCGGCCGCATCGGTTTTGGTGAGAACAACCACCGGTTGCGCATTGCTCTCCCACGCCAAGGCGAGCATTCGTTCGATCCGCGCCAGGTCGACATCACCGTCGGCCGCGATGCAGAGCAGCACGGTGTCCACATTGGCGGCGAGCACCTGCCCCTGCGAAGTGCGCGAGGCGCTCGAACGTAGGATCGCCGACCACCGCGGCAGCAGCCTGCGCACCTGCCACTCCTCGTCGACCACCACCCAGTCACCGGTGCACAGCCCGCTGACCTCGGAGTCCGACCGCGGGCACCGCGCCCGCGCGGGCCCGGCAGGCGTCGCGACATCGCATTCACCACGGTCCATCCGCACGATGCGCGCGGGAAAACCGTCTTCGGAAATCATCGAGCGGTAACGCTCGGAAACGGCCTCGGTCCAGCCGTAGGG
>NZ_MUKP01000061.1 GCF_002081715.1 Nocardia donostiensis | reverse complement strand
CGGCGACCCGCTCTACGTCGTGGGGAGAAACATTGTGCCCCGCGACGGTGATGACTTCTTTGGACCGCCCGCACACCACCAGCTCCTCGCCCAACAAGTAGCCGATATCCCCGGTCGGGGTCCAGTCTGCGGTGCCGACCGTAGCACCATCGTCCATATACCCACTGAAGATCGAATGGCCACGTATCTCCACCAGCCCGATATCGCGACCGGTGACCACGGGCACTTTCATGGGCGGCTCGGCGATGCGTACCTCCATGCCGCCCAGCGGCCTCCCGAGCAGTGCATGTCGGCGGAGCGTCGTGGTGGCGCCGTTCTCGGCTATCGCGGCTTCATCTATGCGGACGCCCAGCCCTGGGTCCGGTGCGGTCACCGCGCACGTTGCTTCGGCCAGCCCGTAGGCGGGTGCGGGTGCATCCGGTGCCAGACCGAATCGCTGCAGCTGGCCGGCGAAGCGCATCATGCCGTCGCAATCGACCGGCTCGCCGCCGTTGATCATGTAGCGCAGCGCTCCGAGTGCGACATTCTCCGTTCGCCGGGCGTATCGTCCGATCAGGTTGTATGCGAAATCCGGGGCAGCGGTCACAGTCGCCGAACTCGCACTGAGCCAGTTCAACCACTCGAGGGGCATCCTGGCGAACGCGCTTGGTCGGTGCGAGCCATGTCGCGAGGCCTGCGGCCATGCCAGAGACGGTAAGCATCAGCCCCATGTCGTGATACATCGGAAGCCAGGAACACAACACGTCATCGCTGCCGGCGCGGGTCCGGTCATACAGACCCCAGAAGTGGTTGAGCACGGCGTTATGCGAGAGAACCGCCGTTCGGGGAGTGCCCGTGGAGCCGGCCGTACCCTGTAATACCGCGGGACTGTCCGGCGGGACCCGAACCAGGGATGCCGCGGAGTCCCACCGCCAGCCGGCGACCTGGGCGAGGTCGTGCACCGGCAGATGACCGGCGGTACCGCGGAGTAATTCGAGCACCGGTCCGTGGGCGAGAACCATACCGCAACCGAGGGCGCGCAACCGCCGCATCGTCGATTCCGACCATAGCCGTTGATCACTGCCCCGCACCGGCATCGGCATGATCGATATCGGTCTGCCTGCTGCCCAGCAACCGAAGACCGCGGCAACAACCTCCGCGGTTGTCTCACCTACGAGACCGACCGGTTGTCGCGGACCGGAACCGGCGTCGAGCACCCGAGTGGCGATCCGGAGACCCAAGTCTCGTACATCGGTCCAAGGCCGCTGCTGCCATTGCCGGGATTCGGGATCCAGTGGAGCGTACGATCGGGTGTTGTCCGGTAGTGCGGCACACTCCACTTTCTCGCTTGCCGAACGTTGCGGACGGACATTGTAAGACAACGCCCATAGTCCGACGCTGCGGGAAGACGCCGGGTGAAGCCGTGATACACCGCTGAGGACGCCTCCGCGGAGATCTCCGGGCCGAACAGCGACTCCACTGTGTGCAGGAGACCCCCGGCGTCCTGCAGGTAGTGGTGGGCCAGGTACAGCAGGGCATACTGCTGTGGGGCGTGGCCGTGGAGCAGCCACAGTCGCCAATGCGGGGCATCGTCAGGTAATTCGGTCCTGGTCAGCTCGGCGACGACGCTTTCCAGATTCTCTTGCTCCCCGGGCGCCGCACGCTCTACCACGTGCACCGCGAGATCCGGGTAGGAAGCGGTCCAGCGGGTGGCGCCACGGGGCAGATACGAAGTCAGGGCGGGCAGTGCGGGTAGCCGGGCGGCAATGTGGTCCCGAAGTATGCTCAGTTCTGGAGCTCGACCGTCCACGTGAAGGACCGCACCGACAAGCATTTGCGTATCGGGGGAGCGAGGCGCAAGCGCCCGGAACGCCCGGTCCACCACTGCGGCGGACGCCCTACGGGCACTGCGAACCGCGATCATCGTTATCCTGCCGCCTCGTTCGTCAGCCCGAGCTACCTTCGAAAAAGTGTACAGCCACCGCCCTACGATGTGCCTGTACTCGTGTCCGTCGAGTCGATGGTCGTCTGTCCCGAGCGCCTGTAGCGCGCCCGGTTGGAAGTCCCGAGAGCTTCCACGACTGGCAACGCCGACACGCCGGCCTCGGCCGGATCACACCGAAGTTTGCTGCATCGTCTCCCTGCCAGCTGTTGACGCTCCCATCCAGGTCGGAGATCGACGTATGCGGCACCGGCCGGTTTCGCCGACCGTTGCCGAGGAGAGGGTTCCATGCCGGACAGAGTGGTGGAGTGCTTGGTACGAGCGCTGGCAACGGCGGGCGTGCGACATGTGTTCGGCGTGGACGGTGTCGATATCGAGGACCTCTACGGGCGCGCGCCCTCGTCGGCTCCGAGATCACCGTGTGATCGACGAACGCGAATCCTCCACTGCGGCAATGGCCGACGGCTGTGCACGCACCACCGGTGGAATCGGTGCCGTCGCCGCGATGCCTGGCGGCGACGTCATGAAACTCGTTGCGGGACTCGCCTGGTCCTCTGCCGCGTGTATACCGGTCTGGCTCCCATTGGTCGACCACCGGCCTTACGGGAAGGGACACGGTGCTTTTCAGGACACCAGCGGTGGATCGGGCTCCTTCGATGCGCTGCGCCTGTTTGTCAATGGCCTGTTCGGCTCGATCGCCCGCTACTGTGTCCGCATCGACCATGTCGAAGGTGTGCCCGACGGACTGGCACGTGTGATTACGACCACCCAGGTGTTGCGGTACGGCAACCCTGTTGTGGCCCAGAGATAGCCAGCAGTTCGCGATCCTCGTGGTCCTGCCGGCGTGGCCTTTGTATTATGAAAAGCCCTGTAGTGAACGTGATCTGGGAAATAACCAGGCGCTCCTGGGCAACTCCCCCTCCCCCGCGTCGGAAAGATATGGGAGTCTCCACCAATGGCGACCGCAAGTACTGGGAAACCCGGCGACGGGCAGCCGTGCGTGAAGTTCACCGAGTCCAAATTCCCCAAAGGGTTCGCCCATGGCATCCGGTTGGTCCCGGAGGTCGCTCAGGCAGTGTGCGAGCGGATCGGCGTGAATTGCCGCGATATCGGCACCCTTGTCACCAACCGGCCCAACCAGCTGTTCCTCCGCAACTGGCGCGAGGCGCTGGATCTGCCCGAGCAGCGTCATCTCGACACCTTCGACCGATTCGGTGATCATTTCGCCGTCGCCCTCCCCATCGCGCTGGATGTGGAGAACCGAGCAGGTCGACTCCGCAACAGCTCCGTCGTGCTGCTGTCGCCGTTCGCGCACGCGGGTGGCTTCGCCGCCGCGGCCGCATTACGTTGCGGAGCTGCCCGGTGAGAAATCCCCTGCCGGAGGAATCCCACCCCACACCCTGCCCTATCCACCCTCTCCCACGCTTCGATCTCAGCCTGAGCGAGAATCCGTTTCCGCCGCTTCCCTCCGTGGTCGGGGCAGTCAACGCGGCACTCACGCGGGCGAACCGTTACCCGGAGTTCCTTCCGCGGCAGCTTCCGAAACTGATCGCCGGGCACCTCGGGATATCCCGAGCAAGTGGTCGTCGGCTCCGGGGCCACCGGAGCACCATGCAGATCATCCGCGCACTGACCGCCCCCGGCTCGGAGCTCGTAACCGCCGTCCCGACCTTCGACGGCTATCCGATCATGGCCGAGATGGCCAGACTGACCTTTGTACCCGTGTCCCTCGATCACGCAGGCGGGTGCGATCTACGGGCAACGCTCCGGGCACTCACCGCCCGCACGGCACTGGTAGTGCTGTGCAGACCACACAACCCGACCGGCACCGTGATCCCGGCAGCCGAGCTGATCGCGTTTCTCGACCTCATCCCGAGCCACACGACAGTTGTCCTCGATGAGGCATATGGTGAATTCCTGGCTCCCGCAGATCGTCTCGATCACGCCGTACTCCTGCGACAGCACCCGAACCTGCTGTTCCTCCGTACTTTCTCCAAAGCGTACAGCCTGGCCGGACTCCGTATCGGCTACACCTTCGGCCACCCCGACCGGATCGCTCGGATCCATAGGCTCCAACTCCCCTTCGGCGTCTCGGTGACCGCGACCGCTGCCGTCGCGGCCTCATACGCCGCCACCACCGAATTGGAAGCCAGAATTCGCCATATCGGCGCCGAACGCGATCGCTTGCATACCGGTCGGTGTCGCGGTACCCCACAGTCACGCCAACTTCCTCTATCTCCCTGGGCCGGGGAAGGCGGCAGCGCTGCGTCGAGCCGGTATCGTCGCGAAGCGTTATCCCGACGGCAGTGCTCGCATCGCGGTCGGCGACCCCGCGGCCGGGCGAGCTGTCCTCGCGGCCATTACCTGAACGCCGGACCGTGTAACAGATACGGCGACCGGTGTGGCCTCAGCTGTCGCCGAGTGCCGGGACCAAACCGTTCCGCAGATGGCCCGGCGCCGGCGGGTAATCGGCCTGATGCCGTGCCCGCGACGTAAGCTGACCGGCGACCTGCCACACTCGGACGACGCCCGATCAGGGAGTGCCCTGTGGCGTTTGTTCGGATTGTCGGCCGCACCGCGGCGGGTGGTGGCCGCGTTCTGGTTGCTGAACGCGCCGGACAGCCTGTCGGGACAGGGTCACCGGCCGCAACCACATCGCCGACCCGGCAACGACTTCATGGGCAGCATCTGGGAACTGCCCAGCGGCAAAGTCGAACCCGGAGAAACCCTCGACCAAGCCCTCACCCGCGAAGTCACCGAAGAGACCGGCCTCCAGGTCACCGGCATCGGCCGCTACATCGACAACTTCGACTACCGCTCCGGCAACGGAAAACACAGCCGCCAATTCAACTTCACCGTCCAATGCGCCGCCCCCGAACCCGTCCGGCTCACCGAACACACGACGCCTACACCTGGACCCCACACACCGAAGAACCCCGTCACCGACGCCGTCAAGCAGACACTCACCACCTACCGAAACGCCGACTGAACGGCGAGATCATCATGGACACGGGGGCTTCAGGTGAGCGCTGATGGGCGTCCGTCCGGCTGCCCGTGGGCGCCTCGGTCGCGGTCCTGCCGGTCGGCAGCTTCGAACAGCACGACGACCACCTACCCCTCATCACCAGGGTCCTGATGTTTTCGTGGCCGCCGAGCGGACCGCGAGGCGCAACCCACCTTTACGCCATCGATGCGACTCTGGTCACACAGCACGGGAGGATGTGTCGTCGAGAGGAGCGGCTCGGCCCCAGCCCGGTGACCACCACACCAACAAGAAAAGGACCCTCATACCGGGATTTCGGTGCGAGGGTCACTGTCGTCGAAAAGTGTCGTAAAACCGGTCAAATCGGGCATATCAAACGGGCATAAACCCTGGTGGACCTTGGGGGACCTTACTACAACCCTGAAAACGCAGGTAGAAGCCCCGAAACGCGGGCAATAGCCCTGGAAATCCTGATCCAGAAGCTACCCGACACCACAACACCAGCACCGCCACCCATGGAGCGATCCAAACCACAGCGGGCACGGCAACTCGACGCCAACCGAGTCGCGGAGCTGATCACCGGCTACCAGGCCGGAGCAACCGTGTATGAACTGGCCGCCCGATTCGGTATCGAACGACGCACGGTCAGCAGTATCCTCCACCGGCACGGGGTACCGATGCGCCGCCGCGGCCTGTCCCCCGGCCAGGTCGACAACGCTATCCATCTCTACAAGCTCGGCTGGTCACTCGCCCGCGTCGGCAACCATCTCGACGTCAACCACACCACCGTTCTGGCCGCATTCCGGCGACGCGGAATACCCACGCGGGATCCGCGCGGGCGGGCACGCGCATAACCCAACGGCCGCGACCTCCGGAGGCTGGTGCCGGAGATGGCGCTTCCCGCTACCGGCCCCAGGCAGTCGCAGCGGAAATCGCCGAAGCTGCCGAAGCTGTAGCGAGGCACCCCGGTAGCAGATGGCGTCGAATCGTCGTTGCGCTGCCCAACGATCCACCGTGCCGGTTCGAGACGGTTGCACCGCTTGGCCCACATCAAGTATGCAGATCGGGGCGACTACAAGTACTGCGCGGGCCAGGTCAAAGCCTATGGCGCCGGCATGTCTGTATGGACCGACGGCTACACCTTCAAGATCAGCGGCGCTACCAGCGGACCTTGCTCGGTGTCCTCGCCGCCGCTCAGTGGGGTCGGTCGACTGCGACTGCGGTGTACCGCGTGGCCGGCGACGGCGGCGTGTCATAGCGAGCGTTCGGCAGGTACAGGCGCGGCCCGAACACCGCGACGGTGGTCGGGACATCGAAGCGCGGGTCGGTGATGCGCCGCCGCACCGTGCCGCTGGCCCCTCCGGGGTCCAATACGATCACCGCGATCGTGTTGCTCCGGTTCTGGACGACAAGCAGTGTGTCACCGTTCAACAGCAGGCCGTCGCCATGTGGTACCTCCTCGTCGCCGAGATCGACCTTCCGGGTCTCGCCTGTTGTGGGGTCGACGTGGAACAGCTGCCCGGTCGCCGACTGCACGATGATCAGGCCGGTGCCGTCGGGCGTGAGCACGATCCCGTTGGCGTTGATCGCTTCGGGCACGTACTCGAGGTCGCCGGTCAGCGGTAGCCGGACAACCTCTTCCGGAGGGGGCAACGCACCATCAGCACCGAGGGGCAGGTGATACAGCACGGGCATGCGTGAGTCGGTGAACCAGGCGCCGGCCGACGTCAGCACGACGTCGTTGACGAACGTGTCCCGGGGCGTTCCGAGCCGGTAGTTCGCGAGCACCACACCTGTGCGGGCGTCCACGACCCGGGCATCGCCGCCGGTCCCGCCAGCGACGAAGAGTCGGCTGCGGTGGTCGAGCCGGAGTCCGAGCGACGGTGTGCCTGAACCCGGGCTGAGGATGCTGCCCTGCCCGGTGACCAGGTCAGCACGGTAGATGGAGCCGTCTGCCGCCGAGCCGAGGTAGGCCACCGGGCGTAACCCGATCTCGATACCCTCCGGCCGGAAACCGGCCGGAAGATCAATGGTTGTGGGAAACACGGGAAGATCCGCGGCTGCCCGATGCGCGGATACCGGCACCATGGCGCCGAAGCAGATGAGCGAGACCACAATTCCGAGGAGTCGCATCATCGCTGCCGGGCCGCCTTCAGCCACGCCTCGAAGGTCGACAACTGCGGGTAACGGCGGCGGAGCAGCCCGATATCGGCCCGGTACCCCTCGTCGTTGAGCCAGTCGAACATCTTCGCCAGCTCCTCGGCCTCGGCCCGCAGTTCCTCGCTCGGCTTCCGCTCGAATCGTGTCGTGAGGCCGTCGACCTCGCTCAATACTTCCGCGATCTGCCGGACGGTCAGCTCGTCGCCGGCGATCTCGATCTGCCTGCCGAGGAACTCGGCACGGTTGTCGAACACGTCCGCCGCGATCCGGCCGATGTCTGCCAGCGCGATCATCTGCAGCGAGGTGTCGGAGTCCAGCGCGAGTGACCCGACTCGTTCGCCCTCGGCGGCATCCTGGATCAGGTACGACCAGTTCTCCATGAAGAACACCGGCCTCAGCACGGTTGCGGGCACGCCGAGCGCATCGATGTGCGCCTCGATTTCTGCCTTGGTCTCGAAATGTGCGACTCCGGAGGCGCGCTGGGCGGCGCCGACCGAGCTGTAGACCAGGTGTGCCACGCCCGCGGCCATGGCTGCATCGGCGACGTTCTTGCCTTGCTGCACTTCGATTTCGGGACGTGGGTCGGTGAAATCGGCGGGTTGCACGCTGAACACACCATGCATGCCTCGCGACGCCGCGTGCAGCGATTCCCGGTCGTCGAGATCGCCGATGGCGAGGTTCGCGCCGAGCGCCGCGAGGTCCTTGGCCTCCTGCTTGCCCGGGTTGCGGACGAGGGCGTGCACCGTCCAGCCGTTACCGAGGAGGCTGCGGGCGACGGCGCCGCCCTGGCCGCCGGTCGCGCCTGTGACAAGGATGGTCTTCTGGTTCACGGGATTTGTCATCGATGTGCCTTTTCGGGTGTGGGTGTCGAAACCGAGGTGCGGGTGGGTGCGGGAAGTTGCCCCGCGACGATCGCAGCGAGCGAAACCACAAACCCCACGAGTTGGATCGGGCCGAGGGTCTGGCCGAGCAGGACGGCGCCGAGAACGGCGGCGACCAGCGGCGAAAGCAGGACGAGTACTGCGACGGAGGTCACCGGAAGGGTGGTGATACCGCGGAACCACAGCACATAGGCGATCAGACCGCCGGCCAGTCCGAGCCACAGGTAGCCGAGGGCGGCGACCCAATCGATCGCGGGCGGCGGCCCCTCGAAAACAACGGTGAGGGGCAGGAGGAATATGCCTCCTGCGGCGAGCTGCCAGCCGGCGAATGTGACCGGACCGGCCTCGGCCGGACGCCCCCAGCGTTTGGTGAGGGTCAACCCGAGCGCCATCGAGGCCGCACTCCCCAAGCCTGCCGCTACCCCGACAAAGTCGAGCGCCGCGGCCGGACCGATTACCACCAAGCCGACGCCGACCACACCGATCGCTCCCCACGCGAGACGCCAGGCCGAGGCACGCTCATGCAGGACAGCCACCGCCAGAAGCGCGACGATCAGCGGCTGAGCCGCCGCGAGGGTTGCGGCGACGCCGCCCGGTAGACGCTCGGCCGCGATGAACAGCAGCGCATTGAGCAGCCCGATGTTCAGTACACCGAGTACCGCGGCCTTCCACCACCACCGGTCATACGGCAGCAACCGGGTGATCGCCAGCACGATCAGCCCCGCCGGCAATGCCCGGAGGAGTCCCGCGAACAAGGGATGCCCCGGCGGCAGAAGCTCGGTGGTGACGACATAGGTGGTGCCCCAGACTGCCGGAGCGAATGCCGTCAGCGCGGCCCGAGGCAGGTTTCCGCGGGCCGCGTCACCGCCCGCCCTGCCGGAAACCTGCTGTGCTGCAGTTCTTGTCATACCTGCAATCTCAACGGACAAGAATCAGTGAGTCCAACACATGCTTGTCACTCCATCAATCGCAATACAAGATTGATCCATGGAGCTCCAGCAGATGCGCTACGTCCTCGCCGTCGCCGAGACGAACAGCTTCACCCGGGCCGCCGAACGATGCCTGGTCGTCCAGTCCGCCCTCAGCCACCAGATCGCGCGCCTGGAACGGGAGCTCGGCGCGAAACTTTTCGAGCGCACCAGCCGCCGTGTGCGACTGACCTCAGCAGGTGCCGCGTTCCTCCCAGCCGCACGTCAATGCCTGGACGCCGCCGAACGTGCAGCCGCTGAGGTCGCTGCTGCCGTCGGCGAGATACGCGGCCGGCTCGCCGTCGGCTTGATCCCGACTGTGGCCGCAGTCGATGTCCCGGACGCGCTACGTGAGTTCCGCCGGCGATACCCGCAGGTGCGCATCAGCTTGCGGGTCGGCGCCAGTGACGATCTTGCCGACCAGGTCAAGGAAGGCGCTCTCGACGTGGCCTTCCTCGGGCTGCCGACCACAGCGCAACCGCAGGGGGTCGCCGCCCGCGAACTGGCCCGTGACCGGCTCGTCGCCGTGGTCGCGCCGAACCACCCACTCGCTGCGAAACCCACGGTCGACCTGCACAGGCTTTCCACCGAAGTATTCGTCGACCTTCCGGCCGGCACCGCCGGCCGCATCCAATCCGATCAAGCCTTCGCCGCCGCCGGTCTCGACCGTGACGTCGCCTTCGAAGTGACCACCGCGGACTACATCGCTCGACTGGTCGGGCCGGGCCTCGCTGTGGCCTTGCTCCCCGCCGCATACGCACCCCAACTCACCGGCGTCGCCACGATCGACGTCTCCGATGCGCCGGCCCGGGTCGAGCACGTCATCTGGAGCCGCTTCGACCGCACACCGGCGACCCAAGCCTTTCTCAGCATTCTCGGCATCACACCACCGATATAGCCCACCAGGCATGGTCTCTGGGCCGGTCGTCGGCGTCTGGCCGGCGAGCAGGCGGTGGCGCCCGATCACGGTGCCAAGGCCCGCTCTCTCACCAAGGCAATGGGCCTTCCTCGCCGAACAGATCAGCGGTCGGCCCGTCCGCTCCGATCGTTGCCAGGCGCGCCATAACCGCCGCGCCCTCACCTGGTGCCCACCACCCCGACCGCCGCAGGGAGCATGCGAACAGTTCGGACCTCGCCGGTGGCAGGTTTACACGCGGCGAAGGACTGCGGCAGACTGTGGACATGTCCAGTCGAAGCGATACCCCGTTCAGCTTCAGCGAGGTCAGACCATATGAGGTCGTCGACTCGCTGAGTGAACTGCGGGGGCCGGAACACGGGTACTCCGGCTGCCGATCGAGCTGGCTTGGAGCGGCCGCCGAGAATTCGACCTGGACGACGACTACGACCGCGCAGCCGTCTACAAGATCGTGCTGGACGAGGGCACTGCGAAGAATCTGCGGGAACTGGTCAACGGCCGCCTATTGGTGATGATCTGGCCGCAAATTCTACCGGCTCGGCCGGTGCGCGCGCTGTGGGAGAGGATCTTTCCGCAGCTTCGGGCTGCTGCCTGATGGATCCGCGGCAGCACGAACTGGCTCGGATCGCATTGCAGACCGTCGGCCGCCGGGGGTTCGTCCTCGGCGGCGGACACGCAGTAGTGCTACACGGGATGGGCACACGGCCATCGGAGGATGTCGACCTGTTCTCCGATGTTCGCGGAACTCCCGGCGAGGTGGCCGATGACGTGATCGCTGCGTTCGAGTCCGCCGGGCACTCGGTCACGGTTGTTCGCCGGTCCCCGGATCTGGTGCAGCTCACGGTCACCTATCCGGACGGCTACGCAGCCAAAGTCGACCTCGGCGTGTTCTGGCGGTCGCAGTCGCCGGTGCTGCTCGAGGTCGGGCCCGTTCTGCACCCCGACGATGCGGTAGCCGGCAAGATGGATGCCCTGTTCAACCGATGGGCACCGCGAGACTACCTCGACATCGACGCAATACTCGGCAGCGGGCGCTATTCACAGAAGCAGCTGATCACGATCGCCACCGCACAACCCCGGCTTCGACCCGACTATGTTCGCCGAATCCCTGTCGTTCCTACGCAGGATCCCCGACCGCGACTTCACCGCCTATGGAATCAACGCGAACAAGATCGCCGCGATGCGTGCACGCTTCGCCGGATGGGAAGACGAGCTGACCAGCTGACCGATGTCGAAGTCGCGGTGCACACCCGGGGCACCAACAGTCACTCCGTACACCAGCCCACCAGCTGTGAGGCAACGTCGGACTGATGGTGAATGGTGAGCCACCGAATAAGACATCATGGCCTTTATGGTCCGGGCCGAGGATGGTCGTGTGACAGCCTCGAACAACACCACCACTCAATGGGCCGAGCTCCGTGTGCACGGTGTCCGCCGTGACCCGCCCGATGCCAGGAAGATCGCAAGAGTACTCATCGACGTCATGCGCCAGCAGACGGCCGACAACCCTTGGAACCAAGACGCTCCCACCGCGATCGGCGCCAAGAGTTCACTGCCGGCATCGATACCCGCCGACCATCCTCCACAACAGCGGGCAGGCCGACTCGATCCAGACCAAATCCAGACGTTGATCCAGGACTACCTGGCAGGCGCGACGACATACGACCTGGACGATCGGTTTGGCATCGACCGCCGCACCGTCAGCGCGATACTGCATCGGCACAGCATCCCGATGCGACGACGTGGCCTGTCCCCCCAACAAGTCGACCAAGCCATCGGCCTCTACACCCCGGGCTGGTCCCTGGCCAAAGTAGCCCGACACCTCGCCGTCGACCCGACCACTGTCCTGAACCGTCTGCGCGAACGCGGCATCCGCACTCGCGACACCCACGGACGAACCCGGCCCCGACAACCAACAGCAAGAGCCCCGCAGTCAGCCGACTGAACACCAGCCACTCCTGACCTCATCAACACCAGGAGCAACGCAAGACACCTTAGGGGACTAGAACCCTAAAACAGCCACTGAACTGGGGAAATACAAATAGGCGCGAGCGCTACTTCCATGCGCGTATCAACGCAAATCCCCAGCTCAAAGCCACTTTTCGACCCAAATTGTGGACCTTGGGGGACCTTACTACAATCCTGAAACCGCAGGTAGAAGTGATGAAACGCAGGCTGATACCCTGGAAAACCTGATCCAGAAGCTACCCGACATCACAGCACCGGCCCCGCCACCGGTGGAACGACCCAAACCACAGCGGGCCCGGCAACTCGACGCCGAGGAAGTCGCGGAGCTGATCACCGGCTACCAGGCCGGAGCGACCGTGTACGAACTGGCCGACCGATTCGGTATCGAACGACGCACAGTCAGCAACATCCTCCACCGACACCAGGTACCGATGCGCGCCCGCGGCCTGTCCCCCAACCAGATCGACACCGCCATCCACCTCTACAAACTCGGCTGGTCACTGGCACGCGTCGGCAACCATCTCAACGTCAACCACACCACTGTCCTCGCTGCACTGCGTCGGCACGGAATACCCAGACGGGATTCTCACGGGCGAGCACGAGTGTGATCAACGGCTACCCTGTCGCCTCGTGACGAGAGGGCACCGTCCTGACCAAACTCCGCGAACGTCGAGTACAGACGCGAGACACCCACCCACGGACGACATCGCCCGTAATCAATGGGACGAGCCAACCCGACCGGTCCACAGCAACCGCCCTCCGTTGCCACCAGAGCTACCCGATTTGCCGAGTCGGCCACTCGAGCGGAAGCCTGCGCGTTTCCGATCAGCTCGGCGGCGCTACTACAGCGGTGAAAACGACATCGGCAGCGACGATCTCATCTGGAGCGGCGCACCTGGCCGCAGCCGCAGACTCGACACCAGTTTTCCGTCGACTGTATTACCGGAACAGGAGCGCCCAGGGTTCAATTGCCGATGAGGTCACGAATGGCAGCGGTGACTTCGGCAGGACATTCCTCGGGGAGGAAATGCCCGCAGGGCAGGACATGGGTGCGCAGGTCAAGCGCCCAGTCGGACCATATCCGCTGAGGATCGAAGGGCAATATGGTGTCGCCCGGATCCTGCCACATCGCCAAGACGGGCATCGTCAACCGACGGTCGGCGTCGCGGTCCCTGCGGTCGTGTTCTGCGTCGACGAACGCGCTGGCACGGTAGTCCTGACAGATCGCATGGATCGCTTGCGGAGCGCGCACCGCGGCCAGGTAGACGTCCCGGATTCCGGTGGGGATCGCCTCCGCCGACGCTGTCCAGGTATCCAGGAAATGCCCGAAGAACGTGTCCGGATCGGCGGCGATCATCCGCTCAGGGAGGTCGGATGGTTGGGCGAGGAGGTACAGATGGAACGCGAACACCCCACCGACACCGTTGAGCGCAGCCCAGTTGTCAACGGTGGGAATCACGTCGAGTACACCGACATGCTCGATGACATCTGGATGGTCGAGCGCCGCCCGGAGCGCCACCAGAGCGCCTCGGTCGTGCCCAATAACGCTGAACTGCTCGTGGCCGAGTTCGCGCATCACAGCGACCATCGTCGCCGCGGTGACCCGCTTGGCGTAATGCGCAGGGCTGTCATCCCCGGCGGGTGGGTCGCTGGCGCCGTAGCCCGGGAGGTCCGCGCACACCACTCGGTAGTCCTCGGCCAGCGACACCGCCACATGCCGCCACACGAGATGAGTTTGCGGAAAACCGTGTAGCAGCAGTACCGGATGGCCGGTACCCCCCTGAACCACATGCACGCCGGCGCCGTTCACCGACACCGTCTGCTCGACGAACCCTGGAATGCCGTTCATGCTGTAATACTCAAACTGTACAACGTCCAATTCATATTGGGCACTGTACAGTAATCGGGTGGATCGCAGTCGCGCTCCCGGCCGCAGGGCCGGCCTCACTCATGCGGCCGTACTCGGCGCGGCCCGGGAAGTCTTGGCGGAGAAGGGTTTGTCGGCCTTGACGATGCGCTCCTTGGCCAAGCGACTCGACGTCACCCCGAATGCCCTCTACAGCCACGTCGCGAACAAGTCGGCACTGATCGACGATCTACTCGACGACGTGCTTGCCGCAGTCGATTCGCCGGCATCCGACATCGAAAACCCCACCGCCTGCCTGCATCAACTCATGGCTTCGACCTATAACGTGCTCTTGGCCCATTCCGACCTGGTACCGCTCTACTTGAGCCGTCAGGGCGCGCGCGGCCCCAACGCACAGCGCCTCGGCGCCATCACGATCGATGTCCTGCGCCGAGCAGATGTTCCCGAACCCGCCGCGGCCGATGCTCTGCGCGTCCTGATCGTTTACACAATCGGCTTCGCCGCGTTCACCAGCGGCCTGCCCTCGGAAAACAACACCGAACACCAGCCGACCCCCAAGGCGCTGCGGGACAACTTCGACCAAGGATTGGGCTGGCTTCTCGCCGGGATCCAGCAGAGCCAGCCACCCGACCCGCGGACAGTGCCGCCGACTGTCCCGCGATCGACTTGACGCCGAATCTACGCCTCGGTCTTCTACGCCACGGCATCCAGTGACGTCCTCACGCCTGCCACCGACCATCGGGTCAGCGGATCAGGCCGGAAACACCTGGGCCCCCACGCATCCGCGACTTCAGGTGAGCGAGGTGTCACCGAGGAAGCGCAGCAGCGTGCGGAGCGCGTCTGCCAGCTGCTCGGTGCGCGCCCGGTCGAGAGGCTGCAGGAGGCGAGCATTGTTGGCGATGTGGTCGGCAAACAAATCGTCGATGACCTCCTTGCCGCGGGGCGAGAGCCGGATCAGAACGGTTCGCCGGTCGGTGGTAGGCGGCACTCGCGTGAGAAGCCCCTTGGCCGTCATCCGGTCGATACGTTTGGTGATGGCTCCGGAGGTGACCATCGAAGCGCGAACCAGCGCCCCGGCAGTCAGTTCGTAAGGCGCGCCGGCACGTCGGAGGGTGGTCAGGACATCAGCCTCCCCCAGGTCGAGATCGTGTTCGGCGAAGAACTCCGCGATCTCGCTGTTCCATATCCGCGCCAGGCGCGTCACGCGAGCTACCACGGCGAAAGGGGTGATGTCTACATCGGGACGCTCCCGCCGCCATGCCTCGACGGCCTGATCGACCGCATCTGTTCCCGGTTGCACCGATTCTCCAATCTCTTCCTGATCAATTACTTCCTGTTCAGATAATATCGGATCGTTCACTCGTCACCCAGGGAGGAGCCGACCAATGTCGAGCACCGTCAATATGACCGCCGTCCACACCGCCTACGATGCGTTCGCGACCGGCGAGCTGGAGCGCTTCGTCGAACTGCTGGACCCCGGATTCGTTTCACGGCAGTCCGACGCGGTCCCGTGGCGCGGGGATTACCACGGCCGCGACGGGGTGCGCGAGATGTTCGGCCGCGTCGCCCGATCCGGGAACGCGACCTTCCGCCCCGACGAATTCATCGACGGCGGCGACCGCATCGTGGTGGTCGGACACGCCCACCTCATCCCGCACTGGACCGGTCAAGGCGTCGATATCCGCGAGCTACACATCTGGCACGTGCACAACGGACGTCTGATGAGCTTGGACGTCTTCCTGAACGCCCCAGGCCCGCTACTGGCCTCCCTCGCCGCCTGAGGATGCACCCTCCAGTGCGACGCCTTCGACCCACGCGAATTCGCGCGAGGTCACCCGGTCGGCGATCGGCAGCCCCGACCGGAAGTCGGCACCGGAGACTCGGCGGACGCCGTCGAAGACTCCGCCGGTTGATGATGCCTTCGCCGCTGCCGAAGTTATCGATGTCATGGCGGCCGGGCTGGGCCGCACCGTGGAGCTGGATCGAAATGAACAAGAAGAGGATCGAAATGAACAATACGGCGCTGGACCTGCTGACTCGGTACGAGAACGCTTTCAACACCAACGATGCCGACGCCATGAACGCGTTGTTCTGGCGGGACTGCAGCTTCGTCAACTTCAGCGGTGGCCTGGTCACTGATCGGGACGAGTTACTGGCCAAGCAGCGGTTCGTGTTCGCCCCGGGCGGACCCTTACATGAGGTCGACGTCGAGTATCAGCACGAAGTAACCATTGAACTCGCCCCCGCCATCGTGCAGATCGTTGCACGGCAACGCACCCGGGACAGCGTCGATCCGAAACACGATCCAATGCACGGCGTGATCATCCTTACCGTCGAGTTCCGTGACAACGACTGGCGGGTCCGCACCGGACGGAATACGCCCGTAAGCACCGGATAACTGTCCATGCGAGCGTTGACTCGGCATGGTCGGCAGCCGAGGTCGACCTCGCCGGACAGATCTGATGAAGACCTCGACACCGCCATCGGAAGTCGCGTCGAAAGCGTTGAGTGCTCCCTGCCAGCGGTGAACTTCCGACCGAACCTCACACACCGGCGCTCCGAAACGTCTCCTGCGTAAGGAGCACACGAGACCGGCTCCCGTCGCCGACACCCTCGACGACCACAACGACAGAACGGACACCCACACCATGTCGACCGCAGTGATCACCGGCAGCAACCGCGGCCTCGGATTCGCGACCGCCGAAGCCCTGGCCGAGCAGGGCACTCGCGTACTCCTCACCTCGCGCCGGGATGCCGACGCCAAAGACGCGGCAGCCACGCTCGTGGCGAAAGGGTACGAAGCCTACGGGATCGAGCTCGACGTCACCGACACCCACAGCGTCGAGCACGCGGCCGAATGGGTGCGCCAGAATTTCGGCACCCTCGACATCCTGATCAACAATGCCGGCATCCTGCCGGAAGCCACCGACGGCGAACCACACGAATTCGCCTCGGCCCGATTGTTCCAGGAAACGTTCGCCACCAACGTCTTCGGCGCGGTCGCCATGATCGAAGCGCTCCTTCCGATGCTGCGCACGAGCTCCGCGGGACGCATCGTGAACATTTCCACCACAATGGGATCACTGAACGAGCAGCTGAATCCGGAATCCCCGTACTACGGCATAGTCGTGCCCGCCTACCAGAGCTCCAAAGCAGCACTCAACGCCGTCACGATCGCCCTGTCCAAGAAGCTCAGCGACACCGACATCACAGCGACATCGGTATGCCCGGGCTTCGTACAAACCGACCTCACCCCCGTCAACCGCGAACAGGCGCCACTCACCGCCGGACACGCTCACCGACCACCGTGAACCGTCGAACCATTCTGGAGTCGATGGTGGCGGGAATCGCGGTCAGCATGTTCACAATGACCTCCGGCCGCGCTTACTTGTCAGCTCGAACGGGAAGTCCGCACCCGCGACACGGACGCACCCGGCCCTGACTCACAACAGCGAGCAGCCAGCCGACCGAACTCCTGTCCTGATCAACACCAGGAACAAACGCAAGACACCTTAGGGGAACTAGAACCCTCACAACCAGAATTTCCCCCGCTCAGCGCCCCGTCCAGACCGAGCGTTCACTAACAACAGTGAACTCCCAGGCCTCTAACCTGGGAGTTCACCTATTGTGGAGCTAAGGGGACTCGAACCCCTGACCCCCACACTGCCAGGAGCTTGTTCACCCCCTGATCAGGGGCTTTTCCTGCGGAAACGATATGTCGTCGATGTCGTAGTCGGCGGGGTCAGCGGGGAGGTTGTCGTAGTAGGTGTCGTGAGGAGGCAGCCTTGCATCTGCACCCACCTTTCACACCCAGAGCGCACAACTATTCATGCCTAAAGCACATAACTCACGGACCGTCGACTGCCCGCTTTCATGCCAAACCGTGGGGTAGGAATCCGGCTACGCCGCCGGGGCGGTCGGCATCTTCAGAAGATGCCCGCCGATACCGACCGACAACTCCAGCTTCCTACCGATGCGGCGACATAGACGGCAAGCGCCTCCACCGTCGCGACCTCCCCGTGCTCGATCTAGGACACCCAGCCCGGAGTGACTCCCTGATGTCGGCCAAATCGGCCTGGGTGAATCCGAGCCGCTTCCGCTCCTCTGCAGGAGGATCGCCCGCTCATACCGGCTCTTCCAATGCCCAGTCCTCTCGCCGCCGGTGAGCAGAACCGCCGACCGCCACAGGTCGAACGCGAGATCAGAATCTCTCGGGAAGAAGAGTGAACGCCCCGACATGGGCCGGGCGAACAACCGTGAAATGGCGCCGATCCAGCGTGGCCACCTCGACGATCCCCAACCGCTCCGCGAGCGCGATCACGGAAGCATCAGTGGTCCCCAACGGCAGATCCGCGTACCGGCGGACCAGTTCGGCCATCCGCGCATAATCCGGCGGCGTCAGATCGACGGCCTCGAAGTCACCGTCGGCGAATGACTGCAGAAAACCCGCCTCGGTCTTCGGGCCGGCTTGGCGCTCGAGAAGATATCCGACCTCCGCGCTCACGGTCGCGGGCACCAGAATCCGCCGCCCCGCCAGGTGCAGACCCGTGAACATCTCTACCGAGGCGTGATGGTTGTCGTCGTCGGACAGGGCCGCGGCCACCAGCGGCCCGGTGTCACAGACGATCACCGGTCGCGACCGAACCCTTCGGCAAGAAGCTCATCGATCCGATTCGATGTGTCGGTTCGGCCATCCCGTGAGGTCGCACTACCGAACCAGGCGGGCGGCCAGCTACCGGTCCGCACCGGGCTCAGGCGCCGACGTGCGTCGGCAAGCAGACCCGGCAGTTGCGATTCGGGCAGTTCGTCGACCAGTTGATGCAGTTCATCACGGCTGGCGCTCATGACCCGATTCTAGCCGTCACCGCAGGCTCGCCCCCGAAACACGACGACACCAGGCCACCGGCGACCTCGGTGTCGCCGAGGTGTTCGCCGCGCCTCACCGCGCGGGTCGCCGCGATGACGACGATCGCGGCGTGCTGACCCCACCACCTCGGCACTGCGCGCGTCGAACGTGGAAGAGCGCGCAAGCATTCGACAGCTACCCTGTCGCCTGATGACGAGAGACACGCCGAGGGCTGCGACAGGGATGACCGGCCGGTATAGCGACGGAGTGGACGGATAGTAAGCGAGTACCAGTACTACGAATTCCTGGCAGTCGACCGGCCACTCGACGAGGACGAAGAACAGGCCGCGGTCCGGTCGCTGTCGACCAGGGCGAGGACCCCACAGGACCGACAGGGAACGGCTGACCCACGAACACTCCCCCACAGTTCATGCCAAACTGTGGGGTAAGCGTGGGGTTGGGCCAAAAGAAACAGGTCAGACCCAATACTAGACCAGGCCTGACCTGGGGTTTTACGTGGAGCTAAGGGGACTCGAACCCCTGACCCCCACACTGCCAGTGTGGTGCGCTACCAGCTGCGCCATAGCCCCGAGTGGTTGCTGTCAGATTTCCTGACTGCCTGAACGAAGTTACACCACCTTGGCACCGGCAGCCAAATCGCCTGGATCCGGGGGGATCGGGGTCATGGGGCGGCGTGGGCTACCCATTCTTGGTTGTTGACGTCGAGTCGGGTCTCGCCGTCGAAGACCGAGGGGGTTGCGGCGTTGTCGTCGAGGGCGGCGGTGAGGTCGTCGGTGGCTGCGGCGGCGTCGGTTTTGGCGGCGGCGATACGTTCGCCGCTGGTGATGCACTGGTGGGCGGGTTCGGGGGCGCCGACTTCCGCGGCGAGGGCGGCGAGGTCGTTGTTGCTGAGGTCGGCGCCGCCTTCTTCAGGCTGGCGGTCGGTGAACAGGGCGTGGTGGAACTTCGCGTAGGTGGGGCCGGAGCCTGCGCTCGCGACGCATTGGAGGGCGGCGATGGCGCGGGTGGAGTAGTCCTTGCTCTCGGATCTGGGGTCGAGGAAGTTCACGAAGCGGTAGCGGACTGCGAGCTTGCCTTCATCCATTTTCTGGGCGATTTCCTGCCCGTAGAGGTGCTCGAGGGAGCCGCAGGCGGGGCACAGGGGGTCTTCGTACAGGTCGATGGTTTTCGCGGCGTCGGTGCGACCGAGCCGGATCGCGCCGTCGGTGTGTAGTGCAGACACCACGGCGTCCTGACGCACCGACCCGTAGCCGTCGTTGCGCACCTCGGCTTCGCCCGTGCCCCAACGGTATGCCAAGACCACGATCAGCCCGATCATGACGAGGGCCACCGCGCCGAGCGCGTAGGTGGTCGTGCTGGACATGGGCCGCGGGGTGTAGTTCGAAGGCGAAGTGCTCACCCCACCACTGTGCCGCACAGTATCCGGTTGTTCAGCGGCAACCTGGTTATCAACGGCGAGCCCCGGCCCCGGCGGCGCCGCGGGCTCGTACTCGCCGCGGCGCCGCTACCTCTTCTACCTCTTCGGGCTCGGTCGGCCTTGGGAGGCAGTCGCGGCGTCGGGGGCGACTGCACTTCCCCCACCGGGTCCGCCGTCGCAGGTGCATGAGGCCGCGAGCCGCTCGGCTTCCTCTTCCGCGGTCTCCGCCCGTTCGGTGGCCGATGTCTCGCGGGTCTCGCGGCGCAGCGGTTCGGGCACGATCAACCACCCGATGGCCGCGATAGCGAGCAGCGAACCGGTGACGGCGAGGCCGGCGCCGTAGGACAGCT
>NZ_MUKP01000060.1 GCF_002081715.1 Nocardia donostiensis | reverse complement strand
CCGCATCCTCCAACGCCTCCCACACCACCTCCAACAACACCCGCTGCTGCGGATCCATCACCACAGCCTCCCGCGGACTCACCCCGAAAAACCCCGCATCAAAACCACCCGCACCCGACAAAAAACCGCCGTGGCGGACATAGGACCGGCCGACCGCGTCCGGGTCCGGGTCCGGGTCGTAGATCTTCTCCACCTCCCAGCCGCGATCGGACGGGAACTCCGAGAGGGTGTCGCCGCCGTCGGTCACCAGGCGCCACAACGCTTCCGGCCCGTCGACACCACCCGGGAAGCGGCATCCCACCCCCACGATCGCGATGGGTTCCGACGTCGCGGCCCGCGCCACCGGCTCGGTCCGCACCACGGTCCCGAGCAGCCGGTCCTGTAGATACCGAGCCACGGCCAGCGGGGTGGGATGGTCGAAGACGAGCGTGGCGGGCAGGGCCAGTTCTGTGACCGCGGCCAGCCGGTTGCGGACCTCCACCGCGGTCAGCGAATCGAATCCCAGCTCCTGAAAGTTCCGTTCCGTTTCGACGGCGGCGGGCCCGTCGTGTCCGAGCACAACGGCGACCTGGGCGCGCACCAGGTCCAGCAGTAACTGTGTCCGGTCACGGTTGTCGGCCTCGGCGAGCCGCCGGGCCAGCGCACCTGATCCCCCGGACGAGCCGTTCTGCCGAGCGGCGGGTGCCAGTTCGCGCAGCAGGGGTGGCAGCAGACCGGCGCGGGCCTGTTCGGCCAGCACCATGCGATCCAACCGGACGGCGGTGACCGCAGGCTGCGGCTGTCGCACAGCCGCGTCGAACAGCGCCAGGCCCTGTTCGGCCGACAGCCCGGTGATACCGCCGCGGCGGATGCGTGCGGTGTCGGCCGCATCCAGATGGGCGGTGGCGTCGGTGACCGTCGTCCACAGTCCCCAGCCGATCGAGGTGGCCACCGCGCCGGTGGCGTGTCGGTGTGCGGCCAACGCGTCCAGGAACAGATTGGCCGCGGCATAGTTGCCCTGGCCGGGTGAGCCGAATACCGCTGCCGCCGAGGAGAACAGGACGAACATCGCCAGGTCACGGTCCTGTGTGCATTCGTGCAGATACCAGGCGGCGTCGGCTTTGGCCGCCAGTACGGTGTCCAGCCGCTGCGGGGTCAACGATCCGATGACACCGTCGTCGAGTACGCCCGCCGCGTGGACGATCCCGCCCAGCGGGTTGTCCGCGGGTACGGCGGCGATCAGGTCCGCGACCGCGGCGCGGTCGGAGACATCGCAAGCCACCACCCGGACGCGGGCGCCCGCCGCGCTGAGTTCGTCGACCAGTGCTGTCGCCCCCGGCGCCGCCGGTCCGCGGCGGCTCGCCAGCACCAGTGACCGCACGTCGTAGGCGGCGACCAGGTGTCTGGCCACCGCAGCGCCGAGCCCACCCGTGCCGCCGGTGACGAGGACGGTGGCGTCGGCGGCGAGCGCGGGGGCAGTGTCGGTGGCGGGAGAGGCGATGTCGCCGACGGAAGGGGCAGTACCGCCGACGGAAGGAGTGGCGCCGCCGACGGGAGAGGCAGTACCGCCGACGGAAGGGGCAGTACCGCCAACGGAAGGGGCGGTGCCGCCGACGAGAGGAGTGGTGTCGATACCGGGCAGCCGGGTGAGGCGGGGTACGTACAGCGTTTCGCCACGCAACGCCAGTTGTGGTTCCCCGCATGCCAGGACGGCGGCGATCGATGCGACGGACGGCTCGCCGGTATCGGTGTCGAGCAGCACGATCCGGCCGGGTTCCTCGGACTGGGCCGACCGGACCAGGCCCCACACGGCCGTCGCCGCCAGATCGCCGATGTCTTCGCCTGCCACGGATACCGCGCCGTGGGTGATCACCAGCAGTCTGCTGGTAGTGAAACGGGCCGAGCCGGTGAAGGTTTGCAGCACCGCGAGGACGTTCGCGGTAGCGGCGTGGGTTTCGGCGATCACCGTCCGGCCGTCGTGCCAGCGGCAATCGAGGACGACGACGGGCGCTGCGGTGTCGTTCTGGTTCGCGCACCGCGCCCACGGTTCGTACCGCACCTCCGTCTCTGGTGCCGCAGCGTGGGGCAAACCGCGCCAGGCCACGGTCAGCAGCGGCTGCTGCGGGGAGGTCAGACGGTCGAGCGGCACCGGCCGCGTGGTCAACGACCGCACCGACAGCACCGGGTGCCCCTGCATATCGGTGACCCGCAGGGATATCGCATCCGTTTCGGCAGAGGTGATCTCGGCGCGCAGCGCGGTGGCGCCGTGTAGCTGGGCGGTGACGCCAGCCCAGGAGAACGGCAGCACCGGCCCCGCGCCGGTGGCCGGGTCGGTGACCGCGCCCAGCGCGTGTAGCACCGCGTCCAGCAGCGCCGGATGCACTGCGTACCGTTCGGCGTCGGTGACGGTGTCCGGCAGCGCCACCTCGGCGCACAGGTCGGTGTCGCGCCGCCACACTGCGCGCAGGCCTTGGAAGACGGGACCGTAGCCGTAGCCGGCGTCGGCCAGATCCTCGTATACGCCGTCGATGTCCGCCGGGGCGAAACCAGCGGGTGGCCACTGGGTTCCGCTTTCTGGGCCGTCCACGGCGAGATGCGGGGTGAGGCGTCCTTCGGCGTGCCGGACCCAGATGCCGCCGGGTTCGCCGTCGGCGGACGAGTACACCGACACCGGCCGCCGCCCGTGCTCGTCGGGTCCGCCCACGACGGTCTGCAGTCGTATGGTGCGGTCATCAGGCAACAGCAGCGGCTGCAGCAGGTTCAGCTCGTCCACCACGGGACTGCCGGTCTCGTCGCCGGCGCGTAACGCGAGTTCCAGGAACCCGGTCGCGGGAAACAGCACCGTCCCGGCGAAGGCATGGTCGGCCAGCCACGGGTGGGTGCGCAGCGACAGTCGGCCGGTGATCGTGACACCACCCGAGTCGGGGGCGGCGACCACCGCCCGCAGCAGCGGATGATCGGCCTCCCACTGTCCCAGTGCCGCGGCGGCGCTCCCGGCGCCGGTCGGTTCCAGCCAGTAGCGCCGACGCTGGAACGGGTAGGTCGGCAAGGGTATCCGGCGGGGTTCGCGCCCGTGGTAGAGCGCCGACCAATCGACGGGGGCACCGGCGACGAACAGCCGGGCCGCGGTGTCCAGCAGCTGCCGCGCCGAGCCGTCACCGCGCCGCAGCGACCCCACCACGATCGCTTCCGGCCCGTCGACCTCGGCCACTGTCTGTTCGACGGGCATGGTCAGCACCGGGTGCGGTCCGGTTTCGACGAAGATCCCGAACCCGTCCGACCGCAGCGCTCGCACGGTGTCCTGGAATCGAACCGGTTGACGACAATTGTCGTACCAGTATCGGGCGTTCAGTTCGGTCCCGTCGATCTCGGCGGCGGTCACCGTCGAATAGATGGGTATCCGGGCACGCTGCGGCCGCACGAACGACAGTGCGCCGATCAGCTCGTCGCGCAGTGGTTCCACCGCGGCCGAATGGGAAGCCACGGTGGTGGCGATCAGCCGGGCCCGAACACCTGCCGCGGTCAGGTCGGTGACCAGACGGTCCAGTTCCGGCAGCTCCCCGGCCACCGATACGGCTGCGGGCCCGTTCACCCCGGCGAGCGTCAGCCCCGGATACCGCGCCAGCTGCTCGGTGGCGGTGTCGGCGGGCATACCGAGGGAGGCGATCGCGCCGCGGCCGGTGAGTTTCTCGGCGAACAGCCGCGACCGTTCCAGCACGATACGCAGCGCGTCGTCCACCGACAGCGCGCCCGCGACCGCCGCCGCGGCCAGCTCGCCCTGAGAGTGGCCGACGACGGCGTCGGGCCGCACCCCCAGCGCTTCCCATACCCGCGCCACACCCACCATCACCGCGAACAGCACCGGTTGCAGCACCTCGATACGTTCGAGCAGCGCCGCCGCGGTGGGGTCGTCGTCGGGTGCGCGCAGGATCGCCGTCAGCGACCACGGCACCCGATCCGTCAGCGTCACCTCGCACGCGGCGATGGTGGCCGCGAAAACCGGTGCGGAGTCCAGCAGTTCTCGCCCCATGCCGACCCACTGGGTGCCCTGGCCGGGGAAGACGAACACGGTGCGCCCGCGTGCTCGGGCGCCGGTGGGGACGGGCGCGGAGGGCGCACCCGAGACAATGGCTGTCGCGGGGTCGGCGGCGATGACGGCCAGCTTCGCCAGCAGGTCGTCACGGCCGGTGCCCAGTACCACCGTCCGCTGTTCGAGGCGGGCGCGGCCGGAGACCAGGGACCAGCCGATAGCGGTGGGTGTGTCGTCGGGTCGGGAACGCAGGTGCTCGATCAGCCGCCGGGCCTGTTCGGCCAGCGCGGTGCGGTCACGTGCCGACAGCACCCAGGCCACCGTGCCGCGGATCGCGGGCGTGGCGTCGCTGTCTTGGACCGGAGCGGTATCCGTCGAATCGATCGGCGGCGGTGGTGGTGGTGCTTCTTCGAGGATGACGTGAGCGTTGGTGCCACTGATCCCGAACGACGACACACCCGCCCGCCGGGGCCGGTCTTCCCGTCGTGGCCACGGCTGCTGCTCGGTAAGCAAACGCACCGCGCCCCCAGACCAATCCACGTGCGGGGTCGGTGCATCCACATGCAAAGTACGCGGCAGCATCTCGTGCCGCATGGCTTGCACCATTTTGATCACCCCCGCCACCCCGGCCGCGGCTTGAGTGTGGCCGATATTGGATTTGATCGACCCCAACCACAACGGACTCTCCGGGGCACGATCCTGCCCATAGGTAGCGATCAACGCCTGCGCCTCGATCGGATCACCCAACACCGTCCCGGTCCCATGCGCCTCCACCACATCCACATCCCCCGCCCCCACACCAGCACTCGCCAACGCCCGACCGATCACCCGCTGCTGCGACGGACCATTCGGCGCGGTGAGCCCATTGGACGCACCGTCGGAATTCACCGCCGACCCCCGCACCACCGCCAACACCTCATGGCCGAGTTCCCGAGCCCTGGACAGGCGTTCGACCACCAGCACGCCTGCGCCTTCCCCCCAGCCGGTGCCGTCGGCGGATTCGGCGAATGATTTACAGCGCCCGTCCGCAGCCAGCACCCGCTGCCGGGACAGGCCGACGAAGGTGTCGGGTGTTGCCATCACCGTGACCCCGCCGACCAACGCCATCGCGCAGTCACCGGCCCGCAGCGACCGCACCGCCTGGTGCAGCGCGACCAGCGAGGACGAGCAGGCGGTATCGACCGATACGGCGGGCCCTTCCAACCCGAGGGTGTACGCCACTCGCCCGGAGACGATGGAACCGGAGCCCGCACTGAACGGATAGTCGTGGTACATCACGCCGGCGAAGACACCGGTATCGCTGCCGCGCAACGTATACGGGTCGATAGCAGCGTCTTCCAGCGCCTCCCACACCGTTTCCAGCAGCAGCCGCTGCTGGGAATCCATCGTTACCGCCTCGCGCGGACTGATACCGAAGAAACCGGCGTCGAACTCGGCGGCATCGTAGAGGAAACCGCCGTGGCGCACATACGATTTCCCGTCCGCGTCGGGGTCGGGATCGTACAGGCCTGCCACATCCCAGCCTCGGTCCTCCGGGAAGGGGCCGATCGCGTCCCGGCCTTCCGACACCAGCCGCCACAGCTGCTCTGGTGTCGTCACCTCACCCGGGAACCGGCAGGCCATGCCGATAATGGCGATGGGCTCCGACAACTCGGCCAGCAGCCGATCGTGCGTCTGCCGCAGCACGGCATTGTCCCGGGCGGCGACGCGCAGCGCCTCGAGCAGGGCCTCACTGGAAACGGACATCTTTACCTTCCCGTCAGGTGAGCCGGTTGTCCATGACGTGCCTGATCAGGCTGTCGGCGTCCATCAGATCCACCGCATCGGGCGCGGCGGAGCCGGGTGCCTCGGGCGCGGGGGGTTCGTGCGTGAGGCGGTCGCGTTCGGCCCGTGCCAGTTCCAGCAGGGCGTCCAGGATCCCGGCCTCCCGGAAACGCTCCAGCGGCACCGTCGTCAGATAGCGGCGGATATCGCCGACGGTGTCACCGGGCTCGGCCGCGACACCGCCGAGCTGGTCGCAAAGATAATCGGCGACGGCCGCCGGGGTGGGGTGGTCGAAAACCAGAGTCGCAGGCAGTGTCAGGCCGGTGACCGCGTTGAGCCGGTTGCGGGTTTCGACGGCGCTCAGCGAATCGAACCCGAGGTCGGCGAAGGCGCGGTCGGGTTCGATATCGTCGGCGCCGCTGTGCCCGAGGACGCCCGCGACCTGCGCGCGCACCGTGTCCAGCACCACCCGGTGCCGCTCGGTCGCGTCGAGGCCGGTGAGCCGTTGCGGCAACGCCGGTGCCTCATTGTTGCCAGGGGCCTGCGGGGCGAGGTCGGCCAGTAGCGGCGGCAGCAGACCGTTGCGGGCGCGGCCGGCCAGCACCGCGCGGGCGAACAGCACCGCGGTGACGGCGGGCCGGTCGCCCTGGATCGCGATATCGAAGTCCGCCAGTCCTTGTTCGACGGTGAGCGGCAGCACGCCGGCGCGGGTGATGCGGGTGGCGCTCTCGTCGAGACGTTCGGTCATCCCGGATGGAGAAGCCCATATGCCCCAGGCGATGGACGTGGCGGGCAGCCCCTGCGCATGTCGATACCCAGCCAAACCATCCAAGAACGCATTCGCCGCCGCGTAATTACCCTGCCCAGGAGCACCGAAAACCCCCGCAGCCGACGAAAACAACACAAACAACGCCACATCCAGACCACGAGTCAACTCATGCAAATACCACGCCGCATCCGCCTTCGCCCCCAACACCACATCCAACCGAGCAGGTGTCAACGCCGACACCACACCGTCATCGAGCACCGCAGCCGCATGCACCACACCGGTCAACGGCAACTCCGACGGAACCGACGCCAACAACTCAGCGAGCGCCGCACGATCCGATACATCGCAGGCGCGCACGTCCACCCGTGCGCCCGCCGCGTCGAGCTCGCACACCAATTCGTCGACGCCCGGCGTGGTGGGCCCGCTACGCGAGGCGAGGATCAGCGAACGGACCCCGTGCCGTGACACCAGATGCCTGGCCAGGACGCGGCCCAGACCGCCGGTGCCGCCGGTGATCAGCACCGTGCCGTCCGCGACCCGGCCGGCCCGGCCCGTATTCGTGGTCTCCGGCCGCGAAGCGCGCGTCAATCGCGCCGCTCGCAGCGCCGTATTCCGCAGCGCCAGCTGCGGCTCACCGGCGGCGACCACAGCTGCGACCAGCTCCGGTAGGCCGGGGTCGGATCCATCGGTGTCCACCAGTACGATCCGGCCCGGGTCCTCCGATTGGGCGGTGCGCACCAGGCCCCAGACCGCGGCCGCCGCCGGGTCCGGCGCCTCCGCATCCGCAGTCGCCACCGCGCCGCGGGTGAGCACCAGCAGACGGCGCCCGACGAAACGAGTGTCACCGGCGAATGTCTGCAGGACCGTCAGGACCTCATGGGTGGCGGTATGTGCGGCAGCGGGCATGTCTTTCCCCGCAGCGACGCGCCTGTCCAGAACGATAACGGCCGCGTCACCGTCCGGGTTCGACAACGCCTGCTCCCAGGACGAGCACGGCACCGGCTCCACGGTGACGGGGGTGACATCACGCCACTCGATCGTGTGGATACGGCCGGAAGTAGCGGTGCCGTTGAACTGTTCGAGACGAATCGGGCGTAGCGTCAGCGAGCGTGCCGACAGCACCGGCAGGCCGGTGTCGGCGGTGAGATGCAGGGACAGCGTCTGGGGATCACGCAGCGTGAGGCGGGCCCGCAACCTCGTCGCGCCGGTGCTGTAGCGGCGCACGTCTTCCCAGCTGAACGGCAGCAGTGGATCGGCTATCGGGTTCCCCGCGGCGGCGGCCATGGCGTGCAGCACGGCATCCAGCAGCGCCGGATGGGTGCCGTACCCCTGCGCCTGCCCGGCCGAGTCCGGCAGTGCCACTTCGGCGAACAGCTCCGTGCCGCGCCGCCACGCCGACTGCAGTCCGTGAAACGCCGGGCCGTATCGGTATCCGGCGTCGGCGAGCAGGTCGTAGACGTGATCGGTGTCCAAAGGTTGCGCCCCGGTGGGCGGCCAGTTTCCGGGCTCGGAGACCGCGGATGCTGCGGGTTCCTCGGGCGTCTCGTCGGCGGCCAGCCGTCCCTGGGCGTGCAGGGTCCACGCGGCTTCCGTATCGAGTTCGGGACGCGAATATACCGATACCGCACGGGTTCCGGTGTGGTCGGGCGGTGCAACGAGGACCTGGATCTGCACGCCCGCCTCATCGGGCAGTACCAGTGGCGTGGCGAGGGTCAGCTCCCGCACCGCGGGCGTGCCGGCTTCGGTGCCTGCGCACAGGGCCATTTCGAGGAACCCGGTCGCAGGAAACAGCACCGCACCGCCCACGACGTGATCGGCAAGCCACGGCTGGCTGTGCCGCGCCAGCCGCCCGGTCAGGGTGATCGCCCCGGTTTCCGGGGAAACCACCGCCGCCCCGAGCAGCGGATGATCGGTAGCGGCCAGGCCCGCCGCGGCCAGATCAGGAGCCCCGCCCGCGACGAGCCAATAACGGCGGTGCTGGAAGGCGTACGGCGGCAGCGTTACCGGCCGGGTGCCGGTGTCGCCGAACACGGTCTGCCATGTCACGGCGGCGCCGGTGACCTCGAGCTGCGCGACGGCGGTGAACAGTGTCCGCTCGGCGGGACGGTTGCGGCGCAGGGCCGGGACCGCCACCACATCGGTGCCGTCCGCTGAAACAGGCGCGTCGTGCTCGGCGCACTGCCGGATCAGGGCGGCCAGCCCGCCGTCGGGGCCGAGTACCAGGAAACGGCGGGCACCGGCATCGATCAGGGTCGCGATGGCGTCGGCGAACCTGACGGTGTCCCGGGCATGCCGCACCCAATACCGCGGATCGGCCAGCTGCCCGTCGGCGAGCGCACCGTCGCGGGTGGAGACGATCGGGATGGCCGGTTCGCTGTAATCCAACCCCGCGATCTCCGTCTCGAACCGGGCCAGCACGGGATCGATCAGAGCCGAATGGAACGCATGCTCGACCGGTAGCCGTTCCACCCGGTGGCCCGCGCCCGTGAGCCGCTCGCCGAGCTCCGCGACGGCCGCCGCGGCACCGGAGACGACCACGGACCCGGGCGCATTGACCGCGGCGATATCGACCCCCTCGGTGAGCAGAGCAGCCACCTGCGGTTCGGGCGCGGACACCGCGGCCATCGCCCCGCCCGCGGGCAACTCCCGCATCAACCGACCACGGGCGGCCACCAGGGCGGCGGCATCGTGCAGCGACAGCACCCCACCCGCATACGCGGCGGTGACCTCACCGATCGAATGGCCGACAAGGAAGTCGGGACGCATCCCCCACGACCCCAGCAGCTCGAACAGGGCCGCACCGACGGCGAACAGTCCCGCTTGGGCGAGATCGGTGCGCCGCAACGGTTTCTCGTCGTCGCCCCAGAGGATGTCGTGCATGCTCACGTCGAGGTGGCGTTCCAGTGCTGCGGCCACCGCGTCGAAGGCAGTGGCGAACACCGGGAACGCCGGGTACAGCTCGCGCCCCATCCCCGTCCACTGCGCACCCTGCCCGGGAAAGACGAACACCGTCCTGCCGCGCCGCACTGTCCCGGTCAGTGCATCGGTCGAACCCTGTGACAGCGCGGCGAGCCCGTTGAGCAGCTCGTCACGGTCGGCGCCGACGACGGCGGCGCGGTGGTCGAAGCGGCTGCGGGCGGCCAGGGCGCGGCCGATCTCGACGGCGGCCAGTTCGGGCCGTTCCCGCAGGAAGTGCGCCAGCCTGTTGGCCTGGGCGGCGAGCGCGGCCCGGCTGCGCGCGGACACCACCCACGGCAGTACCCGGTCCGTGCGGTCGGCGGCAGGTCCAGGTTCGCTACCGGCGGGTTCCGGCGCCTGTTCGAGGATGATGTGGGCATTGGTGCCGCTGATACCGAACGAGGACACCGCGGCCCGCCGCGGCCGGTTCACGCCGGGCCACTGCCGCTGCTCGGTGAGCAGCCGCACCGCCCCAGCCGACCAGTCCACATGATCCGACGGCGCGTCCACATGCAGGGTCTGCGGCAGCACGCCGTAGCGCAACGCCTGCACCATTTTGATAACTCCCGCCACGCCCGCGGCGGCTTGGGCGTGACCGAGATTGGATTTGACGGACCCCAGCCACAGCGGCCGATCCGTCGGCCGGTCCTGGCCGTAGGTCGCCAGCAGGGCCTGCGCCTCGATCGGGTCGCCGAGCACCGTCCCCGTTCCGTGCCCGTCCACAGCGTCGATATCCGCGCCGCGCAGGGCGGCCGCGGCCAGCGCCTTGCGGATCACCCGCTGCTGCGCGGGACCGTTCGGTGCAGTCAGCCCGTTGGAGGCGCCGTCGGAGTTCACCGCCGACCCGCGCACCACGGCCAGCACCTGGTGGCCCGACCGCTGAGCCTGCGACAGCCGTTCGACCACCAGCACACCAGCGCCTTCGCTCCAACCGGTGCCGTCGGCGATAGCGGAGAACGATTTGCAGCGTCCGTCAGGGGCCATACCACCCTGCCGGGAGAACCCGACGAACGCGCTGGGGGTGGCCATCACCGTGACGCCGCCCGCCAGTGCGAGCGCGCAGTCACCGGCACGGACCGCCTGCACGGCCTGGTGCAGCGCGACCAGCGAGGAGGAGCACGCCGTATCGATCGACACCGCCGGGCCCTCTAGTCCGAGCACGTAGGCGACCCGGCCGGAGGCGACGCTCGCGGTAGCGCCCGTCATCCGGTACGCCTGGGCACCGGTGTCGGTATCCCGGACACCGGTACCGTAGTGCTGATCGGTCACCCCGATGAACACGCCGGTATCGCTGCCGCGTAACGACAACGGGTCGATTCCGGCGTATTCGAGCGCCTCCCATACGGTTTCCAGCAGCAGCCGCTGCTGCGGGTCCATCGATACCGCTTCGCGCGGGCTGATGCCGAAGAAGTCCGCGTCGAATCCGGCGGCGTCGTCGAGGAACCCACCCGCCCGCACATACGATTTACCCACCGCCGCCGGGTCGGGGTCGAACAGCGTGCCCAGGTCCCAGCCCCGGTCGGTGGGGAACGCGCCGACCGCGTCGCGGCCTTCGGTCAGTAGTTGCCACAGCTCCTCGGGCGAGCCCACCCCGCCAGGGAAACGGCAGCCGACGCCGACAATCACGATCGGATCCGATATCGCGGGCTGTGGTGCGGCCGGTGCGGTGGTCTCGGCTGTGCGCCCACCGGTGGAGGTCTGGTGGATGTGGTCGGTAACGGCTTCCGGTGTCGGGTGATCGAAGACGAGAGTGGCAGGCAGGGTCAGGCCGGTGGCGGCCTGGAGCCGGTTGCGGACTTCGACCGCGGTCAACGAGTCGAACCCGAGTTCGGCGAAATTTCGGTCGGGCTCGATATCGTCAGCGCTCGCATGACCGAGCACGACGGCGACCTGGGTGCGGACCAGGTGCAGTACCGCCTCGCGCCGGTCGGTGTCTGTAGCGTCTGCCGGCAGTGCGGCCGCCAATGCCGGGACGCGCGCGTCAGCGGCGCGGGCACGGGTGGCAACAAGCCCCCGCAACAGTGGGGGTAGGCCGTCGCGCCGGGCCAGTGCGGCCAGCAGCGATCGGTCCAGCTGGGCGGCGGTGACCGCGGGCCGATGCTGGCGTATGGCCGCGTCGAACAACGCCAGGCCCTGCTCGTCCGGCATGGCCAGTACACCGGCGCGGCTCATACGCGCGCTGTCGCGGTCGTCCAGGTGCCCGGTCATCCCGGTCACGGAGGCCCAGAAACCCCAGGCGATGGAGGTGGCGGGGAGCCCTTCGGTGCGGCGGCGGGCGGCGAGGGCGTCGAGGAAAGCGTTCGCCGCCGCGTAGTTGCCTTGACCGGGTGCTCCGAAAACCCCGGCGGCAGAGGAGAACAGCACGAATATGGCCAGGTCCAGGTTGCGGGTCAGCTCGTGCAGATGTGCCGCGCCGTCGGCTTTGGCGGCAAGCACGGCGTCGATGCGTTCGGGTGTCAGTGCGGCGATGGTGCTGTCGTCGAGTGCACCGGCGGCGTGCACGATCCCGGTCAGCGGCGCGTCGGCGGGGACAGCGGTCAGCAGCCGTTCGACCTCGGCGCGGTCGGACACATCGCAGGCGACGACCGTGACGCGGGCGCCGAACTCGCTGAGTTCGTGGGTCAGTGCCCGCGCACCGGGTGCTGTGGCGCCCTGTCGGGAAGCCAGCACCATGGAGCGGATTCCGTACTCGCGGACCAGATGCCGGGCAAGGATTGTGCCCAGACCTCCGGTGCCGCCGGTGACGATCACTGTGCCCTCGGCCAGATGCGGTGCGGGCACGGTCAGGACCAGCTTGCCGATATGCCGGGTCTGTGCGAAAGAGCGCAGCGCGGCACGGGCCTGCCGGATGTCCCAGGCTCGCACAGGTAGCCGGTGCAGGTGGCCGTCGGTGAACTGTTCCGACAGGTCGCCGAGGATTCGGCCGATCCGGTCCGGTCCGGCTTCGAGCAGGTCGAAGGCACGGTACCGGACCCCTGGGTACTCGACAGCGATCTGCTCAGGGTCACGGATATCGGTCTTACCCATCTCGACGAACCGCCCACCCCCCGGCAACAACCGCAACGACGCATCCACGAAATCCCCCGCCAAACAATCCAACACCACATCCACACCCGCACCACCGGTCGCGGTCAGGAACTGCTGCTCGAAATCCAGACTCCGCGAATCGGCGATATGAGCCTCATCGAACCCGAGCTCGCGCAAGGCATCCCATTTACCGCGGCTGGCGGTCACGAACACCTCCGCACCCCACACCCGCGCCAACTGCACCGCAGCCATCCCCACCCCACCAGTCGCAGCATGCACCAACACCCGATCCCCCGGCGAAACCTCGGCCAGCTCCCGCAACCCGTAAAACGCCGTCGCAAACGCCACCGGAACACCCGCCGCCTCCGCAAACGACCACCCCGTCGGAACCGGAATCAACAACCGCTGGTCCGTCACCACCACCGGGCCGATCCCCCCGGTGATCAACCCCATCACCCGGTCACCCGGCACGAACCGATCAACCCCTGGCCCGACCTCCACCACCACACCCGCAGCCTCACCACCGATGACGGCGGTGTCTTCCGGCCGCATCCCGAGGCTGACGAGAACATCACGGAAATTCAATCCGCCCGCGCGCACCGCGACCCGTACCCGGCCTGGCTGTAGCGGCTCGACACCACCGAGATACTCGGCTGTCTCCAGGTCGTCAACAGTGCCCGTGCCTGCGCCCGCGGCGACGAGCCGCCACCCCGGACCGATGGGCAGAGTGAGCGCCTCGTCGTCCGCGGCTGCGGTGAGCCGCGCACCGACAATCCCATCACCGCGTACCGCCACCTGCTGCTCTCCACCGGCCAGAGCCGCCGACACGGCCTGCGCCGGTACCCCCTCGGTGTCGGTGTCGATCAGGATGATGCGGCCGGGTTCCTCCGACTGCGCCGAGCGGACCAGGCCCCATACCGCTGCACCCGCCGCATCGGTGACGGGTTCACCCGATACCGAGACTGCGCCGCGGGTCACCACGGCCAGAGTCGCCGCGGCGAACTGCCGCGCCGCGATGAACTCCTGCAGGACGGCGAGCACCCGGTGCAGGCACGCGCGGACCGCCGGAAGCCCGTGGTCGGCGGTGTCGCGCAGATCGAGCAGCACGACCTCGGCCACGGTGTCCCGCTCCGTCCAGTGGGTCCACGTCAGGTCTCGTCGGTATTCGCGCACCGGTAGCGCAGTCCAGGTGAGCGCGTACAGCGCGTTCGCCGTGGCGGCGGCGAGCCGGTCGAGCTGCACGGGCCGAGTGGTCAGCGAACGAGCCGACAGCACGGGATTCCCGGACGGGTCGGCGACCCGCAGGGCGAGCGAGTTGCCGCCCGTCCGGGTGATCTCGGCGCGCAGGGCGCGGGCGCCGACGCGATACCGTGTCACCCCGGCCCAGACGAACGGCAGCACGGGCTCGGCATCGGCGTTCGCAGCGACCGACAGCGCGTGCAGTACCGCGTCCAACAGTGCCGGATGCAGCCCGTAGCCGGTGGTGTCCGGCACCGATTCCGGTAAGGCGACCTCGACATAGAGAGCTTCGCCGTGGCGGCGTACCGATTGCAGACCGCGGAAGCTCGGCCCGTACCCGTAACCAGTGGCGGCGAGCGCGTCGTAGACGCCGGTGCTGTCGACAGCGGCCGCTTGGACGGGTGGCTGGGCGGCCGATGCCAGGGAATCGCCGACCTCGGTGTCCGCGGTGACCGTTCCCTGGGCATGCAGTCGCCACGCCGTATCGCTGTCGGTCCGGGAGTAGATGGAGATCGCCCGACGGGCCTCGTTGTCGCCGCCGACCACGACTTGTAGCGCTACCGCCTCGTCGCCCGGCAGCGCCAACGGCTCCAACAGTGTCAGTTCGGCGACGGCCGGGGTTCCGGCTGCCGCGCCGGCGTGCAGCGCCAGGTCGAGGAAAGCGGTGCCGGGGAACAGTATTGTGCCCGCGACAGTGTGGTCGGCGAGCCAGGGATGGGTTTGCACAGAGACCCGGCCGGTCAGGGTGAGGCCGCCCGAGTCGGGGGCGGTGAGGGCTGCGGTGACGATGGCATGGTCGGTGGTCGTCAGGCCCAGTGCCGTTGCGTCCCCACCGAGGTCAGGGGCCAGCCAGTAACGGCGATGCTGGAAGGCATAGGTGGGCAGGGTTATTCGACGTCGCGCCGGGAACAGCGCTGGCCAATCGATATCGACGCCTGCGGTATGCAGCTGTGCCGCCGATTCCAGCAGCCGGTCGTCTCCGCCCGAGCCGCGCCGCAACGAACCCACGACCACACCGTTCACCGATCGGTCTACGCCGGTCCGGGTGTCCAGGATCGCCGCGGTGGCGGGTGTGAGCAGCGGGTGGGGGCTGACTTCGACGAATACGGTGTGCCCGGCGTCGATCGCTGCGCTCACTGCCTCGGCGAACCGGACCGGCTGCCGCAGGTTGCCGAACCAGTATTCGGCGTCCAAGCTGGTGGTGTCGATGTCCGTTCCGGTGACGGTGGAATAGAAGGGGACGGCCGCCGGGTCGGCGGCGATATCGGACAGCGTGTCCAGCAGGGGTTCACGCAGCGCGTCGACGTGTGAGGAGTGTGAGGCGTAGTCGACTGGTATCCGGCTCGCCCGCACTTCGTCGCGGACACAGTCGGCGACGAAGTCGTCCACCGCTGTCGGATCACCGGAGACCACTACGGCTGCCGGTCCGTTGACGGCCGCAATACCCAGTGCCTCGCCGTGCTTCACCAGCCGTTCGGCTACCTGTTCCGGCGGCAGCGCCACCGACGCCATCGCGCCCGCGCCGGACAACTGTTCGGCGATCAATCGGCTGCGGTGAACGACGAGGCGGGCGGCATCAGGCAGTGACAACGCCCCGGCCAGATATGCGGCGGCCACCTCACCTTGGGAGTGCCCGATTACCGCGTCGGGTGTCACGCCGATCGACTGCCACCAGCGCGCGATGCCGATCGTGACGGCGAACAGCACCGGTTGCACCACATCGACCCGGTCGAGCAGCGCGGTGACGGTGCTGTCGTCGTCTGCGGCGCGCAGGATCTCGGGCAGCGACCAGTCCGCCAGCGGCGCGAATGCGGCGGCACAGTCCGCGATCGCGGCGGCGAACACCGGCGACGCGTCCAGCAGTGCGCGTCCCATGCCCACCCACTGCCCGCCCTGCCCCGGGAACACGAACACCGTGGCACCCATCGGCCGGGCTCGGCCCGACACCACGCCTTCGGTGATCGCACCGGCCCCGAACGCCACCAGCCGCGACAGCAACTCGTCGCGACTGCCGCCCACGATCACCGCACGATGCTCGAACGAGGTCCTGCCCGCCAGCGCACCGGCCACGGCCGCCGCATCCCCGTCCGGGGTCCGTTGCAGGCGGTCTGCGAGGCGACGGGCCTGATCGGTGAGCGCGCTGCGACTGCGCGCCGAGACCACCCAGGCCGTGGCGGTGGTGCTCGGGCTACTCGGTTCGAGAGCAGGGTTGTCACCGGTGCCGGTGCCCTGTTCCCGGGGTGCTTCTTCGAGGATGAGGTGGGCGTTGGTGCCACTGATCCCGAACGACGAGATGCCCGCTCTACGAGGGTGTTCCGCGGTGCCTGGCCATTCCCGCTGTTCGGTCAGCAACTCCACGGCCCCCGCCGACCAGTCCACGTGCGAGGAGGGAGTGTCTGCATGCAGCGTGCGTGGCAGCAACCCGTAACGCATGGCTTGCACCATCTTGATCACCCCAGCCACCCCGGCCGCAGCCTGAGTATGACCGATATTGGATTTGATCGACCCCAACCACAGTGGATTCTCAGCAGAACGATCCTGCCCATAGGTGGCGATCAACGCCTGCGCCTCGATCGGATCACCCAACACCGTCCCGGTCCCATGCGCCTCCACCACATCGATATCGGCTGCCGATAGTGCCGCGGCCGCCAGGGCATGCCGGATGACGCGCTGCTGCGACGGACCATTCGGCGCACTCAACCCATTCGACGCCCCGTCCTGATTCACCGCGGTCCCCCGCATCACCGCCAACACCTCATGCCCCAATTCCCGCGCCCGAGACAACGGCTCGACCACCAACACCCCCACCCCCTCAGCCAACCCGATCCCATCCGCACCATCCGAAAACGGCTTACACCGCCCATCCCGCGCCAAGCCCCGCTGCCGAGAGAATCCGACCAGCCCGACCGGCGTCGCCATGACCGTGACCCCGCCCACCAGCGCCATCGAACAATCCCCCGCCCGCAACGCCTGCACCGCCTGATGCAACGCCACCAACGACGACGAACACGCGGTATCCACCGACACCGCGGGCCCTTCCAACCCCAGTACGTACGACACCCGGCCCGACACCACGCTCGGTGACACACCGGTCAACCGGTGCCCCTCGAGATCCGGGTCCCCGGTGACGCCGGAGCTGTAGAACTGTCCGGTCACTCCGATGAAAACACCGGTGTCGCTGCCACGTAACGTCTGCGGGTCGATCCCGGCGTGTTCCACTGCCTCCCAGCTCGTTTCCAGCAGGAGCCGCTGCTGTGGATCCATGGCGACGGCCTCGCGGGGGCTGATGCCGAAGAATTCCGCATCGAAGTCTCCGGCTTCGTGCAGGAAACCACCGGCCCGCGAATAGGAGCGACCTGCAGCGGCTGGATCGGGGTCGAACAACGCACCCACATCCCAGCCGCGGTCGGTCGGCAGCGGCGTGATCCCGTCCCGGCCAGTGGCGACGAACTCCCACAGCTCGTCGGCGGTGGCGATACCACCCGGATAGCGGCAGCCGATGCCGACGATGGCGATCGGTTCGGCCACCCCGGTCACCGGTGGCGCATGCACGGGTGCGGTGTCCGCCCCGGACAGCTGCCGGGCAAGGTGGACGGCGACCGCGCGCGGTGTCGGATGGTCGAAGATGAGCGTCGCGGGCAACGCGAGGCCGCTGATCCCGTTGAGCCGGTTACGCACCTCGACCGCGGTGACCGAGTCGATGCCCAGATCCTGGAATGCGCGATCGGCGCCCACCGCGGCGGCGCCGGGGTAGCCGAGCACCGCCGCGATCTGGGCACGCACCATCTCGAGAAGCACCTGGTCGCGTTCGGTGCCGGTCAGTTCGGCGACCCGGTCCGCCAGGATCGGTCCCGTATCGGCTCGCCCGCGTCGCGACTGCGGCGCCAGCTCACGCAGCAACCTCGGCAGCAGCCCGGCGCGGGCCCGGCCGGCGAGCACGGACCGGTCGACCCGGACCGCCGTCACCGCCGCATGGGTCCCGGTGAGAGCCGCGTCGAACAGTTCGGTGACCTGCTCGGCAGTCGATGCCATCACGCCCGCCCGGTGCAGCCGGGCCGCCTCGGGTGGGAGCGGCTGCTGTGGTGCGCCGGTTTCCGGCGCCCACGCACCCCACGCGATCGATACCGCGTTCGACCCGGCCGCTCGATGCTGAACGGCGAGCGCGTCTGCCACCATGGCGGCGGCGGCCGCACCACCGCCTCCGGGCACACCGAAAGCTGTTGCGGCGGAGGAGAACAGTACGAACCAGGCCAGGTTCCGGTCTCGTGTCAACTCATGCAGGTACCAGGCGGTGACAGCCCCGTCCAGTTGGGTGTCGAGGCGTTCGGTGGTCAGCGCCCCGGAACCGGCAGCGGGTAGACCGGCTGCGTGCACCACACCGGCCAGCGGGGCGTCCGCGCAGCTCGCTGCGGCAGCCACTGCTGCCATGAGCTGCGCTCGGTCGGCGAGATCGCACACCACCACCTCGGTCCGCGCTCCGAGTTCACCCAGTTCCCCGCACACCTCCCCCATCGCTGCTGCGTCCGGGCCGGCCAGCACCAGCCGGGTGACGGCGTGCCGGGACACCAGGTGCCGGGCGAGCACGGGTGCGTAGCCTGTGGTGTCACACGTCAGCAGCACCGTCCCGGCGGGCAGCGCATCGACCGCGGGGGCCGCGCCGGTGTTCGTGCGCACCAGGCGTGCCGCGTGCAGCTCTCCGGAGCGGGACGCCACCTGTGGTTCGCCGCAGGCGAGCACGGCCGCTACCGTCACCGCATCCGGGGCGGTGTCGGTATCGATGAGCACGATCCGGCCCGGTTCGTGGGCTTGCGCGGCGTGCACCACACCCCAGACCGCCGCCGCGGCCGGGTTCACCTCCTCACCGGCTACCGCGACCGCACCGGAGGTGACCACGATCAGGACACTCGTCGCGCACCTCGGATCGCCGGAGAAAGCGTGCAGCGCGGCCACCGTTTCCCGGCTCACTGCGCGTATCCGCGCGGCCATATCGTCGTTGCGCGGGTCCTGGTCGCGTCGGTCCAATACCAGTACCGGCGCGACGGTCGTACCGGTTTCGACCGTTGTCCAGGGAGCTACCTGTGCCGGTTCCCGAACGGCTGGTGCGGCGACCGGTATCCAGATCACTGTGTGCAATGCGCTGCTGATCGTCGGCCGCTGCTGGGCCAGGGGCACCGGACGCAGGCACAGTTCGCCGACGGACAATACAGGCCGGCCTGCGCCGTCGGCGACCTCGATGGATACAGCGCCGTAGGCGCCCCCACCGGGCACGTCGTCGGTGGGCACAGCCTCGTCGCCGATCGGGGTCAGGCGTGCACGCACCACGGTCGGTCCGGTCGCATACGAACGCACTGCTCGCCAGGCGAACGGCATCATCGGTTCCGGTGCCGCGGCACCGCCTGCTGCCAGCGCGTGCAGTACCGCGTCCAGCAGTGCGGGGTGGACGTCGAACCCGGTAGAGGTGGAATCGGGTTCGGGCAGTTCGACCTCGACGAACAGCTGCGCGCCGCGCCGCCGTACCGATCGCAGTCCACGGAACACCGGGCCGTAGTCGTAGCCGGCGTCGGCCAGGGTGTCGTACAACCCGTCGGTGTCGACCGGTTCCGTATTCTCCGGCGGCCACGGCTCCTGTCGTCCCGTCGCGGCGGGGTCCCCGGCGACATCGTCCGCGCGCAACCGGCCCTGTGCGTGCAAGGTCCATGGGTCGTCGTCGCCGGTGTGGGCATAGATTGACAGCGCGCGCGTCGCGGTGTCGTCTCCGCCGCCGATCAGCACCTGGAGCCGGATCCCGTCCTCCGGCACGATCAGTGGGCTCACCAGTGTCAATTCGTCGACCACGGGGGCGCCGGCTTCGTCACCGGCCCGGATGGCCAGTTCCAGGAACGCGGTTGCCGGGAAGAGCACCGCACCGCCGATGGTGTGGCCGGTCAACCAGGGATGGGTGCGCGGAGACACCCGGCCGGTGAGGGTCAGCCCGTTCGTGTCCGGTGACGGCACTACCGCGCCGAGTATCGGATGCTGTGTTCCGGTCAGGCCAAGCGTCTCGGGGTCGGCGAGGCCCACCGGGTCGGTCCAGTAGCGTCGCCGTTGGAAAGCGTAAGTGGGCAACGGGACCCGCCTGGCGTCGGGGAACAGTGCGGCCCAGTCCACGGCCACGCCTGCAATATGTGCCTGCGCTGCCGCGCGCAGCAGTGGGCGTGCTCCGCCCGCATCGCGCCGCAGTGAGTCGAGGACAACGCTATCGGGGCCGGCGGCCTCCGCGATGGCCGCGGTGAGCAACGGATGCGGACTGGTTTCGATGAAGGTGGAATGCGTATCCCGCAGTGCCGCTGCGACGGCACGGTCGAACCGGACCGGTTGGCGCAGGTTCTGGTACCAGTACTCGGCGTCCAGATCGCGGGTGTCCATCGGTTCGCCGGTGACGGACGAGTAGAACGGGATCTGCGCCGAGCGCGGCTCGATCGAACGCAAGTCCCGTAGCAGCGGTTCACGCAGCGGCTCCACCTGAGCCGAATGCGCTGCGTAGCCGACCGCGACCCGGCTCGCACGGATATCGTCGCGCGCACAGTCGTCCAGGAATGCCCGCACGGCGGTGACCGTGCCCGATACAGTGACCGAACTCGGCCCGTTGACCACTGCCACAGCCAGTTCGTTGTCGTAACCGGCCAACCGCCGCCGAATCTCCGCCACCGACAGCGCCGCCGACGCCATCGCGCCCGCACCCGTGAGTTGGTCACTGATCAACCGGCTACGCGCCACCACAACCCGCACCGCATCCTCGAGCGACAACCCACCCGCCACATACGCCGCCGCCACCTCACCCTGCGAATGCCCCATCACCGCATCCGCACGCACCCCCACCGACTCCCACCACCGCGCCACCCCCACCATCACCGCAAACAACACCGGCTGCACCACATCCACCCGCC
>NZ_MUKP01000006.1 GCF_002081715.1 Nocardia donostiensis | reverse complement strand
AAGCGCCTGCTGGCTCAGGATGTACCGATCGTGGTGGTGACGCGACGAGCGGTCGCGGTACATCCGGGCGAGCCGGTGGATCTGTCGTCGTCGGCAGTGTGGGGTCTGGCGCGCTCGGTGCAGAGCGAGTATCCGGATCAGCTGGTGCTGCTCGATATCGACGACTGGGCCGAGTGCCGCAGCGGTATCGCGATGGCGCTGTCGGCGCATCAGGAGCCGCAGCTGGCGATTCGGCGGGGTGCGATCCATGCGCCACGGCTGCGCCGGGTCGGCGATGAACTGGTTGTGGACATGGCAGGCGCGCAGTCCGCGTGGTCGCTGAGACTGCGCGGGACGGGCACGTTGAGCGGAGACAACTTCGCATTGGCCGATAACCCCGACGCGTTGGCGCCACTGGCTCCGGGCCAGGTTCGGGTGAGTATGCGCGCGGTCGGTCTCAACTTCCGCGACGTGCTGATCGCACTCGGCACCTATCCGGACCCGAGCGCCGCGATAGGCGGTGAAGGCGCAGGCGTGGTACTCGAGGTCGCCGCGGACGTCACCGAATTCGTTCCCGGTGACCGCGTGTTCGGGTTCGTCACCGGCGTGGGTTCGGTCACCGTGACCGATCGGCGTTTACTCGCCCGGATACCGCGTGGCTGGTCGTTCGCTCGAGCGGCCTCGGTGCCGATCGCGTACGCCACCGCTTACTACGCGCTGGTGGATCTGGCCGCGGCCGCGCCAGGCGAGACGTTGCTGTTGCACGCGGCGACCGGTGGGGTCGGGATGGCGGCGATCCAGATTGCCCGGCATCTCGGCTTGCGCTCGCTGGTCACGGCCAGTACGCCGAAGTGGGGAGTGCTGGCCGAACTCGGATTCCCCGAGGATCTGATCGGCGATTCACGGACGCTGGACTTCGAGCAGAAGTTCCTGGAGGTCACCGACGGCCGTGGGGTGGACATCGTGCTGGATTCGCTGGCCGGTGATTTCGTGGACGCGTCGTTGCGGCTGTTGCCGCGTGGCGGCCGGTTCATCGAGATGGGCATGATCGACCGTCGTGATCCGGCGGAGGTGGCGGCCGAGCATCCAGGCGTCCGGTATCAGAGCTTCATCCTGCTGGACGCCGATCCCGACCGGTTACAGGAGATCCTGGCGACCCTGGTGCAGCTCTTCGAGGCCGAAACACTGGGGCCGTCTCCGATCACCGCCTGGGATGTGCGCCACGGTCCCGATGCTTTCCGGCACCTGAGCCAGGCCCAGCACATCGGTAAGAACGTGCTCATCGTGCCCACCCGGTTGCGGACCGACGGGACTGTCCTCATCACCGGTGGTACCGGTGCACTGGGGGCGGTGCTGGCCCGGCACCTGGTCCGGACATACGCCGTGCGGCGGTTGGTGCTGGCCGGTCGCCGCGGGCTGGCTGCTCCCGGCGCGGTCGAACTCCGGGACGAACTGGTCGCCGCGGGTGCGGAAGTCGAGGTGGTGGCGTGTGATGCCGCCGATCGAGCGGCGGTGGACGCGGTGCTGGCGAGTATTCCCCCGGATCGTCCTCTCACCGCTGTCGTGCACGCCGCGGGTGTGCTGGCCGATGGGGTATTCGAGCAGCTGACCGAGGAACAGATCGGGGCGGTGCTGGCGGCCAAAGCAGATGCCGCGTGGAACCTGCACGAGGCCACCAAGGATCTCGATCTCGCGGCGTTCGTCCTGTATTCGTCGATCGCCGGTGTCATAGGCAGTGCGGGACAGGCCAACTACGCCGCCGCGAACGTCTTCCTGGACAGTCTGGCGCACCACCGCCGGATCAGCGGATTACCCGCCACCTCGCTGGCGTGGGGTCCGTGGCGACAGGGCGGCGGCATGACCAGCGCGCTGTCGGACGCCGATCTGGCGCGCCTGCGCCGTGAGGGCCTGCTACCACTGGAGGATTCGGACGGTGTGGCGCTGTTCGACGCTGCGCTCGCGGCCGGACGGGCCGTTTTCGTGGCGGCCCACCTGGATCGGGCCGCGTTGGCCGAGCTGTCGCCCGTCGAACTGCGGGCGGTGATGCGTGGTCTGACCCGCCCGACGCGGCGGCGGGCGGCGGGGCCGGTGGACGAGTCACCGACCGGACTGGCCGGGCAGCTGGCAGGCCGCTCGCCGGCCGAGCAGGAGCAGCTGCTGCTGGAGGTGATCCGGGCGCAGGCCGCGGCGGTGCTCGGCTACCTCAGCGCGGCGCAGATCAGCGTGGACAAACAGTTCAGCGATATCGGCTTCGATTCGCTGGGAATCATGGAGTTCCGCAACCGGCTCAAGGCATCGGCGGGTGTGCAGCTCGCCGCGACCGCCATGTTCGACTACCCCACCCCGGTGGCCTTGGCCGGTTTCCTCCGCCGAGAAATCGCACCCGACAACGACCCGATGCCTGCGATCACGACGGAGTTCGATTCCTTGGCGCGCCGCTGCACAGCGGCCGAACTCTCGCCGGCGCAACGGTCGGAGATCGCGAGCCTGCTGGCCGTGCTGCAACGGCAACTTGAAGGCAAGGACCAGGGTGCGGCCGATCTGGCCGAAAACGCCGAAAAGCTCGACGACGCGGATGATCGCGAGCTTTTCGATTTCATCGACAACCTCAGCTGAACTGGCACGATCAGGAGCCCCACCGATGGCCGACAACGACGAGCTTCGCCGGTATCTCAAGAAGACTGCCAAAGAGCTCTACGACACCAAACAGCAACTGCGCGAGGTCACCGACCGGTCGCGTGAACCGATCGCGATTGTCGGGATGGCCTGCCGGTATCCGGGTGGGGTCGCCTCCCCTGACGATCTGTGGCGGGTCGTGGCCGAGGGGGTGGACGCGGTCGGGGACTACCCGGCGGACCGGGGCTGGGATCTGGATCGGCTGTTCGATCCCGATCCGGCTGTGCCGGGCACGATTTACACGCGCCAGGGTGGTTTCGTCGACGACGTCGCCGGTTTCGACGCGGGCTTCTTCGGGATCAGCCCGCGGGAGGCCGCCGCGATGGACCCGCAACAACGGTTGATGCTCGAGGCGTCGTGGGAGGCGCTGGAGGACGCGGGAATCGACCCGATGTCGCTGCGCGACAGCGATACCAGTGTGTTCGCCGGCGTCGCGCACCAGGGCTACGGGCCCCACGTGGGTTCGGCGCAGATCACGGCCGAGACCGAGGGCCACGTCTACCTGGGTGTGTCCAGCAGTGTGCTGTCGGGCCGGGTCGCCTACACCCTCGGTTTCAAGGGACCGGCGATCTCGGTGGACACCGCGTGCTCGTCCTCGTTGGTCGCCCTGCATCTGGCCTGCCAGGCGCTGCGGCAGGGCGAGACCTCGCTGGCGCTGGCCGGTGGGGTCACGGTGATGTCGGATCCGTCGTTGCTGATCGCGTTCGCGCGTCAGCGCGCGCTGTCGCCCGACGGCCGGTGCAGGGCGTTCGCGGCCGCGGCCGAGGGGACCGGTTTCGCCGAGGGGCTGGGTGTACTGGTGCTCGAGCGGTTGTCGGACGCGCGGCGGCTCGGCCACCCGGTGCTGGCTGTGGTGCGTGGTAGCGCGATCAATCAGGACGGCGCGAGCAACGGGTTGACCGCGCCGAACGGTCTGTCGCAGGAGGGGGTTATCCGTCAGGCGCTGGCCAACGCCGGTGTGCGGCCCGCGGACGTCGACGCGGTCGAAGCACACGGGACGGGTACGAAACTCGGTGACCCGATCGAGGCGCGGGCGCTGATCGGTGTGTATGGCGTGCGGCCGGTGCAGACCCCGTTGCGGTTGGGTTCGCTCAAGTCCAATATCGGCCACACCTCGGCCGCAGCCGGAGTCGGCGGTGTGATCAAGATGGTGCAGGCCATGCGGCACGGCATGCTGCCGAAGACGCTGCATGTGGACGAACCCACCCCGCTGGTGGATTGGTCGGCCGGGACGGTGCGACTGCTGGAGAGCAGTGAGCCGTGGCCGCGCGCGGGGCAGCGGCCACGGCGGGCAGGTGTGTCCTCGTTCGGGGTCAGTGGCACCAACGCGCATGTCGTTCTGGAGGAGGCGCCGGAGCCCGATGAGACGACGGTCTCCAGATCTGCCGATGCAGCTTCGCCGCCGGCCCAGCCTGCGGCGGAGATCGGGGGCCGGGTCGGCAGTGAGTATGTTCCGTTGCTGGTGTCGGCCGGTTCTGAGGCGGCGTTGCGGGCCCAGGCCGACCGGTTGCGTGATCGACTGAGTTCGGACGCGGCCGGGGATGTCTGGGATATTGCGTATTCGCTGTGCACGTCCCGGGCACAGCTGGAGTGGCGGGCGGCTGTCGTGGGCCGGGATCACGCCGAACTGGTGGCGGGGTTGGCTGCCCTTGCCGAGGGTGCGCCGGGCACGGGTGTGGTGTCCGGGCAGGTGGGTTCGGGTGGCACTGCCTTCTTGTTCACCGGTCAGGGTGCGCAGCGGGCGGGTATGGGTGCCGGGTTGTATGCCGGGTTCCCGGTGTTCGCGGCTGCGCTGGACGAGGTGTGCGCGGTCTTCGACCCATTGCTGGGCAGGTCGCTGCGTGAGCTGATGTTCTCCGCCGATGCGGGCGAGCTGCTGGATCGCACCGAGTTCACCCAGCCGGCGTTGTTCGCGTTCGAGGTGGCGTTGTACCGGTTGGTCGAGTCGTTCGGGCTCTCCCCGGACGTCTTGGTAGGTCATTCCATCGGTGAGCTGGTCGCGGCGTATGTGGCGGGTGTGTGGACCTTGTCCGACGCGTGCGCGCTGGTCGCGGCGCGGGGCCGGCTGATGGGTGCGTTGCCTGCGGACGGGGCGATGCTGGCCGTCGCGATCACCGAGGCCGAGGCGGTCGAGTTACTGGCCGGATACCCGGGCAGGTTGTCGGTGGCGGCGGTCAACGGCCCTGCCTCCGTGGTGCTTTCCGGTGACGCGGACGCGATGCGGGAAGTCGAGTATGAACTACGCGGGCGCGGCACCAAGATCACCCGGTTGCGGGTGAGCCATGCCTTCCATTCGGCCCGGATGGATCCGATGCTGGCCGAATTCGGCGCGATCGCAGCCGGTGTGAGCTACCGGGCGCCGATGATCCCGATCGTGTCCGATGTGACCGGTGCGGTGGTGGATGGGTCGGTGTTGACCGACCCGCAGTACTGGGTGCGTCAGGTACGGGCGGGTGTGCGTTTCGCTCCGGGGATCGAGGCCGCGACCGGTGCGGGTGTGCGCCGGTTCGTCGAAATCGGCCCGGATGCGGTGCTCTCGGCGATGACGCGTGACTGTGTCGCCGCCGCCCCCGAGGTCGAGGCGCGTTCAGTGGTGGTCGCGGCCGGGCGGCGTGGTGTCGACGAGGCAGCGCAGTTCATCACCTTCCTCGGTAGCGCGCATGCGGCGGGGTTGCGGGTGGACTGGGACCGGTTGTTCGCCGGCCGCTCGCCCCGCCGGGTTCCGTTGCCGACCTACGCCTTCCAGCGGCAGCGGTATTGGCTGGCGCCCACCAACGGATCGGGTGACGTGCGCCGAGCGGGTCTGATGGCTATCGACCACCCCATGCTGGGCGCGGCCGTCGCACTCGCAGGCCGGGACGAGTGGCTGTTCACCGGCCGGCTTTCGGTGACGTCGCAGGCGTGGATCGCCGATCACGTGGTCTTCGGTTCGGTGCTGCTGCCCGGGACGGGTTTCGTGGAGCTGGCGCTGGCGGCCGGTGCCCGGCTGGGCATGGAGGTACTCGACGAACTGGTCCTCGAGGCGCCGTTGCGGCTGACCGAGCGCGGCGAGGTCGATGTCCAGATCAGCGTGGAAGCGGCCGACACCGACGGGCGACGCCGGTTCCTGGTGGCCTCCCGGCCGGCGGACGACCCGACCGTGGGCGCCGGCGCGACCACGCACGCCCGAGGTGTCTTCGCGCCCGGCGCGGCCGTCGACGTAGTGCCCACCGGCCGGTTCGACGGCCCGCTGGCCGATGACGACGCGGCCGCGGCCGAGGTGCTCTACGACCGATTGCTTACCCAGGGGTTCGAGTACGGGCCGGCGTTTCAGGGTGTGCGCCGCACCGCCCGGGCCGAGGACGATGTGCTGGCCGATGTGCTGTTACCGGCTGCGGTCAGCGCGGACGCTCCCGGTTTCGGTCTGCATCCGGCACTGCTGGACGCGGCGCTGCACGCGGCAGGCGATGTCCTGGCCGCCGAGGTGCGGACCGATCAGGTGCCGCTGCCCTTCTCGTTCAACGGGGTGCGGTTGTACCGTCCGGGTGCGGCGGCGGTGCAGGCACGGATCCAGGCCAACGGTTCCGGCAGCGTCCGGCTCGAGCTCCGCGACAGCACCGGTGACCCGGTGGCGCTGATCGAATCGCTGCTGGTGCGGCCGGTCGACCGCGAAGTGTTGACCAGCGCGGTCTCCACCGCCCGCGACGCACGCTACGACATCCGCTGGATTTCAGCGGATGCACCGGAACCCGGATCGGCGGGTGAGCGACGGCTCGTCGCGGTAGGCAGGCCGGGCGCGACCGGTTTCGACGACACCCAGCCGGATATGACCGCCTGGGCGCAGTCCGTGGCCGCCGAATCCGCGACATCAGAGGCGAGCGGCTCCGTCGCCACCGTCGTGGTGTGGTTCGCCGACCCGCAGACCGAATCACCGGGCGCGGAGGCCACCGATGCGATACACCGGGCAGTGCACACGGCACTGGCGACCGTACGCGGCTGGCTGAATCAGCCGGCCGCACAGGTGGCAGAAGAGTCCCGGCTGGTCGTCGTGACCCGCAACGGGGCCGGGCTACCCGGCGAGGCTCCGGACCTGGCCGCTGCGGGGATCTGGGGTTTGGTGCGCAGCGCGCAGTCGGAGAACCCGGGCCGGATCGTGCTCGTGGACAGCGATACCGCCGAGGTGACCGGTGATCTGGTTTCGGCGGTGCTCGACACCGGCGAGTCGCAGCTGGCGGTGCGGGCCGGCTCCCTGCTGGTGCCCCGGCTGGCCCGGCTCGGCACCGGCGAAGCCACGGCGCTCACCTTCGGTACCGGCGCGGTGCTGATCACCGGTGGCACCAGTGGTCTGGGGGCGCTGGTGGCGCGGCACCTGGCCACGAACCATGGTGTCCGCGATCTGGTGCTGGTGTCCCGGCGCGGTGATCGTGGCGAGGGCGTCGGCGACCTTGTCGCCGAACTGACCGGGCTCGGTGCCCGGCCCAGGGTGGTGGCCTGCGATATCGCCGATCGCGACGCGGTACGGGCCATGCTCGGCACACTCGCCGGCGGACCCCCGTTGACCGGGGTCGTGCACGCCGCCGGTGTCCTGGACGACGGCACGATCGACACTCTCACCCCAGCTCAGGTCGATCGGGTTCTCGCACCGAAGGTCGACGGAGCCCTGCATCTGCACGAGCTCACCGCCGACGCCGACCTCGCCGCATTCGTGATGTTCTCGTCGATCGCGGGGATGCTCGGATCCGCGGGCCAGGGCAATTACGCGGCCGCGAACTCGGTACTGGACGCCTTGGCGCGCCGGCGGGCACATGCAGGCATGCCCGCGGTCTCCGTGGCGTGGGGGCCGTGGAATCAGGACAGTGGCATGACCGCCGAGTTGGCCGCCGCGGCGGTCGATCGGTTTGCGCGTCTGGGTTTGCGTCCGCTGGCCGAAGCCGACGGTGTGGCGTTGCTCGACCTGGCCGGGGGGCCGGCGTTCCTCGCCGCGGTGGACTTCGATATCCCGGCGTTGTCGATCCAGTCCCGTGCCGGTGTGCTACCCGACCTGCTACGAACACTGGCCCCGACGCCACCACCGCGCCGCGTTGGGGGCAGGGGCGGCGATGGTGCGGACCTGGCCCGTCGGTTGGCCGCCGCCCCACCGGACACGCATGAGGAAATCCTGGTGGGTTTCATCCGCGATCAGGTGGCCGAGGTGCTCGGGCACCCCTCCGGTGCGTCGATCGACCCCGAAAAGCCTTTCAGCGACCTGGGTTTCGATTCACTCGGTGCGGTCGAGTTCCGCAACCGGCTGAGCAAGGCCACCGGCCTGCGGCTGCCCTCGACACTGGTTTTCGATTACCCGACCGCCACGGCAACCGCTCGATCCCTGCGCGCACAGCTCGCGGGTGGGACCACCCGAGCCCGCCGGACCGAACGCCGTACCAAGGCCGACGAACCGATCGCGATCGTCGGTATGGCCTGCCGGTATCCGGGCGGGGTTTCCTCGGCGGACGAACTGTGGGATCTGGTGAGCTCAGGCACCGACGCCATCGGTGAGTTCCCCGCCGACCGGGGCTGGGACCTGGACGGTCTGATCCATCCTGACCCGGACCACCCGGGCACCTCGTACTCGGGCAGGGGCGGCTTCCTCGACGATGTGGCCGGGTTCGACGCCACATTCTTCGATATCGCACCGCGGGAAGCGGTGGCGATGGATCCGCAACAGCGATTGCTGCTGGAGGTGTCCTGGGAGGCGCTCGAGCACGCCGGGATCGACCCGGCCTCGTTGCGGGGTTCTGATTCCAGCGTCTACACCGGCGTGATGTACCAGGACTACGAGGTGCTCGCCCGGCACGCAGGCGCGGATGCCGAAGGCTACGTCGGCACCGGTGGCGCGGGCAGCGTGGTGTCCGGCCGGGTGGCATACACGTTGGGCTTGGAAGGGCCCGCCCTCACGGTGGACACGGCGTGTTCGTCGTCGCTGGTGGCGCTGCACCTGGCGTGCCGGGCGTTGCGGCAGGGTGAGACGTCGCTGGCGCTGGTCGGCGGTGCCACGGTGATGGCCACGCCGCTGCCGTTCGTGGAATTCTCCCGGCAGCGCGGCCTGGCCAGGGACGGGCGGTGCAAACCGTTCTCGGCCGCGGCCGATGGCGTGTCCTGGGGTGAGGGTGCCGCCGTGCTGGTGGTGGAACGGTTGTCGGATGCCCGTCGGCTGGGTCACGACGTGCTGGCGGTGGTCCGTGGCAGCGCCGTCAACCAGGACGGGGCGAGCAACGGTTTGACCGCACCGAACGGGCCGTCGCAGGAGCGGGTGATCACCGCTGCGCTGGCCGATGCGGGCCTGCGTCCCGATGATGTGGACGCGGTGGAGGCCCATGGCACGGGCACGGCGCTGGGCGACCCGATCGAGGCGCACGCGCTGATGGCCGTGTACGGGCAGGACCGGTCGCGGGAGCCGCTGCGGGTGGGGTCGCTCAAATCCAATATCGGCCACACCCAGGCCGCGTCCGGCATCGGTGGCGTCATCAAAATGGTGCAGGCGCTGCGACACGAGATGCTGCCGAAGTCGTTGCACGCCGAGGAATTGTCCCCCCATGTCGATTGGTCGGCTGGGGCGGTGCGAGTGCTCACCGAGTCCGAACCGTGGTCGGCCGGTGACGTTGTCCGTCGCGCGGGAGTGTCCTCGTTCGGTATCAGCGGAACCAACGCCCACGTGATCCTGGAGGCTGCGCCGCAGCCGTCGCCCGAGCCGGCGACCCCGGCCGACGGCGAGCCGGTCTCGGCCGCCGAGGTGGTGCCGCTGGTCGTCTCGGCGAAGTCGGTGCCCGCGCTACGCGCTCAGGCGGACCGGATACGGGCATGGTGGACTGCGCATCCCGAGGTGGATGCCGCGACGCTGGGGCGGTCGTTACTGGACACCCGGACCTCGTTCGATCGGCGCGGTGTCGTGGTCGGTGGTGATCGGGAGGGGTTGCTGGCCGGGTTGGCCGCGCTCGCCTCGGGCGCTCCGTCGCCTGCTGTTGTCGACGGCCAGGTGACCTCGGGCACCACCGCTTTCCTGTTTACCGGTGGTGGTGCGCAACGAGTGGGTATGGGTGCCGAGTTGGCGCGGGCGTTCCCGGTGTTCGCCGCCGCGCTGGAAGAGGTGTGCGCGGAGTTCGATCGGCATCTGGACGGGTCGTTGCGCACGGTGATGTTCACCGATCCGGACGGTCTGCTGGACCGGATGGATTGGATGCAGCCTGCATTGTTCGCTTTCGAGGTGGCGATGTTCCGGCTGCTGGAGTCGTTCGGTGTGGAGCCCGATGTGCTGGCGGGGCATTCGCTGGGCGAGCTGGTGGCGGCGTATGTGGCCGGGGTGTGGTCGCTGGCGGATGCGTGCGTGCTGGTTGCGGCGCGGGGCCGGTTGATGGGGTCGGCGCCCTCGGGTGGGGCGATGCTGGCGGCGGCCGTCTCGGAGGCAGAGGCGGCCCAGTACCTGGACGGCAACGATGCTCGGGTCTCGGTGGGAACGGTGAACGGTCCCCGTTCGGTGGTGTTCTCCGGTTTCGCCGACGCGGTCGGCCAGATACAGCAGCGGCTGACGGCTGACGGTGTGCAGAACACCATGCTGCGGATTTCGCATGCGTCGCATTCGGTGGTGATGGAACCGATTCTGGATGAGTTCCGCACGGTGGCCCAGAGCTTGACCTACCGGGCTCCGTCGATCCCGATCGTGTCCAATGTGTCGGCCACCCGGGTCACCGAAGAAGTGTGCGATCCGGGCTATTGGGTGCGGCATGTGCGTAGTTGTGTGCGGTTCGCACCCGGTGTGGACCTGCTGATCGAGTCGGGAGTGCGCAGGTTCGTCGAAGTCGGTCCCGATGCCGCGCTGACCGCGATGATCGAGGAAAGCCTGGCCGAGCGCCCGGAGATCGCGGCGGCATCCACGGTGGTGGCGTCCTCGCGGCGATCAACAGACGAGATAGCCGGCTTCGTCGCCGCGCTGGGTCGGGCGCACACGGCGGGAATACCGGTGCGCCTGCACCAGCTGTTCGCCGGGCACCCGGTTGAGCGGGTAACCCTGCCCGGCTATGCGTTCCAGCACCACCGGTACTGGCTGTCGCCGGGGGCGGACCCGGCTACAGGCTCGCTCGGTCATCCACTGCTCACCACCGGGTTGCCGCTCGCGGGCCGGGACGAATGGCTGTTCACCGGCCGCTTCTCGCTGCGGACCCATCCGTGGATCGCCGATCACGCGGTCTTCGGTTCGGTGTTACTGCCCGGGACGGCGTTCGTGGAGCTGGCGTGCAGTGTCGGCGCACATCTGCACCTGGACGCCGTCGAGGAACTCCTGCTAGAGGCTCCGCTGTTGCTCGCCGCAGGCGACAATATCGACGTGCAGGTCGGTGTCGGCCAGCCGGACGATGAAGGCCGTCGAGCGTTCACGATCTATTCCCGTCTGCACGCCGGCGGGGATACCGCCCAGGAGAGCCCATGGACACCGCACGCGCGCGGGGTCTTGGCCACCGGTGATGAGTCTGCGCCGAGCTGGAACGAGCAGAGCTGGCCTCCCGCCGGGGCGCAGCCATCGAAGGAGGAGTCGATCTACGACCGGCTGGCGGAGGCGGGTTTCGACTACGGGCCTGCCTTCCAAGGCGTGACCGCCTTGTGGACCCGCGGTGAGCACACCTTCGCCGAGGTCTCGCTCGACGACGCCGCGGTCGGTTCGGTGACCGGTTTCGGTGCTCATCCCGCCCTCCTGGATGCCTGTCTGCACGTGGCCATCACCGGGCTGCTCGGTGATCTGCCACCCGGGCGGCTGCCGTTGCCGTTCACCTTCACCGGTGTGCGGCTGTGGCGCCCCGGCGCGCAGGCGGTGCGGGTGCGCGCGGTCGCCGTCGGCGATGGTCAGGTCGGCATCGATGTAGCCGACGACTCCGGTGCGGTGGTGCTCACCATCGACGCCGTCGCCTCCCGACCCGTCGACGCGGCCGATCTGACCGTGGCCGGCGCTTCCCGGCCCGCACCCGTGCTGGATCTGCGCTGGGTCGGGTCGGAACTTCCGCAGCCGCAGGCGTCGCCGGACGCACGGGAGATCGCGAGCGTGGGTACAGTGCGTATCCCCGGTATCGACCGTCATTACTCCGAACCGGCCGAACTGGCGGGTACCGAGCGGGTTCCGGATCTGGTGGTGTGGTCGCCGGAACCGGATCCGCTCGTCGACGATGATCCGAACGCCCGCGCAGGGCGGCCGCGATCGGCCGCAGAACGCGCCGGAATCGTCCGGGCGGCGGTGCATGCCGCGTGGCGCACGGTACGGTCCTGGCTGGCCGTGGATCTTCCCGACGATGCCCGTCTCGTCGTGGCCACTCGGCGGGCGACCGGTGTCGACGGCGAGCCGGTGGATCTGGCGGCCGCCGCGGCTGCGGGACTGGTCCGCAGCGCGCAATCCGAGCATCCGGGCCGGATCATCCTGCTGGACTACGACGACGAGCTGAGCCTCGACCTGGTACACACCGTGCTGGCGGCAGGCCGGACCGATCTGGCGGTGCGCGGATCGCGGATTTTCGTACCCCGGGTGGTCCAGGGCGCCGCCGCTGCCACGGCACCGGTACCGGGCGGGGTGTTCGGAACCGGCACGGTGCTGATCACCGGCGGTACCACCGGCCTGGGGGCGGTGCTGGCCCGGCATCTGGTCACCGTGCACGGTGTCGAACACCTGCTGCTGGTATCTCGTCGTGGTGCGGCGGCAGCGGGCGTCGCGGACCTGGTCTCGGAGTTGTCCGGGCTGGGTGCGCGGGTGCGGGTAGCCGCCTGCGACGTCACCGACCGCGCCGGTATGGCGGCGGTACTGGATTCGATCGATCACACGCATCCTTTGACGGGGGTGATCCACTCGGCGGGTGTGCTCGACGACGGCACGATCGAAACGCTGACCACCGAACAGATCGACCGTGTACTGGCGCCGAAGGTCGATGGGGCGCTGATCCTCGACGAGCTCACCCGCGGGTACGACCTACGGGCCTTCGTCGTCTTCTCGTCGCTGGCTGCCGCGATGGGCTCACCCGGGCAGGGCAACTACGCCGCGGCGAACTCGGTGCTCGACGCGCTGGCTCGGGTCCGGCGTGCCGAGGGTCTGCCCGCGGTATCGGTGGCTTGGGGTCCCTGGACTCCGGACATCGGGATGACCGGCGAGCTCGACCGGTCGGCCGTGGCGCGGTTGGAGCGGATGGGCATCGAGGTGCTCGGGGACGGTATCGGGACGACGCTGTTCGATGCTGCTCTGCTGGCCGGTGAGCCGGTGGTGGTGGGCGCCCGGTTCGATCGGTCCACCCTGGCCGCGCAATCCCGGGCGGGGCTGCTGGCCGAGGTGCTCAGCGGTCTCGTGCCCGCGCGTCCACGCCGGGCCAGTGGTGGTTCGGCCGGTGATGGACTGGCCCGGCGGCTGGCTGCCGCCACCGATGACGAGCGGGACGAGCTGGTACTCGAATTCGTCCGGGAACAGGCGGCGGCGGTGCTTGGCTACCCGTCGGCGGCTGCCATCGAGCCGGATACTCCGTTCAAGAACCTGGGATTCGATTCGCTGGGCGGTGTCGAACTGCGCAACCGGTTGTCCGAGGCGTCCGGCATGAAGTTGCCCGCCACCTTGGTATTCGATCACCCGACCGCCGCGGCGGTAGCGAAACTGCTACGGCAGCGGTGGGAGGAGACCGCGGTGACCTCGGCGGTCGACGAACAGCTCGCGGCGTTGCGCTCGATGCTCACCACCATCGGCTCGGCGCAGGACAAGCAGCGGTTGGCCGCCAGGATCCGGGCGATGCTCGACGAGGCGACGAGCGAGCCGGAGCCGGCCGCGGCCCCCGCCCACACGGTGGTGGCGGACGCCAGCGCGGATGAGCTCTTCGCGTTGCTCGATCGGGAGCTGAGAGAATAGCTCAGCCGCCGCGATGTCCCGGTCGGCGAGGTTGCCGGCCGGGACATCGTCGTCCGCCCCCATAGCGGGTTGCTCACATTGCGACCGCCGGGCTCACAGCTCGGCCGCCAGGTGAGTGCCTTGTTCGATCGCGCGTTTGGCGTCCAGCTCCTTGGCCTCGTCGGCGCCACCGATGACATGCCACCGCAGCCCACGCGCGCTGAGTGAATCCACCAGCTCGCGCACTGGTTCCTGACCGGCGCAGATCACGACATTGTCGACCTCGAGCACGCGCAGGCCTTCGTGGTTCGGCCCGAAACTGATGTGCAGACCCCTGTCATCGATCAGCTCGTAGTTCACCCCGGCGATCTGCTCGACCCCCCTGGCCTCCAGCGCGGTGCGGTGGATCCATCCCGTGGTCTTGCCCAGCGTGGTTCCGAACGGGCCGGATCCACGCTTCAGCAGCGTGACATCGCGAACCGCCGGTGACCAGGTGCGTGTGGTCAGCTGGCCCGGCGCCTGCTCGTCGTAGGTGACCCCCCATTCCCGCTGCCATTCGGCCAGGTCGAGCGCGCTGCTGCTTGCCACGGTGAGGAGTTCGCTGACGTCGAATCCGATTCCGCCCGCGCCGATCACGGCCACTCGTCGGCCTGCGGTGCGTTCGCCGCGGATCAGCTCCGGGTAGGAGAGCACCATCGGGTGGTCGATACCGGCGATATCGGGGACGCGGGGACGTACCCCGGTGGCCACCACCACCTCGTCCCAGTCGCCTTCGGCGAGTTGCTCGTCCGTGACCTCGGTGTTCAATCGCAATGACACACCGACGACTTCCAGTTTGCGCCGGAAGTATCGGATCGACTCGTCGAACTCCTCTTTGCCGGGAATACGCCGGGCCAGGTCGAACTGACCGCCGATTCGATCCGACGCCTCGAACAGCTCCACCCGGTGCCCTCGTTCGGCCAAGCCGATCGCGGCCGACAACCCGGCCGGACCGGCCCCGATCACGGCCACCTTCTTGGTCTGCCGGGTGGGCAGCAGTTGCAGGACGGTCTCCCGGCCTGCGCGCGGATTCACCAGGCACGACACCAACTTTCCCGTGAAGGTGTGGTCTAGGCAGGCCTGGTTACAGGCGATGCAGGTGTTGATCTCGTCGACCCTGGATTCGGCTGCTTTTCGCACCCACTCCGGGTCGGCGAGCATCGGGCGCGCCAGCGCGACCAGATCGGCATCACCACGCTCGAGGATCTCTTCGGCGACTTCGGGCATATTGATCCGATTCGCCGCGCACACCGGAATACTCACATGCTTTTTGATTTTCGCGGTGAATCCAGCAAAAGCCGCCCGTGGCACGGAGGTGGCGATTGTGGGTACCCGGGATTCGTGCCAGCCGATATCGGTGTTGATGATATCCACTCCCGCCGCTTCCAGCTCTACGGCCAGGGCGATGATTTCCTCGAAGGTCTGTCCATCCTCCATGAAGTCGGCCAGCGACATGCGGAACATGATCAGGAATTCGTTGCCCAGTGCGGCGCGGGTCCGGGTGACGATCTCTACCGGGAATCGGCGCCGATCCGCCGACGTGCTACCCCATCGGTCATTGCGTTTGTTGGTCAGGGGGGCGAGGAATTGATTGATGAGGAATCCTTCGCCGCCGATCAGCTCGATACCGTCGTACCCGGCCGATTTCGCCAGCCGGGCGCAGTGCACATGGGCCTCGATGGTCGATTCGACTTCGTCATCGGATAATTCCCGAGGCTCGAAGGCGCTGAACGGCGAGGCGATCGCCGACGGTGCGACATTGTTCGGGGTGTTCGAATCGCGTCCCGTATGCAGGATCTGCATGGCGATCTTCCCGCCCGCCTCATGGACGGCTCCGGTGATGACGCGATGTCGTGCGGCGTCGGCCTCGGTGAACATCGAGGCCGAGAACGGTGAGATCAGCGCTTCACGATTGGGTGCGTAACCACCGGTGACGATAAGACCTACGCCGCCGCGCGCGCGTTCGGCGAAGAAGGCGGCCAGTCGATCGGTGTGCCAGGGCCGGTCTTCGAGACCGGTGTGCATCGAACCCATCACCACTCGATTGCGCAGCGTGATATGACCCAGCTGGAGCGGCGACAGCAAATGCGGAAACGTGGAGCTCATGAAGTGAACCTACTGACGGGGCTATATTGCCGCAATGGACGGGCTGATGTATTCGATGTACTCGAGACCTCTAGTGGTAGACCGGCGGCGAGCCGGCAGATGATCTCGCGCCCGCGGCGGCGAAATCGATGCGGATCGCCATCCCGCGGTCGCGCTGTTCCTGCGGGAAACGCGGTGGTGATCGTGGGCAGGGTGCCCGGCAGGATCATGGCTGCGCCGAGTCGGTGAGGTAGCGCAGCATCACCGCGGTGTTGAAGTGCCTCGTCTCGACCAATCGGAGCCGGATGCGCTTGTCCAGTGACGGGAACAGCGGTGTGCCGCCGCCGAGTACCACGGGCGAGAGGAACAGCTGGTATTCGTCGATGAGCCCGTGTGGTATCAGCGAGGCCGCCAGGCTCGCACCGCCGACATCCATGACGCCGTCGCCTTCGGCCTTGAGCCTACGGACCTCCTCGACTGCGTTCGCGCTGATCAGGGTGCTGTTCCAACCGACATCGGTGAGTGTGCGGGAGAAGACGACCTTGGGCTTGCTCGTCCAGAGCCTGCCGAACTCGCGCTCGGTGCGCGGCGCGTTCTCGGGCACGTGCGGCCAGTACTCGGCCATCAGCTCGTACAGTCGGCGGCCGTGCAGCGAGACCTCGATCTCGCGGTAGCAGTCGTTGTGGAACTGGTGCAGTTCCTCGTCCGGGTCGGTCCAGTCGATGCTGCCGTCGCGGTCGTTGATGTAGCCGTCCAGGGACACGCTGAGCCCGTAGATCAGTTTTCTCATGACCGGGTAGACCTCTTACGCGCTCGAAATTCATCGGTGCTCATCGGACCTCATCAGGTGTTGAGCCGGATCCGTTGATTTTTCGGCAACTTCATTGGATTTCGGCAATTACTGGAACCCTGGACGGGCCCGAGAGATGCAGTAGCAGCCCAGAGCGGTCAGGGGGCGAGGAATATCGGTGCGAAAAGTACCAATAATGCGAGCCATCGGTGCGGGGCTGGTGGGTGGGCTCGGTGGGTTGTTTCAGGCCCGGAGGCGATGGCGGCCACCTGGTGCCGTGGCCTGGGGACGGGGTGGTGGTGGGCCAGGTGGCTGCTGGATCGGTTGCTGCCAACCCGACTCGCGGTCGATCCGGAAAAACGCACGACCCGGCGGTCGGTGGGGGGTCACCGGTCGCCGGTCGGGGTTAGGGGTTTGTCATCGCGAAAGTGTGTTGCGCAGGTCGGTGATGGTGGCGCGGCGCTGGTAGGCGATCCAGGCGAAGATCGCGGCGAGTACCAGGGGGAAGATGGCCATCGAGGGCTTGTCGGCGATGAATGCCTGTGTTGCGGCGGCGAGCACGGTCAGCACGGACAGACCCGCAGCGGCCAGGGCGCACAGTCGGGGCACCATCAGCCCGATACCGCCGGCGACTTCTACGATTCCGATGAAGATGAGCAGCCCGAAGGGGATGGTCAGGTTTTCGGGGGCGTTGTCGGTCAAGGTGTGTGGTATCACGAGTTTCGGTCCGCCGGAGGCGGTGAGGAAGAACAGGCCGAGCAGGATCTGCAGGGTCCACAGGACGCGGTTGCCGATCGTGGCGGAACGGTTGGTGACGTCGGTGGGGAGATTGGCGGTGGTGGTGGTCATTTCTCGGTTCCTTTTGCTCGGTCGCGCCGGGTTGGTAGCGCGTTCAACCAATAGGACGGCACACCGTTGCAGAACTCATCGCTGCCGGTAAAGATATCCCGGAACCACTGCAGTACCGGTATGGTGCCGGATTCCCAAGAGCTGCACCACCTGGGGCTCGGTCTGGACCGGTGGCTGTTGCGGGGTCGTAGGCCGATGTTGTGCCATGGTGAGATCGTCTCCTCCTACACCCATTCCGGTGCATCGACACTCTCACAACCGTGGCCCGCGGACAGAGGGCCAGATCAGCTGGACCTGCCGCCGGGCTCCAGTCACCACACCGAAACCTCGTCGATGAGCCCGTGCAGCGGCCCGCGCGATCAGCGCAGCGCCGCACGGCCTTTCAGCCTGCCGAGCAACACCAGCGCGACCAGCGTGACCAGCACCAGCAGTGTGGTGCCAGCGGCGGCGTCGAACACCTCACCGCGGTCGGTCCGGCCGAAGATGGTGACCGGCAGGGTGCGCCAGGTCGCCGGGTAGACCATAATGGTCGCGCCCAGCTCGCCCATCGACAGCGCGATGGACAGTCCGGCCGCCGCGCCGAGCGCGGGGAGCAGCAGCGGCAGTGTCACCCGGGTCAGTACGCGGAAGGGGCCCGCGCCCAGCGATTCCGCAGCCTGCCGGTACCCCGGATCGAGCCGGTCCAGCGCGGCGGAGACGGCGCTGAACGCGTAGGCCAGCACGAGCACCGAGTGCGCCAGGATGACGATCCACTTGCTGCCGCCGAGCAGGACGGGTCGTTCGTTGAAGGCAATCAGCACGCCGAGGCCGATGGCGACCGAGGGCACCGCGACCGGCAGGTGGAACACCGCATCGGTGAGCGTGCGGCACCAGCGCGGAGCCTCTCTGGCGGCCAGCGCCGCCCAGGTGCCGAGCAGCAGCGCGAACGCACCGGCGAGCAGTGCGGTCTGCAAGCTCACCGACAGGCTGGCCGCGTCGTCACCGGACAGCGCGGTACCGAAGTTGGCGAAGCCGAGATCACTCGGCAGCGGTCCGGTCCAGCTGCCCGCCAGGGCCGCCGCGACGACAGTGGCGATCGGCGCGACGAACACCACCGCCACCACGAGCCCGAATACCGTGAGCACCACGGCCTTTCCCGATCGGGTCCACACCAGCATGGTTACCGTCCTTTCCGTGCCGTGGCGCGTGTGAAGATCAGCCGGTATGCGGCGTACAGCGTGAGCGACAGCGCCACCTGCACCGAGGCGAGCACGGCCGCGCCGGGCAGATCGAAGACGAGGATGCCGCGGGTGTAGATGAGCGCGGGCAGCGTCAGCACGCCCTTGGCGCCGGTGAACAACACGATGCCGAACTCGTTGAGGGTGAGCAGCAGCACCAGGCTGCCGCCCGCGGCCAGGGCAGGTCGGGCCTCCGGCAACACCACCTGACGCAGGGTCCGCCAGGGTGAGGCGCCCAGGCTGGCGGCGACGTCGAGCTGTTCGCGGGGCAGCTGGGCGAAGGCTGCGAGCAGCGGCCGCACCACGAAGGGGGTGAAGAAGGTGATCTCGGCGGCGATCACGCCCAGCGGTGTGGTCAGGAAGTCCAGCAGCGGGGTGTCGCGGCCGGTGAGCTGGGAGACCAACGCGTTCACTGCGCCCGCCGTGCCGTAGAGGAAGGTGAACGCCAGCGTCACCAGGAACGACGGCAGTGTGAGCACCGTATCGATGAGCCTGCCCACCAGCGGGCTGCCGGGGAAGGGGACGAACGCGAGCACGACGGCGAGGAAAGTGCCGAGCACCAGACAGCCCGCGGTGGAGGCGACCGCGATGCCGATCGTGCGCCACAGCGCGTCGCGGAACGCCGCCGAGGCCAGCACCTCCGCCCAGGTCGCCGTGCCGCGCCCGTCGGGGGTGACGGTCGATTCGGCGAGGACGCGCGTGATCGGGTAGACAGCGATGGCGACGACGATCAGCAGCGGCGGCAGCGTCCACAGCACGGGCCGCCAGGACCGGCGCGGGGCGATCGCGGGCGAATCGTCGACGGTCGGGTCGAGCAGGGTGGTCGCGTTCATGCCGGTACCTGTCGGGTCGGGACGGCGTGCGCCGGGCGCGCGGTGAGTCGCGTCGAGCGGTTGACGGTGAATGCGCCCTGCGTCGCCGATCTGCCCCCGTTCATCGATGCTCCCCGCGTTCATCCGGGCCGGAAAAAGCTGAGCTGGCAGGAGATTGCGCATGTACCGGCTGCGGGATGAGCACGCCGGCGGGGTCGGGGAAGCGTACGCCGACCACTGCGCCCGCCGCGGCGTCGTGATGGCCTGGCACGTCCACCGCGAGCTGACCGGGCAGCCCGTCGACGGCCAGGTCGAGACGAGTGGTCGCGCCGCGCCACACGGTCGCTACGACAGTGGCGCGCAGCACGTCCCGGCCGCTCGGCGCGCCGACCGTGATGGTGTGCGGGCGCACGCACAGCAGAGCCTCGGCATCGGGAGCCCAGTCCGCGCGACCGATGCCCGGTTCGGGGGCTTGCGCTCGCAGCGTATGGGAGCCGACCGTGACCAGGGCAGTGCCGCCGGAGACCCGATTCACGGTGCAGGGCACCAGGTTCGCGCCGCCGAGGAAGGCAGCGGTGAAATCGCTGGGCGGGCGCTGCCACAGGTTCTCTGCAGTGTCGATGTCGACCAGCCGCGCATCGTGCATGACGGCGATCCGATCGGCAAGGGCCAGCGCCTCGGCCTGGTCGTGGGTGACATACAGCATCGCGGTATCGGGCAGCGCCCGGCGCAACCGCTGGAGCTCGCCCAGCATCGATTGGCGCAGTTGGGCGTCGAGCGCGGCCAAGGGCTCGTCGAGCAACAGCACCTTCGGGCGGATGGCGAGGGCTCGCGCGATCGCGACGCGCTGCTGCTGGCCGCCGGACAACTCGCGGGGCAGTCGCTTCGCGTAGTCCGCCATCCCGACCATGTCGAGTGCCTCGGCGACCTGGCCGCCGATCTCCTTGCGCGGCACCCGATGCGCCTTCAGCCCGAACGCCACATTGGCGTGCACGCTCATGTGCGGGAACAGCGCGTAGGACTGCACCACCACGCCGATGCCGCGCCAGGCGGGAGAGAGGTCGGTGACGTCGCGCCCGGCCAGCCGCACCGCACCCGACGTCGGCCGGACAAATCCGGCCAGCGCCTTGAGTGCGGTGGACTTGCCCGAGCCGCTCGGTCCGAGCAGCGCGACCGTTTCGCCCGCGGCGACCCGCAGGTTGAAGTCGGCCAGGGCCATGGTGGTCTTGCGGCCCTTGCCGTATCGGACGCTGACCCGGTCGAAGACGATCGCGGGTTCGTTGTTCGCGGTGTTGCCGCTGAATGCGGCTGTGGTGGGCGATTCGTTGGGGACTCGCACGGAGTCGGCGACACGGGACATGTCAGCCTCCAATGGCCGTGTTGTAGGCGTCGAGATCGGCGTCGAGATCGGCGAGGACTTTGTTCCAGTCCGGCCGCACGATCTCCACGCCCTGGACCAGCGCGGCCGGGGTGGGGCCGGAACCGCCGGCGGGTGCGTCCCGCAGATCGGTGCGCGCCGACACCGCAAAAGCATCGGGTCCGAGGGTCTGCTGCACCTCCTTGCTGAGCAGGAACTCCATCAGCTCGGTGGCGGCCTCGGTGTGCGGCGCGCCCTTGGCCAGACCGAGGAAGTACGGCACCGCGATGGTGTGCCGCTTGCCGTCGGCGGAGGCCGGGAAGAAGATCGAGAACGTCGAACCCTTGGTGGCGATCGATTCCATATTCATCTGCACGTCGCCGTTGGCGATGAGCAGCTCACCTTTGTCGACCTTCGGCTGCAACTTGCCGGTGGATGCCGAGGGCCCGACGTTGTTGACCTGCAACTGCTTCAGGTAGTCCAGCGCACCCGTCTTGCCGCGCAGCTGTTGCAGCAGGATCAGCACCGCGGTGCCGTCACCCGCCTGTCCGGGGGTCGAATACTGCAGCTTGCCCTTGTATTCGGGTTTCAGCAGATCGTCCCAGGTGAGCTTGCTTGCGTCCACCGTGGAGTTCGCGATGAAGCTCAGGTAGTTACCCGCCAGGCTCACGAACTTGCCGTTCGGGTCCTTCTCGGCAGGATCGAACGCGGAGGTGTCGACGCCGAGTGGTTGCAGCAGCCCGGCGGCGTCGGCTTTCTGGATGAACGGCGGCAGCGTCACCACCAGATCCGCCTGCGGGTTGGACTGCTCCTTCTCGAGGCGGTTGACCACCTCGCCGGAACCGGCGACCACCACATCGACGGCGATGCCGGTCTGTTGCTCGAACTTGTCGAACTGGGTCCGATACCAGGCGTCGAGGCCGTCGGCGGAGTAGACGGTGACCTTGTGGTCACCGGAGCCGCTGGAGCCGGTGCCGCCGCAGGCCGCCGTGGCGGCGACGGCGGTGAGGACCGCGACGAGCAGGGCGGATCTGCGCAGGACCCAGGACAGGCGCGAGGGGGAAGTACGCACGGGGAGCAACTTTCGCGTCGGTGAGGTCGATGTGTTGAAGGGGCGAGTATTCGGTGGGTCAGGTGCGGCCGGTGAGAATCAGCTCGACGAACTCCACGACGGAGCCGACGACATGAGTCGCGCCCGCGGCGCGCAGCTGTTCGGCATCGTGTGCGCCGGTCAGCGTGCCCGCCACGATGCGCGCGCCCGCGGCCAGGCCGGTGCCGATGTCGCTGGTCGTGTCCCCGAGCACCGCGACGCGGTCCACGGCGTCGACCGCCAGGCGCAGCAGCGCGGTGAGCACCAGGTCGGGGTAGGGACGGCCGCGGCCGGCGTCCGAGGGCGCGAGGGTGAGATCGGCGAGGTCGTGCCAGCCCAGCGCGGTCAGCAGCCGGTCCTGGGTGCCGCGGCTGAAGCCGGTGGTCAACGCGACCTTGACACCTGCGGCCCGCAGCGACCGAATGGCCTCGGTCGCACCGGGAATCGGTGCGATCTCCACCTCATCGATCAGGGCGTCGTAGGCGTCCTCGAAGGCGCGGTTGGCCAGTTGGGCGCGGTCCTCGTCGCCGTCGAGCAGCGCGCGGAAGACGGTGATCTTCGACTGCCCCATGGTGTCGAGCACGTACCGGCGGGCCCGTTCACGCTGCGGCCCTTCGGCTGCCAGGCCCGCGGCGGTGGCCGCGGCCTCGAACGCGCGCAGCACCAGCCCGCCGTCGGCAACAGTGGTGCCCGCCATGTCCAGCACTGCGAGATCGATATTTTTGTCGGACAAGGGATTCCTCACAGGTTCAACAGGTCGGCGGTTTCCGCGCCCAAGGCGGGTCCGAGGGTCATACCGCGTCCGCCCGGCCCGGTGATCACCCAGACGTGCCTGCCCGAGCGGGCGCGGGTGACGATGGCATCCGGGTCGGTGCTCTGGCTGTAGACGCCTGCCCAGCGGCGCACTATCGGGGGCAGCGCGCGTCCGAGCAGTTCCTCGGTGACCGAGGTGAGGTGCTCGTAGGGCGCCTCGTCCACGTCGAAGGCGAACGGTTCGGTGTACTCGTGGGTGTCGCCGATGGTCAGGCCGCCGTGCAGGCGCTGCACACACAGCAGCTGCATCTTGTGTTCGGCGGCGATCGCGGTCTGGGACTGTTCGCGCTCTAGTGCGTCCACTTCGGGCCCGGCGAAGCCGGGGTAGTAGCGGAAGCTGTCGCCGTCGGCGATGGCGGTGGTGAGCGGCTCGCCGAGGGGGGCGGTCTGCATCATCTGGAGCCGGACCCGGCGCACCGGGATCTCACCGACCAGTTCCCTGGTCAGGCCGGTATGCGCGGCACCGGGACAGACCAGCACCAGGTCCGCCTCGTGGGTGCGACCGTGGTCGTCGAGGACTGTTGCGCCGGAAGCGGTGTCGGTGATCGAGCGGGCCTCGGTGGCCGGCTGGAAGGTGTAGTCGCCGGTTGCGGCCAGGTAGGCGCGCAGCGCGGGCAGCGCCTGACGCGACTCCACTGCCGCGTCGGCCGAGCAGTACAGGCCGGCGAGGAATTCGCCGCGTAGCGCGGGATTGAGGGCGCGGACCCGCTCCGGCTCCAGCAGTTCGAAGCCGCGGGCCTCGGCGGTGTCGGACGCCGCGGCGGCTTCGGCGACGGCCAGCTCCTCCGGCGTGCGCACCAGCGTGATCGATCCGGCGGGGCGGAAGCCGACACCGGGCACCTTGCCGCCGATCTCCTCCCACAACTGTCGTGAGCGCAGCGTCAGCTCCAGTTCCACGGTGGACCGCCCGGACACCCACACCAGCCCGAAGTTGCGCACGGTGGCGCCGCGGGCTTCGGTTTCACGTTCCAGGTGCACGACCTGGTGGCCGCGTCCGACAGCGGCCAGCGCGTGCGCCGTGCCGAGGATTCCTCCTCCGATGATGACCAATCGCATGCCCTCATGGTGCGCAATGGTCTAGACCGAGGGGTGTTTCTCGGGCGAACACTGGGTTAACAATTGGTACAGACCAATTGGGGTAGGCTGGCGACCATGGATTCGTCGGACGTGGTGGGGAACCCGGGCCATCGGGCGCATGGTGGGAGCGTGACATCGGCGGTGCCGGAACGACTGCCGAAGGCCTATGTGGTGCGCACCGAGCTAGAGGCGATCCTGGATGGGCTCGACGAGGGCGATCCGGTGCCCTCGGAGCGCGAGCTGGCGTTGCGATTCGAGGTGGCGCGCGAGACGGTCCGCCAAGCCATACGGGATTTGTTGGTGGAGGGCAGGATTCGCCGCCAGGGCCGCGGCTCGGTGGTGTCGCGCCCGAAGCTGGTGCAGCCGTTGTCGCTGCGTTCCTATACCGAGGGCGCGCTGAGCCTGGGCCGCGTACCCGGCCGCATCCTCGTCGACTGGCAGGACGAGCCCGCGGACGCCGACACCGCCCGCGATCTCGGTCTCACCGTCGGAACCCCTGTCATGCACCTGGAACGGGTACTCCTCGCCGACGGCGAGCGCATCGGCCTGGAGAGCACCTTCCTCCCGCTCCCGCGCTTCGCGAGCCTGCGCGACACCTACGACCCGACCACCTCGCTCTACGCCGCCCTCCGTGCCTCCGGTATCGAGTTCGGTGAGGCCGTCGAACGCATCGAAACCGTACTGGCCTCCCCCCGTGAGGCCCTCCTCCTCGGATGCACCACGGCCCTACCACTCCTACGCCTGCACCGCCGCACCGTCGACCCCGCGGGTCACCCGATCGAACGCGTCCGCTCCCTGTACCGCGGCGACCGCATCGCCTTCGAAGCGGTACTCACCAAGGTGTGAGACTGCGGTGGCCTACCGCCGCCGGTGCGCTGCACCACCCGGGAGCGGCACGTCCGCACCGGAGCGGGCGGCCACACTCGCGATAGCCCACTTCGCGTGCCACAGAGGTGCGCTCAGCTCTGCGGAGCACCCTGACCAGGGCGGGCTCATGCTCTCCGGCGGGTGGCCCCGATCGACGACATCCGTGGTAGCCGTGGGGTCAGTCGCCAGAGAATGGTTCGCTCGCGCGTCCGGGCAGCATGGAGCGGGTCGGTGCTGTCGGTGACGCGTGGGTGGCGAGGAGCTGTTTCGTAGCGGGCGGTGACCGCGAGACCGGCCTCGGCGATATGTGCGAGAAGCTCGTCGCGGGTCCGGAGTCCGAGGTGTTCGGCGAGGTCGGACAGGATCAGCCACCCTTCGCCGTGCGGCGTGAGGTGGTTTGCGAGACCACCGAGGAACCGGTTCAAGACATCGGACGCAGGGTCGTAGATCCCGAGTTCCAAAGGCGAGGTCGGGCATCCGGGTAGCCAGGGAGGGTTGCAGACGATCAGGTCCGCGCGCTGTTGACCGGCGGGCCAGAGATCGGCCTCGACGACTCGGACCCGCCCGGCAAGGCCCAGCCGTCGCATGTTCTCGCGCGCGCACCGCACCGCGCGAGGGTTGATATCGGTCGCTAGCACTTCTCCGGCGCCGCGCCGGGCGAGAACCGCAGCGAGCACTCCGATCCCGGTGCCGATATCGAACACGCGGGGGCGATCTATGGCGTGCGGCAAGGGTGCATGGGCAACGAGATCGATGTACTCGTTGCGGGTGGGGGCGAAGACACCGTATGCGGGGTGGAGCCGGGCGCCCAGAGCGGTGATGTCGATGCCCTTGCGGTGCCACTCGTAGGCGCCGATGACGCCGAGAAGTTCGGGAAGCGAGACGAGCATCATCCCGCTGGCGACCTTCCCTGACTCGTTCGCCGACTTCCCGTACGCGTGCTTGCATGCTGCACGCGCGTCGGGTGCCCGACGTAGTCGGATCGAGTGATCTTGCTCCAGCGCGATCAATATTTTCCCGAGGAGCGCCGCTCGTTCCGAGCGGGCCTGTCTGTTTGCGTGGAAAAGGGCGCCGAGGCCGGCGTACGCAGATGCTGGACTCGATTGCTGTGAGAGGCGGCGGTCCATGGCACGCAGGAGCTGCCGGGCGTTGTGGAAGTCTCCTCGCCAGAGCAGACCCGAGCCCGACCGGGCGAGCCGCAGAGCAGTGTGTGCGGAAATGCGGTCGTCGACGACAACGATGCGGGCTGGTGCCGAAGCCCCGTTCTCCGAATGCCAGCAGGCGGTTCGTCGTGTTCCGTTCTCAGTCCAACTGATTGTTGGCATGTGGTGCTCCCGTGAAGGTCGAAGGTCTCACTGGCCGACGACGCTTCGAAGGGGAGCAGGCGCGCTACCCGCCGATTACGAAGAAGGCAGCATGGCTTGCTCCCGTGCCGAAGCGCGAGAGCAGCCGTCGCCCAAAACCATGCCCATGTTCACAGCAGATCAGTTCCTTCCGATCGGGTACAGCCAATACTCGCATGACGACACGAGCCGGTCCGAACGCATCGTGGCAGAAGTTGAGATAGGCCTGCGCGGCATGGCGGGCGTACGCACCCTCCTTGGGCTCGTTCGATGAACAACTCGCCCAGCCGCGCTCACTCGGCGACATGGCCAGCGAAACCCGTCCCGACATGAAGCCGATCTATCGTAAGCCTGACCTGACAACAGTCCCGCCGGGCAACTGCGTTTCCAGCGTGATCGATGTGGTCGCGCCGCTCGGGGCGGTTTCGGGTTCAGGGATCGGAGACGCCCGGTCACCGCCGCGTCCGCGGCGCTCGCTCTAGAACATCATCATCATGGCGAGCATCATGAACATGAATCCGAGCATGTTGTAGAACATTCCAACCCTGCTTCCGTCGATCCGATACATCGCATTCGGGTTTACGCCCGCATGAATGCGTGCCGCTACATGACGGTACGTTACATAGCGGCGTACTACACGGCTGGGTGTTCCCTATCGCGGGAACGCGTGATCCTCTCCAAACCGCTTCGCCCGCATGTTCCTCCGGCGCCGTCGCCAGTCGCGGCCCGTCCGTCGCGACCGATCCCTACTTGTGTCGTCCATGCGATCGTTCGGAGCGATACCCTTGAAGTGGGAGGTCCGACGATAAGGAGATGCTGTGGGTCAACTACGGTACGAGGCCGCATCGCGGATAGCCGCCGTGTGATCGCTCGAGGCTGACCGCGAGCTACCGATGGGCGAGCCGATCGATCTGGTCGATTCAGCTGAACGAACCCGCACAGCTCTCGCCACTGTCGTGGCACTGTTTTCAGAGGCTTGGGCGTCCGGGTCTCCACCCGACCTGTCGGCATACCTACCCGATGAACCGGCCCAGCGGCGAACGGTCTTGATCGAATTGATCAAGATAGACCTCGAATACCGGTGGCTTCGTTTCCACTTTCCCAAACGACTGGCCGAATACCGTGCGGAATTTGCCGAGCTGCGAGACGGTCCGCTTCCTGACGACCTGGTCTACGAGGAATTCCACGCCCGGCGCCGTAGTTCACCCGCCACCAATGCGGCTACCGCGCTCGCTGAGGCGGCCTCCACGGCGGCCGGCCCCGAACAGGCACTGCTGACGAGCGATTACCGCAGCACAATGATTGCTCGTCCGAGTGCCCAAGCGATGCTCGACGCCATCGATGTCGGCGACCATGTCGACGATTTCCACCTCCTGATAAAGATCGGGGCCGGTGCCTTCGCCCAGGTGTATCTCGCTCGGCAACAATCCATGCAGCGACTGGTTGCAGTCAAGATTTCCCATAACCACGGCATCGAGCCGCAGACCCTCGCCCAATTGGACCACGACTACATCGTGCGCATCCACGACCAGCGGCTCATCGCCGATGGCGAGCTGAAACTGCTCTACATGCAGTACCTACCAGGGGGAACGCTGCTCGACGTGCTGCGTCTACTGCGTTCGACGCCGTCGGAACATCGCAATGGGCACGTGCTGCTCGATGCCGTCGACAAGGTGCTCGCGGAGAAGGGCGAAACCGGGCCCACCGAATCAGCTATTCGGACCCGGATCGCTGCACTGACGTGGCCGGAGACCGTCGCCTGGCTCGGTCGTCGCCTCGCAGATGCGCTGCAGCATGCAGCCGAGCGGGGGGTGTTGCACCGAGACATCAAACCCGCGAACGTGCTGCTGAGCGCCGAGGGAATTCCGAAGTTGGCTGATTTCAATGTCAGCTTCAGCAAGCGCATCAGGGGCACAAGCCCCCTGGCGTACTTCGGTGGATCGCTGGCGTACATGTCGCCGGAACAGCTTGGAGCCTGCCACCCGGATTTGCCGGCAACCGCCGCCGATCTCGACACTCGAAGCGACCTCTTCGGGCTGGCCGTCATGTTGTGGGAGCTTCTCACCGGGCATCGCCCATTCGCGGACGAAGTGTCCGCCGGTGAGTCGGAGACGTCATTGGCTCGCATGCTCGAATTGCGGCGCAAACCCGTCGAGCCGCAGTTCCTGTCGCAGCTTCCGCCGGATTGCCCCATGGCGCTGCGCCGAGTGCTGTTGAAGTGTCTGTCGCCGGATCGAGAAGACCGCTACTCGTGCGGTTCGGAGGTGGCCCAGCAGCTCGACTTGTGCCTCGACGACAGAGCCTGCGACCTTGTTTACCCGCCACCGACCAGTTGGCGGGCACGACTGTCCCGATATCCCACCCCCGTCCTGTGGCTGTCCGCGCTGGTCGGCGTCGGCCTAGCGGGGGTCTATATGGGTGTGTACCTCCAGGAACTGATCGCAGCACGCCTGCCCGCTGCCGCCGCCTCGCGGCTCTACAGGGGCACCGTCATCTACGACCTCTGCGCCTTTCCGCTGTCCGTCCTCGTCTACTTTTATATATCGCGTGATTTGCTCGCTGTTCCTCGCGGCTTGCGCGCCGGCAGACGCTACGACGAGGCGATGCTCGCGCGGGTGCGGTCGCGAACACTGTTCTGGGGCGAGCTGTGTGCGATGAACACCCTTCTGTTCGCGGTTCTCGGAACCGTGACGGGGATGGTGATGCTTCGCTGGTTCACCGACCTCCCGGTCCGGCTGATGGTCCATGCGGCAACGACTGGTCTGATGACGGGCATCATCTCGGTTGCTTACACATTTTTCCTTTCCACGTTCTACATCGTCCGCTGTGTCTATCCCAGCTATTTGCGCCACAGCCGCACCACGGCGCGCGACTCCGCCGATCTTCGCGCGCGGCGTCGAAGGACCACGGTCTATCTCGCGGTAACGGCGTCGGTACCGCTGGCGGGGGTGCTGACCGGACTTGCCGCTCTCGAACCCGACGAGCTCGCGGATGTGCGCGATCCGGTCCTGGGATTATGTGCGGCCTCAGGGCTCGCGTTCATCGCGATTTATTGGCTGTACAGGACGCTCGATGCAGACCTGCGCGCGCTCGAGCGGGTGGTCTAGCTGATCAGTCGCGCCCTGCCCGCTGTTCCTGGGGCGACGGAACTATCGGGCGCTGATGCCGTGGGTGAGGATGGCCGCGAGTTCGCGGTAGGCCGCGGCACCGTCGAGTCCCGTGACGGCGCGCACCCCACCCTGCTGGATGCGGACCATCATGGTGGCGGCGAGGTCCGCGGCGAACGCGGCGTGGACACCGCGGAATTCGCCGGTGGCCACGCCGTCGTCGATGAGTTCCTGGACGCGGCGGGCGGCGATGCGGGTATTGCGTTCGTAGACCTCGCGGGCGGGGGTGAAGGCGTCGAGGTCGGTCATGAATCGGTCGGAGGCCGCCGCCAGTGCGGCACCGACCGCTGTGAGGTAGGCGGCGATGCGCTCCAGCGCACCGGTGGTCGCGGATACCTCGGCTTCGACGGTTGCGGTGGCGCGTTTGAAGAAATGCACAGTGGCGGCGGTGACCAGCTGTTCCTTGCTGCCGGCGAGGGTGTAGAGCGTGGACTTGGAGCAGCGCAGCCGTGCCGCGATGGCGTCGAGGGTCAGGTGCGCGAAACCTTCGGCGAGGAACAGCTCGACCAGTTCGTCGAACAGTTCGGTGCGGCGGGGTGTCGCGAAGGTCGAACGCTGCTCCATGGGGGAATAGTACTGCGGACCTTCTTGCAGTACTGTTCCTGGAACAGTACTGTGAGCAGGAGCAAAGTACCACCCTGCGTATCATCGGAGGATATTTCCTGTGGCTGTCGATCGACTTCTGCCCACCGACGAGGCACGGGACCTCATTCACCTCACCCGCGACATCACCGACAAGGTGCTGGCGCCGATCGTCGACGAGCACGAGAAGGCCGAGACCTACCCCGAGGGTGTGTTCGCCACTCTGGGGGAGGCCGGGTTGCTGAGCCTGCCGTATCCGGAGGAATGGGGTGGCGGCGGCCAGCCGTACGAGGTGTACCTGCAGGTGCTGGAGGAGATCGCGGCACGCTGGGCCGCGGTCGCGGTGGCCGTGAGCGTGCACAGTCTGTCCTGCTACCCGCTGATGGCATTCGGCAGCGAGGAGCAGAAACAGCGGTGGCTACCGGAGATGCTGGGTGGCGCCACGATCGGCGCCTACAGCTTGTCCGAGCCACAGGCGGGTTCGGATGCTGCCGCCCTGGCCTGTAAGGCCGCCGCGGTCGACGGCGGGTACCGGATCGACGGCGCCAAGGCATGGATCACCCACGGCGGGATCGCCGACTTCTACAACCTGTTCGCGCGCACAGGCGAGGGCTCCAAGGGCATTTCCTGTTTCCTGGTGCCGAAGAACACCGAGGGGCTGAGTTTCGGCAGGCCGGAGGAGAAGATGGGCCTGCACGCGGTGCCGACCACCTCCGCGCATTACGACGGCGCTTTCGTACCCGCCGAACGGCGGATAGGCACCGAGGGGCAGGGGCTGCAGATCGCGTTCAGCGCGCTGGATTCCGGCCGGCTGGGGATCGCGGCGGTCGCGGTCGGGCTCGCGCAGGCCGCGCTGGACGAGGCCGTCGCCTACGCACAGGAGCGGACAGCATTCGGCCGCAAGATCATCGACCACCAGGGGCTGGGTTTCCTGCTCGCCGATATGGCCGCGGCGGTCGAATCGGCGCGCGCAACCTACCTCGATGCCGCCCGCCGCCGCGACGGAGGGCTGCCGTATTCGCGCCAGGCGTCGGTGGCCAAACTGGTCGCCACCGACGCGGCGATGAAGGTCACCACCGACGCCGTGCAGGTGCTCGGCGGTTACGGCTACACCCGAGACTTCCGGGTGGAGCGGTATATGCGGGAAGCCAAGATCACGCAGATTTTCGAGGGCACCAACCAGATCCAACGTCTGGTCATCAGCCGCCATCTCGCCGGCTGACCGCGGCGCATACTTTCCGCACCCGATCCGGACAGGCTTCGGTATGTATCCCGGATCCCATACCGCAACGAGCCCGGTCGAGATCAAACGCCGGATGTCGACTGGTGGGGCAGGGGAGTCCTGTTCGGTACAGGGGCGCCTCGACCACAGGATCAGATACGGGGCATCGGCGCGCTCGGAAGTTGGTGGCGGCCAATGCTTCGCCGCGTCGGGCAGGTGGCGGCATGGCTCTGCTCAGATAGCTCGGGCGCACCACAACCGAACAACAAAGCAAACCGGCAGACCAACCACACCAGCTTTGGGGACATTGTCCAGCCCCACGACACCGCACCGGCGGACCGAATGCTCGTACCCGGTAACATTTTCGACAATTCGTCTTCGGCCTGAAAATTCCCGGCCTCAGGAGTGGGATGATTTCATCATCCTGAATGGAAAGACTCTGGTACGGAAAGACTCTGGCAATGACATTCGCTGCTTGGGCATTCGGACTGCGGAAGACACTATTCCTGCGTTTACCGATCCTCGTGGCCGCGGCTGTCCTGCTGTTGCCGAACTCCAGCGTCGGGAGTGCCGCGCCGCCTGTTGGCACCGACGGTGATTGGCCGATGTGGCAGTTCGACCTTGCCGGTTCCCGACACAATCCACACGAGACCGCCCTCACACCGGCCACAGTGACCTCGTTACAGCTGAAGTGGGCGTTCGCGTTCCCCGACTCGATCGCCGCTTCCAGCCAGCCGGCGGTCGTGGACGGAACCGTTTACGTCGGTGGCCGCAACGGGACGTTTTATGCGCTGGACGCGTACACCGGTGCAACCCGGTGGTCGTTCCAAGCCGAGACACCCCTCGGCGGAAACCTCCCGACGTACGGGCTGCGCAACGGGCCCGCAGTCGTCGATGGAACGGTCTACTTCGGCGACAACTCGGCCAGGATGTGGGCCCTCGATGCACAGACCGGTACCCTGCGCTGGGTCCGCCAACTGGACAATCATCGTTACGCGATCATCACCGGTTCGCCCCTCGTGTTCGACGATCGGGTCTATGTCGGTGTGTCCAGTCAAGAGCTGGGTGCCGCCACCAGCGACCTCTACCCGTGTTGCACCTTCCGGGGAAGTGTTGTGGCGCTCGACGCCGCGACCGGCAACGTGCAATGGCAGCACTACACGATCCCGCCACCGGAGCCGACCCCCAATGGGTCGCCGCCGTTTGCCCCCAGCGGCGCGCCGGTCTGGTCGTCACCCACGATCCACCCGGAGTCGCGCACGCTGTACTACACCGCGGGCAACCCCTACACCGGTTATCCCGAGGGTGCGGAAGCGATCGGCGCGCTGGACATCGACACCGGAACCGTCCGGTGGGTCCGCCGGATGACCCCCGGGCAAGCCCCCTGGAACGGTCGCTGCACGTACCCGCCGCCGGGTGGCAACTGCCCCGAACCCGGCCACGATTTCGACTTCGGTTCGCAGCCGAACATTTTCGAGATAGGTGACCGGTTGGTCGTCGGCGCGGGCCAGAAGAGCGGTGTCTACCACCTGCTCGACGCCACCACCGGCGAGATCGTCTGGCAGACCAGGTTGAACACGCCGGTACCGGTGCTGCCCATCCCGGGCTCGGAGTCGCTGCAAGGCATCCAGTGGGGTGCCAGCTATGACGGCCATCGCCTGTACGTTGCCACTTATCAGGGCACGCCGGGCACACTTTTCGCGTTGCACCCGGCGACCGGCGAGGTCATCTGGAGCACGCCGAATCCCGCCCACGGTTGCCTGTTCGACCCACCGCCGATACCGATGCTTCCGTTGTGCCAGCTCGCCATGCCGAACGCCGTCTCGTCGACACCCGGTCTGGTCTACGAGGGCAGTCTGGACGGCAAGATGCGCGTCTTCTCCGCTGAGACCGGTGCCATCCTCTGGGAATACAATACGGCACGGCACTTCCACACCGTGAACGGGGTGCCAGGCGTCGGCGGCGGTATCAACGGCCATGGCGCCGTCGTCGCGAACGGCATGCTGTTCACCAATTCCGGTTACGGCCGACAGATCACCACCGGTATGCCGGGTAATGTTCTGCTGGCCTTCGGTCTTCCCTGACCTACTCGGATTACGAGAGCAACAACCAAGCGAGCCCGGCAATGTTTGCCCCATTGGCTTCTGTCACTGCGGGTGGAGCTCCAACGAGGTATTGCTGTGCGCGCCGCTTAGCCTTTCCGCGTGGCGCCATCCCAGCGACCTGCTCGCTGGGGAAGTGACTGCGGGCGCGGATCGCGCGCTGGTAGCGGGCACTCAGCGTCTCGATGACCTTGGTCGAGCAGATGACATGACCGTGAAACGTAGCGCGCAAGCCCGGTCCTTCAGGGCTGGGATAGCGCATCAACCGCTTCGCGATTCAGGGCCCGAGAATTTGGTGTCGGTGGTCGTTGTTACTGTGCGCGGGTGCAGCTTCGGTACAACTTCCGTGTCTATCCGACGCCGGGGCGGCGGGTCGCGCTGGCTCAGGCGTTCGGGTGTGCGCGGGCGGCACCGGTCTGATCATCACCGAGGGCGTCGCGATCGACCACCCGACCGCCGTCGACAGCGCGGCCGTGCCGCGCCTGCACGGCGACGCCGCGCTCGCCGGCTGGCGGCGCGTGGTCGACCAGGTGCACGGGGCAGGCGGCCGGATCATCCCGCAACTGTGGCACGTCGGGCCGTTGTGGGGCGCTATGGCGCCGGTCGACCCGACGCTCACGCCGATGCGGCCATCCGGGCTGTGGGGCCGAGCGGGGCGCACCGTGTACCCCGACGACTACGTCACCCGGGCGAGTGTGCCGACCACGGCGATGACCGTGCAGGACATCGAGGAGGTCATCGCCGCGTACGTGCGCTCGGCGCGCAACGCGGTCGACGTCGGATTCGACGGCATCGCCATCCACGCCGGCCACGGCTACCTGCTCGACGCCTTCCTCTGGGAGGAGACCAACCGACGCGACGACGACTGGGGCGGGGACCTGCACCGGCGCACCCGCTTCCCCGCCGAGGTCGTCCGCGCGATCCGCCGCGAGATCGGACCCGGCCTGCCGATCTTCTACCGATTCTCACAGCACAAGCAGCAGGACTACGGCGCCCGCATCGCGGACACCCCGGATGAACTCGCGGTGATCCTGGGCGCTCTCGTCGGCGCCGGGGTAGACGTCCTCGACGCCGGCATTCGCCGATTCGACCAGCCCGCGTTCGATGACAGTGATCTGACCCTGGCCGGCTGGGCGAAGAAGCTGACCGGCGCGGTGAGCATGGCCGTCGGCAGCGTCGGCCTGAACACATCCCTGCGCGACACCGGAACGCCGAAGCCTGTCGGTCTCGATGGCGTGCACCGCAGGCTCGACAACCAGGAATTCGACCTCGTGGCGATCGGACGCCTGCATCTGGCCGACCCGGCACTGGCCGAAACCCTCCGTACCGGCGCTCCGATACGTCCCTTCAACCGCGAGGAAGCACGAGGGCCGATTGCATTGACCATGACCGTTTGACGGGCGGGTCGGGGAAGTCGGCGGAGACGAGCAGTACGACGTGGGCCGCGGCTTCGAGCGATGATCAGAACTTCTGGGCGGCGATGTTGAACATCCAGCTGATCCCGAATTGGTCAACGAGCGAGCCCGCCTCATCTCCCCATACCTGCGTTTCAAGAGGCAGCGTGACGATGCCACCGACGGACAACTTCTCGAAGTAGTCGCGGAGTTCTCCGTCGTCGTCGCCACCGAGGAAGATCGCAACGTTGTTGCCCGGCCGATAGGGCGGATAGCCGGGTCTTTCATCCGGAAAGTCCCATGCCATCAGCGTGTAGCCAGCGGATGTGTCCAGACGAGAGTGCATGACCTTGTCAGCGCTCGGCGAGTCCGGTGAGCCGAAGTCCGCAACCGTTGAAACCTCCAGCGCGCCACCGAAGACCTGCTGGTAGAACTCCATCGCCTCCCGCGCGTTGCCATTGAACGTGATGCACGGATTGACCTGAGAACCCACTTGAACGCTCCTTCGTGAACTGACCGATCGGGCTGTCCGATGGCCGTCGAACCAAGGCTCCCAACAAATCACGACACCCTCTGTCGTGGTTCTTGATAGAACTTTGGGTGTGCGTTGGCACACTGGGGGTATGGACTTGGGGCGGTGCCCGTTCGCGGCAGGGATTCATGCGGTCGATGCTCTTCATGAGGAGCTCAGGACTCGTGAACCGGGGGTGCATCAGGCGGAGCTGCCGGATGGTTCGCCGGTGTGGGTGGTCACCGGGTGGCAGGCGGTGACCAGTTTATTGGCTGATCCGCGGATGTCGGCATCGAAGTCGGACTCGACCACTGGTTTCCGTGGGCAGAACCTTCCGGCGGCGTTGGATCAGAATCTGCTGAATATCGATGGGGAACGGCATCGGCGGGTGCGGAAGTTGGCGGCGGAAGCCTTCGCGCCGGCTCATCACGTTCGGCACGAGCAGGTCGTGGTGACCGCGGTCGCGGAGTTGGTCGACGCGCTGCCGGCAGCGGGGGAGATCGATGCGATGGGTGGATTGTGTGAGCCGCTGCCGCCGCAGGTGATCGGCACACTGCTGGGGTTGCCCGATGAGCAGTTGGAGGAGTTCCGTTCTGCGGCGCGGCCGATGTTTCTGATCGACACGTCCAGCGATGGCGCGGCAGTACAGGGTGCGATGACAGCGATGCTGACGTTGGTGGCGGGGGTGATCGAGGACAAGCGGCGGGAGCCGGCTGATGACCTGATCTCGGGTTGGCTCACGGCGCGGGACGGGCAGGACCGGCTCAGTGAAGAGGAGTTGATCAGTCTTGCGTTCGCGGTGATCATCGGCGGGTTCGAGAACGTCACCTCGCTGACCTCGGCAGTGCTGGACGAATTGGTTCGCAACCACGGTGAGTCGGCTCGTCGGCTGTTGGGTGCGCCGCAGGAGTTCGCTGGCATGGTGCGTGAAGTCATGGGGGCTGTGGCGCCGGTGAATTACGCGCTACGGCGGTTCCCGCTGGCCGATATCGAGGTCAATGGGGTGACCATTCCGCGAGGGCACACGGTCTTGCTCTCCTTGCGGTCGGCGCACCTGGATCCTGCTCGCCGAGAGGGCCGCGATCTTGTGTTCGGGCACGGCAGGCATTTCTGTATCGGTGCAGCGTTGGCCGAGAGGCAAGCGGTGCAGGTTGCGCGCGCTGTGCTGGAGAAGTATCCGAGGCTGGAGCCGGTCAAGCCGCGCGAAGAGTACCGGCTGCGGCCCTCGTGGCTGACCTACGCGTTTGCGGAACTTCCGCTACGAGCGCTGGCCTGACCGCATGCCCGCATCAGCACGATATGAGTGGCTTCATCTCGTGCCGCGCCGCATACCGTGTCGGCTACGTCCTCGTCAGTTGGTCGAAGAAATCAATCACCGGGCAGCCGATAGATATTGCAGGAAGCGTCGAACACCAAACCGGTGGTATCGATGAAATCGGCCAAGCGGTGCTCTGGCGTCCGGACGGTCACGCCCTCGAACTCGGCATCCACCACCACCCGCATCGGGTCGATATCGGCCCAGGTGTGCTCGTCCGGATCCACCTTGACTCGATCCACCTCACACTCGGCCAGATCGATCGCGAATCGCACCGTCGCGCCGACCTGATGCAACGCCTGGATGCGCACATACTCGAAATTGCTGTGTTCATCGTCGAAGAGGTAGGCCTCGATCGGCTCGCCGAACTCGCTGCATTCGGCATACGCGCCTTCGAGCTCACGCCACGACGGCACAGTGAACGGAATCGCCTCGATGTGAAATCCCACCCCGGAATCCTCGTCCGGCCAACCGCCGAAGAAGATGCTCCATGTCAGTTCCGCGGCACCGGTCGCCCAGTTCTCCGCCAGAAATCCTCCCCATGTCGCATTGGAGAGTGGCCCGAATTCCGGGAACGAGTGATGCTCACAAGCTGATGTGTCCATCCGCACAGCATAGAGATAGGCACGGAACCGCAACGGCCCCTGTGGCATTCGCCATCCGGCAACTGGACGGCGTTCATAGGTCCGGTGTCGTGAAGGCGGAAACCGTTGTGCGGGTAGGGAAGTTGGTGCTACGGCGAGGTCTCCGGTAGTTGGTGGATCGACCAAGATTCAACTGAGCACCGGAGACCCCGTGCACAGCCGCAACCGATCCAGTGTGGTAGAGACGCTCTTACGCAGACCGCGTGAATCCCGACTCGAGTCGATCCTGCGTCGTTGGGCACGTGTGGTTTCGACCTCCATGCATGCCGCCGAGGTCACCGCATTACACGTGTACGGCTGCAGCGCCTTGTCGATGTCGCCGGCACTTTCTTTGAGATAGGGGACAGCCGTTCCTCGGTGCGCAAGGCGGCGAGATTCTCACGCGTGGAGCTGGTCGCAACGGTGGTTACCGCAGCTATGCTCGCCTGGGAGCGAACGCCCCGGGCCGCCTCTGCTTCGGGTATGCGACCTGGGGCTCCTCACTTCCTACGGGATCTCCGCGCCCGGACCTGGCTCGTTGAGCACCTCACGTCGAACGGCGCTGGTCTGAAACCGAAGCCGGTTCCTTACCCGTGACGGATCATCAGGTGACGTCGCCGTGCTGCCGACCGCCCTCGGCGCTCCATCTGCCCGACGCCGATCACGCGACGTCGGCCGCCATCGCCGCACAGAGTGAGTTGATTCACAGTTAACTGTTCGCCGTGGATGTCGAGATGATGGTCCGATGCGCGCGGCGGCCGGTAATCGCCCCAGCCCACGGGCCGATTCAGACGGTATTCGTCACCTAGAGCTCACTTTCTCGCAAGCATGTCGTCACCGGGCGTCGGGAACCCTGTTCGTAATCCGCCGCTATTCTGACGACAGAATCAAGCCAATGGCGGCAATCCGCCGGGAGGGATTTTCGATCCGGTGTCCACCACCAGAGTCGCGGAGTACCCGCGTCCGGATCACGTGTTGTTCCACTTCAGCGACACCCATCTCATCGCAGGCGAACAACCCCTGTACGGCGATGTGGACGCTGACCTGCGGTTACGTCAGTTGCTCGAGCAGGCCGCGGCCAGCCGGATCCAGCCGACCGCACTCGTGTTCACCGGCGACCTCACCGATCAGGGTGAGTCCGCCGCATACGACAAGCTCAAAGCCATCGTCGAGTCATTCGCTGACTGTTTGCCCGCGCCTATAGTGTGGGTCGCAGGCAACCACGACGACCGCTGCACACTGCGCACGCGACTGCTCGGCGAGCACGCATCGACCTCGCCGCTGGACCGCGTGCACCTGATCGACGGCTTGCGCATCATCAGCCTGGACACCTCAGTACCCGGGCACCACTACGGCGAGATCTCCGACGACCAGCTGGACTGGCTGCGCTCGGTGCTGGCCGAACCGGCGCCGTTCGGCACCATCCTGGCCATGCATCACCCACCGATCCCTTGTGTGGTCGACCTCGCCGTCGCCGTGGAGCTGCGCGACCAGCGTAAGCTGGCCGACGTGCTCGACGGCAGCGATGTGCGGGCCATCCTCGCCGGCCACCTGCACTTCTCGACCAGCGCGACCTTCGCGGGCATCCCGGTGTCGGTGGCCTCGGCTACCTGCTACAGCCAGGATCTCGGCGCCGAGCAGGGTGGCCTGCGCGGCCGGGACGGTGCACAGGCATTCAACTACGTGCACGTCTACCCGGATACTGTGGTGCACTCGGTGGTTCCCATCGAGCAAGGCCGCACCGTTGGCACACCCGCTACGCCGGAGCAAGCACAGCGGCGTCTCGCGCAGGAGGGCATCGTGATCCCGCCCGCCGCGCGCATCCCGCACGTCATGCGGCGCCAGGCGTCGACTCCGGAATCGGACGACGAGGCAGTGCACTGAGCTGCTCCCACGGCGCGGGCTCCGGGTAGTACTCGGCGAGGAAATCGGAGACGACCTGTACCCGCTCGGCCTCGGCGACCTCGGGGAAGCTGCCGTCGTTGAGGCAGAAGAAATCCACATCGCGGTGGCGCGCCAACCTGTCCAACATGGCCAACCCGGCGTGGCTGGTCGTGTCGACGTAACGCACCTCCGCCGCCTCCTGCGGCACTGCGCGACCGGTGAACAGCGCATAGTAGTGATACAGCGAGTTGGTCACCGAGATATCGGTGGCGGCCCGGAAGCGGCTCGCGCTCGTGCGCACGAAATCCGCCGCGAACTCCTCTTCCATCTCCAGCAGCACACTGCGGCGTAGCGGAACCGGCGTGTGTTCCAGGTGCCGGGTGATGACATAGCCGAAGCGCTCGGCCAGCAGCGCTCGGTTCACTCGCGCGGCGTTTTCGAAACCGCTGCGCCGCTCGTTGTTGCGGCCTGGTCCGATCCGGGTGCCGGCCTCGATGAACCGGCTCACCCCGCCCGCGGTGAAGAACATCGACGGCCGCACGGGGCGCGCGAAGAACATGTCGTCGTTGGCGTACAGGAAGTACTCGCTGAGCCCTTCGATGTGCTGCAACTGCGACTCCACCGCGTGCGAATTGAAGGTCGGCAAGCCCGTGGTGTCGCGGAAATGCTCCACCGCACGCACCACCGTGACCTTCGGATGTGTGGTCAACCAGTCCGGCATCGTCGAATCGGTGGCGATGAAGATCTTGCGCACCCACGGCGCGTTCTTGTACACCGAGCGCAAGGCGTACTTCACCTCGTCGATCTGCCGGATCCTAGCGTCTGCCTCGTCGCCCTCGCCCACCGCGACTTGAGCGAGCATCCCGGCGCGGCGGGCGCGGAATTCGGGGTCGGAACCGTCCACCCAGGAAATCACCAGGTCGATGTCGAAGCCGACGTCGCTGGGCTGCGGCGCGAACATGTCCACCAAGGTCGGCCAGTTGCGCTCGAACAGCCGCACCTCGGTGCGCTGGACATCGGCGAGGTCGAAGACTGTCCTGGTCAGCGCGTTGGGGCGCGGGCAGGTCACCGTGTCGCCGTGGTACTCCCACAGTTCCACGTCGACGTGATGCGCCGGGTCGCTATCACGCCCGAGCCGGAATACGTTGTGCCGCAACTCTGTGCAGCGAAACCCCGCCGACACGGCGGCGGCCGTCACGCGGTGCACCATCGCGCAGTGCGCCGCGTCGGCGGCCAACACGAGCTGGTGCTCGCTGCCGCGCACGAGCAGAAACGGCACTTCCGCCGCCGCCAGCTCCGCTCGCAGGTATCCGAAATCCTCGATCATCGCAGCCGACACGGCGAGGTTTCCCGCCGTCGTCCGCGTACGGATCTCCACCGCCCCCGAGTTCATCGCGCCCATGTCCACCATGATTGTCTCCACTTCCGTCCATCTGCTGGTTTCCGTTCCTTCCTGGCGCAGCGCCGAGCGGCGTCCGGCGCCGATTGCTGTGGCATCGACGCGCCGGGACCGCGCTCCGCGCGGTGGCATTCAGAAATGCGGAAGGGTGCCGAGGCGTGGGTGCGAACTGATCACCGGAAATCCAGACGACTGGTAAACCATTTCGTTTTCACCTCACTCACGGCCGGACGCCGAAGCATCGTGGATAGAAGCGGGTGCACCGTGCGCGGAAGTCGCGAAGCACGCGTAGCAGACACCCGAGCCGGACGGCCACCGGCCGCCGGGGGTGCCCCAGACAACACCGGGCACCCGTTACGAATGATGCAACGCATTCGGCATTCCGTCAATCGGTGCAGGTGATCGTCCCTATCCTTCCGCTTCCTCCGGCCCTCGGCTGTCGACCACAGGTTGGAGCACATCTCCAGCAAAATGGCCAGGGTAGTCTCACCAGGGCCGAGACGTTCTCCGAAGCGCTCCACCGCCGAGCATCCGAACCGACCGCCTGCGACCGCACACCCTGCGCCACACCTACGGAACCCGGCTGCGCCAGGGCGGCGCAGACGTCGCCCAGGTGCTGCAAGCCCTGCTTCCGCCACGCCTCCATCGAAACCGGCGCTACTCCGCGCCAGGAAACGCCGAACAGGCCGTTGTCATCGAAACCGTCTTCGAGCAGTGGATCGGAAAACCATAAACGGCGATCCTCACACCGGAATCCCCGAGATCGATGCGCTGATCGCCGCCGCCGACCTCGAGCGTGGCGAGGGTTGGAGCCTCGCAGCGGGCGCCGGGTAGGTGTTCCAGTCCCAGGTGCTGCCGGCATCTGGCGCGGTCTCGAACCCGGCGAACGGCCAGTTTTTCTGCTTGGCCTGGTGGGCGATTGGAAGCCGGAGAAGCCAGCTCCGAGACAGATGTCCGACACAGATGATGTCGAGCGGTTCTGAGGTGGAGTGTGTCGTGGCTGCCTTCGGGTGTCCGGATGCGTGGGTATCGGGCAGGTGGACAGGGGAGCGGGCTAGGTCCGCGCGAGCTCGCGCAGATACTGGCACACCTCGTCGATCGCTTGCTTGGCCTGCGCAAACACCGCGACTTCGGTGAAGAAGCCGTGGAAGACTCCGGTGTACCTGGTCGACGACACCTGGACGCCGTCGCTCCGCAGCCGCTGCGCGTACGCCTCGGCGTCGTCGCGGATGGGGTCGACCTCCGCGGTGATGATCAGCGCGGGCGGCAGATCGCGCAGTGACTCGGCGCGCATGGGTGCCGCGAGGTAATCGCCACCCGGGTGCCCGGCACCGACGTACTGCTCCCACAACCAGCGCGCGTCCGCGGCGCCGAGCAGCGGCGCGTCGGCGAAATCCGACCACGACGGCCTGGTGAACGTATCGTCGACGGCGGGGTAGGCGAGTACTTGCGCCACGGGCAGGGTGCTGCCCGCCTCGCGGAGGTGCAGGCATAGGGCTGCGGCGAGATTGCCGCCTGCGGAGTCGCCGCCGACGGCGATCCGATCCGGGGCGATGCCCAGTTCCGGTGCTGATCGGGTCAGCCATGCGTAGGCGTCGCCACAGTCTTCCAGCGCTGCCGGGTACGGGTTTTCCGGCGCCAGGCGGTATTCGAAGGACACCACCGTCCAGCCGGATCCGGCGGCGATCGCGCGGCACAGTTCGTCGGAGCCGTCCAAGGTGCCCAGGACGAAGCCGCCGCCGTGCAGGTAGACCAGGGCGGGTGCGGCGGTGCCGGCGGTGGCACCGTTCGCGCGGTAGAGGCGGGCCTCGATCGCGCCCGCACGCGTCGGCACGGTCAATTGTTCGACATGGTCCAGTGGCGTGATCGGCTCGGTGGACGGGCTCGAGTTCACCAGCGTGCGGGCCTGCTCCGGCCCCAGCTCGTGCAGGGGTTTCCGCAGGATCTGCTTGGTCATCCGGGCCACGGCCGCGGCCTGGTCGTCGAGCAGATCCCACCAGGCGGGGGCGTCGTAGTTCATGGGAAAACCTCGTTGGTCGTTGACAAGAAGTGATCTGTACCTCACCATCGTAGTCATGTGACCTAGACGATTGACTATGAGTTCACGTTCCAGGTGGGATCCGCTGTCGACGGTGTACCGCGCACACGATCTCGTCGAATCGAAAGGACAACAAGATGACCGAAACGACGATCGGTCCCGCGACGCGCGGGGTTGACGCGATCGGCGGGGTCGACATCCGGATCGAGGACGACGCCAGTCCGATCACCCGGCTGATCGGCCGGACCATCACCGATTCCCTCCGCGCCGACAGCTCCCTCCTACCTGGCGGGCTGGAAGGCGCGATCGCGGTCCGTTCCCACGACACCCCGCAAGCTGCCACGATCAGCATCGCCAACGGTACCGTCGCGGTGTCGAGCGGTGTGTTCGTCGAGCCCGACCTCACGCTGACCGTCGACCTGAACCAGCGCTTCGCCCCGGTCGGCGAGCCTGTTGGCGCCGGCGAGTTCGCCGGCGTGGCCAGCGCCCTGCTGTCGCCGCCGCTGCCGGACTGGAAGACCGCTGCGGCGACGTTCTGGGCTGCGGCCCGGTCGATCCCCGGCATTCCCGACGTGCTCGTCGCGACCACGGAGGGCCCCGAAGGCCTGGATCAGGTCGTTGTAGGCGAAGGGGAAACCCACTACGTCATCGCCGGCCCGCCGGAGCTGCTGGCCGGAATTTTCTCGGGCACCGACGATCTGGTCGCAGCCCTGTCCACCGGTCTCATCGGCGTGCGCGGCACGTTCTCTCAGCTGTCGATGCTGGTCGCCGCATCCTGGAAGGTTCGTTACGATGTCTGAAACCGCCACCGCTGCAGTGGACTTCGAAGCCGATGTGCACACGGTCCGACTGGAGTCCACCAACCACGACGGATCATTCCTCGGCAAGAACCTCGCGCCCAAGAAGTTCGCCGCGAGCGCGGGCTCGGGCTTCGCGATGGCCGATCTGCTGTTCGGCCTCGACCTGGGCAACGCGCCGATCTTCGGCTTCGCCTTCCCGGAGTGGCGTGGGCACATCTCCGACCTGCAGTTCCGACCCGACATGTCGACGCTCGTGCAGTGGGAACCGGGCCTGCAGTCGGTGATCGGTGACTACTGGCAGGCCGACGGCACCCCGGTCGGGGTCTGTCCGCGCAACCTGGCCCGCAAGCTGGTCGACCGGCTCGCCGCCCGTGGTTTCACCGCGACCATCGCGGTCGAGATCGAGGCGACCCTGTTCCAGGAGTCCATCCACGAGGCGCGTGCCAAGGGATATCGCGACCTGACTCCGCTCGGCGGTTCCGCTGGAACCGCATACCATCTCGCGAAGTCGAAAGACTGGATCCACTACATGTCGGCGGTCGCCCGTCGCCTCGACGAGATCGGCATCGAGTGGGAGGCGTGGAGCGACGAGGACGCGCCAGGGCAGGTCGAACTCAACCTGGTTCCCGGTGACCCGATCTCGGTGTGCGATGCCTGGGCTCGCGCCCGGCAGGTGATGCGCGAGGTGGCCTTCGAGCTCGGTCACACCGTGACCTTCCTGGCCAAGCCGACGGCCGGGTACGGCCAGGCTTTGCACATCAACCTGTCCCTGCAGCGCGACGGGGTCAACGCGTTCTACGCCGCGGACGGGCCGTCGCCGACGATGCGGCACGCGGTCGGCGGACTGCTCGCGACGATGCGGGGCGCGGCGTCGGTCATGCTTCCGCAGATCACCTCCTACCGCCGTTTGGTCGACCTGAGCGGCCCGCCGACGACGATCACGTGGGGCATCGCGAACAAGAGCGCCGCAGTGCGTGCGGTGTGCGGGCACCCGGCGTACTCTCGCCTCGAGTACCGCGTTCCCGGCGCCGACGCGAACCTGTACCTCGCGGTCGCGGCCGTTCTCGCCGGAGTGATCGCCGGCCTCGACGGCGCAATCGAACCGCCCGAGCCGGTCAGCGACCTGGCGTGGTGTGTGCCCGACCTCGAGCGGTTGCCGGACACCATCACCAAGGCGGCCGTTGCTCTCGAGGCGGACCCGGTCCTGCGTGAACAGCTCGGGGACGAGTTCGTCGACTACTGGGTGGGTACGCGCCGATGGGAGTGGATGCAGTTCCACACCACGGGCGGCGATCCGTTCGCCGAGCTGTCGGAGTGGGAGTCCAACCGCTACTTCGAGTTCCCATGACCGCCCGCTCGGCCCGGGTGAAACCGCTGATCGGCCTGACCGGCCGACGGTTCCGAATGGAGCTGGTCAGGGGCAGCCACCCGGGGTATGGTCACCGCCTCACCGACAGCTTCATCTCCGATTTCGCGGACAGTATCGCGCGCGCCGGTGGGGTGCCGGTGATGTTGCCCTACGATGCCGACCCGGAGGCGCTCGGTGACTGGCTGAGCGGTGTGGTGATCACCGGCGGTCAGGACGTGCATCCGAGCTGCTGGGGCGGCGACGAGTCGGTGGTCGACGACATCGATCCGCTGGCGGACCCCTCTGTCCACGACCTCAGCCGGGACGAGTTCGAGATCGCGTTGACGCGGGTCGCGCTGGATCGGGAGATCCCGCTGCTCGGCGTGTGCCGCGGCATGCAGGTGCTCAATGTGACCCTCGGCGGAACGCTGATACCCGACCTGCCCGTCGGGCGGGTGCGGCACCTCATGGCGGCGGGCCCGCTGTCGGACGGCGATCCTGAGCACGTGGTCACCTTCGATGCGGGCACGATCGCCCAGAAGGTGTTCGGCGATCGTCTGGTGACCAACTCGTGGCACCATCAGGCGGTCGACGTCTGTGGCGCCGGGCTGGTGGTCACCGGTCGCACCGACGATGGTGTCGTCGAGTCCGTCGAGCTCCCCGGGGCCCCCGTGCTCGGGGTGCAGTGGCATCCCGAGTGGATGGTCACTGACGACGGCGCGCTGCGCTGGCTCGTCGAAGCGGCCGCCGAGCGGCGCTGAGTGAAGCGGAAACGACTGGGGCCGTCACCTTTTCCGGGGGCGGCCACAGTCGCTGCTGAGTGGGCGCGGTCAATCCATGCGTACCCATGACACCAGCGACCGCATGTCCGGCTCGGGCGCGATGTCCGCCGGCGGGGCGGCAGGCACGGCGGCATCGCCGAGATTGGCCGCCATCCACGCGTCGAGCACGCCGAGGGTGAGCTCCACCTGTGCTTGCGCCGCGGCGGCGTCGGTGAACACCAGCCAGTTGAGGGCGAAGCCGTCGGACAGGGCGGCTACCACATAGATCAGCTGGTCGATCGTGTCCGGGTCGACCGGTCGGCCCGCCGCGGTAGTGGTGCCCTCGAGGATTGTGCGCATGGTCTCGAAGGCCTCGGTGTAGACGACCTCGGCCTGCTTGCCCTCACGCTGACCCCAGCTGATCAGCTCGAGGATGGTGGCACCGAAGTTCGGGTTCTCCCGGTACCACTGCAGCACGCCGTGTAACAGCCCCCGAGCGGTGCTCTGTGTGTCGCTGTGGACATCGCTGTGGTGCAACACGTTTCGATACTCGCCGGCGAGGTACTCGAAGACCGCCGCGAACAGCACCTCCTTGGTATCGAAGCAGTAGTGCAGCGTGGCCAGGGGAGCGTTCGCCTCTTCCGCGATGCGGCGCGTGGTGGCTCCGTCCACCCCGTGAGCGGCGATTACGCGCACGGCCGCGGCAACCAGTTCGGCGCGGCGTTCGGCGGCGGGGATGCGAGCCATGCGGTACTCCTGTCGAATCAGAACTGAACGATTGATCAAGTCAATATTGACATTACCAGCCTGAACAGCACATCACGAGCACGCCCGGGGAGTGTGTCTCGCTTAGTTAGTCATACGCCTTGATCAATTGACCCACTATCGCTACCGTTATGGCAGGCCTCACATTTCCACTCACTGGTGGCTGCAAACCCTGCCCTGCGGCGTGCGTGCCGTGCAGGCCGGAGCCGGCGACTGCAGGTCGATCGACGACCTACCACCTGCTACCCGCGAAGAGGACGACATGACCCAAGTCGAATCGGTCCACCCCGAACGTGCGATCGCGCTCGATCGTCTGGCTGTGGACCCACCGATCGACACCCTCGTCGGCCTGCTGGCCGACCAGGCCGTCCGCTTTCCCGACCGTGAGTTCCTCCGGTTCGGGGAAGGGTCGTGGACCTTCGCCGAGATCGACGACTGGGCCTCGCGGCTGGCTCAGCGGCTGGTCACCGAGGACGGTGTCCGCCCGGGCGACCGGGTCGCGATCATGCTGCCCAACGTGGTGCAGTGGCCGATCGCCTGGCTGGCGATCCTCGAGGCAGGCGCGGTGGCGGTTCCGGTGAACTCCTCCTATCAGCGGGCTGATCTGGAATTCGTCCTCCAGGATTCCGGCGCCCGGGTGCTGTTCACCGACGCCGAGCACGCCCCGCTGGTCGACGAGGTGCGTGCGGCGAACAGCGAACTGGCCGACATCCGCACCGTCGCAGCCGCATCGCCCGGCGAGCTCGCGGCCTACCCGGCGGACCGGCCCGCGCTGGACATCACGGGCGAAACTCTCGCGAACCTGCAATACACCTCGGGGACAACCGGGTTCCCCAAGGCCTGCATGCTCACCCACGACTACTGGACCCGGCTGGGCTGGATCTGCGCGAACGCGACCGGCCTCGGCCCCGACGACGTGGCACTCACCTCGCAGCCGTTCTCCTACATGGACCCGCAGTGGAACACCTCGCTGTGCCTGACGATCGGCGCGCCGCTGGTGGTGCTTCCCCGGTTCTCCGCCTCCGGTTTCATGGCCGATGTCCGCAAGCACCGGGCCACGTTCTGCTACGTGCTCGGCTCGATGCCGACGCTGCTGTTCAAGCAACCGCCCTCACCTGCGGACCGCGACAACGACCTGCGCATCGTGCTGTGCTCGGCCATCCCCGTCGGGCTGCACGAGCAGCTCGAACAGCGCTGGGGCGCACCGTGGCGGGAGATCTTCGGGATGACCGAAAGCGGTGTCGACCTGGTGAGCTTGCCCGAGGCCACCGCCGACGTCGGCAGCGGACGGCTGGGGCAGCCGGTTCCCACCAAACAGGTCCGCGTCGTGGACCCGCAGGGGTGCGAGGTCGCCGAGGGTGGATCCGGCGAACTGATCACTTCGGGCAAACCCATGATGCTCGGCTACTGGAACCGGCCCGAGGCCACCGCGCAGGTCCTGCGCGACGGCTGGCTGCACACCGGCGACGTCGCCGTCCGCGAGGCGGGCAGCTACCGTCTGGTCGGCCGGATCAAGGACATGGTCCGCCGCGGCGGCGAGAACATCGCCAGCGCCGAGGTCGAACGCGTGCTCGAACGCGACGACAGCGTCATCGCGACGGCCGTCGTCGGCGTGCCGGACGACCTGTTCGGCGAGGAGGTCAAGGCCTTCGTGCAGCTGGCCCCTGGTGTCGAGGAGAGTCGGGAGACCGCGCAGCGGATCGTCGTCGGCGCGCGAAACCAATTGGCGCGCTTCAAGGTCCCGCGCTACGTGGAGTTCGTCGCCGATTTCCCGCGCACCCCGTCCGAGCGGGTGTCCAAGCCGGCGCTGAAGGCGCGCGCTGCCGAGCACCCCGGCACCACCTACGACCTGCAACCGCCGCGCGACTGAGGACCGGACATGACCGACAACTTTGTGGATGTGCGCATCGATGACGACGTCGCGGTGCTCACGCTGAACCGACCGGCGAAGCTGAACGCGCTGGATGTGGCGACCCGGGTGCTGCTCGCGCAGACCATCCGCGACTTCGGCACGGGTGATCTCGTCCGCGGGCTCGTGCTCACGGGTACCGGTCGGGCCTTCTCTGCGGGCGAGGACCTGCAGACGGTGCCGACCACCTACGACGAGATCCGCGAGGCGGTCGCGACCTTCCACGACATCACCCGCGCGATCCTCGAGACGAAGATCCCGGTGATCGCGGCCGTGAACGGGATCGCGGTCGGCGGCGCCTCGGAGATTACGCTGTGCTGCGACGGGCGGATCGGCAGCCCGGCCGCCGAGTACTTCCAGCCGGAGAACCACCGCGGGATCATCATCTCCAACGCGTCGAGCGTCCTGATGGGCCGCCTGGTCCGCAACCACGCCATGCGCATCATCCTCGGCTCGCAGCGGATAGGCGCCGACGAGGCCCTGCGTATCGGGCTGCTCGACGAGATCGTCGCCCCGGAAACACTGGTCGGCCGTGCGGTCGAGGTGGTCCGGCAGTGGAACTCCGATCCCCGGATCACCGTACTGCACCTGGGTCTGCTGCGGCCGCGCCCCGAGGACATCGAGGCCGCGTTCGCTCGCGAAGACGACGCCGCCCGCCAGGCCTGGGAGTCCGGCGCTTTCAGCGAAGGTATCGAGGGCTTCTGGACATCGAAGAACGAACGGAGACGATGATGATCACCACCGAAGCAGCAGTTCTCACCGCGGTGAACGAACCGCTGGAGTTCACCGAGATCCTGGTTGACGACCCGGAACCCGTCGAGGTCCGCCTAGCGGTCTCGAACGTCGGTCTGTGCCATAGCGACCTGCACTACATGACCGGCACCGTCGGTGCGGACCTGCCCGTGGTGGTCGGGCACGAAGTGGCGGGCGTGGTCGAGTCGGTCGGTTCCGCGGTGACCTCGCTGAGCCCCGGCGACCGCGTCGTCGGTGCCCTTACCCCCTCGTGCGGGTTGTGCCGCAACTGTCAGGTCGGGCACTCGACCCAGTGTCAGCGCGTGACCCATATCCGGCGGCGTCCCCGGCCCGCCTTCCAGCTGCCCGGCGGTCAGGTCGTCCACCGGCTCGGCGACGTCGGCGCGTTCTCCCGCCACACCCTGCTGCGTGAGAACGCGCTGGTGAAGGTGCCCGACGAGGTGGGCCTACATGTGGGCTGCCTGCTCTCGTGCTGTGTCATCACCGGTGTCGGCGCCGTGTTCCGTGGTGCCCAGGTGCGCCCCGGTGCCACCGTTGCCGTAATCGGCTGCGGCGGTGTCGGGTCGGCCATCATCCAGGGGGCGCGGCTCGCCGGAGCTTCGGCGATCGTCGCCGTGGATCTCGACGACGCCCGGCTCGCGGCGGCCCGGACCTACGGTGCCACCCACGTCGTGAACGGTGCGGCCGATGTCGCGACCGAGATCCGGAATCTGCTCGGCGACGGTGTGGACTACTCGTTCGAGGCCGTCGGTTCTGCGCGGACCGCGGCCACCGCGCTGTCGGTGCTGCGCGCCACGGGTACGGCATGCCTGGTCGGCATCGCACCCGACGGCACCGACCTGACCCTCCCGGCCTCCGATTTCTTCTTCGGTGAGAAGCGCCTCATCGGTTCCTACATGGGCTCGGGTCAAGCGCAGGAGGACATCGCCCAGTTCGCCCGGCTGTACCTGCAGGGCCGCCTGCTGCTCGACGAGATGGTCAGCGACGTGATCCCGTTCCGCGACATCGACAAGGGCTTCGAGGCGATGAAATCCGGCGAGGTCACCCGCATCGTCGCCGACCTCACCGTGTGACCCCTTCCCGTCCGAGCACCGAAAGAGCCTCAGATGACGAATCCGCAACTGCCCCAACCGGTCAACTACATCGCCGACGAGTGGTCCGAGTGCGCCACGGTCTCGGACGCCTGGAACCTCGACCCCAATACCGGCCTGCCCGTGCACCGCGCCGTCACCACGCGTCCCGACGACGTGGAACGCGCGCTGCGCCACGCCGAACAATCCTACGGCTTCGACCGCTGGGACGACGCGGTGAGCGAGGAACGCGCCTCCGTCATCGAGCGCGCGGCCGATATCGTCGAGTCCCGGCTCGAGGACATCGCCCGCACCGATGCTCTCACCAGCGGCGTACCGATCGCGAAAGCCCGCATGGTCGCGCAGTTCCTGCCGCACCGAATCCGTGCGGCCGCCGCGGAACTGCGGGCCATCCCGCGGCGCACCACGCTGGAGGCCGGTGGCCGTGACGTGCGGCTCTACAAGGTCCCGTGGGGTCCCGCGGCCATCCTCACCCCGTGGAACGGCCCCAGTTTCATTCCTGCCGCGAAGATGGTGAGCGCGCTTGCGGCAGGGTGCCCCGTCATCCTCAAGCCGTCGGAGCACGCGCCGAGCAGTGCCCAGATCATTGTCGAGAGCTTCGTCAAGGCCGGATTGCCCGCCGGTGCGCTGCAGCTCGTGCACGGTGCGGGTGACGTGGGCGCGGCCATCACCGGCGATCCGCGGGTGAAGGTCGTTTCCTTCACCGGTGGCCCGAACGCGGGTCGGGCCATCGCCCGCGCGGCCGCGGAGGACTTCAAGGTGCTGCAGCTCGAGCTCGGCGGCAACAACCCGGCCCTCGTGCTGGACGACGCCGACATCGACGTGACCGCCGACGGCATCCTCGACGGGATGACCAAGCTCAACGGCCAGTGGTGCGAGGGCCCCGGCAAGGTGCTTGCGCACACGAGCTTGGTCGAACCGCTGCTCGAGGCGCTGCTCGAGCGCATCTCCCATCTCGAGGTCGGGAACTCGCTCGAGGAGAGCACCGAGCTCGGCCCGATCTCGAACGCCCCGCATTTCGCCACCTTGCGCAGCCGCATCGAGGGACTGCGGGCCAACGGTGCCACCATCCATCAGCCCGCGAAACTTCCCGCCCTCGACGGCTTCTTCCTCTCACCGACGGTAGTGACGGGCGTGGACGCATCGTTGGCGACGGCCGAGCTGTTCGGGCCGCTCATCAGCCTGCATGCCGTGGAGTCCGACGAAGACGCCCTGCGGGTGGCCAACGCCAACCCGTCGGGTTTGGATGCCTACGTGTTCGGCGGCGACCTGGACCGCGCCATCGAGGTCGGCTCGCGGGTGCTGGCGGGTGAGGTGCGCGTCAACGGTGCCAAGGTCGCCGACCTGGCCGACGGGTCAGCCCAAAGTTTTTGGGGCAGTGCGGGAATCGGCGGTCATGCTCCCGGTGAGGCCGTGCGGGTGTTCTGCGGCGATCGGGTGGTCGGCGTCGATTCCCCCGACCTGCCCATGTAGCGATCACGGACTACTTCCGCATCGCCCCTTGACGTGTGACCGGAACCACTGGTCTTATCAAATTAGGTCAACCGATTAAGTCGACCGACCATATCAACGAAAGCGGCCATTCCATGAACTCCACCTCCACCTCCGAGATCGTCGATGTGATCGGTGTCGGCGCCGGGTTCACCGGCCTGTACCTCGCCCACCGCCTCACGAGCGCCGACTGGACCTTCGCGGGCTTCGAGGCCGCGCCCAGCGTCGGCGGCACCTGGTTCTGGAACACCTATCCAGGCGCGCGCTGCGACGTCGAGAGCATCTACTACTCGTACTCGTTCGACGAGGCGCTGCAGCAGGAGTGGACGTGGAGCGAGCGGTTCGCCCCGCAGGCCGAGATCCTCAGCTATCTCGAGCACGTCGCCGATCGCTTCGACCTGCGCAAGCACTTCACCTTCAATACCCGCGTGGTCAGCTCGACGTGGAACGCCGCCGATCGGCTGTGGGAGGTGCGGCTGGACAACGGTGAGACCCGGCGCAGCCGCTACCTGATCTCGGGGGCGGGCGGCCTGTCCACCCCGAAGGACTTCGACGTGCCCGGTCTGGCGAACTTCACCGGCCTACAGGTGTCGACCAGCCGGTGGAATATCTCCCTTGACGATCTCGCGGGCAAGCGCGTCGCCGTGATCGGTACCGGGTCTTCCGGTGTGCAGGCCATTCCGCTGATCGCCGAGGTCGCCGAGCACCTCACGGTGTTCCAGCGCACCCCGAACTACGTGATGCCCGCGCGCAACTCCGTGCTCTCCCCGGATCAGGTCGCCGCCGTCAAGAACGACTACGTGGCGATCCGTGAGGAGTGCAGGCACTCGCCTGGCGGTATCCCCGATCGCCCCGTCACCGACCGGGCATTCGACGTCTCGGACTCCGAGCGCAGGCGGCGCTACGAGGAGGCCTACGAGCGCAGTGGCTTCCAGGGTGTGGGCGCCGAGTTCGCCGACCTGCTCACCGATGCCGAGGCGAACCGGACCGCATCGGAGTTCATCCACGACAAGATCCGCGAGATCGTCGAAGACCCGGCCACCGCGGAACTTCTGGTGCCCAAGTACCACCCGCTCGGTGCCAAGCGCAGCGTCTTCGGCACCGACTACTACGAGACCTACAACCGGCCGAACGTGTCGCTGGTGTCGCTGCGCGACGAGCCGATCGAGACGATGACCGAGAACGCGATCGTCACCTCGAAGGGCACCTACGAGGTGGACGCTGTGGTGCTCGCGATCGGGTTCGACGCCTTCACCGGCCCGCTGTACGGGCTCAACCTCACTGGCGCATCCGGTGAGAAGCTACAGGACGCCTGGCGCGACGGCATCCGCTCCTACCTCGGATTCATGGCCGCTGACTTCCCCAACTTCTTCATGGTCGGCGGTCCGCTGAGTCCCGCGCTGGCCAGCAACGTGGTGGTGACGATCGAGCAGGCCGTCGATTGGATCGCCGGTCTCATCGAGCACGCCCGTGACACCGGCGCCACGCTCATCGAGGCCACCCCCGAGGCCCAGAAAGAGTGGGTCGACATCACCGAAGCGACCGTCGCCCAGACGCTGTACGCCACGACCGACTCCTGGTACCGAGGCTCCAACATCGAAGGCAAACCCAACACCTTCATGGGCTATGTGGGTGGTGTCGGCAAGTACCGCCGCATGTGCACCGAGATCGCCAAGCGGGGCTACCCCGGCGTCGCGATCGACGGCGAAGCGCAGTCGCGCACCCTCGGCCCGATTCACGAGGAGATCGCATGAGCAAGGCAGTCCACCGGCGGTATGTCGCCTTCTCCGACGCGCACTACGCCGGTAACCTCGTCGACGGTGCCTACGCCTTGAAGCTCTTCGGCGACGTCGGCACCAATCTGTCGATCGAACTGGACGGCCACGAGGGCCTGTTCGCCGGCTACTCGACCGTGGAATTCCTGGCTCCGGTCCGAGGCGGCGACGTCGTCGAGGCCGAGGCGACCCTGGTGAAGAAGGGAAACCGAAGCCGAACAGTCGATTTCGAACTCCGGGTGATCTGTCGTGGCTCCGATGACACCGGCCGCGCGCAGGTCCTGGAGCCACCCCTGGTCGCGGTCCGCGCTCGTGGCACCGCGGTCATCCCAGCGGACGGAACGGAGTAGCCGCGATGGAACTGATCCATGAGACCGGTTGGGCCGAACAACCCGCTGCCGTCGAACCGCCACTGACCGGTGACATCGACTGCGACGTCGTCGTGATCGGTGGTGGCGGTGGTGGCATGTCGGCCGCCCTGCGCCTGGCCGAGAAGGGCGTCGACGTCGTGGTGCTCGAGGCGCAGACCCTCGGCTGGGGTGCCACCTCCCGCAACGCCGGATACATCACGAACTCGATCGCCGCCGACCCGGAGATGCTCGGGTTCCTGTTGAAACGCGAGCGGTTGCGCGAGCTGTACCGCTACGCCGAGAACGCGGTGCACTTCGCCGAGAACGCAATCGAGCGCCACAGGATCGACTGCGACTATCAGCGGACGGGCATCGTGATGGCCGCTGTGTCCAAGGGTCAGCTGCGCCACGCGCGCCGCAACGCGAAAGTCCTGGCCGCAGCCGGATCCTCGGGCGAGTTCGTCGACGGTCGGGAGGCCGGGCTGCCGGAAGGCTTCCTCGGCGGCATTCGCGAGGGCGTCGGCGGCACAGTCGATCCGGGCAAGTTCGCCCTCGGCCTGCGGGAAGCGACGATCGCGGCGGGCGTGCGGGTCTACGAGCGCACTCCGGCCCGCGAAGTGACCGACACAGGCGACGGGGTCACAGTCGAAACACCGCACGGAAAAGTCAAAGCCCGCAAGGCACTGTTGACCACCAATGCCGCGAGCAACGGCCTGTCCATCGCGCCCGAGCATCTCGCCACCCCGGTGTGGACCTCGCTGATCGAGACCGAACCCATTGCACCCGAGCGGCTCGACGATATCGGCTGGACCAGCCGCGCCCCGCTGGTCACGCTGCACATGATCCTCGAGAGCTACCGGGTCACCCCGCGCGGAACCATCGCGTTCGGCACCCGCCGGATCCAGGCAGGCCGCAACCCGCTGCCCGATCGCACCCCCTCCCCGAACGTCGTCGACGACCTCGTCCGGGGCTTCTACGACCGTTTCCCCGGCCTCGGCGACATCAAGCCGGTGCAGGCCTGGGGCGGCTGGATCGGCATGAGCTCGACGTGGCTTCCCGTCGCGGGTGAGGCCTCCGACAACGTGCTCTACTCGCTGGCCTGCAACGGCCACGGCTTCGCCCAGGCGCAGTACGTGGGCCACCTGCTGGCCGACCACATCAGCGGCGCCCCACTGCACGAGGACCTGGCGGCGATCTGGCACGGCCGCAAGCGGTTCTGGCCCAGCTTCGTCAGCAATCCCGCGTTGTACATGGGCTGGCTCGCCGACCGCGCCGCCGACCGTTTGGCCGCGCTCAGGAAATGATCACTGCACCGGTTCACGCCAGCCGTCGACGGAACGGCACTCGCCAATCAGATCAGGATGCACATGTTCACCAATATCTTCACCGAGACGTTCGGTATCGAACACCCCATCGTGTGTGGCGGCATGACCGCCGTCGGCACCGCGGACCTGATCGGTGCCGTGGCCGATGCCGGGGCTCTCGGGTTCCTCACCGCCCTCACTCAGCCCACTCCCGAGGCGCTGGTCAAGGAGATCAACCGCTGTCGCGATCTCACCGATAAACCGTTCGGTGTGAACCTGACGATCCTGCCGACCATCCAGCCGGTGCCCTATGACGAATACCGCGATGCCATCGTCGAGAGCGGCATCACCATCGTCGAAACCGCGGGCGGTAACCCGCAGCCACACCTGCCCACCTTCAAAGCTGCGGGTGTAAAGGTCATCCACAAGGCGGTCTCGGTCCGGCACGCGCTCAAGGCCGAACAACTCGGTGTCGACGCGATCAGCATCGACGGTTTCGAATGCGCCGGGCACCCGGGCGAGGATGATGTCCCCGGACTCGTGCTGATCCCCGCCGCGGCCAGGGCGCTGTCCATTCCGATCATCGCCAGCGGCGGAATCGCCACCGGCGCAGGTCTTGTCGCGGCCCTCGCGCTCGGCGCGTCCGCGGTCAACATGGGCACCCGTTTCATGGCCACCACCGAGGCGCCCATCCACGACAACGTCAAGCAACAGATCGTCGGCAACACCGAACGCGACACCGTCATCGTCTTCCGCGAGTTCCGCAATACCGCCCGCGTCGCCCGCAACGCGGTCTCGGAGGAGATCGCGACCGTCTCGCGCCGACCCGGTGCAACCTTCGACGACATCGCCCACTTGGCCAGCGGCGCCCGCGCCCGTGAGCAGGTGTACGGCAACGGTGATGTCGACGGTGGCCTGTGGTGGGCCAGCCAGGCCCAGGGCCTGATCCACGACATCGGCAGCTGCGCCGAAGTCGTCGACACGATCCTCGCCGATGCGCAGCAGATCATCACCCGGACTCTGCCCGGTCACCTCGCGGGCTGATCTGCCGCCTCACCGCCGAACCTGCGCACGCGCGGGTTCGGCGGTTTTGCGTTTCGCCGATCCCGGCAACTTTCGCCCCGGCCTGGGCTGATCGATTCGCTTCGAACTAGTGGGTCAAATGCCTTGATCATATGACTGACTCACTGTAGCGTTATGACTGGCATCACATTCCGACCCGCGTCGGGGCTACGCGCACCCCGCTCGGCGGTCAGATGTCGAACCGCGGATTGCCGAAGCGAGACGACTACCGGTCCCGATCGCTCGGCAGCGCTGACGAAACGACCCGATGCCGCTGGTCGGCGGGTGTCACCTTTTCAAGGAGAAATCATGTCCATCAAGGAACTGCTTTTCGCGGTCGCGGACATCTGGATGATCGCCGTCGGTTTCACCTACGGCATCAAATTCATCCGGAACCACAAGAACTATCTGCTCGGTATCGAGTGGATCATTGTGGCGACATCGGGAACGAACTTCCTGATCTACGGCCTGCTGAAGGCCGGTCAAGACAGTCCGATGTACGCATTCGCCTACTTTTTGGACGCGTTCTCCCGATCCATCGGTATCACGCTGATCCTGGTGCTCGGGTTGATGGCGGTCACCCACCGGTACAAGCCGTCGGCGGCGGTCGACATCGGCGCGTTCGCGCTCGCGGGTGTGGTCGGTTTCGCCCTGAGCGTTTATGCCGAGGAGATCGGCACCCCGGGCAAGATCTTCTACATTGTGGTCAACGTGCTCACCACGTTCTTCCTTATCTATTTCAGCAAGCGTCTGTGGGATATCGGTGAGTGCGGGCACGCGGTGTGGGCGGGTGTTGCCACGGCGTGCGGGTTCGTGATCGCCGCGACCTACGACTTCGTCCAGATCCCGGGCGATGACGCCGAGCACACGATCTTCTACATCTTCGCGTTGTCGACGTGGGGTCTGCAGATGTTCACCTACTACCGCGCCTACCGGGCATTCGATGCTTACAACAAGCGGGTCGACGCCCAGGCAGTTACCGGTGACGCCTCCGTCAGGGCGTAAACGCCGGATTCTTTCGACCGATCCCACTCAGGAGCTGAGATGGCAACGCAGGGTACGCAGGAAGAAACCACCGAGGTCGTCGTCATCGGCGCCGGAATGGCGGGCTTGACCGCGGCGACGACGCTGGCGCCCGCGGCCGAGGTTGTCGTGCTCGAGTCGACCGATCGCACAGGCGGACGTGTCGAAACCGTCCGGCAGGGCGACTACTGGATCAATGTCGGCACCCAGTTCACCGAGGGCACCGGTACATTGATCGACGCGCTCGACCAGCACGGCATCGAGATGGGCTCACTCGCGGGCAAGAGCATCGCGCTGCACGTGAACGGTTCGACCATCGACACCTCGAATCCCTTCGCGCTCATGTTCCGCACGCGGATGACCATGCTGGATCGGCTCGGCCTGGCCGTCGTCGGTGCGCGCATCCTCGCGGCCACACCGTTCCTCGAATCGCAAAGCCGTTTCGCCCAGCGGGTGCGCGCCCGGCTCGACACCAAGCTCGCGTCGTATCTGCTCAACGGCGTCCGCTCCGAACTGGCCGCCACGATCGTCCGGTCGTGGTCGGCACAGTGGATGGGCTGCGACGTGGACGAGACGGCCGCCACCCAGTTCGTCACCTCGGTCGGTATCGCGCTGGCCGACCCGGAGAAGGTCCCGAACTTCTCGCTGCCCGCCGGCGGTAACCAGACACTCACCGACGTGTTGGCCGACGATCTCGGTGCCCGCATCCGGCTGAACTCGGTGGTGCAATCGGTGCGGCGCTACGGTGACGGCGTGGTCGTCGATTATCTCGACGGTGACCGTCCAACGCGACTGCGAGCCAAGCGCGCGATCGTGACTGCACCCGCCGATGTCACCGAGCGGATCATCCCGGACCTCCCGCAGCAGTACCGGAACGCGTTCAACGACATCACCTACGGCCGCTACGTGGTGGTCGGCTTCTTCACCGACGAAGTCGGCCCGCAACCCTGGGACAAATACTTCGCCATCTCCGCGCCGCAACTGTCGTTCCAGGCAGTGTTCAACCACGCCGCAGCGCTGCGCACCGGCGGCGACCGTAAGCCGGGCGGCGCCCTGGCCTGTTTCGCGGGCGGCGGCAAGGCCGACGCGTTGCTGGACTTGCCCGACGAGGAAATCGTGTCGCGATTCACGAACGACCTGCTCACGGTGTTGCCCGAGCTGGAAGGCAAGCTGGGGGATGGCATCCTGCGCAGGCACCGCCGGGTCGTGCCGTTCTGGGCGCCCGGACGGCGCAAGACGCTCCCGACGTTGCGCGATCCGCTCGGAAACATCTACCTCGCCGGCGACTACCAGCTCGATCTGCCGTCGCTCGCCGACGCAGCCACATCGGGCGAGCGAGCGGCGAAGGCCGTACTGGCGAGCCTGAGTCACGATAGACGAGGAGCCGACGGTGTTCTCATGAGGTATCTGTAAGGTCATTTCGCACCCGTAGAGGTGGAGGTCACGGCTTACGACTTGCCGGTGACCGGGCGTATCCTGGCCGAACTCGGTGGCCGGTATGTGCGCGCCGAACTGGACACCGGAATGACGAGCAAACAATGGGGCGCTGCCCGGCTCGCCGTCGACCGTCCACTGATCACCCAGCTCACAGAACCAACCGCAGAGGTTGATCTGGAATCACTGTTCGCGTTCGGACTGGAGCGGTTGCTCGACGGACTGACCATTGTCATGAGACCGCCGAAGACTCGGCGACCGGGGACATGAGCGCAACCCGGGTCCAACCGGGAACCGATAACTGCGATCGAACTGGCAACTCGATACGTAGTAAAACGATCGTGGGCTCAATCGGTCACGCCCGCACCGCTGCCGGCGTCACGCGCGCCTCCGCTAGCCTCGGCAACCGTGCCGATGTCCTTTCCTCCGATCACCCCGTACGCAGACGGCCTGCTCGAGGTCGGTGACGGAAACCAGGTGTACTGGTGCACCAGCGGCAATCCTGCGGGTCGGGCGGTGCTGGTGGTGCACGGTGGGCCGGGCAGCGGGAGCAGCCCGGGGCCGCGGAAGTCGTTCGATCCGAATGTCTTCCGGATCGTGCAGTTCGATCAACGTGGTTGCGGGCGGAGCATTCCGAGCGCTGCCGACCCGGGCACCGATATGGCGGTGAACACCACCGAGCACTTGATCGCCGATATGGAGCGGCTGCGCACCCATCTCGGCATCGATCGCTGGTTGTTGTACGGCGGGTCTTGGGGTTCGACACTCATCCTCGCCTACGCCGAGCGGTACCCCGAGCGGGTCACCGGGATCGTGCTGGTCGGTGTCACCACCACCCGCCGCCGCGAGATCGACTGGCTGTACCGGGGTGTTGCCCGGCTGCTGCCCGCCGAGTGGGAGCGGTTCCGGGCCGCGCTGCCCGGCGACGGTGACCTGGTCGAGGGCTACCGGAATCTGCTGGAACACCCGGACCCGGTGGTGCGCTGCAGCGCAGCGATCGAGTGGTGCCGCTGGGAGGACGCAGTGATCGCGCACGAATCCCTGGGCAGGCCAGGGCAGTACAGCGCCGAGCCGGGCACCGCCATGCTCGCCTTCGTCCGGATCTGCACGCACTATTTCGCGCACGCGGCGTGGCTCGACGAAGGTGTGCTGCTGCGCGAGGCCGGGCGGTTGGCCGGGATCCCCGGCGAACTGATCCACGGCCGCCTCGATCTCAGTGCCCCGCTGGAAACCGCGTGGGAACTCGCGAAAGCCTGGCCGGACGCCCGCCTGCACGTCATCGACGACTCCGGCCACACCGGCAGCCCCGCCATGGGCGAAGCGCTCGCCCGCGCCATCGCCCGCTTCGCACATTCCGATGCCGATCGGATCGGCTAGTGCTGTGTCCAGAAACGTTCGCCGGGTTCGATGCTGTGCTGGCACGATCGCTTCGTGGATCTTTCCGAAGAGTTGGCTGAGTGGACCGACTGGGACGGTGCCGCGTTTGTGGTGGGCCGCTCGCTGGGCATCTTTGGCGCGTCCGTGACCTTCACGAAAGTCAAAGCGGTGTTCTGGACCGACAACCCATTGGGGAATGCACTGCATGAGGTGCTGCTCCAACTGGTCGCTGCGGGAGTGCTGGAGCGTCGGGAGGAGCTGGACGAGCAGTTCATGTGGTTCGGGCGGTGATATTCAGGCGGCGGCGTCGCAGGTCGATGCCTCTGGCGGGGCACATCGAATATGGTGACGGAACCCGATGATGGTCCAGATCACCTGGACCCAACCACCGGGGTCACGTCACCTCGACCCTGTCGTGTCCCTCCAAGACTTAGCACGACGCCGAATGCGAGAGCCGTCAACCCGCCTGCGAGCACTGCGATGTCCGGTACCTCGCCGATGTGCGCGTGAGATGACGCTGTCGTCGCCGATTGGAGCGCCCCGAGAATCGCCACTCCCATGACGAGGCCGAACTGCTGACTTGACTCAATGGCGGCGGAGCCAACTCCGCTGTTGTCGGCTGTGACACGGGAAAGACCTGCGTTGTTTGCTGCGGGGAGCGTGATCCCCATGCCTGCGCCGAAGAAGACGAGCGGGAGAACGAGAGCGATGTAGTCGACGTACGGTGGAGTCAATCCGAGAGCTACGAGTCCGACAGCACCGGCGAGCATCCCTATCTGCATCACCTTGCGTGCACCGAGTTTGTCCTGCACCCGCCCGAGGAGGGTTGACGCAATTGCCATAGCGACCGCTGCAGGAGCAAGGGCAAGGCCGGCGACAATTGGGGAATAATCGCGAGAAGCTTGAAACTGAATTGCAAGAAGAAACAGCGCAGAAGAGTAAGCGAATCCAACGCACAGAACAGTGAGTAGGCTCGTACGAAAGACACTGTCCCTCAGCAATTCATGAGGCAGCACTGGTCGCTTGGCCTGCAGGTTTCGTAGAGCGAAGAATACGAGACCGACAAGCCCAGCGCTGAGAGTAGAGATCACAGTTGGTGCTCGCCAGCCACGGTCAGTGGCTTCGACTACTGCGAATGCAACCAACGTCGACGCACAAAGCGCGAGGATGATTCCGGCAGGATCAGCTATCTGTCGTCGTGCTCGAGTGTGGTCGGGTAGCAGCACAAGACAAGCCACCACTATGGCGAGGAGCCCAGCAGGGATGTTGATGCCGAACACGGCACGCCATCCGAGCCAGCCGAGGAGCGCGCCTCCGACCACCGGCCCTACCGCGAGTGCAATCGCATTGATTGCGCTCCAGATGCCAACGGCCTTCGCGCGCTGCCGAGCTTCGGGAAACAGGTCGACGATCATCGCGAGACTGCAAGGAACAAGGATGGCCGCGCCAACTCCTTGTGAAACGCGTCCGAGAATCAGGAACGTGAGCCCGTTCGAAACGGTGCACATGAAGGCGCCAAGAGTGAATACGGACTGGCTCAGGAGAAAGGCGCGCCGGCGGCCCAGACGATCCACAATCGCCCCTCCCGAGAGGAGAACCCCGGCAAACGCGAGCGTGTAGGAGTTGGCGATCCACTGCATGCCAGAGTATGCGGTGGAAAGTTCCTCGCGGATCGTCGGGAGCGCCACGTTGACCACTGACAGGTCAAGCATCGCGAAGAAGACCGTCAGGAATATCGTTCCGACAGCACTAAGTCGTGAACCTTTTCCTCTGGACCTCACAGATAGCCTCCCAGGCATTCGTCAACGTAAGTAATTCGTGTTTCGATCGCCGACGTGTCCTAGCGACATAAGGCCGATCCTCGACGGGAGTCGACGGGACGACGATTCGCCCTTGTCCCTCTCGCCGTGCGGTCTGTGCCGGTTCGACGAAGGGGCGACGGTTGGCCATTTCAGAGCCGGCGCTGTCAGCGATGGAACCTGCAGCCTGGTGCTCGGGCCACGCATCGAGGTCAGTCGGGTAGCGACCTGATCAGGGCTTCGCGGCAACGCCCGAATTGGGGCGACAGACCACGCTGCTCGTCTCCGCGCCGACGATTCACCCAGGTCCTGATACCTCCCGACAGTCCTCACTCGTCAGACCCGGCTGTCGTCCTTTGTCTCCGCGCCTCGGAACTAATATTATCGTTTCTGCGACTAATCGCAACTCGGCGAATGTGGGTGCCGGTGGCCTTGCGATGGATCAACCTCCCGCGCACCGCGAAAGATGCGGCGCTCGGACGGGAAGGGTCCTCGGGTGGAGGCGCAGGTGATCGCCGGGTTCGCGGTGATGTCGTCGACGCTGATCGTGATCCCCCACGGACTGATATTATTGACCATGCAATTAATAGCAGATCTGCGAACGTAGGTGACGTGATGCCCGCCCCTGCTGCGAGTGATGACCCCACGGCCGGTCCTTCTTCGCGCGTTCGCCGGATGTCTGTCCGGGCGTCGGCGCTTGAACTGGTGCTACACCCCGTCAGATTGCGGATTCTGCAAGCGGTGGCGGGGCGGACCATGACCACCGCTGAACTTGCAGAACTCCTCGCCGACGTCGCGGCCGCCACGGTCTATCGGCATGTGAATGCGCTCCTCGAAGCTGGCGTATTGAAGGTCGTGTCAGAGCGACGAGTGCGAGGCGCAGTGGAGCGCACCCTCGCACTCGTCGATGATGCGGCGCAGGCGGGCCCCGACGAGGTCCGGAACATGTCTGAGGACCAGCATCGGCAGGCTTTCGCAGTGTTCCTGGCACATCAGGCAGCGGAGTTCGATCGCTTCATCGCGCTCCGCGACGAGGGGTCGATGCCGTTGTTCGGCTACGGGCAAACCATCCTTCATGTCACTGAAGACGACCTTCGTCATATCCAGGACCAGCTCAGGGCCATCCTCGAGCCATACCTGCGACCCCGCGAGAACGATAGGCGCCGAGTCAGCCTGGCCACGCTCCTCATCCCTGAGAGCAGCAGCAAAGAAGACTGACGGGCCCGAAGCGGCGCCACGTCCATCCGAACATCAAAGGAAGAGGTGTCCGCGCACTGTGCCGCTAGCAGAACTGGTGTCGCGCGGGTTGTCCGGCCAATCCGCTGGGGCGATGATGACGTTCTCCACCGCCTCGCGTGGTAGGTGACCAGCTTTGGCCCAGATCTTGGGGAGCTGCTCGCCATCTTCTGCAAAGGTCGGGCTGCCCAATTCGCCTTGCCACTGAGTGCTGTATCGAAACGTTCTTGGCGGAACCGCCCTTGTGGTGCGGAATAACGCCCCTGCGCTCCGGCATGTCATGACCAAACGTGCTCCAGAAGGGCCATCCTCCACGAGGTGAGTTCACGCGTCGACACCCCGTCGCCGCGACACTGCTGCGGCGATCGGCCTGTTCCGAGGTCGTGCCCGCTCGGCCTGCGACGACCGGAAGGACTCGCCGTTGTATCGGGCGGAGCAGCGTCTCGGGTGTGGACACAGGAGGGTCACGCCGGCTCCAGTGTTCTTGTGGTTGCAATTGGTTGCAGCGATGAGAATAATGGGCGCTGACATACAGGAGGCAACATGGCAACGATCGATGTCAGGGATCAGGCGATTGCCGTTCATATGCCGGGCTGGGAAGGGGTGGCGGCGCGGCGCAGTGTCTTGGTGGTTCCTCGGGCGGCGCTGTCCGACGTTTCGGTGGCCGAGACATGGGTGTCGGAACCGTTCGGGCTGCGGCATGGCGGCTTGGTTGTGTCGGGGTTGATCAAGGTCGGTGTCTGGTTGGAGCTCGACGGCACGCGACGACTTCTGTCGATGCGGCGCGGTGTGCCGACGCTGCGGTTGTTGTGCGACCCGGGAAGTGCCGAAGGGTTCTCGGAGATCCTGGTAAGCGTCCGTGATGCGCATGCGGTGGCGGCGCGTCTGGCCGAGGAAGTTCGAGGATGAGCGACGTCCCTTCCCGTCGCCGGCGAGTACCGGCACCGGACAATTGCCGCCACGGTCCGATAACTCAGCTGTAAGGAAGAGAGACATGTCCCGCGTCGTTCTTATGTGCGGCCCCGCCGGAGCGGGAAAGACGACCTACGCGCGTGCTCTGGAGCGCGACGGCTTCGTGCGCCTCTCCATCGATGCGGAAGCGTGGAGTCAGGGACTGCGCGAGCAGCCGTTGCCGGATTCGGTATCCGGTCGGATCGAGGCGCGGCTTCGAGAACAGCTGGTCACCCTGGTCCGAGATGGTGCCGACGTCGTGCTCGACTGCTCGTTCTGGTCCAAGCATAAACGCGCCGAATATCGTGAGCTCGTGGAAGACCTCGGAGTGACCGCGGAGACGGTATATCTCGCCACGCCCAGGGACGTGGCACTCGCCCGCGTAGCGGCCCGCGATGGCTCCCATGCCGATGACGTCGTACTGACGGAGCCTCGAGCGGGGTTCTATTTCGACCACTTCGAGGTCCCCACAGATGATGAGGGTCCGCTCACCGTCGTGTCTGGAGTCGATGACACCGATGCGGAGAACCGCTGAATGATCACGTTCTAAAGGTTCTCCGCGGGATTCTCGGAGGCCACCGCCGGAGCGCGATCACTGGAATCGCGCCGCCCGCGCCGCCGAGGCCGGGACCGCGGATGCTTCCCGCCTTGTTCGCGGCACCGGCCCAGCCACTTGCCGGCCGCGGCGCGCATTCCAAGTGTTCACCGCAGCCTCGCCCCATAAGGCCTCCAGCGCGGTGTCGATATCGACACCGGCCACCGCCCGCCAGGGCCCGGCTGTCCGCGCGTGGCCCGTCCGGCCGCGGTCGTCGTGGTGGTCGGCGGTCTTCAGGATCGCGAGGGTGTAGGCGTGGCGGGGAAGTGCTGTTCTGGCCGCCGCTATTGAGCACGGTCTCACTGTTCGCGAGATGCGATGTGGTTGTCACCCGCTCCAGCGCGTGCTGAAGGCGCGGGCAGGGTTGGTGATGAAAGCAGCGGTGGCGATCTCGGGCCCGAGTTCGTGTTCGATGCGAGACCGCAGTGTATGGAGCAGGTAGGCCATCCCGGGGCCGTCGGCGATCGAGCGCGCCGAGGCGGTGACGGTGTCCCCGCCGAGCAGGATCCGGTCGGCATGCCCGCTGTCGACCAGGGCTGCGATGTTGTCGAGCAGATGCCAGTCGACGGCGTGGTGGGCTCGCGAAGGTCCTTCGAACCCGACGAATGCGCCGGCGGCGGCGATCTGCCGGTGAATCGCGCTGTCCGGGAACCGGTGCAAATGGCCGAGGATGATGCGCTGCGGTGCCACATTGTGGGTTCCGGTGAGTTCATCGAGTACCGCCAAGGCTGCGGTGCCGCCCTCGAGGTGGACACCGATCGGTGCTCCGGTTGCCTGGTGGGCGGTCGCCGCGGCGGCCAACACGTATCGGGCGTGTTCGTCGATGTGGTGAAAGGCGCCGGCCACCTTGATGAGTCCTGTGCGCACCGGTGCCGCGGTGAGCTGGTGTATGAACAGCTCGGCGAGATGGACGCGGACGGCAGCCAATTCGGCGGGATCGTAGTGCTTGGCCTGATGCAGCCCGGTGGCGGCGATCAGATGCACACCGGATCGCCGGGACAGCTCAGGTAGGTCCGCCAGTCGAGGTCCCATGCCCCACGGCGTCCACTGCACCACTGCCTGCCCGCCCAGCGCCGCGAACGAATGCAATTCGGTCAGCGCAGCATCGGCGTCGTCGAGTTCTTGGCCGGGCAGCTGGGGTGAACGAATGAACAAGTGATCGTGTGCGTTGCAGACACCCAGGCTCTCGGGCTCGATATCGCCGAGCACGGTGCGGATCATGCCGGTCACCGGGCAGGCCCCTCGGCCTCGGTGAGCGCTGCGGTGGCCACCCGCAGACCGGCCAGTGCCTTGGGCACTCCGATGTAGGGAGCCAGATGCGCAAAGACCTCGAGGATCTCCTCGCGGGACAGTCCTACCCGCAGAGAGGTTTTCACATGTCCGTTCAATTGCGGATCAACCCCGCCGAGTGCGGTCAGAGTAGCCAGATTGACCAGCTGACGATCCCGTAGCGACAGGTTTCCGCGTAGATAGGTGCCGCCGAACAGTGCGGTGACAACCCAGTCGGCGAATCCGGGCACCCACTGCTCCATGCCGGGCAGTGCAGCGTGCTGGGTGGTCTGGTCCTGTAGCAGGTCCAGCATTCGGTAGCCCTCCTCGCGGTCGAACCGGGCCGGGGTCAGCTGCTGGGACAGGTCGGGGGTGTTCGTCATGGTCAGGAAACCTCGAATGCTTGTAACGGGTAAAGCGTTACAACAGTATCAGGTGTAACGAGTGAAGCGTTACACTGTTCAGGTGACGGAAGACAAGCACGCGTTCCGGTTCGACTGCGGGTCTACCTGGCTGAATCTGCTCGCCACCAGGGGTCGCAGTTTCAGCGCAGATCCGGTGGAGCGGCTCGACTCGCCTGCGCGGTTCGCCGAGTGGCTCGACCGCAGTGAGCTGCTGCCTGTTCGACCGCCCACCGCCGACGAACTCGCCCGCGCGATCCGGCTGCGAGAGACACTGCGCGTCCTGGTACTGGCCACTATCGACGGCACCGCACCCCCCATCGACGCGATTACCGAACTGAGCGCATTCCTTGCCGAACACAATGACCCGGTGCATTTGGTCGCCGCAGGCCGGTTGCGGCGCGAACCCCCGGCGACCGCGTCCGACGCGCTCGCCCGTATCGCCCGCCAAGCCATCGATTACCTGACCGGCATTGAACGTGCCGCGCTGAAGGTCTGCCCGGAACACGATTGCCGGGGCGTGTTCATCGACAGCGCCGGTCGCCGCCGCTGGTGCCCCTCCCCAGCATGCGCGAGCCGGGGGCGAGTCCGGGCGATGCGTGCGCGCCGCGCCGCCGAACAGCTCTCCGGCCCAGCCCACAAACGCCGAACGCAGGCCACGAGGCCAGAACGATCCGCTACCGACTAGCGGATCGTGCAGCAACGCACTGGCCGAAGCCGGAACCAACTGCTTAAAGGCACACCCGACCCGTGCAACCCGGCTATTGCAGTCCGTCGCTCGAGTACAACGTACCCCGGACTACCGCACCCGCCCCTGAACTGAGCAGCGGACGGGCCGCGGTTACACATTCTTCTGGCCCTTACCACGGCGACCCCGATGGCGGACCCGCTGTGCTCAGGTGTCCCCATTGCCGCGATCCGCGTCAGCACAGTTTCCGGCCGATGGTTACCCACGGTGGTTCCGACATCGGAAATTCAGCGCGGTCGCACAGATCACCTGGTGGTGTAGCCGCCGTTGGCGAAGATGGTCTGGCCGGTTATCCACCCGCCGGCGGTGGCCAGATACTTGATCAGGGGTGCGATGTCTTCGATATCGGTGAGTTGGTTGTCCATCGCCTGCGATTTGTGGAACGCGACCCGTTCATCGGTCTCTTGCGGGTAGAAGAACGGGGTGTCCATAGGGCCCGGCGCGACGTTGTTGACGGAGATGCCGCGGTCGGCGAACTCCTTGGCGGCGGCGCGGGTGAAGTGTTCGGCGGCGGCCTTGCCGCCGTTGTAGGTCGAGTAGCCGTCGGTGAACGCCGGAAGCAGCGAGGTGACCAGCGTGATGATCCGGCCCCGATCGTTGATTCGCCGACCGGCCTCTTTGATGAAGAAGAATGCCGCTTTGGCGTTGATCCCGAGCATCTCGTCGTACTCGTCCTCGGTGATCTCCGAGATCGGTTTGCGTAGCACCATCCCGGCGGTGTTCACCGCGACGTCGAATCCGCCGAACTCGCGTACAGCCGCGTCGAAAACGCTCTCCACCTCGCTGGGCCGGGTCAGGTCGGCTTGGACGGCAACGGCCTGCGCGCCGGTATCAAGGACATCCTTGACCGTCTGTTCAGCATCCGGGGCGGAACTGTCGCTGTGGTAGTGCACCACCACGCCCCTGAGACCCGCATCGGCGAACGTCCGGCTGACCAATCCACCAAGGTTCTTCCCACCTCCGCCGATCACCGCCACCTTGTCCTGCAACGTCGTCGTGTGTGTGACCACCGAACCTCCTCCGAAGCGAACTTCTCTGTCCACGCGCCCTACCCAGCATCGACAGACAGAAACAAACCACCTGAAATCGGAGTTCAAGCACCCGAACGTCCGGCGTTTCGAGGTGGTGCAACTCGGTGGGGGGATAGCGCTGCGGCGGCGGGGGCGCTGAGGAGTTCTACGGCACTGCGGGCGTAGTAGCGGGTCGCGATGGCGATAATCGGTGACTTCGAGGAACGCGTCACGACGGTACCGAACCGTGCTCTGACGGATAGATGCGTTCCGGGGTCTGCGGTGGGCCGGAAATCTCACACCGCGGTGCTACCTCGTTGCTGTACCGCAGCAATACCCGTGACGAGAATCGCGCTCGAAGGTTCTGTGTATCGAATTCGTCCGCCCGACGCACCGGGCCGTACTCCCCGGGTCCGAATTCCGGTCGGCCGTTCTCGTCGCGGCGGTGATACTGGCGTGGCTCATCCTGTGCGCCACCGCGCCCGTGGGCCACTTCGATTCGAGCCTCCACTCCGCATGCTGTCTCGGTACAGTGACTTCGTGTGACCGGCACCGAGATCGAGATCGATGCGGACTTGGTCCGCGACCTGTTGTGGGAGCAGCATCCTGACCTTGCGGGGCTGGCCATCCGTGAGGTGGCGGGTGGCTGGGGCAACCACATGTGGCGGCTAGGGGACGAGTTGGCCGTGCGCATGCAGCGCATGGACCCTACCCCGGAGTTGCAGCTCAAGGAGCGGCGGTGGCTGCCTGTGTTGGCCCCGCGTCTGCCGTTGCCGGTGCCGACCCCGGTGCGGTTCGGCGAACCGTCCGAGCGCTTCCCCAAGCACTGGACCGTGATGACGTGGGTTCCCGGCGAGCCGCTGGATCACGGTTCGATCAGCCGTGGCGTCCATGCGGCCGACACGCTGGCGGGCTTCCTCCGGGCGCTCCATGTGGCGGCACCCGCCGAGGCGCCGATCGCCACAGACCGCGGTGCACATCCCAGGGACTGCACGGGCGGCTTCGAGAGCTTCTTCCAGGCCGTTGCCCCCGACGACATCGCTGCCGACGTCCGGGCAGTCTGGAACGATGCTGTTGCGGCCCACGCGTGGGAGGGGCCACCGGTGTGGGTGCACGGCGACCTCCATCCCGCGAATGTCGTCGTCTCGGACGGAACACTCTCGGGCATAGTCGACTTCGGTGACATGTTCGCCGGTGATCCGGCGTGGGACCTCGCTGCCGCATGGGTGCTGCTGCCTGCGGGCACGGCCGCACGGTTCTTCGACGCGTACGCGCAAGCGGATGAGGCGGCGATACGGCGTGCCCGCGGGTTGGCCGCGATGAAGAGCCTGTTCTTGATGCTCATGGGGCAGAACGGAGATCGAGGCATTCCCGGCGGTAAGCCGAACTGGGGGCCTGCGGGCCGAGAGGCACTCGAGCGTGTTCTGAAGGGGGTTTGATGCACGGGGAGAACCGGCTCTCGTGAGCAGGGGCATCTCCGGTTTCGAGCCGACCTTCCTGATCGGGATCGATGCGTTTGTCTTCGATGAGAGACGTTTCCACATCGCCAACGGTCGCCCGCGCCGCCCCTACGCTGTGGGTGGAAGCCATCGAGCGATGCGGTCGATCGAGATATCCGCATCGACATGCCAGAGTTCGAGATCCCAATCGAATTTCGCCTGCACCGAGTTCTTCACTTCCGTGTTGTCGGCGAATGGAACGTCGAGATAGCGCCGGCCGTTGACCACGTCCCCTGACTTGATCTTCCCATCCGTAACGAGTGCTTCGCCCCGTGGGTTTGCCAGGAACGATCGGGCATACGGCTTACGTGCGGGTCGCTCCATCCGCGCGCGATCGACGAAATGCCGTACTCGGGCGCAAGAGGCCGGGTCCGTATCGAGATTCGCCAGATCGGCTGCTGATCTTCAGGTCGGTTACGGGTACCGCGAATTCAGGTCACCGACGAGACGCCGCGACGCGGCATCGGCGGCTCCCCGACTTCTCACCCGGTTGTCGGCCGGCCGACAACCACCCAGCGCAACGAGCCGAGCCACAGACCTGCCGGCGCATGGAAGACACAGAACAGCAGCAGATAGGGCAGCCAGTAAGAGCCATCGATCACGGGGCGGCTGACCGGCGACCGGTTGGGCATTGAAATCTGCTGGGCCGCTGAATGTTCGCCTCGGCAGGAACGAACGCGGGAGTATGTTATCCGGCGTGGCCCGACATTGCCCTGCCGAGCGATGGTTGCGAAGGTGATGATTTGTGCGCGGGATCAGCGGCGAGATTGTGCTCCCGCGGCGCGTCCAAGGCCAGATCGACGGCGGCTCCGAGACACTGGTTCAGCTGAATGCGCGCCGGTAGGTCTGCGGGCTGACGCCGGTGGTGCGTTTGAAGCGGTCACGGAAGGCGGTGGCTGAGCCGAAGCCGACCTGGCCGCTGATGCGTTCCACGGAGTGCTCCGTGGTTTCCAACAGGTGCTGCGCCTGACGGATGCGGGCCCGATGAAGCCACTGAAGCGGGGTGGTGCCGGTCTGGTCGCGGAACCGACGGATCAAGGTCCGGGTGCTGGTCCCGGACTGCGCGGCGATATCGGCCAGACTGAGGTCGCGGGCCAGGTTTTCCTGTAGCCAGGTGAGCAGCGCCTCCAGCTCGGAGCCCTGCGGTGTGGGAGCGTGGTCGTGGACGATGAACTGAGCTTGCCCGCCCTCGCGTTCGAGCGGCATCACCGACAAGCGGGCGGCGTGGGCGGCAACCGCCGAGCCGTAGTCGCGACGAATCATGTGTAGGCACAGATCCAGGCCCGCGGCCGCGCCGGCCGAGGTGAGGAACTGACCATTGTCGACGTAGAGGACATCCGGGTCGACGTCGACGCCCGGATGGAGGGCGGCCAGAAGCCCGGCCGCACACCAGTGAGTCGTGACGCGCAGCCCGTCGAGGAGACCGGTGGCAGCCAGAGGGAAGGTGCCTGCACAGATGGAGGCGATCCGGGTGCCGTCAGCAGCGGCCGACCGTAGCGCCTCGCATACGGCGGGTGGGAGCGGGACCGTGGGATCGGCGACACCCGGCACGATGATCGTATCCGCGTCCTGGAGGCCCTCCAGACCCCATGGAGCGCGAAGGGTGAAGGCTCCGGCGTCGATCTCGGCGCGCTCGGCGCACACCCGAACCTGATAGCCGGGCCGCCCGTCGGGCAGACGGGTCCGTGAGAAGACCTCGATCGGGGTGGACAGGTCGAACGGGATCACCTGATGCAGCGCCAGAACGGCAACGGTGTGCATGGCGAGAGCTTACCTACTCATCGGATCGAGTAACCCAGGTCGTTACCTCGGGATCTCCGTATCACCGCAGTTCAAGCCCCTTGAGAAGGTATTGGCATTTTACCGTTGAAACTTGTCATCAATGCCACTGGGCGATTACGGCGACAGCCTGTTGACTGCGGAGTGTCCGATGGAAATCGACCCCGAGGGAATCATCCATGCACATCCAGGTTGTCCTGTTCGACGGTTGCGACCCGCTCGATGTCATCGCCCCCTACGAAGTGCTTTACGCCGGTGGCATGGCATCGGGCGGTGCGGTAACCGTCGAACTGGTTTCCGCGGAAGGACCCCGCAAGGTGATCAGCGGCACCGGAGGACTGGTACTGCGCGCCACCGGCGCCCTCGATCTGAAGCGCGCGGACATGCTCCTGGTGCCCGGCGCTTCCGGCCGCGTGGGCGAACCCGGCGAGGTCCAAGAAGAAGAAGTGGGCGCCGGCGAATGGAAACAGGACGAGTTCATCCCGGTGCTGCTGGGCCGCACACTGACCACCGAGCTGCCCGAGCTCCTCGAGCAGGCAATGAAAGCGCCGGCCATCACGGTCGCCACCGTCTGCGGCGGCTCGCTGGTCCTGGCCATGGCCGGTCTGCTGGAGGGACGTCACGCCACCACCCATCACCTGGGCCTGGACATATTGGACGCTACCGGCGCCCACGCGGTCCACGCCCGCATCGTGGACGACGGCGACCTGATCACCGGCGCCGGCGTCACCTCCGGGCTCGATCTGGGCCTGTATCTGCTGGAGCGCGAGGTGGGCCCCCGCGTCGCGCACGCCGTCGAGGAACTCTTCGCGCATGAGCGGCGTGGCACCGTCTGGCGCGCCCAGGGTCTGACGCCCACCACCTTCTGAGCAGTCGGACCTTCGCCGATCGACCGCTCCGCTCACCATCCCCATTGCACAGTCAGGAAATACATCAGCATGTCCGTCGTAGGCACCTGGAACATGTCCATCTCCACCCCCATCGGCAAGATCAAGGCAGTGGTCGAACTCCGTGAACAGGACGGCATTTTGTCCGGCGTCGCCCACGGAACCGGTGAGGACGTGCCACTCACCGACATCTTCCTCGACGGAGACCGACTCACCTGGAAGCAGGCCATCACCAAGCCCATGCGGCTGAACCTGGCATTCGACGTGACAGTCGACGGAGACACCTTCCAGGGCACCTCCAAGGCCGGCCGCCTCCCGTCCTCGAAAGTTGCCGGCGAGCGCCGGACCGCCCCGGAGCACCAGGCGTGACCAAGTTCTTTCTGTCCGTGCATGTCCTGGTCGCCATTATCGCCATCGGTCCGGTCACCGTCGCCGCGAGTATGTTCCCCGCGATTCTGCGCCGCGCCCTCGGCGAACCCGGTGACAGCGACGCCCGCACCAACCTGCGGACGCTGCACCGCATCTGCCGGGTTTACGCGGGCATCGGCATCGCGGTTCCCGTCTTCGGCTTCGCCACAGCCGGCAGTCTCGGCGTCCTCGGTGACGCCTGGCTGATCATCTCGATCCTGCTGACCGCGACGGCCGCTGGCGTACTGGCACTCCTGATCCTGCCAGCCCAGGATCGCGCCCTGGCCGAGACGGAAGGTTCCGCCTCGCCGTTGCCGGTGCCAACCGCTTTGACGCCGGGCCGCCTCGCCATGCTCACCGGCATCTTCAACCTGCTCTGGGCCACGGTCACCGTACTGATGATCGTCCGTCCCGGCTCCACCGCGGGAGTATGACGGCCCCGCGCCACCGGTGGAGTTCCAGTGGCGCGGGGCCGCAACCCTGTTTCCTCTTCGGCCTCGCGTGCTGCTGCCGCGGCGATGTCTTCGGCATGGTCGACGTAGCCGCCGGGGAGTTCCCACCCCCATATATCGATGATGAACCGCTACGCTCGCATAGCGAGCCGCATCAGCGGCTCGCTATCTGTTTGTGGGTGCGACCGAGGCGCCCGAGTTGGAGGAGCACGCGATGGCAGGCGACGACGTCAAGATTCCCGGCTGGCTGAAACCGATGAATCGGGCGATGGTTGCTATCAGCCGGATAGGTGTCTCGCTGCCGATGGCGTTGCTCACCGTGCCGGGGCGCAAATCGGGTAAGCCAAGGACCACACCGGTGACCCCGTTCGAATATCACGGTGTCGAATACGTTCTGGGCGGTATTCCCGGCGCGGACTGGGTGCGCAACGTACAGGCTGCCGATACCGCGGAACTGAAGGTCGGACGGCGTAAGCGGACCGTGCGCCTGGTGGAGATACCGGCGGCCGAGAGCGAGCCGGTGCTGCGCGAATTCCCGCGCCTCGTCCCCACTGGTGTGCCTGTCATGATCAAGTCCGGTGTCGTGACCAGCGACGACCCCGACGAGTTCGCCGCCCTGGCCGGCCGCTGCACGCTGTTCCGTATCGAGGACGCCTGACCGATACACCTCGGCCTCATCGTCCAGCACCTGCCGCATGAGCCAGCCGGCGTTCACCCACTGCCGGTACCGATCACGCGCCTTCCCGCGGGCAACGGTAACCCGTCCTCCCCGCCATCCCGTGTCCCGCAACTGTTTCAGCGGATCACCGATTTCCGCATGCGCGTCCGTCGCAGCGACCGCGGAACGCTCGGCCGTGAACACCGTCGCCAGCATGGTCACAATAAACGGCCCCCAACCTGGAACGGTTCGTGATCAGTGGCAAGTTGAGCTCTGCATGCGTTCTGGATCTCATGGGCAAGTTGCTGTTCGGTGCGGCCCCAGCCTGCTCCCCACTCGTCTTCGATATCGAATATCTGGCCGAGCGGAAGGGCGACGACGCTGTCGGCATAGCCGGACCTGGCGACGATCTCGCAAACCTTGTCCAGTACCCATCTCTCGGTGGCTCGGTTGTCGACGTGCATGCGTGCGAGCTTGGTGAACGCCACCTGGGCCGCAGCTGCATCCGAGTCCGGGATGGCTGCGGTGCAGTCGGCCAGCGCCGCGGGCAATATGTCGCGGACCTCATGAGGATCAGCGCCACTCGAGCCGGCCAGTTTCCGGAGCGCTTCACCGTCATAGCCCTGCACCAGCCAGTGCGCTGCCCAGAGTGGGATCCGTTCGCACGGGACGATGTCGAGCGCTACCCACGCGGCGATCAACTCCGGGGTCGGGAGCTCGCCGGAGTCCGGGGCAGGCCAGTCGTGCATGCCAGCTATGATGCCTGACCTCATCGGGCTGCACTTATCGATTTTCGCCGAGACCGCTGTGGAGCGTCCCGACGGTCCTGTGCGGCGCCTACACCCGGTCGGACAGTCGACGGCGGAACCAGTCGGCATATGCGAATCACGGCGCAGCGCAGCCATGGCGTTCGAGTCGGTTGCTGTGGCGTTTCGGTCGCGTGCCCGGCGCTGCCCGCTTGTTGCATCGGGCATGACAACGAGCACTCTGCCGCCCGGCACAGCATCACCGGAATCGACCCGGCGGGCGTGGCCCGCCCTGTTCATCATGTTCCTGGGCAGTTTCTCCCTGGTGACCGCCGAATTCCTGCCTCCCGGCGTACTTACCACGCTCGCCGTCGATTTGAACGTTGCCGAGGGAATCGTCGGATTGTCGGTGAGTGCCACCGCCCTGACCGCCCTCTTGGCGGCCCTCGGGCTGAGTGCGGTGTTTCCCAGGACCGACCGGCGCACGCTGCTGGTGGCGCTCACTGTCGCCGCCGCGGTGTCCAACATGGTGGTGGCCGTGGCACCGAATATCGTCCTGCTGCTCATCGCGCGGCTCCTCCTCGGTGTCGCCGTCGGAGGCTACTGGTCGATGGCCTTGGTGATCGCATCGCAACTGGTGCCCGCGACGCGGCTCGGCAAGGCGATGATGATCGTGAACGCCGGAACCACGGTCGCGACGGTGGCCGGTGTACCGCTCGGTGTGCTGCTCAGTACCCTCGCCGGGTGGCGGACCGTTTTCGTGGTCACGGCGGGACTGACCGTGCTCACCGCGGTCGCGGTGCATCTGGTTCTGCCGCCCATCGCGCCGACCCCAGGAATCGGCCTGTCCGCGATGGACAGCGCGCTTCGCGCACCGGGAGTGGTGCTGGGCCTGGTCAGCGTGGTCGCCGTGATCGGTGGACATTTCGCGGGGTATACCTATGTGCGGCCGGCGCTGGCCGAACTCCTGGGCGCCGGGCCTGCGATGATCCCGGTACTGCTCGCGATGTTCGGAATCGGCGGTCTGATCGGCAATTTCGTCCTCGGCGCGCTGGCCGATCGGCAACTGGGTGTGCTGCTGCCTGCGATACCGGCTGCCATCGGGCTGTCCCTGATCGCGATCATCGCCTCCGGTGGTTTTCCCGCCCTGGGCTATCTGGCAACAGTGCTGTGGGGTGCCGCGTTCGGCGGCATCCTGAACCTCGTGCAGGTGTGGGTTTCCCGTATGCTCCCCGACCGGGTGGAGGCCGGAAGCGGGCTGGTGGTGGCCGGTTTCCAGCTTGCGATCATCCTGGGTTCCGCGGTCGGCGGCCGCGGCGTGGACGGTATCGGGCTCGCCGCCACCTACGGCCTGGCCGCAGCCGCGGCGGTGATCGGCGGCGTCCTGATCCGGATCTCGCTCAGCAGGGCGCCGCGGTAGCCCGCTCCATCACCGGCACTCGGGCTGCGCGCCGCCACTCCGACGGCGTGCGGCCTGTATACCGGCGAAATGCCCGCCCGAACGCGGTCTCCGACCGATAACCGAGTTGCCGGGCGAGGGCACCCACCGAAATCTCCTGCTCGGCCAGGAACCGTTGCGCCCGCTCGATCCGCAGTTTCGTCAGATAACGCCCCGGTGTGAGGCCCGTCGCCACCTGGAACCGGGCCGCGAACCCGGATCTCGACGCCAACGCGACCCGCGCGAGCGCTTCCACGGTCCAATCCTGCCCGGGGTCGGCGTGCATGGCGGCCACCGCCCGCGCGATTCCCGGCTCGTTCACGCGCAGCAGCCACCGCTTCGGGGCGCAGCCGCGGGCATGCCAGGTTTCGATCGCCATCGATGCGATCAAGGTGGATACCCGGTCGCCTTGCACTCCGCGGGGGTCTCGGCATTCTTCGACGAGATGCTGCATCATCGTTGCGGCCAGGGGAGTATGCCGGGTGAACTCGGTCAGTAACACACGCGACGGCAGCGCGTCCATGGCGCCGCCCGTGGTGACCGGAGCGAGCTGAATCCGCAGAACCCGAGCTTCCGACAGGGCGTTGAGGGCGAAACGGCAGCTACGCGGGACGAACAGGAAATCCCCGTGCGCGAGATCCTCGGTCTCATCCAGGCCTTCGACCCGAATCAGGCCCTCGGTGACGAGGAGCGCACTCGGCTCGCCCGCCAGGAACTGCCATCGGTCCGGCTCGAGTGCGAACACATCGCGCTGGACGAATCTCCACCGCAGATCGGCCAGAACATTATCGAGGCCACCCGGGCCCGGATCGACCAGTGTCACTGTGCACATCCTTCTCGGTGCCGATCTTGCCGGTTCCACGGTAGCGCGGCGCTGGTTCGGTGTTGGTGAAGGACCGTGATTCCGATGGGAGATGTGCGGTTCGTGGTGCGGATCCACCGGCCGCGGTTGCCGATGGTACTGGGATCGCTCTCGGTCACCATGCTCGCCGACCCACAATCCGCCGCCGGAGATCCGGATGTTTCAGCGTGTAGGTGCGCAGTATGCGGGCGGCGGTGGCCATGCTGGTTTCGGGCCCGAGGTCGAGGTGATCGTCGTGGCGCCGGCCCGAGAAGGCGCCACCGATAGATCACCCCTACCAGGGGATATGCCGAACTTCGTTGGATTCTCGACGATTACCACCGAACTCCGATTTCTCGCAGATGCTCCTCGACTCCCGACCAGTTGGCCGCTATTTCACCCGCCCGTGATCACGGCTGGCCGGTGACGAACGCCTGTACAGCGTCGAGGAATTCCGGGCCGCCCTGAATGTATCCGCCGACAATTCCGCCGATCAGCACACCCACGGGGATGCTGATCCAGAAGAACAAAGAGGGAATCGCCCCGAGAAGGCCGCCCACGATGGCACCGCTGACGACGCCGGGCAGGTTCTTGTTGATTTGCTCCTGCAGCCGGTCGTAGGAGCTGATGTCCTTCAGATGCGCAACATCTTCTGCTGTCGGGGTCGGTGTCAGCGTCAGGGTGCGGCCGTCCGCACCGATGTGCTGCGCAATTGCGATGGAACGCCCGGCGACGGCGTACCGTTGCGGCACTTCGATCACGGCCGCTCCGTCGCTGGACTCGAGCACCACCGCACCGTTCTGCGCGATCTCGAACTTGCCGTTCTCGACAGTGGTGACAATGGTCTTGTCGACTGGCGAAACGGTGATCTGGTAGTTGATTCCATGATCCACACCGAAAATTGTGCCCCCCGTGGTCACCGTAGTCGGCTGCTCGGTTATGGCCGGCTTTGCCTGGGCGGTTGCCGCAGTGATACTCACGGCCGAGACGGCCATGAAAACGGCAGCAGTGATTTTCTCGAACTTCATTCTTCGAATCCCTTCACTCAGCTGCCCCTGATGGGCGGACCGAGTCAGACCTTAGGCGTCGAATTCAATGGGGTGTGGTACGCCACACCCAGTTCGAAGTCACTGCACTTCTGTTTCCCATGCAACCGACCGGATAGCAGTCGGTGGCAGTCGGTTCGCCGCAGGTGGCATCCGAAGATCGTGGCGGCGGGTCAGGAGCCGTGTGCGGTGAGGTGACGCGATCGTCGACCGACGGCGAGGAGGAACACCCGGTTGAGCAGACCGAGCCCGAGCCCGAGCACGACCCCGGCCGCCGTGTCACCAGGTGAGGCTACTCCGGTCTCGGGGCATGACGAATCAGGGATTTCTCGCTGAGTTTCCGACGTCGTGGAGATCGCTCAACTGCCGGGCGGTACCGGCCACCGGGCGGCCCCCAGCTCGCGCGAGATGGTCTGCGCAGTGGTGCGGACCGCGTCGACGGTGGACTCGGGAGCGGGCAAGTCCGAGGTGGGTAGCACCACACCCACAGCTCCGACCGCGGTGCCTGTTCGGTCGAATATTGTTGCCGCGATGACGGATTCGCCGAGAACGGCCTCATCGCGTTCGTAGGCGATACCCGAAGCCACGACTGGGCGTAGCTGCTCGGTGAGGTCCTCGGTCGTGGTGATCGTCTCCCCGGTCATGCTGCGCAGGGTCCCCAGTTCAACTCTCGGCAGGAAAGCTAGCAACGCCTTGCCCAAAGCGCTCGCGTGCGCGGGGATTTCGATACCGATCTCGGGCATTTGACGGCTTCCGTCGGGGCTGGGCTCATGGTGGATGATCACGACATCGTTGTCGAAGAGCACGCCCACGCGTACAGCGCGGCCGGTCCGGTGCGCGAGTTCATGGGTCCAAGTCAGCGATCGGGCCCGAAGATCGAGTGTGTCGAGATAAACGTTGCCCAGTCGCAACACTGCCGGACCGAGCTGATAACGCCCACCCCCTGGTTCCTGGACGACCACGCCGTGTGCAGCCAATGTGCGCACGATGCCGTGTACGGTGGTCGCTGCCAAATCTACTTTCGCTGCCAGCTCGGACAGCGTCATCTGTCGTGCGCCCTGCAAGGCGAACAGGATGCGGACAGCTCGGTCGACGGACTGGATCACGCGACCCCCTTCCATAGGCTCTTGTGATCTAGGTGACACCCTCGTATTCTACGAACCTCATTCGAGATTATCGAAAATCTCACGACAGTTTTGAGGTTCCCTTTGGAGGCTTCGTGAACGCCGCAACGATTCGCGGCAGAAGTGCTCGGCACGGCATTCCTTGTTTTCATCGGCGTCGGGGCGGTCCCGGCGATGCTCATTATCAACGGGGTTACACCTCTCGCCATGGCCGACCTCGGCATCATCTCGCTGCCCTTCGGGGTAGTCGTGGCTGCGACGGTGTACTTGGGTTCAGGGCGTGCATCAATCCGGCTGTGACGCTGGCGCCGGCCCGCCGGGCAAGTTCCCTCGGCGACGCGTTCCGGCCTGTTCGGCGGTGCAATCCGCTGCGGCCACATGTCGAAAGTGGCGCTCGCGCAGCGTCGGCCGGGGGGAGTCGACCGCTGGTTGTGGTGTGGACAACACTGAAAGGCCAGAGCTAACATTCGACAATGTCGAATGTTATTCGACACGGCACACCGCAGTGTCTATCACCTATAGCGGCCACCGCGTCTTCCCGAAGGGAGTGGGAATGAAGAAACTCATCAACGAACCAGCCGATGTGGTTGATGATCTACTGGCGGGGATGTCGGCCGCGCATTCGGAGATCCGAGTGGATGAGAAGAACCGCATCGTCATCCGCGCCGACGCGCCGGTCGCAGGCAAAGTGGGTCTGGTGTCGGGCGGTGGTTCCGGGCACGAACCGATGCACGCCGGATTCGTCGGGCGCGGCATGCTCGACGCCGCCTGCGCCGGTGAGATATTCACTTCTCCGGTACCCGATCAGATCCTGGCCGCCACCACGGCGGTGGCGGCGGGGGCCGGGGTCCTGCACATCGTGAAGAACTACACCGGTGATGTGCTGAACTTCGAGATGGCGGCGGAACTGGCGGCCGAAGCCGGTGTCGAAGTCGCATCGGTGGTGGTGGACGACGACGTTGCGGTGCAGGACAGTTCGCACACCGCAGGCCGACGTGGTGTCGGGGCCACCGTGATTCTGGAGAAGATCGCAGGTGCTGCCGCGGACGAAGGCCGACCCCTGCCGGAGGTTTCGGCGATTGCCCGCGCGGTGAACGCGAACTCGCGGAGCATGGGCGTGGCGTTGACCTCCTGCACGGTGCCCGCAGCGGGTAAGGCGACCTTCGCCCTGGGGGCGGACGAGGTGGAGATCGGGGTCGGTATCCACGGCGAACCGGGCCGTAAGCGCGCACCGCTCGCCGCGGCGCGCGAGATCGCCGAAATGCTGACCGAGCCGATCCTCGCCGACCTGCCTTTCACCCGAGGCGACCGGATCATCTGCTTCCTCAACGGGATGGGCGGCACTCCTCTGCTCGAGTTGTATGTGATGTACGGCGAGGTTTCGCGGATTCTGTGCTCGCATGGAATCGAGATCGCCCGGAGTTTGGTCGGCCCCTATATGACGTCGTTGGACATGGCCGGATGCTCGGTCACCCTGACCCGAGTCGACGACGAACTGATCAACCTGTGGGACGCGCCGGTCCAGACGCCGGCCCTGCGTTGGGGAGTGTGACGATGACCGACCTCGATCCGATCCAGTGGCTGAGCGCATTCGCAGCCTTGGCCGAAGACAATGCCGAACTGCTCACCGAACTCGATGCCGCGATCGGCGACGCTGATCACGGCAGCAACATCCACCGCGGCACCGCCGCAGTCGTCGCGGCGCTGACCGAAACGGCGCCCGGTGGACCAGCGGAAACCCTGAAACAGGCCGGTATGGTGTTGATCCGCACCATCGGCGGCGCAAGCGGCCCGCTGTACGGCACCTTCTTCCTCCGGTTCGCCGCTGCTGTCGACAGCGACAGCCTCGATGCGGCGACCTTCGCCAAGGCATTCCGCGCCGGCGTCGACGGCATCGTCGCACGCGGTAAGCCCGAAACCGGCGACAAAACCATGTACGACGCTCTGGCACCGGCCGTCCAAGCCTTCGATGAAAGGCTCGGTGAAGGCGCCGATTTCGCCGAGTCTCTCGATGCCGCGCTCCGCGCTGCCGAGGCCGGTCGTGACGCGACAATCCTCATGCCTGCCCGCAAGGGGCGTGCCTCATACCTGGGAGAGCGCAGCGTCGGCCATCAAGACCCGGGTGCGACCAGTGCGACGCTGCTCGTGCGCGCGGCACGAGAGGTGCTGCGGTGATCGGAATAGTCGTTGTCTCCCACAGTCGCCCCCTCGCGCATGCCGCCGTCGATCTGGCCACGCAGATGCTGCACGGTGAACGAGTCCGCATCGAAATCGCGGCGGGACTCGCCGAGGAACCCTCCGGAGACGATAAAGCCCTCCTCGGTACCGACGCGCTGGCCGTCGCGGACGCTATCGCCGCAGCCGACACCGGCGAAGGTGTCCTCGTCCTCATGGATCTGGGCAGCGCGATCCTGTCTGCCGAACTCGCTCTCGACCTGATGCCGACCGCACCCGAGGTGAAGCTGTGCGCCGCCCCGCTCGTCGAGGGCCTCGTGGCCGCATCGGTCGCGGCGGCGGGAGGTGCGACACTGACCGAGGCAGCGAACGAAGCCGAAAACGCACTGCTGGGCAAACGAGCTCAACTCGGTCTCGATGCCGGTACCGAGCCGTCAGCACCAGCAGACCAGCACGCCGCGGATTCGGCCCGCGCATCGTTCACTGTCGACAACGAACACGGGCTGCACGCACGTCCAGCATCACGGATCGTAGCCGCACTCCGTGGTCTCGACTGCGAAGTCCGGTTGCGTAATCTGGCAAACGGCGCCGGTCCCGCAGCGGGACGAAGCCTGAGTCGTATCGCGGCGCTGGGAGCACTGACCGGCCACACGATCGAAGCGACAGCAACAGGCCCCGACGCCGAGGTCGCACTGAATCGACTGGTGGAACTTGCGCAACGTCGCTTCGACGAAAAGATCGCCGACGCGCCCACTTCGTCTCCGCGCGACACAAGCACCGAGCCCGGGCTCACCGAACGATCGGCCGCTGGGACGACGACAGCATCAACGGCCCCCTTGCCCGCCTCGCCCGGCATAGGGATCGGCCCGGCGTGGCAACTCGAGCTGACAGAGATCGCGCTACCTGATCAGCCGAGCGGGCCACCGGGCGCCGAACGACACCTGCTCAATGGCGCTCTTGCCCGCACGAAGAATCGCCTCCGCGCCCATATCGGCGCCGCGGAAGACGCACGTCTGCACCAGCAGCCGTCGCCCGAGCCCGAGGTTTTCCAGGCCCACCTGTTGCTGCTCGAAGACGAGGAACTGGTTGCCGACGCACACCGCCGGATCGACAACGGCGCTTCCGCGGCCACGGCCTGGGCATCCTCTCTCGATACCGCCGCCGACGAGCTCGAAGCACTATCAGATCCCTACCTTCGGGCCCGTGCTGCCGACCTACGGGCGGTACGGGACCAAGTACTGGCTGTTCTACTCGGTCACGACACCGAGGTCGTCAGCCGTCCGGGCATTCTTCTCGCCACCGATTTGACACCCGCCCAGGCCTCCGGCCTCGACCCATCAATTGTCACGGGAATCGTTCTCGCGCATGGGAGCCCGACATCACACGCAGCGATCATCACCCGTGCCAAGGGCATCCCCTCGGTGCACGCCGCGGGTGAGGAAATCCTGCGAGTCCCTGCAGGGGTCATCATTGCCCTCGACGGAGGAACAGGTGAACTCGCTGTCGATCCCGAGACCGACGTCCTCGCGAAATTCAAGACACGCGCGAGCGAACAGCGCCGTCAACGACTGCTCGCAGAGTCCACCGCGGGTCAGGTAGCGACGATGCGGGACGGTCTCACCGTGCATGTCGCGGCCAATATCGGCCATGTCGCCGAAGCCGCTCATGCGGTGCGCGCAGGTGCCGATCTCGCCGGCCTCGTGCGAACGGAATTCCTGTTCCTGGGGCGTGAACACGCGCCGTCGGTCGATGAACAGGAGCAGGTATACCGCGAGATCGCACAGTCCTTCGAGGGCCGTCGGATCGTCCTGCGCACCTTGGACGTGGGTGGTGACAAGCCGCTGCCATATCTTTCTCAACCTCAGGAACACAACCCTTTCCTCGGGCTGCGTGGCATCCGTTTCGCGCTGGCGTTCCCGCAACTCCTGCGTGACCAATTGCAGGCCATCGTCCGCGTAGCCGCCGACCATCCGGTGAGCGTGATGTTTCCGATGGTCACCGTCGTCGACGAGGTGCGTGCTGCCCGGGCCCTCCTCGCCGACATAGCCCCGCCCGGTATCGACATCGAGGTCGGGATCATGGTCGAAGTGCCCGCAGTCGCAACGAAAGCTGCGGTTTTTGCCCAGCTCGTCGACTTCTTCAGCATCGGCACCAACGACCTCGCCCAGTACACCCTTGCCACCGAACGGGGCAACGAATCCGTCGCAGATCTGGCGGACCCGCTCGACCCGGGCGTACTCCACCTCATCGATCATGTGTGCCGCGGTGCGGGCGACACCAGAGTCGCGGTGTGCGGTGAGGTCGCCGCCGACCCCACCGCGATACCACTGCTCCTCGGGCTGGGCGTGACCGAACTGAGTGTCACCCCACCTGCGGTCCCCCTCGTCAAAGCGGCCGTGCGGGAACTGGACCTGCGGGAATGCCGTGCAGCTGCCGCACGTGCTCTCAGCTGTGAATCCGCCGCGGCAGTCCGGGGCTGAACCTACCGGCTGCAAGACGAAGTCGACCGCGTCATGGCCCGCGGGAAAGCCGAGCACCCCGAGACGGTGAGATATGCGGACCGTCGTCGCTACTACGCCCTCCACTACACCACGGAGCCCACATATGACCGAGGATTCATCGACACCCGGCGTCCGCGATCCAGTCGGGGTCGACAGTACGAGGGCCAGCATCTCCCGCGTCTACGACGCCACCCTGGGCGGGAAAGACAACTACGACGTCGACCGGGCCGTGTGTGACAGCATCACGGCGGTTGCGCCCCGCTGGCGAAATACCCTCATCGCGGGCCGTCGATTCCAGGAACGCGTCCTGCGCTACCTCACCCACGCCGGTATCGACCAGTTCCTCGACATCGGTGCCGGGCTGCCCACCCACGGCCCTGGCCGCGCTACCCATGAGATTGTCAACCCCCGCCACGCCGCACGGTCTACCGCGGACCGGGCACCGGTGGTGTATGTCGACAACGATCCTCTCTGCGTTGCGCACGGAATGGCCTACTGGGACAACGAGATCAGCACTTACCTGCGGGGCAGCGTTCTGGAACCGTTCGCACTGCTCGACAACCCGCAACTGCGGGCGCGCATCGACCTGGCCCGCCCTGTCGGTGTGCTGGTGTGCGGATTGCTGCACCATATCGACGACAGCTTGGACCCGGCCGGGGTCATGCGAGGACTCCTCGACCTGCTACCCGGTGGCTCGTATGTGGTGATCACCCATTTCTGGAACCCGTGCGACGTTGGTGCGGCCGAGGAGTTGGCCGTCGAGTTGCAGCGGCGGCATGTGGAGAGCAGCCTGGGTTCCGGGTGGTTCCGTAGCCGCGAGGAAATCACCGCGATGTTGGCGGGCCTGGAACTGCTGCCCCCTGGCCTGGTCGAAGCCGGCAAGTGGTGGCCGGACGGGCCACCGGTCTGTCTGCCCTCGATCGAGCAACGTTTACTCCTCGGCGCCCTCGCGCGCAAACCCGGGCCTACAAGCTGAGACGCCCCACATGCTCCCTCTGAACTGGTCTCTCAGTGGGTTCCGCTCACCCAGTCGGAAGAACCGCCTCTACGAACACAACTGTTCGTATAACGTGCGAATCGCAATTCTTTTCGCACACAAGGAGTTTCTGTGGCGTCCTCTCTGACTAATCGCCTGGCTGCGCTCTTCGGCGCATCATGCGTGGCGCTATCACTCGTGGGATTCGCAGCGGGTCCAGCCAATGCCGACGAAGACCCGGACACCATGGCGGCCGCGTGTTCGACCACGCCGACCAATCACACCAAGCAGGTCGACAACTTCGACGGCCGGTACTATCGCGTCCGGGTTCCCGCCGGAATACCCGCCAGTGGCGCGCCTCTTGTGGTCGTCATCCACGGCGGCTACGGCACCCCCCAAGGCATCGAATCCGCGTCGGGTTGGAGCGGGTTCGCCGATCAGAAGAAGGCCATCGTGGTCTATCCGCGCGGCAGCAAACCGGAGGGCTCGGGTTGGGGTTGGGACGCCGGCGCGGGCGCCTATGACATCACCCATATCAAGAAGGTGGTGGCCGACGTCAGCGCGAAATACTGTGTGGATCCGAAACGCATCCATCTTTCGGGCCACTCCAACGGTGGACAGATGGCGTCCCGCGTGGCGTGCACGCACGCGGACATCTTCGCTTCGGGCGCGGTATACGCACCCGCGCCCCCGCCTGCGGGTTGCGTCCCCTCGCGCCCGGTCTCCTGGGGAGTGTTCGCCTCGGAGAAGGACGAGATGGTGGACCAGGCTCTCGCCTACACCCATGTCATGTACTGGAGCTGGGAAAACCGCCCGTGCCAGAACGAGCAACCCGACGGCGGGATCAATGTCAAGGAATCCAAGCGCTGGGACTGCGCTTCCGGCACCCGGGTACTGTGGCGCGTCTACAAGGGCGGCAGCCATTTCTGGCCGGTTGGTCCGGAGCGCACCGACATGCTGAACCGGATGTGGCAGTTGTTCCAAGCCCACCCACGCCCATAACACGGAAGAGCTCCTTCGTCGCAAGCGTGACGAGGGACCTCACCGGGGAGAGTCCGGCCAGTGAGAAGCTGAGCGCGGCAACGAGGGAACGACAGGCGGAAGGGCCGGGATTACCCTTCCCGGCCCTTCCTGATCAACGAGTGGGATTCGAACCCACTACCCTCGGAGTGGAAATCCGATGCTCTACCAGATGAGCTATCGTTTGCCCCACCTGTGATCGCCGAGCATGCGAGCGTGCGTCATGTTGAGTAACCCCGCGCGTTGCCTTTACGCCACAGCGGCACGGAGAGCCGCCACCGGGACTTGAACCCGGATCTCGGGGATGCATCGCAGCACATTCGCACCTCGTGTGATCGATGGAGTTGTTGAGCTTGGAGCAAGAAGCTGAATTTAACGGCAGGCCCTGGCAGCGCCTACCGGTGTGTCAGTGTGAACTTCAATTTCAGTTTGTGCTCCATCCCCCTGTGCAGGGGGAGTCTGTGTTCCCGGCTAACCGAACAGATAGCCGAGAATAGCCTGGCCCGGCTCGACATCCGTTACGGGCGTCGAATTCGCCGTCTCACGAGCGACGCGCACCGCGTCGAGCAGCTTGCCGAGTCGCTCCGTGATGTCACCGACTTCCTTCGCAGGCAGTGCGCCGGAAAACTTTGTGGTGGTCCAACGACCCACCACAACGTCCTCGTGGTACACCTCCACCTGCGCCGGGTGCTTCTCGGTGGCCGGAGCCAGCACATGGTTGCGCGGCACTTTCTTGGTCCGCACGGTCTGCGACGGCTGGGTGGCGTAGCAGTCGCTGACCTCGTCGAACGACCACGACTCGGCCGGATCCAGGGTCGGCAGCTTGGCGACGAACTTCTTCAGTTCGCTCAGCTGCTTCTCCAGGAACAGCAGGTAGGTGACCGGCAGGTCACGGGCAATCGTGACGCCGTCGACCGTCAGGTCGGCCTTCGCCGAGCAGTTGGCGGTGTCCTTCGTCGCGGTCACATCGAACAATCGCGTCAGGGTGTTCTTCACATCGGCGATCACCTCGCGCGCCCGCACCTGAACCCGCTTCGACTCCGACGGCAACTCTTCGCCCATATCGTCCAGCGGCCGGTACATGCGTGAAATGCCCGCCAGAAGATCGATCTTGCCCACCCGCTGATAAGCGGCGGTCAGATCTGCGTTCGCCTGCGACTTCGCGCCCTTCTCGATGGCGATGAGCTGATTCAGCTTGGTGGACACGGACTTTCCCTCCTTCGGCCACCTCGGCGCGACCGCGGCCCACCATAAACCGGGCAACACCGAGTCCGCCACCGATATATCCACCACAGGCCCCCGAGGACTTACCCGAGCCGTTGGGGCCGAGCAGGCCGATGGTTTCCTCGCGATCGGCAGCGATACCTCGGACCGGAATGTCTTCCTCCCCACCGTTTCCGGTGAGGAGGAAGACATGACCCACGGAGACCTCGGTGTTCCAGTCGCTGCATCCAATAATCGCTGATGCACGCCGGGCTCACCGTCGGGGAGATATTCGATCTCGACGCACTCGTCGCCGACAGCGTTGGCGTCGATCACACGCCGGGCTGTGCCCGGAGTACGTCGCTGGCGAGGAATTCGGCCCGGTGCTCTTCGCCATCCAGCGAAACGCGGTCGTCGTTCTTGGTGGCCTGCCGCCAGATCGGGCTGTCGACGAAGTGGTTGTCGAACCGCTCCTGGGTGTCGAGGATTTCGGCTGGGCTCGCCAGCCCCTTGCGAATACGGTCGCCCAGCCGGAAGTAGTCGAAACGTTCGATCCCCGGAGTGAAGACCACCAGGACGTCCGCCGGCGAGGTCGCGGGAGCCGCCCATGCGTGTGTCATGTTCGGGGGAATCAGCAGGAAGTCGCCCGCGCCGATCTCGTGGATCTCGTCCCCGGCGAGCACCCGCAGCCGGCCGTCGAGCATGTAGAACAACTCGGCGGAGGTCGAATGGTAGTGCGGAGGCGGCCCGTCCGCGCCGGCCGGCAGAAATGCGCGGTTCGCGCTGAGCTTTCCGCCGGTCATATCGTGATCGGCGTAGAGCCGTACGCCCATGGTGTCCAGTGTCTCGGCGTCGTCGTGGCGGACGAGCAGGGCTTTGTCGTTGTTCTTCGAGATGGTCATCTTCTCTCCTGACGTATCTCCCGGAACCGCTCCGGGCACTGGCACAGAGGGCGCCGCGGCCTCCGGGTGTGACATTGCGGCCGCCGCTGCACGTTCACCCGGTTTTCCATTCGAATCCGTGTGCCCCCGACCCCACACGTTCGGCGCGGCCGTCCCCGAGCCGGACGTCTCCGGTCGCCCCGGGCGGAATCGTCACCTCCAGTTCGACCCGGTCACCGTGCAGTCGCCAGCTGCTGCGGGCACGTCCGAAAGGTGTGGTGATGGTTGCCGCCGCGTGGGTGATGCCGCCGCCGACGAGCGGTTGCACCCGGACGACGCGATACCCGGGTTCGGCGGGGGAGATCCCAACGATCCCTTCGATCAGCCACTGCGCTACTGCCCCGAACGCATAGTGATTGTGCGATCCTTTTCCCCGCCCGTGGTCGTCGTAGGCGTCCCAAGTTTCCCAGATCGTGGTCGCTCCCCGCTCGACCTGGTGCAGCCACGACGGGATTCTCCCCAGTGGAAACCGGTGTCGAGAAGGTAGCGTTCCTTCGCGCCGACCCGTTTACGGAGGAGGCGCGTCGGCGAACGTTTCGTCCGGGCGGTGCGCTCGAGGTGGTCGACCCAACGCCGCATACTGTCGTACTGGCGGCGCAATACGGTGGTGTCGCCGTAATACCGATACAGTGCCCACGGGAGCATGACCGCGGCATCACCCCAACCGACCGCGCTCGCCGCGATCCGGGTGAGCCGTGGCGGACCACCGCTGAACACGGACGCCTCGCTGGGCACGAACGGCGGCACGGTGCCGTCCGGAAACTGTTCGAGCGCCAGGTTTCGCAGATAACGCTTCAGGTAGGCGTGGGCGTCGACGAGCAGGGCAGCGGTGGGCGCGAACACCTGGATGTCACCGGTCCAGCCGGACCGCTCACGGGTGGGCAGTCGGTCGGGGTGTCGGTGAAGTTCGATCGCAGACTCCACAACACGTTGCGGTGCAGCCGGTTCAGGCGTTGATCGGAACATTCGAAGGTGCCCGTGACCGGTAGGTCGGTGGACAACACCACTGCCCGCACATCGTCGTGGCCCAGGTCGTATCCGAGTCCGTCGACGTGGAGGTAGCGGAATCCGTGAATGGTGAACCAGGGCTCGATCCACTCGTCGCGGCCACCGAGCGTCACCTCGTCACGCTGCGGGGCGAACTTCATCATGGGCGGCGCGTCGAGGTAGGTCAGGTCGAGTTCCCCGTCGGGGTGAGGAGTTCGTGGTCGTGGCGCGCAACAAGACGACCGGCCATGCCGCGCGGGTGCGTGACGCGGAGGCCGGGGACAGCGCGGCGGTCACCGGATGCCGTTCAGCTTGTCGGGATTGGTGATCGAGTAGATCCCGGTGATCCGATCGCCCTCGGGGTCGAGGTCCACCACGACCACGGCGAGGGGGCTGTCGCCGGTGAACACCAGAGCGCACAGGTCGTCACCGGCTCGGCGGTAGCGGATGTCCAATCCTGCGGGCAGGGTCTCGGCCACCGACAGGAACAGTGCGGCCACCGCGTCGCGGCCGTGGACCGGACGCAGGCTGGTGGCCGGCCCCTTGCCGCCGCCGTCGGTCCACAACGTCACCTCCGGCGCCAGCACCTCCATCAACGCCGTCAAATCACCACCGAGCGCCGCGGCGGCGAACCGTTCGGTGACCTGAGCGTGGACCGCCGGGGTGGCCCGGTGCCGCGGGCGCCGCGCATGCACGTGGCGGCGGGCGCGGGTGGCCAGTTGACGCACGGCCGCCGGGGAACGGTCCAGGATCCGCGCGATCTCCGGATGACCGAACCCGAACACATCGTGCAGCACGAATACCGCACGCTCGAGCGGCGACAGTGTCTCCAACACCACCAGCAGCGCCATCGACATCGTCTCCGTGCGTTCGACGCCCACACTCGCATCGTCGTCGCCGGACACCAACGGCTCCGGCAGCCACTGACCGACATAGGTCTCCCGGCGACGGTTCAGCTCGGCACGCCTGCCCAGCGCGGTATTCGCCGCGACCCGGACAAGGTAGGCGCGGGGGTTCTCGGCCGGCTCGGCGTCGGCACTCCGATGCCGAGCCGCCCACGCCAGCCACACCTCCTGCAGCACATCCTCGGTATCGGCAACACTGCCGAGCATCGTGTAGACCACCGAGAACAGCAGCTCGCGATATCCGAGAAACCGATCCGTGATCTCGTCGTCGGCAGCATGCTGCGGTATCGACGCCATGGTGAACCTCCTCAGCCCGTTCCATCATGTTCGCGACCACAGAGCCTCACCGCCCCCGCCGTGTGACACCGCCCGCCGCAACTGTGATCCACAACACCGTGTGAACGACAGCTGCGGCTGGTGTCGGCGGTCCGCGTCGGTATCAACCGCCCAGCGGCCGACCGGACCGCAAGCTCCTCATCAGGCCGACCGCGCCGAGTGCGGTGGCAACCAACCCGACGGCCAAAGCCAGGAAGCCGCCGACGATCCCGTACCCGGTGCCGGGTCCGCCTTCGGCGGCGACCACGACCAGCCCGCCGATCACCAGGCCGACCACACCAGCCGCCAGCGCGGTGATAGCGGAGCGGCTTCCAGTGCGGTGGATGAGGGCGCGGACGCCGATGGTGACACCGACCAGTCCCACCACGACACCCACCAGGGACCAGAAACGCCCGGCGGTCAACCCGGAGGAGCCCGACCGGGCCAGGATCTCCGAGGTGGCGAGTAGATGATGAACGGACATGACGTGCTCCTTCTCCAACGACTGAGACGAGGCCCATCCTCTCCGCAGGCCCCACCCCCGTCGTCCTGCGCACGCAGGCATTTCACGCTGCCGCCGGAGACGTAGAAAATCTGTCGGAGTACTGCCTCCGCAGTAGCCGGTGATCATCCCCGTGCACGACTTCCCTGCGCGGGCATCGGGTTAGGGTGCACCCATGGAACGGCTTCGGGACTGGGCGATCGCCACGGGTATCGCGGTGTTCCAGCTCGTCTCCGGGTTGTCCGGGCCCCCGGTCGGATGGGTGCTGCTGGTCGTCGGCGGACTGTCGTTGGCCGCCGGCCGCCGGGCGCCGGTCGCGGTGCTGGCGGTGACAGGGCTGACTGCGTTGGCGTATCAGGCCCTCGGAGTGGACGTGCCCGCGGTCGCGTTCCTGTTCGCCGTATATGCGGCGTTCCGGGCTGGGCACCGGGTGGCAGCTATCGCGGGGGCGGTGGTCATGGTGCTCGTCATGCCCTTCGCGTTGCTGGCTTCGCCGCGCGGACTGCTCATGGGCGAGGCGTTCGTGGAGGCTCGGGACGTGCTGCAACTGGCCTGGCTGGTCGCCGCGTGCGCGGCAGGCGAAGCGCTGCGGCAGGCCGAGCGGCGGGCCGACGAGGCCGAACGCACCCGGGAGGAGGTCGCGCGGCGGCGGGCCGACGAGGAGCGGCTGCATATCGCGCGGGAGTTGCACGACTCGCTGACCCATCAGATTTCGGTGATCAAGGTGCAGGCCGAGGTGGCCGTCCACTTGGCCCGCAAGCGCGGTGAACAGGTGCCCGAAGCACTGCTGGCGATCCTGGAGGCCGGGCGCGAGGCGTCCCGGGAGCTGCGGGCCACCTTGGAGGCTCTGCGCGATGACCGTGAACCGTCGCACGGGCTCGACCACGTGCCGGACCTGGTGGAACGGGTCCGCACGACTGGTCTGGACGCGAGGTTGACGGTCGAGGGGCGGCGCGGCGCCCTGCCGGCGGCCGTGGACCGAACCGCCTACCGGATCGTCCAGGAGTCGCTGACCAATATCACCCGGCATGCCGCCGCCGACACCGCGTCGGTCCGCATCGACTACCGCCCCGATGCCCTGGTGATCCGGGTGGACGACGACGGCCGCGCCGCACCGGACACCACGCCCGCGCCAGGTGTGGGACTGCTCGGGATGCACGAACGGGTTACCGCCCTCGGCGGCCGGTTGCATGCCGCGCCCCGCAGTGGAGGTGGGTTCACCGTCCGGGCCGAGCTGCCCGTGGAGCAGACGCCGTGATCCGCGTCCTGCTGGTGGACGACCAGCCGCTGATCCGCAGCGGTTTCCGCGCGCTGCTCGGCGTGGAGGACGATATCGAGGTGGTGGCCGAGGCCGGCGACGGCGAGTGGGGCGTGGAACTGGCCCGCGAACATCTGCCCGACGTCGCACTGGTGGACATCCAGATGCCCGTCGTTGACGGGATCGAGGCGACCCGACGCATCGCCGCCGACCCCGCCCTGGCCGGGGTGCACGTGGTGATCCTGACCAACTACGGCCTGGACGAGCACATCTTCCACGCCCTGCGCGCGGGTGCGGCCGGATTCCTGGTCAAGGACATCCACCCGGAGGACTTCCTGCACGCCGTCCGGGTCGCGGCCCGCGGGGACGCGCTGCTCGCGCCGTCGATCACGCGCAAGCTGATCAACCGGTATGTCAGCCGGCCGCTGGATCTCGGCGAGGCTCCCGGTCTGGCCGAGCTGACCAACCGTGAGCGGGAGGTGGTCACCCTCGTCGCGCAGGGCCTGTCGAACGACGAGATCGCCGACCACTTGGTGATCAGCCCGCTGACCGCCAAGACCCACGTCAACCGGGCCATGACCAAGCTCCACGCCCGCGACCGCGCCCAACTGGTCGTTTTGGTCTACGAATCCGGCCTTGTAACCCCGCGCCGAGCTGACCTTCCCTTACCTCGCATGGCCGTCCGCCCGCTTGGTCGTTCACTAGGCCGAGCCTTCTCGGGGTATGGACCGTCAGCGGGCTCGACATCATTCCCGAACACGCGCAAGTGAAACCTTGTGCAGCAGAGGTGGTTACGTCCGATCTCGTCCCAACTCGCTGCCACACCCGAAGTTCGGGCGTCCAGTTGCGGGCATCCGGCACGCACCCAGCATCCCGACTGGCACTCGTTCATGCCGATGTCCGAGCCGTTCACCAGTCGGATGCGCAATTATGGCGGGATGGCGAGCGACAACTTCATGCTGATCCACGATGCCGAGCTCTATGCCCAGGGCGAACGGGTTCTCGGTGCCGAGTTCACAGCGATGCACGAGCGGGTTGTGCAGGTCACCGCGTTGACCTCCCGTCTCAACATCCTGCCCTTCGACGACGAGACCGGAAGGGCAGCCCTGCTCGAACAGATCCTGGGCCGCCCTCTCCCGGCCGGAGTCACGATTTACCCGCCCTTTTACACCGACCATGGACTTCATCTCGACTTGGCCGAGCGCGTGTTCATCAATCAGGGGTGCACCTTCCTGGACTACGCCGGTATCCGGCTGGGCCGCGGCGTGATGATCGGCCCGAAGGCCACGTTCATCACCATGGGCCACCCGGTAGATCCGGAGGAACGACGCCGATTCCTCACCGGTGCACCGATCGACGTGGCGGAGAACGTATGGATCGGTGCAGGGGCGATGATTCTGCCCGGGGTCAGCATCGGGCGGGACTCTGTGGTCGCCGCAGGTGCAGTCGTGGCCGACGATGTGCCGGCGAGGAGCTTGGTGGCCGGCCCCAAAGCTGCTGTGCGCCGAGCTTGGTAGTGCGAGACGCAGCCGGTCACGCATCTGCCACCGAGGCATCGTGCTCATTCACCTTGTGGACTCGGGTGGTCGCCGCGGTGACGACCTCGCCTTCGTGGTTTTCGGTACGCAGCCGGGCTACGGGACTGCCGTGACGGTCGATGAGTATCGAGTGGGGTTCATTGTTGGTGAAGGCGTGGCGTTCTCCCCATTGGCGCAACGCCACAACGATGGTGAAGAGGTCCTGCCCGGCGTCGGTGAGTTCGTAGATGTGCCGCTTGCCGCCGGGAGTGGTGCTCATGGTGAGAATGCCATGGTCGACGAGCCTGCGCAGGCGATCGGTGAGGATGTTGCGGGCGATCCCGAGCCGCTGCTGGAATTCGGTGAAGGCCGCCGCGCCGTCCATGGCGTCGCGCACGATCAGCAGGCTCCACCGGTCGCCCACGAGGTCGATGGTTCGCGCGACAGGGCAGGTGGGATCGGTCCATTCGCGGCCGGACCCGAGTGTCACGGTCATGGGAACTCCTCCCAATTGGTTGCAATTCGAAACCATTATGCCCTACCGTCAAATGGTTGCGTTTTGCTACTGATTTGGGAGGTGTGGTGGCAACAGGAGTCACAGGACCGCAGCGATTCGTCTTGGCGCTGGTGTGCGCAGTGGCGGTGGCGACGATCTATGCGATTCAGCCGGTATTGGAGGCGGCGGGCACCGACCTGGGATTGGCGCACGAGTCGCTGGGCGGACTGGTCGCCGCCGGGCAGATCGGCTACTTCGCCGGTCTGGTCCTGCTGGTCCCGCTCGCAGACGTGATGAATCGTCGTCGCCTCATCGCCGTGCATCTGGTACTCACCGCCACGGGGGCGGCGGTCACGGCCGCCGCCCCGAACAGTGCCGTGGCGATGACAGGGCTGGCGGTCGCGGGGCTGTTCGCGGTGGTGGTTCAGGTGACTGTGGCCTATGTAGCTGCCGTCTCCGCGTCGAGCGAGCGAGGACGCAATATCGGCGCGGTCACCTCGGGTGTGGTGATCGGTATTCTCGGGGCCCGTGTCCTCGCGGGTGTCCTGGGCGACACGGTCGGCTGGCGTGCCGTGTATGCGCTGCTTGCCGCGCTCTGCGTGGTTCTGGCCCTCACCGTCCGCGCGACACTCGGCCCGGACCGCAGAACTCCCGGCGCACGGTATACGCAGGTGCTGGCATCGATGGGGCGGCTCGTGTGCACGGATCGCCTGTTTCTGAGTCGAGGCCTGAACGCCTTCTTCCTCTTCGCATCCTTCGGCACCCTCTGGAGTGGGCTCGCCCTCCCTCTCGGTGCCGAGCCCTGGAGCCTCGGCACCACGCAGATCGGCCTGTTCGGATTGGCGGGCCTGGCCGGAGCGCTCGGCGCCGCCCGCGCGGGGCGATGGGCCGACTCCGGGCATGCGCAGGCGATCACCGGTTCCTCACTGGCGTTACTCACCGGCTCCTGGCTGCTCATCGTCCGGACCGAAGCAACCCTGTGGCTGCTCATCATCGGCATCATCCTGCTCGACTTCGCCGTCCAGGCAGTGCATGTCAGCAGCCAACACCTGCTGACCGCAGCGCACCCGCACCGCCCCGGCAGCGTCATCGGCGCCTACATGGCCTTCTATTCCCTCGGATCAGCACTCGGCGCTATCACGACGACCTGGGCATACAGCACCTGGGGATGGCCGGCCTCCTGCTGGCTCGGCGCGATCTACTCCCTCTCCGCACTGGTTCTGTGGGGGCTGACCCAGGTCGCCGACATCACCCGTCGAGACGCAACGCCCCCGCAATGCCGGCCGGCAGCCGATATCAGGGTCGACATCCCACCCGTGCCGCATAGCGAACGGTTCGACACGGACACGAGCAGGTGCCGAGCGGGGTCGTGACATCAAATTTCGCCGTCCTCTGGTGCCGGGTTCGGGTGCCGATGCTGCGGGCGAAGTCGCCGGCGCGGTAGCAGGTCTGCTCGCCGCTCGGCAACTGCGCGACACCGGCACTCCGATCTCGATCATCGCCCGACGCCGGCTATACATCCGAATTCGCGTTCGCCCACGCGTTCAAGAACGAATTCGGCTGCTCCCAGGGCGATTCCGAAAACAAGCCGCAGTGATGCCTGGGGTACCAACCATGACGGTGAGCGAGGGCGACCGACACGGCATGATCTGGTCGCAGAACTGTCACCTACCGATGCCGGGGACGAACGCTCGACGGACGAGGGCGTCACATTCGTCAGTGCCATCTGCTCTCTCGGCGAACATGCTCGCCGAAAGGCCACCGGATCACCATGCTTTCCGGAACTCGCTACTTCGACGGAAACTCGCCGACCCGCTGGCCCCGATTGAGCGACCGTCTGCCGGGGCGGCGATGGTTTCGTCGGATGTCGTGGGGCGCACCGATGTTGTGGCTGTGTGTGGGTTAGCCAGCGGTGTCCGGTCGCATGGCTTTGAGCAAGGCTTCGACGAGGGCGTCGGCGTACTCGGGGGTGAGTGGGCCGGAGCGGAGCAGCCAGCGTTGGTAGAGAGGCGCGTAGAGCAGTTCGAGCGCCAGGTCTAGGTCGGCGTGGGCGTCGAGTTGCCCGGCTCGCTGTGCGCTGCGTAGCCGGTTCTTCTTGGCCTCGTCCAACGGGCCGGCCAGCTTGGCGTGGTACTGGGCGGCCAGGGCGGGGTCGTTGATGACCTCGGTGTTGAGCGCGCGGATCGGTCCTTCGAATGCGGGGTCGGCGAACTCGGCCACCGTCGCGCGCATCACGACCTTGAGGTCGGTTTCCAGGTCGCCAGTATCGGGCAGCGCTGTGCTCTGGTCCGGCCCCTCTTCGCTGAGCGCCAGGAAGGCGTCCAGGACCACCGCGCCTTTGGAGGGCCACCAACGGTAGATGGTCTGTTTGCCCACGCCGGCCCGGGCCGCGATGGCTTCGACGGACAGCTTGGCGTACCCCAGGTCGGAGATCAGCTCGCGGGCTGCGGTGAGAATGGCCTGTCGGGAGCGCTCACTACGGCGGGCGGGATCGGGCTGCTTGACCATGCTCGGATCGTAGCACTTAGGCGAGACGAGACGTACCGTCTTGACATCAGGGATGACGAGACGTACCGTCTTGTCTCGTCACGGTAGATCGAGCAAGAGTAGGTGGAGCCCATGACGCGGGTATGGCTCATTACAGGTGCATCACGAGGACTGGGCCGGGCGTTCGCGGAGGCGGCGCTACAGGCGGGCGACCGGGTGATCGGTGCCGCGCGCAACGTCGAGCCCCTCGCCGACCTTGCCCAGCAATACCCCGACGACCTGGTACGGCTGCCACTCGATGTCACCGACCGCGCGGCCGTGTTCGAGGCCGTGGAGCGGGCGGTCGCGGCCTTCGGGAAGCTCGACATTGTGGTCAACAATGCCGGCGCCATGCTTTTGGGCATGGTGGAGGAGGCGAGCGAGGAACAGATCAGAACGCATTTCGATGTGAACCTGTTCGGCGCGGTATGGGTGACCCAGGCTGTGCTGCCATATCTGCGCGCCCAGGGTGGTGGGCGCATCCTGCAGGTCACCACGATGGGCACCGGTGGCGGTTTCCCCATGATCGGCCTGTACGCGGCCGGCAAGTCGGCACTGGACTCGGTGAGCGAGGCCGTGGCGATGGAGGTCGAACAGTTCGGCGTCAAGCTCACCATCGTCCAGATGGGCGGCTACGACACCGGCCTGTTCACCACAGGCACCACGGCGACCACGCCCGACCCGCACTACCAGCAGCTGCGCGACGAGCTGATCGAGATGTGGGGTGAGGACGCCGGCCCCGCCCCGGCCACCGCCGCTCCGGTGATCATGGAGTTGGTGGACCTGCCGAACCCGCCGCGGCGCCTCATCGTCGGCGCCGGTTCCTTCGACGTGGTCCAGCAGAACCTTCAGGACCGTGCGACGCAGTATCGCGCCTACGAACACCTCAGCCGCAAAGTGCCCGGATGACCCTTGCGCACCACCGACAGTCAACCCGACAGGCGGCGTAGTCGGCTTCGTCCGAGGCGAGGAACAGGACGCCTGCCGCCGTCTGAGACGGATTCGCGGCGTATCCGACGGGCTGGATCTTGTCCAAAACCTCGACGATTCCGTCCACGTCCGGCACCATGCCGGTGAGCATCGTCCCGGGCGAGATCGTATTCACCCGAACACCTTTGGGTGCCAACTCGATGGCGCATGCTTTGGACAGTGCTACCACTGCTGCCTTCGTGCCGAAGTAGACAACCCATCCCTTCCGTAGGGGATACCCGCACTGGGAATCTACTCGGACCCGTTTCAGGCCCTCCGTTATAGCTGCACCGACCAGCAAGAACGGTCGTATTCGTTGTTTTTCGGCGATTACTGCTGGAACCCCTGGTCGGTGCCGCTCCGAGCCTGGCGTTGCGCTGGGAAGTGAACGTGGTGACGAAAGCCGACAGCATCGGACCCTTTCGAAGCGCCACGACCTCAGCCGCGCCCGTGAAGCCGTCGAGGTGGATTCGCGCGTTCGCTGGGTAGCCCTCCTGTGTCCATCAGCGTTCGTACTGGGCAGGAGGGCAGGTTGTGACGTCATGGCGTGCGCGGGCGATGATCGCGCGAATGTTGTTGCGGCGGAACAAACGCTTTTACGCCGACCCCTCCGCTATGCGCCACGGACTGCCGCGACACCAGATCCCGAGCCGGTCACACCCACCGCGGCGCATGCTCGACACCCACCAGGTCACCAGCCGGGTGATCGAAGGCCACCGCGTGTACACGATCACTCCGGCCGACGGGCCGACCTCACTGTGGCACATCTTCCATCTGCACGGCGGTGGGTTCGTCGAGGCACCCGAACCGCACCACTGGCATTTCGCCGCAAGAATGGTGGACCTGCTCGGCTGCACCTACTCCTTGCCGATGTATCCGCTGGCTCCCGAACACGACCACGAGACGATCATCCCGATGGTCGAGAAGGCCTTCTACGAGGTCCTCGGGGATAGCGCGCCCGGTGACCGGATCGTGTTCGGAGACTCGGCCGGCGGCACCCTCGCGCTCACCCTGGCTCGCCACCTGCGTGAACGCGCGCAACCGCAACCGGCCGCCTTCGCGCTGTTCTCTCCGTGGATCGATCTGGCCACCGACGACCCCCTGTCGCTGGCCCTCGACGCCCGCGATCCCGAACTCGGTGTCACCGGCCTGAAACAAGCGGGGCGCTGGTATGCCGGTGAGCGAGCGCTGGACGACCCCGAGATCAGCCCAGCCTTCGCCGACCTCACCGGTCTCGCTCCGGTGATGGTTTTCATCGGCCACCGCGACATCCTGCTTCCCGATGCCCGCCGCATCAAAGAACTCGGCGACGCCGCCGGTGTGCAGGTCGACCTGCGTGAATACCCCGGAATGTTCCACAACTGGATCATGAAGAACATGCCCGAAGCCCGGCAAGCGACCACTGAACTACTGGAGTTCCTGCACACCATCAGCAAAGGAGGTAACCACTCGTGATCGTCCGAACCCTCGAGGAGATCACCGGCACCGACCGCCAGATCGACAGCGACCACTGGACTTCGAAGCGCATCGTGCTCTCCGACGACAACGTCGGTTTCTCCTACCACGAAACCACCGTCGCTGCCGGTACCCGGACCCCTCTGCACTATCCCGACTACATCGAAGCTGTCTGGCTCATCGAAGGACACGGCCAACTACTCGACCGCGACAACAACACCACCTACCCCCTGGCACCCGGCACGATGTATCTACTCGACAAACACGAACGGCACACCATCATCGCCGAAACACAACTCCGCATGTACTGCGTCTTCGCCCCCGCGGTGCCACCCGGAAGCGACTGACACCCTCCCACGGGCCAACCTTGCGCCGACGCGGCATGGCTTTTGTTCGGGTGCGGTCCGTGGCGTTTCGACTTCGCCGGTGACCGGCAGCGGTGGTGGGGGAGCGGTCCGCTGTCCGGTTCCATGGAAAATGAGGCATCCCAGCAATGTGGGGCACCTCAGGTCAGCCAGTAACAGCTCCCGTTACCAGCGATGCGAAAGCACCGGCCTGCGCGGCCAGCAACGCCGCCGCGGCCGCACGCTCCGGAAAACCGGCGTCGGCCGGAGCGCGCAACAGCACCAACCGGTGATACACCGGTGCCGTAGCGGTGACAAGCAGTGCGCGCGCATCGGTGTCGGCCGGGATCTCACCGCGCCCGATCGCACGCTCCACGACGATCTCGCATTGCGTGTAGCGGTCCTCCCACAGTTGCCGCAGTGCTCGCGCCGCGTCCTCCGAGCGGAAAGATACTGCGATCAGCGCCAGCGCGATCGACGATTCCTCGGTGAACGAATCCTGTATCTCGCGGTTCAACTCCGCAAGATCACCGCATAGTGAACCGGTGTTGGGTGGTTGCCAATCCAGATCGCTTGCGGCGGCGAACACATCGGCGATCAGACCCCCTACATCGCGCCAACGGCGATACACGGTGGTGCGGTGCACGCCAGCGCGGGCGGCGACCGTATCGACGGTCAAGGCGTCGTAGCCGTTTTCGGTCAGCTCCGCCTCAACGGCTGCGAGGACCTGAGCGCGAATGCGGGCCGTGCGGCCGCCCGGGCGTGACCGCGGCGGGGGGGCGGACTCTGTGGTAGGGGACATGGGGCTATCCGGTTGCTCGGCGGGACATGATGTGCCATTATTTTAACGCAACATCCGTCGCACTAACGAGGACGTCAATGCTCATTCGAAGTGTTCACCAGGCTCAGCGGTCGCCCCTGATCGTGTCGTCCTCGAATGCTTCGGAGGTAGTTCGTGCCCCCTCGGATCACCGCGTTCGCGGTCAGCAAGTCCTTCCACGGCCGCACGGTTCTCGATGCGGTCACCTGTTCGTTCGGTGCGGGTGAATGCACCGGGATCATCGGGGAGAACGCGTCCGGTAAGAGCACGCTGCTGCGCCTGTTCGCCGGATGCGAGCAGCCCCGATCAGGGCGGGATTGTCGTGCACGCCGAGGGTGGCGTCGGCTATCTCGCTCAGGACGAATAAGCCGAACTGGCAACGGTTTTCGAGCTGCGCGGTGGTTCGGAAGACGCCCTGGCCGACTATCGAGGTGCTCTGGTAGTGGTCGGCCACGATCGCTGGCTTCGAGATCGCTGGTGTGGTGCCCGGCTCGATATGCGCGCACTGGCCTCGGCCTGATTCTCGATCATCGACAACAACCTTCGTACAACCACTCACAGAACGGATTCCGCATGCCCGAACAGCCCCCGGTCACCGCACCCACCGTGCTGCATCCGATGCCAGGACAGCCGCGCGTGGTACTGCTGAAACCCCTGGTCACCTCGCCGCTGATCGAGGTCGGCGAGTACTCCTACTACGACGACCCGGACGACCCCACCACGTTCGAAACTCGCAATGTCCTCTACCACTACGGTCCGGAGAAACTGATCATCGGCAAGTTCTGCGCCCTGGCCACAGGCGTGCGGTTCGTCATGAACAGCGCCAACCACCGGATGGACGGACCGTCGACCTTCCCGTTCCCTACCATGGGCGGCGCGTGGTCACAGCATGTCGATCTGCTCATGGACCTGCCCAATCGCGGTGACACCGTAGTCGGCAACGACGTCTGGATCGGATACGGCGTCACGGTGATGCCCGGAGTACGGATCGGCCACGGCGCGATCGTCGGCGCCGGCTCCGTGGTAACTGCCGACGTCCCGGATTACGGCATCGTCGGCGGCAATCCGGCCCAACTCATCCGCCACCGCTTCAGCGCGGACGATATCGACCGCCTGCTGGCCCTAGCCTGGTGGGACTGGCCGATCGAGCACATCAATGAGAACGTCCGCGCGATCATGTCCGGCACCATCGACGACCTGGAGAAAGCGGTGCCCGCGTAGGCGGTGTAACCACCACGCGGCCCGCGCGCCCATACCGTTGCCCCTTCGCCAGTCGGCACCGTCCCGGAATCGAGTGACTGTATGCCCGTATTGCCCAATCCCTCTCCACTCTCCGGCTGGCTTCGCGACCATGCCGTACCACTGACGCATCTCGACCCCGACGACCCGCTCGATGACCTGGAACCGCTGCGCGAGGTCACCGGCGGGGCCCGTGTCGTCGCGATCGGCGAGAACTCCCACTTCATCACCGAGTTCGCGCAGATGCGGCAGCGCATCCTGCGCTTCCTGGTCCAACGCTGCGGCTTCACTGTCCTGGCCTTCGAGTACGGCTTCAGCGAGGGCTTCCCCCTCGACGCCTGGGCGCAGGGTGCGGGCACCGATGACGAGCTGGCAGCCCACCTGGCCGGGACGATCCCGGTGGGAGTCGACGAGCCGCTGCGCTGGATCCGCCGGCACAACGCCACGGCAGCCACGCCGGTGCGCTTCGCCGGTATCGATATCCCAGCGGCCGGCGGGTCCCTGCTCCCCGCGCTGGGCCCGGTCGCCGACTACCTGCGCGAGGTCGATCCGCAGACGCTGCCGGCGATCGAGACGGCGACACGGATCGCCGCGTCCTTCGCCGGCGCCTCCGCAGCCTCGGCCGCGCCTGCGTGGACCCGCCTCTCGGCCGCCGATCAGGACGCGCTCAGTGCGATCCTGGCACGCCTGCTCATCCGTTTCCGAGCCGTCGAACCGCTGTACGTGTCCCGCAGCGATCAGCGCGGCTACGACATCGCCCGCCGTCAGCTCGAGGCTGCCGTCAACGCCGATTACGGCTTCCGCGCCATGGCCAACCTCTTTGCCGGAACCGGGATCGCCGCCGACACCTCTGCCCGTGACAGCTATATGGCCGACTCGGTCCTGTGGCATCTGCAACGTTGTGAACCTGGAGCCCGCGTCGTCCTGGCCGCCCACAACGCCCACATCCAGAAGGAGCCGGTCTCCTTCGACGGGCACCTGACCGGATTCCCTATGGGGCACTACCTGCACCGCGCCTTGGGCGACGACTACTTTGCCCTCGGCCTGACCAGCACCGAAGGACATACCGCGGATATGCACCCCGACGAAAACGCACCCTTCGGCTTCGCTGTCGAACCAACGCCACTGCAGCGACCCGAACAAGGAAGCATCGAAGCCTCATTCACCGACGCAGGCCTCGGACTCGGCTTCGTCGATCTTCGCCGCGCACGCCGCGAAGCCACCAGCGGCCCCGCCCCCGACCGCACACGGCTACAGAGCGCCTACCTCCACGTCCCCGTCCTCGACGCCTTCGACGCCGTACTCAACACCGCGACCTCCACAGTGGCCGACGATGTCGGACAGTGACCAGCCGCACTCCCGAGACCTTGGGCGTCCCCGCGCATCAGCGACGTCGTAGTTCGCCGATACCAGCGGATCTCAGCCATGGCCGGTGACATCGTAGTTCGCCGTCACCCGGCAGGCATCACCAGCCGCGACTGCCGCGACCGCACCCACCGGCCACAAACTCCCGAGCACCGATCCGAACGATGAAGCTGCGTCAGGTTAATGGCGAGAGACCCCTGCGTGCGTCAGAATGATGGCAATACGTCAGATCAACTGGCAACGGGCAATCGGTGGATATGAACACCGGCTATTCAACCGGCGACTGCTCTGGGCCCGGCTGTAAACCGACGAAGACGGCTACGTCACACCAGCGGTAGTTCCTGTCCGGCGACTGCCGTCGTCCGGGGCAGGTTCTCACCGAGATCGTTCGATGCCGCGGTCGCGGCCGTGGGACTCGTGCGCGTGGGCGCGGGTTCAGGTATTCGTCCCTCGGCAGCAGCACGGGCGATGTCAGGTGTGAGGCCGAAGTCGAGAAGTCGCTGTTCTGGTGTTCGATCTCCGGGAACGAGACGAGGTTTGCTGGCGGGCAGGCGAGGTGAGCTGCACCAAAGCCACAGTGCGGCAGCATCGACAGGCACGCCGCGTTCGACCAGTGTGGCGACTCGTGCTTCGCGTGCTTGTCTCGTGCGCGGGACAGGTCACGGTGGCGCTGTTCGATCTCGCGTGCAGCTGTTTCGGGTCGCGACCCCGATCGGTGTCGCGGAGGCCGGGCTGCGGCATTATCGCGGCTTGCAGGCGAGCTTGCTCCGGTGGGATCCCTCTTGTGACAGCCTGTTTCGAAGTAGGCACGGCTGCGCCGCTACGCGGCGCAGCCGTAGTTGATGGATCGAGACGTTGCCGAGGTTGATGTCGGTATCCCCAGGTGAGCGAACTCTCTGGACAACGACCACTACAGTTCTGGCCGTGGATCAGCATCAGGAAGACTCAGCACCACCGACGATATTTCGATCTTCGTCGGGCGTCCACGTAGCCATGGTGGTGTTAGGTCTGATCGGGATAGCGAGTGGCTGCTTGTTACACGTGACCATGTCCGTCGACTCGAGGCCGACGTTCCCTGTGGTGGCTCCGATCGTCGCGGGTGCCCTCTCGCTTCTGCTCGGACTGAGCTACTTCCTCCGTCCCTCGCCCGCTGTGACAGTCGACGATCATGGGCTGGTGCTCAGGCCATTCGGACGAATCCCATGGGCTGCGATATCGCGAGTACATGTGGTCACAGCGAGAATTGACCCCAACACGAGATACCTGTCCGTCGAACTCGTCGAACCCAGCCCGAAGTTCGCCGAAAGCCATTGGCCCAGATGGATATACGGCCCGATAGGCAAGCTCTTAGCCGGCCATCCGGTGACCGTGCCGGAACGCTTGCTGCGCCCGATATCTCTGGACGACATCGCCGCCGAACTACACAGGCGAAACCCAGGCCTGGTCATCACCGGACCCGAGCAGAGCAGCTTCCGGCGAGGCGCACACTAAGTCCAGTCGCTGAGCGCGGAACAGGCCGAGCAGCTCGCCCAGCATTCTGAATGTCGTGCCCGCACCGTTCCCGGAATCGGCGACCGTTCTCGCCGCGTGGAGCGACGCCAGGTAACGCCGACGGCATCACCGAATCACGGTCGGCGGTCCAGGCTCGGCGACGACGTAGACGTCGTGGTCGCGGCCGACCCGAGCAGCCGATGACGGGGATCAGCACGGTCCACTCGGCTCCATGCTCAGCGAGCCGGATTCGGATCGTTCACCCGGGTCAGCTTGGCGGGGTTGGTCACCGAGTAGACTCCGATGACAGTGTCGTCGGGGGCGATATCGAGGACGACGATTGCCAATGGGGCGTCACCGTCGAAAATCACCGCGCACGGATCGCCGCTGACCGTGCGCCAACCCACCCGGTAACCGTCCAGGCCTGCCGCGGCAACGGATACGAACACCTCGGCGACAGCGGTCCTCCCGTGGACCGGCTGCAAAGAGGTGGCGACACCGGCACCGCCGCTATCGGTCCAGAGGGTGACATCCGGGGCCAGCACCGCGAGTAGTTTTTCGAGGTCTCCGCCCATTGCGGCGTCGACGAAGCGCTCGGTCACCTCCCGGCGGACCCGCGGGTCCACCTGGGTGCGTGGCCTGCGCGCCTGTACATGGGCTCGGGCGCGATGAGCGATCTGGCGTACTGCGGCGGGCGAGCGGTCGACCATGCCGGCGATCTCGGTGTGCGGGTAGGCGAAGACCTCGTTGAGCACGAACACCGCCCGCTCCAGCGGAGTCAGCGATTCCAGGACCACCAGCATCGCCATCGACGACGATTCTGTCCGCAGCACGCTCGCCGCACCGTCGCCCGCGGTGGCATCATGGTCGAGCAGCGGATCCGGAAGCCATTGCCCCACATAGTCTTCCCGGCGCCGGGCCAGCGTGGACCGGCGGGCGAGCGCTTGGTTCACTGCCACCCGAGTGAGATAGGCACGGACGTTGTCGATCGGCTCGGCGCCGCGAACGCGGGCCTGCCAGGCCAACCACACCTCTTGCAGGACGTCCTCGGTGTCGGCGACGCTGCCGAGCATGTTGTAGACCACCGAGAACAGCAGCTCGCGGTAGCCGACGAACGTCTCGGTCGCGTTGTCGATGTCATCGTTCACGGCAGTCCTCCGGTCCGGCAAGGAAATGGTCCTCCTACCAAGAGGGCCGCGGCGACGCCGAGTGTGACAAGTGCGCCGGATTCCGTGACTCACCCCACAAAAACACCACCTCGGCGTCACATTCTGCCCACATCGCTTGCTCCTAGCCGACGAAATCCCTTCCCACCATCCCTACCAGGAGCTCCCATGCGTACCCGCATCAGCAATGTCCGCGTCTTCGACGGCGAGCAGCGCATCGACCGCACCACAGTGCTCATCGATGACAGCAGGATCGTCGCCACCGACGACGCTCCCGCCGATGTGGAGATCGACGGGACCGGCCGCACCCTGTTGCCGGGACTGATCGATGCCCACACCCACATCTTCGACGGCGACCTGGCTGCCGCGCTCACTTTCGGCGTCACGACCGAGCTCGACATGTTCTGCCTCCCCGAGGTCTTGACAGCCCAGCGGGCGGCGGCTGAACTGCGCGACGATATCGCCGATTTCCGCAGCGCGGGCACCCTGGCCACCGCACCGGGCGGACATCCGAGTCAACTGCTGGCCGCACCGGATATCGCCGCGCTCGACCTGCCACCGTTCGACACCATCTCCGGCCCCGAACAGGCGGCGGATTTCGTGCAGGCCAGACTGGCAGAGGGCACCGACTATCTGAAGATCGTCATCGATGACGGCGCCGTGCACGGCACGGGACTGCCGATGCTGTCGGCGCAGACCGCGCAAGCGCTGACCACCCACGCCCATGACGCGGGATTGCAGGTGATCGCGCACGCGATCACCGAGCGCGAAGTGACAATCGCGCTCGATGCCGGCGTCGACGGGCTGGCACACGTGTGGACCGATTTCACCGACCAAACCCTCGAGCTGGTCGATCGTATCGTCGCGCAGGACGTGTTCGTGGTGAGCACCCTCGTGTACTTCGAGGCCATCACCGGGCAGCGCGAGATCACCGCCGACTGCGCGGTGCCCGGCTCGTTCGCCGACGCGATCCGGGTGGCGCGGGCACTGTATCGGGCCGGCGTGCCACTGCTCGCCGGCACCGACGCGACCCCGTACGTCCCCGCCCATGGCTCGGGTCTGCATCGGGAACTGGTGCTGCTGATCGGGGTGGGGCTGAGCCCACTGGAGGCGCTCACGGCCGCGACGAGCCGGACGGCCGATCACTTCGGGCTGTCCGATCGAGGACGCATCGCACCGGGCTTGCGTGCGGATCTGCTGCTCGTCGACGGGGACCCGACCACGGATATCACCGCCACTTCCGCGATCGCCGAGGTGTGGCGGCGCGGCGTGCGCCAGGTCCGCCGATGACCGCGGCCGTGGTCGCCCGATGGCCGCTGCCGCTGTTCCGGGCGACGGCGACGGCGGCGGCGGTGCTGGTATTCGCCCAGGCCGCCCTGGCCGGCGGTTTCCTGGCTGGGCACTTCGAAGCCTTGGCGATGCACAGCCGCAACGGCGGACTCGTGGCACTGGTGTTCTTCGGTCAGCTCGTGTGCGCGGTGCTGCTGTGGCGCAAGGGGGGTGGCCCGACGTGGCCCGCCCGGACCGCAGTGCTCCAGTTGGCGATCGCGGCGGCGCTCATCCCGCTCGGTGAGGAACGGGTGCTGGCGGTGCATATTCCACTCGCGGTGGGATTGTCCATCAGCACGGCGCTGCTGGTGAGCTGGGCGTGGCGGTGGCAGCGATGAGTATCAGCAGGCGAGGATTCCTGCGCGCGGGGGCCGGTGTCGGAGCGGCTGTCGCCGTCGGCGCCGCGGGCTGGTCGACGGTGCCGAAGATCGTGCGACCGGGTGAGCCGGGATTGCTGCTGCCCAGCGCGGTGCCCCTGCCGCAGCCGTTTCGGGCGCGGCTACCGATTCCACCGGAACTGGCTCCCGTCGCTTCCGATGCGACCACCGACCACTACGAGATCATCCAGCGCACCGCATATCTCGACATCCTGCCGGGTATGCGCACCGAAGCATGGACCTACCACGGCAGCTTCCCTGGCCCCACCATCCGGGCGAGGTCCGGCCGGGCGACCTCGGTGCGCCACCGTAACGAACTGCCCCACCCGACGGTGGTGCATCTGCACGGCGGGCACACACCCGCCGACAGCGACGGCTACCCGATGGACCTGATCCTGCCGGTCGGCTCGACCACCGCACCCCAGCACACCCATGGCCACGGGGTCGCCACCACGACGGGCGCGCTCGCCCACGGCGAACGCATCTACCTGTATCCGAACCGTCAACGCGCCGCGTCCCTGTGGTACCACGACCACCGGCACAGCTTCACCGGCCCGGCGGTCTGGCGTGGGCTGTCCGGATTCCACCTGGTCGGCGACGACATCGAGGATGCCCTGCCGCTACCGCGCGGCGACCGTGACATCCCCCTGCTCATCAGCGATCGTTCCTTTGCCGCCGACGGCTCGTTCGCCTACCCGCTGATCGACCCGGACCTACACACACCCGGTGTCACGGACCCCTACATGAACGGCGTCCTCGGTGATGTGGTGCTCGTCAACGGCGCGCCGTGGCCGCGGCTGGAGGTGTCGCCGGTGCGCTACCGATTCCGGTTGCTCAATGCTTCCAACGCACGCCGCTACCGGCTCGCTCTCGACACGCCTGGAACCGGTTTCGTGCAGGTCGGCAGTGACGGGGGCTTACTCGACCGACCGATCCGGCACGACCACATCGATATCTCCCCGGCCGAACGATTCGACGTGATCATCGACTTCGGCGCCTACCCGCCCGGCACCTCGGTCCGGCTCCGCAACACCCTCGACACCGGACCGGCTGCCGACATCATGCGCTTCGACGTCACCGGCCCACTACGACACGACGACACCACCATCCCCGATCAGCTCGCACCCGTGGAGCGCCTGGACCCGACCACCGCCGTCGCCGAACGCACCTTCTTGTTCCAGTTGGGCCCGGTCGGGTGGTCGATCAACGGCGCCCCCTACGAACCGGGCCGTGCGTTGGCGAACCCGCGCCTGGGCACCGTCGAAATCTGGCGCTTTATCACCGATTTCCACCACCCGGTCCATGTCCACCTCGACCCGTTCCAGGTGATCTCCCGCAACAACCGCCCACCCGGCCCCTTCGACGCAGGCTGGAAAGACACCGTCGACGTCCGCCCTGCCGAAGTCGTCGAGGTGGCGGTCCGCTTCACCGACTACCCCGGCCCGTTCATGCTGCACTGCCACAATCTCGAACACGAGGACATGGCGATGATGGCCGACTTCGTGGTGACGTAGTCCGTCGGCGGGGCTATCCCAGCTTTGCGGCGGCTGACCGATGCGATCATTTGCCGGTTTTCGCCACCTCGCGGATGTGGGTTACCAACTGGTCGCGTAAGCAGTGCGTGCCGAGGTGTCAACGCACCTTATGGCCAGTGCGGGAAGTGTGAGAAGGCTGGTTTTCTCGATCGGCGGCAGCCCGTCGAGACTGTGTAGCTGGGTGTAGAGCGCGCATCGTGGATTTGTCGGGGGATGTGCTGTCCGGCAGGCTCGACACCTGCTTCGCGCAACTCTTCCTGGGCGGCTTCCAGCGTGATACCGCGCAGAGTGGCGATTGCCTGCGCGGACAGCACTTCTTCGTATGCCTTGATAGCTCGGGCGAGTAATCGGATTCCGGGTACGCGCCACGCCGATGAATACGGCGTCGCATACCGGGTTTCGCATCGTCAGGCCGTGTTCGTACGGACCCGCATCCAGTACGGCGACGTCGATGGCGGTCGCCTGTTCGATGACCGCGACCAGGTCGCCCAGTGTGCGACTGGGCCGGTCTCGGCCATGGGTGTCCTCATTCCCGCACACCAACAAGCGAAGAACAACCATCGTGAAGGGCGGCGCCCGGAGTGCCGATGGCCGGGATTGTCCCTGCTGCAGGTTGCAGGCAGGCCGACGGCTCAGGTCGCTGCCTTCTTGATGCGGGCTCCGAGCGCGTCCAGTTCGTCGAGGACCAGGCCGGCGCCCCACACCTGATCTCTCTTCCGGGTCGTCAGAGGCCGGATCACTCCGCTTTCATGGAGGCGCTTGATGGCTGTATAGGCCCTGCTTGTGCTCAGCCGAAGCCGGTCGGAGGCGTCTTCTGCGGTGATGACGGGCGTGGTGAGCAGCGACGCCATGATTTTGGCGGCGGCGCTGTGGCTGCGCAGCGGACCTGTCAGCTCTCGCCACTGGTCGGGGATGGCGGCGAGATGGCGAAGGAGACTCGGAGAATCTGGAGATTCTGCGGGGCGGCGACATGCCGAAAGCCAGCGGCCCCGTAGCTTCCGGTCGACATCTGACGCCTCGTCTCTCACTATGTGGAGTCGTCGCGTGGAGGTCGTAACGTAGGGTGCGGTTTCGGAGGACAAGCCGTCGGGCGTGACCCCGGACCGACCTCCTGCCCGTTCTGAGGCCGCCGGCACGACCGCGTGGCCATGACTGAATCGAGGTCGGCTCCACGTGGAGGCCGCAGCGAACTTCCCTGACGCAGTGACGTCCTGTTCACCTGACGCGGCGATATCCCGCAACGCGGCGACGACCCGTGACATGTCGCGCTTGGCGCGCCTGCGCGCCCACAGCGCTCTCTCCACGTCCCTGGCGTTGCACAGCGATAACGCGTTGCGCGAGCTCGTGGACGCGGCCGCGCCGATCGGCGCCGGTATCGGCGGGAAGACGGCGCTGCTGGAGGTCTCCGGATCCCCGGTCTTCGTGAAGCGAGTACCCCTCACCGACCTGGAACGGCAGCCGGAGCACGCTCGGTCCACGGCGAACCTGTTCGACGTGCCGCTCTTCTGCCAGTACGGTGTCGGCCTCATCGGCGGTCCGGGCTTCGGGGCCTGGCGTGAGCTCGCCGTGCACATCATGACGACGAACTGGGTGCTCGCCGCCGAACACGAGGGCTTCCCGCTGATGTACCACTGGCGGGTACTACCGGATGCGACACCGCTGCCGGAGGAGCTGGCCGACATCGATCGCGCTGTCGCCTACTGGGACGGTCGACCGCAGGTACGCCGCCGGATCGAGGCCCTGCAGGACTCTTCGGCGAGCATCGCGTTGTTCCTGGAGTACATCCCGCAGAACCTGCACGAGTGGCTGAACGCCCAGATCGAGGCGGGTGACGAGGCCACCGACCGGGCCTGCGTCATGGTGGAGCGGGAACTGGCCGCCGGCATCGCGTTCATGAACAGCCGTGGGTTGCTGCATCTCGACGCGCACTTCGAGAACATCCTGACCGACGGTCAACGCCTCTACTTCGGCGACTACGGCCTGGCGCTCTCCTCCGGGTTCGACATCTCGCCGGAGGAGGCCGCGTTCTTCGACCAGAACCAGAGCTACGACCGCGGCTACACCGCCACTTACCTGGTGAACTGGCTGGTCACCGCCTTGTACGGGCTCCGGCGGGAGGACCGGGAGGCGCGCGCCATGATGGTGCGCGTCTTCGCCGAGGGCAAGCCGCCGGAGGGAATCCCTGTGGAGGCCGCCACGGTCCTCACCCGGCACGCGCCGATCGCCGCAGCGATGTCCGCGTTCATGCGTGCGTTCCAGCAGGCGAGCCGGAGCACCCCGTATCCGGACGAGGAGATCCGCCGCCTGCTGGGCGGCCAGGCCTCTGTGCTCGTTCAGCCCGTGTGACAGACCTGGAAGCGGGTGGTAGCGGAATTGGTGAGCTGTATTGCCCGAGGAGCCGATTCGGTGTTCGCGCAAGCGGTGCTCGAGGCCGGTGGGCGACTCGAGGTGGTGTTGCCGTCCCGGAATTACCGCGAAGCCAAAGTGAAGCCTGATCACGCACTGGTGTTCGATGAGCTGGTGGCGCGTGCGTCCGAGGGTCGGGCAATGGATTACGAGGAGGCCGGCCGGGAAGCATACGAGGCTGCGAACGCGGCGCTGCTCGGGTTGGCTGATCGGCTGGTCGCGGTGTGGGATGAGGGAGGTGGCGAGGCTGGCGGCACGGCAGCGTGGAGTGGCTGTGGATTGTGGTCTGGACCGAAGGCGCCGCGTGAGTTCAACCGGTTTGCCTTCTCGGTTACTAACAGAAAAAGCAAACCCGGACCACTTCTTATGCCCTATCGGACATCTGGAGAAGCGCAGGGTAACCATCAACAGTGATTCGAACGCTGCTGGAATATTCACCGGGTTGGAGAAGATCAGGGGTGATGTAGATTGCCCGGGCGACCTCGCCGCCCTTGCCTCGCAGGGCGCGGGCGCGAAGGCATGCTGGGCGCACGTCGAGTGCTCCGCAACGCAGTTTGGCGGGGGTGTACTGGCGAGACGATGGGTTTCTCGTTACCCCACAGCGCGGCCGATGAGTTTGTGGCTCCCGGTCGGTCAAAGCTCGTGACATCTAGGAAAGGACACAGCAATGTCGGAGCTTCTCGTCGACTTCATCACCTCTCTCGACGGCTACGCATCGGGAGTGGGATGGCCCGGTTTCTGGGGCCTCGAGGGCCCGGAGTACCTCGCGTGGCTCGGCGAGCAGCCCGAGGTCACCTACCTGATGGGAGCGAACACCTACCGTCTGATGTCGGGCTTCGCCGCCGGCGAGGTCCCGGATGGCCAAGACGAGTTCAGGCCCGAAGAGGAGGCGTCCGTCGATGAGCTCACGCAAGCGTCCAAGGTGGTGTTCTCCTCCTCGCTCGAGGAGCCACTGACGTGGGCCAACTCCACGCTGGTCCGCGACGACGCCGTCGAGGCGGTCCGCGCCATGAAGTCGAGTGGTTCGGGGCTCCTCAGCACGATCGGCAGCCTCAGTCTGTGCCGGTCCCTGCTACGAGCCGGGCTCGTCGACCGCTTCCGGGTCGTGATGTTCCCGGTGATCACCGGGGCGACGGGCGAAGAACGCATCTACGACGGCTATCCGGACGTCGCCCTCGAGATGATCGAGCACCGCACCTTCGACGGCCGTATCCAGCTGGTCGAGTACAAGCCCCGCGTACTCGAGCACCCGCCGCTCGGCACCCCTGCGTGACGTCGCCCTGTCCGCCGGTACGGCCCGCCGCCGGTCCGGCGGGGTCGGTTGCTCGCGAGGTCAGCGGCTACTCCGCGGTTGACTCAACAATGCGCGGCCGCGTTCCGGGGTGAGGCTGTACGCCAGAACAGGGTCGGCGAGCAGCGCGACCGGGGCGATGTGATCCGGAGTGCGGGGCTGCCAGTGCGCCATGGCGGCTTCGAGTGCCTGCCACAGGGCTGTCGGGTCGGAGTGGTGTTCAGTGAGCGCATTCCGTACCGCGGTGTCGAAGGCCTGGTTTCCGTAGGTGAGGCGATAGCCGGGCTGCTGCGCCCGAGTTCGGTGCTCGTCGATGGCACGTCCGATCTCGAACCCTTTGTCGTTCTGGGCAACTTCGAGGATCTGGGCAACCTCGAGCGCGGAGTACTGCGAGGACTCGTCCTCGGCGTGTTGCCGGGCGATTTCGAGGGCTACGCGGTGCCCGGTGTGTGCGCGGTCTGCCTGGTGCTGGGCAATCTCGAGCGCGGAGCCATACCAGGGTTCTTTATGCGTGTGTTGCAGGAACACGCACGGCAGGAATTCTTCGGTGAACAGTGAACCGGTGAAGAATCCGTCCGGGACGGACTCCGGGGACAGCAGCTGCGAAAGAAGCCGGGAGGCCTCGTAGGGGGAGGAAGCGGCGAGGAACATCTGGAGCTGGACTCGGAGGACTGTGGCGCGTGGTCGCCCGAACTCTTGGGCTTTTTCCAGGGCCACCATCGCTGTGTCGATATTCCCGGAAAGAGCCTCGCCCCGAGCCTGCTCCACCACCAGATCCCAGCTGTCACGAGTCTTGCCCGCCGGCCGGCGCAGCCGATGAAAGCCTTGATACAGCGATTCCATGAGCGCAGTGAACGACGGGTACCGCCGCGGAAACTCAGCCCAGGAAAACACGCTGTAGGCGGCCCACTCGCCGGTCTCGTCACGGTCGGCCGGGTCGAGGAACAGAACCCCGGCGTCGGCGTGAAGCGAGATCAACAGTCCGCGAGCGAACGGGTTACCCGGTGCGTCGACCGGAGCATCGGTGAGCAGGTCGGCCCACGACTCCCAGACCGGTTCGAGGTCATGCAGCCACCCCAGATCGGTGGTGTCACGCATCTGCCACACGAATTCCCCGGCATGACGCCATCCATCGGTGGTCAGCAGGAAGCTGCGATACGAGGGCGGCAACTTCACGCCGAGTCGCTCCTCGACCGCCGCGACGTCGGCCTCGGCGGCCGGGGCGTAACCGAGCCAGCGCTGCCGCACCACCTCGGGATCCAGCTCACCGGAATCACTGGCGGTGATCCGTTCCTCGCTCCACAGCTCCAGCCACGGTTTCCAGTCCATTCCACGAACGCTACGAGTAGCCGCCGACAAGTTCGACATGCGTGCAGGCCGATATCGTGGTGAGAGTAGCTACTACTCCGGCCCTGCTTCGCCATGCCCGCAACTGCCGCATCGAGCGCCTTCCGGAGTTGCCCCGACACCGGATGAACAGACACGCGAGGCGAGAGAGGATGCCGGCAAGTGAAGGCGTGTGCGACGCTCTGATCAGCTGCTTGCGGTATCGGTCATGCTGTCGAGTGTGCACGCATCACCAGGTCCCGATAGGGGAGGCGCACGATCGGGTCAGCAGAAATGCCGACCTCCTGTTCGATGTCCTCGAGATATGCAGCTGCGCTGTCACTGTCGGAAGCGAGAATCTCGGTTTCGACGAAGGAGCCGACACCGGCGAGGATATCGATACTTATGGTCGTGTCGTCATGGCCTGGACGGCGATAGGTGGTGCGTGCCTTGTCGACTCGGACAAGTTCGATCAGTCCGATCGCCTCGAGCAGTGCGTTCGCCGCGCCTGCCTGGCCGGGGTCGGCGAGCCGAACGTTGATTTCCCGCTTCGCGATGACACCATGTTCCGAATGGGTGACTGTGCTGGATGGTGGCTTGTAGGTGATCTCGGCCGACCCGTCGCGATGCCGTACCCGTAGGCATTCCACGGTTTCCATGTAGTCGACGTCGGGCCTGCTGTAGTAGGTGTCGACTTCGGTGAGCGAACTGATTTCGCGATAGCCGAGTTCGGCGAGGCGCCGCTGCAGGGCTTCGCTGTCGGCGAGTTCGCGCTTGCGTTCGACCTCGATCAGGTCCATGCGGGGGATCATCCTTTCCAGTGAATTGCCGTGTGCAGTCGAGCAAGTGTCGGCTTCGAGCAGATCGTTTGCAGGGTGCCGAGAGCGCGTTGCAGGGTTTCGGTGTCGCTCAGCGGGATGTTCTGGAACAGCACCATCTGCTTCGCGTCGACCAGCGGGTTCGATAGGCGGTGGGTGAGGAATCGGTTGTAGTAGCGCCGGTCGCGGGTGAACACATCATCGGCCGAGACCGGCATCAGGACCAGGTCTTGGTCGGGATGGGCGTTGATCGAGTGCACGGCGAACGCGGAAAGCAGCTCGTCGACGGTGAGGTAGGCGTAGGTCTCGCGGCCTTCCCGGGTCAACCACGAATCCCAGGATCGGACACAGTCGTCGCCGCCCTGTTCGGCCGCGGACATGAACGCCATCAGGGCTACGTCGCTGACGGCGTCGAAGATATCTCCGTCGATCACATGATGATCGTCGAACGGTTCACTCACCGCGAGGACGTTCGCCCGTTGCATCGCCGGCATCCGGTCCGATTCCGTCAGGGTGTAGTGCACTCGTTTGTGGCCCGTCCGGAAGTCGATCCAATCTCCGGACAGTGGCCCGTCGAGAACCGGCCGAAACCCGAGGACCCCGGAACGCCAGACATGGTCGCGGCAGGTGATGTAGTGCCGTTGCACCTCGCGGAACAGCCCGACCGGCGCTTCGATCACCGCGCACACCCGGGTATCCAGTTCGGCCACCGGCACAATACGCGAATTCTGGCGGGCAACGACCTCGTCGTCGTGATGGTGATAGGGATGGGTTCCTTCACGCAGGTAGTGCGGGACGAACATGCGCCAGAACTGCAACCAGGATTGTGAGCTGTAGGATTGCACGACCCGCTCGTGCAGACTCGGCGCGGCGACGGCGTAGACGTCGCGGTAGACGAAGTAACCGTAGGGATGGAGCACGGTCGGCAGCGTCCGCATCAAGGTGTGCAATCCGGAGTAGGCGCCACCGTAGGAGTAGACCTCATGCATCAGGGCGGACGCGCTGATCACGTCGACCGGTTCGCGCAACAGTCGCCCGATGTCCTGAGCCCATCCGTGCACCAGCACGCACGACCCGACCGCGTTGAACCGCGCGATCGCGTCCGTGAGTGAGGCCGAGGAGACGCCGGGCGCTTCCACCAGTGTGAGTCGAACAGGGCGTGGATCCTCCGCTGCCCGCGTAGCGAGGTAGTCGACGGCAGCGCCACCACCCGGGCCGATCTCGACGATATGCGGTTCGGTTGATTCGATGCGCCGTAATGCCCGGTGTACGAGTAGCCCTTTCTCGTCACCGTGGTCGTTGGCGGCGACGTCGAGATAGGTTGCGGCCGACTTGTACTCGCGCGCGAAGTGGTTCGGTGCTCCGATCATTACGGCCACCAGATCGTCGCCGCGATCACCAGCAGCGGTAGCCCGATCGCGATGGCGAAGCCAACTGCCACCGGCGCGCTCATGGGCACACCTTCGCGGACGCCCAGCGGGCGAAGCTGAGTCGGGGTACCACTGTTTCCACGTCGGCCACGTCCATGACCGCGTTGAGTTCGAGCGGGCTCAGGTGGTCGGGCGCTGGCAGGATCACCAGGTCGGCGCGGGCATTGCGTGCCTGGTCGGCCACCCGGAGCACCGACCGTTCGTCGGGCCACACGAGGTGGTACCCGAGGTGGCGGGAGAAGCGGTGGATCTGGGCGCGATCCCATTCGGGTGCACGGCTGATGTCATAGTCGATCCAGCCGAACGCGATCAGGGGCATCATGACGCGGCCACGTTCGTAGGAACTCCGAGCCTGGTTCGCCCGGCGGGCATCTCGGAGCACAGATCGGTGAGCGGGGTTATCTGCCAAGCTCTGGGGCAAAGCTCGACGCCATTGACGAGGAACCCGCCGTAACCGGAACGGATCGCCGCGCGGACGGCGCGCTCCGGCATTCGAGTTGCGAGGGCGAGTCGTTCGACGGACAGTTTCGAGCCGATGGGCACGGCGCACAGTATCTGCGCTGGAAATGTGTTCAAAGGCTGAGCAGTCGCAAGTTTGGACATTCTTGTCACCTAGCGTCTGAGGTCGGTAGTAGTTTCCAGCTCATCGCGGATAGCGTCGGCAAATAAGACGTGCTGGCCGGACAGGTGTGTGCATGGGGGGTGTGCAGAAGTCGCCAACCGTCGTCATGGGCGCAATCACCGTGACACACTCCGATTATGGGACGTCACCCCAAACAACCGAACCATCAGCTGGCCGAGTTGCTCGATGAAACTCGTTCGAGCCGGAAAGGTTTGGCGCGCCGAGTTGTCGAGCGTGGCCGCGCGGTGGGTATCGAGCTGCGCTACGACCACACATCGGTAGGTCGATGGCTCGCCGGCGAGCGTCCGACGCCGCCTGGTCCGAATTTGATCGCAGAGGTTCTCACCGAACTATGCGGGCGTCGAATTACGCCCTTCGACTGTGGTATGTCCGCCAGCGAATCGGCAGACCTGGGATTGGAGTTTTCGTTGAGCCTCTCGGAGGCCACCGCCTCCGTGACCGAGTTGTGGAGGAGCGATGTGGAGCGTCGCCGGTTCCTGGAAGGCGCGGCATACGCCGTTGCGGTCTACCCGATCGCGAGCATGCGCTGGCTGACCCTGCCAGGTCGCGAACACCCCGTCTCTTCCGCCGGGTTCCGCCGCGTAGGAGTGGCCGATATCGACGCCGTGCGGACCATGACCACCGCGTTCCGTGACCTCGATAATCAGGTCGGAGGCGGAAAGGTGCGCTCCACAGTCGTGCACTACTTGCATACGTCGGTTGCCCCGCTGCTGCGCGGCAGCTACACCGAGGAGGTCGGCCGCCGTCTGTTCGCTGTTACGGCCGAACTCACGAAACTTGCGGGCTGGGCTGCCTACGATCTCGAGGAACACGGCCTGGCGCAACGGTATCTGATCCAGGCACTGCGGATGGCACGAGCAGCCGGTGATGCCGCGCTGGGTGCGGAGATTCTCGCGGCGATGAGTCATCAGGCGACCTACGTGGGTCGGCCCGGCGACGCCGTGGACCTCGCACGCGCGGCGCAGATCGCGGCGCGCTCGGCCGGCCTGCCCGCGTTGGAAGCCGGATGCCACATGGTAGAAGCCCACGGCCACGCCGCTCGTTCCGATGCACGATCCTGCGGGGGCTCGTTGAACGCGGCCGAGGGCGCATTCGACCGGGACAGTCCCGTTCGTCCTACATGGCTGGCATATCTCGACTCGGCGTATATGTCGGCCAAAGCCGGCCAGTGCTTTCGGGACCTGGGTGAAAACGATCGTGCTGCCGTGCTGGCACGGCGCTCTCTCGATATGAGTGACGGGTACCAGCGGGGAAAGGTGTTCAACCTGTGCTTGCTCGCGTCGAGCCTCACTCCCGAGGATCCGCACGAAGCTGTTCGGATTGGTACCCAGGCGCTCGAACTGTCCGGAACTGTGGAGTCCCGCCGAACCGGCGCCTATCTGCGAGACGTGCGGGCACGACTCGCTCCCTATCGCGATATTCCAGCGGTGGAGGAGTTCCGTGATCGAGTAGCCAATGTCAGGTCAGTGTGAGTGCCCGATACACGCCAACCACGGTCGCTGCGCCGACGATCTCTCCGCGGGAGATCATCTCGACCGCCTTGTCGAGTGGTACCCACCGGATGGTCTCGGCCTCGTTGATGTCCGGTGGGGTCTCGGTGAGCTCGGCACCGCGGGCCAAGTAGATCTCCTGGGGGTGGTCCAAGGTGCCGATCGCAGGCTGATACGTCACGAGGTGTTCCATCGTGAGCGGACGCCAGCCCGTTTCCTCTTCGACCTCACGGGCAGCCGCGGCGGCGATATCTTCGGCGTGGTCGACGTACCCTCCCGGTAGCTCCCACACCCACTGGTCGATGATCCACCGGTGCCGGTACATCAGCAGAACCTCGCGGTTGGCGTTGAGCACCAATGTCATCGCACATCGAGGCATCCGGGCAACGTACTGGGTGAACTCCACTCCGTCCGGGAGACGAATGTCGGCTGTGGACAGCCGAATGTGCCGGTTCTCGTCGACCAGATGCTCACCGAGGATCGTCCACTGGGTATCGCTCACCTCCTCGACGGTAGCGGAACCGGACCCGGAGGCAGATGTGTACGGACACCGTCACAAGAAACGCAGTCGAGTGCGGCCGGTACGTGACCAGCAGTGGGCTGAGGAGCACATGAGCTGATCAGGCTGTATATCCCCTGCTACCCGCTTGTGTAGCGGTCTCAACGTGTGCGGCACCATCATCCCGCTTCGAGTTCGAACCGCGCCAAATACTCTTGCTTCCCGGCCGATCGGTAACGCCGCCGTCGCTTGAACCGACAGGGTGACACAGGATGCCGCGCGGCCGAACTTGTCGGTGTCCTGTGCAAAGATTCAGAGATGAGCTTCCCAGGAAGCCAGGAGGGATGAGGTCCCTACGATGACAGGCCCGAAAAACGAACAGTACACTTCTTCGATCCAGTGCGCGTTATGCCTGATGGTACCGAGGTGGAACTTCAGACCGGTTTTTGGAAGGAGCTTCATTCCAAGGTTTCTGCACTGGAATCTGACGAGCAATTCACAACAATAAGGGGTATACAGTACCGGGGCGCTGCGCGGCATTGCTTGTTCACATCAGTCGACTATCTGTACTTGGGAAAAACGAGAGAAACAATTGACTACCCCGATAGTTCAGTTGGCGATGACGATGAACAGCCATTGGTGCTGGAGGACGGAGGGCGGCTGGTGGAACCGTGCTACTTGTACTGCGTCCGTAAACCCTACAATGTCGTAGCTACGTTACGTGCTAGTGGTGGCGCCACCATCTCTGCAGTCGAGACATGGATAACCCGCGTTCTGCGGGACGATCTTGGAAGAGACGCGATAGAGCTTCGTCCGGTCGTGCGCAATGATCAAATGGAACGGCTCGCGCAAGCTGAGAGCGTGGCTAAGTTCTCGGTAAAGCTCGATAAGGATAGGCACCCGACCGATTCCAATGGAACGATTTCAGGCGCTATCAAAGATGCCTACGAAAGTTTGGGCACAGGTGCGACGATGACGTTCGAGTGGAGCTACGGAAATTCAACCCCGACGCATGGTGCCGGTGTCAAGATGGTAGACCAAATTCGGCAGGTGCTGCGATGGAATGCTGCCAAGAGTGCCGAGGCTACCGTGCTTCGAACGGACGAGGGAGGCAATGTTGTGCGGGACCAGATTGACTTTTTTAAAGATCGGGTTTCGTACCGAGTGCCAGTAGGTGAAAGTTCGGAAATCGTACAGACTGCTGATGTGGTCACAGCGGCGCTGAGAGAAGCCTCCCGCATATATCTGCAAAATAATCTGCCAATACAATAATGGCACCTTAGAGTTGAGCGGAAGTCCATGCCGGGGTTAAAAAAGATCTGGAACTTTGTTGGCGATTGGCCAGGCGTTGTCACCGGTGTGATTGTCGTAGTGGCGGCGAGTCACGCGATAGTTGCGCGTTCGCTTGGATGGCCTTGGATTCTTCCGCCGAACGCTGGCAAGGTCGAGTCCAGCGTGGTTGTCAGTGTTTATCTCGGTGTGGCTTCCGTTGGTGCCATCTATGCTGGCTTCGCTGGGGTAATTATCGTTTTTGGTCTAACCCCTTCGTCGCGCCTGTTCCGAAACTTCCGAATCCAAGCAGGCGCGCGTATGGTTTCAAACTGGATTTCCATCATCTCTTGGGCTTTCTTGGCGGCTGGTGGTTCTTTGGTGGCCTCGTTTCTAGAATCCATTGGCTTCCGGTTTGTGGCCAGCTTTCTTTTTGAGTTTGGAGTTATGCTACTGATTCATAGTTCGATCCGTTCGGTATGGATAATGCGCCTCCTGTTGGAGTTGGTAAGAGTGGACGATTCTGCTGCGCGGCAAGTAGAAAGAACCGAGAGGTTCGGCAGTCCATTTTCCTAATCGGTCACCTCTTGCCATTTCGGCCATATATGTATTCGGCATTCACAGCAGTCGGTTGTGGAGACTTATCTTGCTGGTCATTCCGATGTGCGGTATCTGGACACGCTTATTTGATCGCGTAGGGCTCGTCGGCGAATTTTGCCGGTCTGTGTTTTCGGTAGGTCCTCAACGAGTTCGACGATTCGGGGCCTCTTATAGGGCGCCAGGCGGTCTCGGGTGAACGAGATCAACTCGTCGGAGTGGACACGGTGCCCAACCTTTAACGAAACATAGGCGGCGACAGACTCGCCGCGGTATTCGTCCGGAATACCGATAACCGCTGCTTCGAGCACTGCCAGATGCTCGTAGAGGACATCCTCGACCTCGCGTGGCCACACCTTGTACCCCGACACGTTGATCTGATCTTTGATCCTGTCGACCAGGTAGACCCAGCCCTGCTCGTCCACGATCGCGCTGTCGCCGGTCCGGAGGCGTCCCTCGGGTAGGGCGGCCTCGGATTCTTCTGGTTTGCGCCAGTATCCGCGGATGACCTGTGGGCCGGTGATTACGAGTTCGCCTTGGCCGCCGGGCGGGACCGGGTTGCCGTCGGGGTCAACGACATCGACGTCTACTCCCGGGAGCGGTAGGCCGATGGACAGGGTGCCACTGTCCGGATCGACCGGGGCACTGGTTCCCGGCGGGACCGCAGTGACTGCCGAGGACGTTTCGGTCATGCCGTAGGCGTTGTGGATGTAGTGGCCGAACCGTTCTTGGAAGCGAGCAACCGTGCTCGGTGGGACCGGCGCACCCCCGCTGTACAGCGTTTTGATGGTGGAGAAGTGTTCAGCCGCCGCGTATTCCGAGTTCATCATCGCGTTGAAGGCGGTGATGGAGCCGATGGTGTAGGTGACGCCGTGTTCGCGGAGGGCGTCGACGGCTACGTCGGTCGTGAAGCGGCTGGTGAAGACCAGGGAGGTGCGTTCGGTGAGGGCGAGGGCGCCGATGACGACCGCGCCGGTGATGTGGAACAGCGGGGCCAGGGCGTAAACCACGTCGCCGGGGGTGATGCCGGCGAGTTCGGCGAAGCTGGTGGTTACCGCGCGGACGTTGGCGTGCGAGTTCATGGCGCCCTTGGGCGGGCCGGTGGTGCCGGAGGTGTAGGCGAGGAAAGCGAGGTCGTCGCCGTGTACCTGGATCGTCGGGGGTTTCCGGCCGGTGTATTCGTGGGCCAAAGTGAGTAGGTCTGCGGAACTCTCGTCGGCAGGGGTGGTTTCGGGTTTGAAGACGCGGGGGTCGTTGCGGGACTGGAGGTCCGACTCCGCGGTGCCGAGCACCCAGCCGGGTGTGGTGCCCTCGACGTCCTCCCGGACCTGCCGCACATCGCGGTCGGTGGTGATGATCCCGACCGGTTCTGCGCCAGTGACCAGTTCGCGGAGTTCGCGGCCGCGATACATCGGGTTGAGCAGGAGGGCGGTCGCGCCGAGTTTCCAGAGGGCGAGCAGGGCGAGCGCGTATTGCGGGATGTTCTGGAGGTGGATGCCCCACCCGTTCACCGTGGCTCACGCCGCGGTCGGCGAAGGCGGCCGCGAGGGCGGTGGTGAGGGCGGTGGCGAGGTCGTCGGCCTCGCGGACGGTGAGGGTGGTGTCGAAGTAGACGAGGGCGGGGGCGTCGGGTTCGTGCCGGACCCGGTCGTGCCAGGCCGCCACGAGAGTGCCGAGCTCTTCTTGGGGGCGGGACGCCCCGCCCGCCGCACCCTCATCAAATGCGGCGGACGGGGCTTCCCCGGTGTTACCGGTGGTCATGCAGGGGGTTCCTTGCGGCTGGTTTCGCGGATGGTGGCGACGGTGAGCAGGCCGATGGCGCAGACGCCCACCACCCAGTAGGCGGGGGACATCGCGTTGCCGGTCGATTCGACGAGTTGGGCGGCGACGTAGGGGGCGGTGCCGCGGGCGACGGACCACGGGTTCTTGGTGACGGTGTCGAGCAGCGGGCTCTTGGTGACCTGCTGTTTCTCGGTCATCTCCTCGAATTCGGGGGTGTCCTCGAGCTTCATCCGGACGCGGAGGCAGACGTAGGCGAGGGGGAGGGCCAGCAGGAACGGGATACGCCAGCCTCACGATTCCATCTGCTCGTCGGTGGTGACCCCAGCCGCCGGGGGTGCCGAGGGCCTGGGCCCTGATCGCGGTATGCCGGCATCCGCAACAGCCGCCAGTGGGATTGCTGGACAGAAGTTTTCAGCAGAACAGGCGGTGGTGGAACCCACGCCCCGACAGCGCAACCAGCCTCGCGCCGGGTTGCGGACTTCCGGTCGGATCGCTTACGGTGGCCGCAATCCGATTGGCGCTCTCCGGAAGTACTGTCGCAGTGTGGGAGCCCCGCCTCATGCGAGGAGGCGTGGAGTGGGCGACCTGATGACACACGCCCATTGCCACTGGAGGATTCCATGCACATCGGTCTCGGTCTTCCCATCGCCGATCCCGTCGCGTTGCCCGAGTGGGCCCGCCGCGCCGAGTCCGCCGGGTTCTCGACACTCGGCCTGCTCGACCGCCTGGTCTACGACAACCCCGAACCGCTGGTCACCCTGGCCGTGCTCGCCGGGATAACCAACCGCATCCGCTTGCAGACCGAGGTGCTGATCGCGCCTCTGCGTGACCCGGCGCTGCTTGCCAAGCAGGCCGCCACCCTGGACCTCATCTCGGGCGGGCGTTTCGCGCTCGGCCTCGGTGTCGGCGGCCGCGACGACGACCACGAGGCCACCGGCACCGATATCCACACCCGCGGCCGCCGCCTCGACGAACAGCTCGCCATCATGCGCCGACTGTGGTCCGGCGAGCCGTTCAGCGACACCTGCGGGCCCATCGGCCCCGCCCCCACTAGACCCGACGGTCCCGAGCTGCTCTTCGGCGGCTTCCAACCCGCCGCCATCGACCGCGTCGGCCGCTGGGGCGGCGGTTTCCTCGCCGCCGCCCCACCTTCCTGGGCAGGCAACCTTTTCGACCTCGCCCGACGCTCCTGGACCGAGCACGGCCGCTCCGGCGCCCCGCGCATCGTCGCCCAACTCAACGCCGTCCTCGGCCCCCAACCCTTGATCGACCAGGCCCGCGCCGCGATCCTCGGCTACTACGAGTTCAGCGGCCGCGCCGATCACATGGCCGCCGGCCTGCTCACCACCCCCGACCAGATCCGTTTCAGCATCAAACAATTCGAAGACCTCGGCGCCGACGAGACCATGCTGTACTGCTACGGCACCGACCCTGACCAGATCGACCGCTTCGCCGAGGTCGTGCTCTGAGCACCACCAGCTGCCCCGGTAGACCGGGCTACCTGCCGGTTCGCCGCCATCCCACACGGGCGCACGACGGCGAGCGGGACACTTACTGCTATCGCCGTCAAAAGCCCATGCGGGCTGGGGTCGATCACAGTCGCCGACGCCCGCCGTCTCCTGGCGATAGTCCTGCACCCAGCCCGCGCCCTCACCCTCTGCCGATGGCGCCGACACCACCAGAACTACGCCCGAACTGTTCGGACGGCAGAGCAGCAGGGGCTGAGCCGAACTCGCTCCCGCTCACTTGTGAGGAACGATCAGCAGTTCGGCTGGAAGGGGAAACAACCCTCGTTCACAGACGGAGCAGGAGCTGGCGGGGCAGGAGCTGGTGGCGCGGGCATCGGCGCTGGTGCAGGCGGTGTCGGTGTTTCCTCCTCGACCGTGCTGATCTGCTGCTCATCGCTGACTCGCTGGGGTTCGGCCTCACGACCAGTGAGGGTCAGCAACCACAGCGCGCCGCCGAACACCGCGATCATGGCGATGGCGGCAGCGGTTTGGTGCCACCCTCGTCTACCGGCGGAGGCCGGGACGGACGGTCGCGCCATTCCCGGCCACGACGTCGTCTCGACGGAACTATGACCGAGGTCCGTTACCCGGTCCGGCTGGGGCGGGGCCGTAGGACGTGACGCCGGGGTCGGGGCAGGGAGAACGGGCGCTGCAGCCGGACGTGGAGGTGCAGGCTTCGGAACTGGCGGGGGTGCGGTAAGCAGAGTGTGGGCATGCTGGCGTGGGAAGCCTTCCTCAGCCAGTGCGTCGACGGTGGTGCGATCACCGCATTCGAGTGCGTCGATCAGTGCGTATGCCTGTTCCGCGGTCCAAACGATGTCGCCTTGGCGGTGGGCGTTATGGAACCAGGCACGGAGTGGGTTGTGGTTCTCGCAGAGCAGCACATGGCAGCCGTCCGGTGCCGACCTCTTCTCGAGCTTCATATTCGAGCGCCGCGGAGGGACCACGACCACCAAGCCGCGGACATATGCGGTGCCGCCCACCTGGTCGACCACACGCCTGAGCTTCAGCGCTCCGTCGCGGGCCTGCTCGTAAGGGGTGGTGTCCTTGGCGCGCACGTGGACCGGGTCGCCGACGAACTCGGGGACTTCCCACCGGCGGTTCGATGTGCAGATCAGAACACCGTCGGTGGGTACCTCGGGATCGGTGCCTTTGATCTCGATCGCGACGGTGGTGTACGGGGTGATGATGATCAGGTCCACTTCCTGACCAGCGACGTAGGAGTTCGTGATAGCGATGCCGGGGATTTTGTAGTCCCCCACCCACCCCTCCAGCCACTTGAATACCCGCTCTTCTGTGCCGGATTTGGATTTATTAGCGATGACGAGCATCGTCATCACCCCTCCCTGCTGGTACTGATGACACCTATACGATATCGACCTGACCCAGCAGGTTGGGTGGAAACCCTTTGCTGCCAAGGTATTTCCGACTCCGGAGAGCACTCGCGCTGAGCCGCGGCCGATGGTGAGCATCCACATGTTTGTGGTGGAGAAGGGGCAGAAGGATGGTTGGATGCTGGAGGTTCGCTGGGGGTGCTGCTGATTGGGTTGCCTGCTGATGGCCAGTGTCAAGGTTTGGGCGAGTCTCGTCCAATTTTGGGGAAAGTTTGGGAATCATGCAGAACAGCGCCCCCGGACAACCGCCCGAGGAGGCGTGACCTGCATGTTCTTGTCGAACTGACAGGATTTGAACCTGCGACCACCTGACCCCCAGGTCGGGTGGGGAGTCATCAGCCCAGCTCAGAGGGTGTTTCTGATAGTTCGCAATTATGCGGTGACTTGCGGGTAGTTCGCCGCCGTTCGTAACGTGTGGTCCCGTTCTGGTCCCGCTCGTAATTCATCGGTGGGCACGTGGTTGCTCGCCGATTTCGCATGTCTGGGTCCGTGGTTGGCTCTGCTGGGTGGTGGGCTGCACACTGGGGACTGACTACCCGCCTGCCCCATAGGGACTGCCCTTCTCGCGTAGAGGCTCCGGGTCAAGGGGGGCGAGCCATCACGCAGTGACGCCGATAGGCGCCCTTGACGCTGGAGGGGCGTGGGAACACAATGCAGGCCACCAGTCAGCAGGGCCACGCGGCCGGAGGTCGCACAGTTGTTGACCCAAGGTATCTGCCTTCGCCGATTTGCGGCAAGAGACCGGTCAAGATCGTTTCGTCCGCTAGCTTGTCGATCATGTCGAAGATATGTGCACCGTGGGTTCGCGCTTCGCTGGTCGCCGGAGCATTTCTCGTCTTCACCGCGGCGCCGGCCGCTGCCGATTGGGCCTCCGATGCCGAGGCGGCCTGCCAAAGGGTGAACCCAGCCCGCCACGCCGACACCACCAACATGGTCATACCACGTCCGGCAAAGGTGAAGTGCGTGAAAAACGGTGAGAAGCCCATCTTTGTGAATCTCCCTGACGGCACTGGATGCACGAAGCCTGATGGAGCAGAGGGTATTGCCAAGGATGGTGTCTGTGTCTGAGTCGGCTACCGGCCACTGCGTGTAGGTGGAAAAACCTGGGGCAGACGGACGGGACCACAGCCGGTCGACCGGGCGGATAGCCGGCCAATTCGTGATCGACTGCGGGAGGTAAGCCGGGTACGGCACTCGTCGTGCCCACGCTTCCCTGTTATCCCAAAATCGCCCCGATCGGATCGGGGCTCTACTGGTGGCGCTGTCGTGCCGTCGCCGCGAGCGCGTCGGTCGCGGCGACGGCACGACAGCGGTTGCGCGTCGTAGCGCGGCGGCGGCGCGCATGCGCCGCCGCAGGCTCTCTTGATCCTGTATAGCTAAATTCGGCAACGACCGTGAGTGAGTAGATGACGTGTGTTGGCGCCCGCTATGCGCTGTGCAGATGCGCAGACGATGTCTGCAAGGCTGACGCTACGGCAGCCGACTGGATGAGTTGGCCGGAGCCGATCAGGCGCGACATCAGCATGAGGGCAGACTGATGGACCTCGGTGGCCGAATGCCTGGTTGCGTTGGATGCGCAGGCATCTTTGATGACCTAAGGGGTGTAGCCGCCGTCGAAGGCATCCAGTGCTGTCTTGAAGACACACCCGTCAGTGGCGATACCGCAGAGGTCAGGTCGGTGTATCCGGCCAGTAGTTCGCGACCTTCGTCGGTCGAGGCCGTGTAGGTCCTCTTGTCGAGTATCCTCGCCGTCGCTGTCTCGGCGTACGGTTGGAGTTCGGGGCCAGATCTGTTCGGGGCGCGTTACGAAGCTTGTTCCACCCGATGAGCCTCTGGTAGGGAGACCCCTCGTAGTTGTGGTATCGGGTGAAGAGCGCGGTGTGGCTGGTCTTGGTCCACTGCTGGACCAGCTCTCGGATAATCGGCACGACATGGCGCGAATGCTCGTTGATGAACCCGTTCTGGACGTCGATGACGAGTAAAGCTGACTGTGAATTCATTTCGCTCCAATGTCCTTTGATTCGGGCATTCGAGCACTCGGCATACTGCCTGACCTCCCCTGTGGCGGCCGCTTCGACCGCGTCGACTCCTGACCTGGTGGCTCAGCGACGATCACCTCACGGCATCGGCCGTTCGGCGGTGCCAGCGGCACGGTGACGAGGTCGGAGAGTGACGGTGAGGATGTCGCGGTCGGTGCTGATGTCGATGGTGTGGTCGTTCTGGGCGCGGATGGCGTGTTCGACTATGGCGGTGTTGTGGGTGCAGCGCATGACGACGGCGAGGGTGGTCGAGTCGAGTACGTGTGTTTCGGCGTGTTCGGACACGGTGGAATACCCCAGTTGGGGGAGCTCCAGGGTGCTGATGCGACGTTCCAAGTCGAGGATCGCGTGCATCCGCCGCTCTCGGTCCGGCCGCATGTGTGGCTGCGGTGTCCGGGTGGTGTGGTGTGGTCGGCGGGTGCGTAGGTGGTTAGGGGTGACCATGGATGTTCTCCCTCTGCGAGGACATGGGTTTCGATCGGCTGGTGGCGGGTGTGGGCTCCCCGGGCGAGACACCATCACGACCGCGACTCCGACACCACTGGGAAAGGCCCTGCCGAGCGCGGCGGGTCGTTGTCGGCAGTGGGGTCGAAAAGGGAAGTCACCGGGATCGTCTCACTCTCGGAGGGTCGACGTCAGATGGCTATCTCAGAAAATTCGCAATCATCGAGCATCTCTGAGCATCGGGTCAGGCTCGGCCGTGGCGGCGTTCGTAGGCTTCGCGTTCGGCGGCAGCGCGCTGGCCTCTGCGAGTGTCGGCGAGGGCGGGGTCGAGGCCGTGTTTGGACAGCCGGTGTCGGCGGTAGACGTACATGAGCGCGGCAGTGAAGTAGATCAGTGGCAGATATAGCAGCGCCATCATGGCCAGGCCCATCCACAGCGGGCCGGGCAGGAGCAGGAAAAGGCACAGTGGCGCGATGACCGGGACGAGGATGCGCAGCAGGTAGCGGCGGGTTGCGGCGGGCCCGGTGAGGTCGTTGATCACCCACTCGGACATCGATTCCGGCAGGGTATCGCCGCAAATGTAGCGGATACGTTGCGCAAGAGATGGTTTTGTACGCTCGGTTATCGGCACGGCTCCTCGACCTCGACCAGGTCCAGCACTCGACCGCGAGCGTAGGCGATGGCTTCGGAGGTGTGTTCGAAGGTCCTCATTTCGCCGGCCGGCAGTGCGCCGATGGCCGACAGCTGACGACGGTGATCAGCGCGCAGCCCGGACATGAGCACGGTGATGTGACGGTGTTCGAGTTTTCCGATCACGTCTTTGAGCACCAGGGCGCCGGTGGTGTCGAGCGCGGTGACATGCGACATGCGCAGAATGACCACATCCACGTCCGACACCTCCGCCAATTCGAGGAGGAACCGGTGGGCCGCGGCGAAGAACAGCGGCCCGTCGAGACGGTAGGCCACGATATGTTCGTGCAGCAACTCGTGCTCCTCGGCTAGGTGATCGGTAGTGTCGACCGGCCTTTCGAGTGGGATCTGTTGCAGGCGTGCTTCTTTCGCGACCTGCCGCAACGCCAGCACGATCGCGATGCCCACGCCGACAGCGACTGCGGTGACCAGGTCCAAGGCGACAGTGACGGCGAAGGTGACGGCCATGATGGCGGCGTCCCCTTTGGAGGCGCGAGCTATTGCGGCCAGCGATGCGGTTTCGACCATGCGTACGGTGGTCGCCAGCAGCACCCCGGCCAGCGCGGCGAGCGGGATATCGGCAACCAGCGGCGCGGCGAGGTAGATGATCGCCGCCAGCACCACCGCATGGGTGAGGGCCGAGAGCCGGGTGCGGGCGCCGGAGCGGACGTTGACCGCGGTGCGAGCGATCGCACCGGTGGCCGGAACCCCACCGAACAGGGGTGCGGCGATATTGGCCAAGCCCTGCCCGAACAGTTCCCGGTCCGGGTTGTGGCGCGCGCCGACAGTCATCGAGTCCGCGGCGGTCGCCGACAGCAGCGATTCCAGCGCGGCCAGGGCCGCGACCGCGAGGGCCGGTGCGATCAGCGATCCGAGTTGGTCGAGATGGACGAATTCCAGGGTGGGGGCGGGCAGCCCGGACGGGATGTCCCCGATCGGGGTGAGGTCCAGGCCGAATGCCTGATCGGCGATCGTGGCGGCGGCGACAGCGAGCAGCGCGAACGGCAGCTTCGGCAGATACCGGCCACCAACGAGCACGATCGCGGCCACGACCAGCGCCGTCGCCAAAGTGATGTGATGCGGGAGCGACAGGTATTGCCGCACCGCGTCGACCGCGGATTGCCACACCTTCTCACCCTCGGCGTGGGCGATACCGAGGGCGGCCGGGAACTGCTGCAGCGCGATCACGACGGCGATACCCGCGGTGAACCCCTCGATCACCGGGGCCGGCATGTACCGCACAGCCCGGCCGACCCCGGCGACCGCGAGCACCACCAGCACAAGGCCGGCCAGCAGCCCCACCGCCAGCACTCCGCTCCCTCCGTGCTGGTGGAAAATCGGCACCAGCACCACCGTCATCGCGCCGGTCGGCCCTGACACCTGAAACCGGGAGCCGCCGAAGACGGCGGCCACCACACCCGCGACGACCGCGGTGGCCAAACCCGCTGCGGCACCGAGACCGGAGCTGATGCCGAATCCCAGCGCCAGCGGCAACGCGACCAGCGCCACGATCAACCCCGACAGCAGATCCGCGCCAGGCGCCCGGGCCGCCGGTTTCCATTCCGACCAGTTCGGCAGTAGCGTGCGCACGCTCACCGGGCCTTGGCCAGGCGCAGTTTCAGCGCCGCCAGCTGCTCGCGCAATTGTTCGGGAAGGCGGTTGCCGCCGATGGTGGCGTACCACTCGTCGATCGATGCCGTCTCGACCACCCATTCCTCGGTGTCCACCGCCAGCGCCTGCGCGGCCAGCGCACGTTCTTTCTCGTCGAGGCCGGTCAGATCCAGCGCCTCGACGGTGGGCACGTACCCGATCGGGGTCTCGACCGCGTCCACGGCTCCGTCGATCCGATCCAGGGCCCACCGCAGCACGCGCACATTGTCGCCGAAGCCGGGCCACAAGAATGTGCCATCGGTGTCACGGCGGAACCAGTTGACCTGGAAGATCTTCGGCAACTGCGCACCCTCACGGTCGGCCATCGATAGCCAGTGCGCGAAGTAGTCGCCGACGTGATAACCCAGGAAGGGCAGCATCGCCATCGGGTCCCGTCGGACCACACCGACCTTGCCCGCGGCGGCGGCGGTGGTCTCCGAGGACAGCACCGACGCAGTGAACACGCCGTGCGCCCAATCGAACGACTCCGCCACCAGCGGGATGGTGGTGGCACGGCGACCACCGAAGAAAATCGCCGAGATCGGCACCCCGGCCGGGTCGTTCCATTCCGGAGCTACCGACGGGCACTGCTCTATCGGCGTGCAGTACCTCGAATTCGGATGCGCTGCAGGGGTTCCAGAATCCGGTGTCCAATCCTGGCCACGCCAGTCGATCAGATGTTCGGGCTTGTCGTCGGTCAGCCCCTCCCACCAGACATCACCATCGTCGGTGCGGGCCGTATTGGTGAAGATCGAATTGCCGGCATCGATGGTGACGATCGCGTTCGGGTTCGTCTTCGCCCCGGTTCCCGGGGCGACACCGAAGAAACCGGCCTCCGGGTTCACCGCATACAGGCGGCCGTCGGCACCGAACCGCATCCACGCGATATCGTCGCCGACGGTTTCAGCCTTCCAGCCCGGCAAGGCGGGTTCCAGCATCGCGAGGTTGGTCTTGCCACACGACGATGGGAACGCTGCCGCGACATAGTGCGTCTTCCCCTGCGGGGAGGTGAGTTTCAGAATCAGCATGTGCTCGGCCAGCCACCCCTCGTCGCGGCCGAGTACCGATGCGATCCGCAGCGCGAAACACTTCTTGCCCAGCAACGCGTTGCCGCCGTACCCGGAGCCGTAGCTCCAGATGGTGCGGGTCTCGGGGAAGTGGGTAATGTACTTCGTCTTGTCACACGGCCAGGCGACGTCCTGCTGCCCTGCACCGAGGGGTGCGCCGACCGAGTGCAGACATTTGACGAAATCGGTTCCTGTGGTGAGCTTTTCCCATACCGGAGTACCGGAGCGGGTCATGACCTGCATCGATACCGCGACATATTCCGAGTCGGTGATCTGCACACCGAATTTCGGATCCTCCGCATCCAGTGGTCCCATGCAGAACGCGATCACGTACATGGTCCGCCCTGCCATCGCACCGCGGTAGTGCTCGGTCATGATCGTGCGCATGTCGACCGGATCGGCCCAGTTGTTCGTCGGCCCCGCGTCGGACTCGTTCTCCGAGCAAATGAAGGTGCGGTCCTCGACCCGCGCGACATCCTCGGGGTCGGAGATGCACCAGAAGGAGTTCGGCTTCGTGGACAGCGGCACGAACGTGCCCTTGTCCACCAGCAGCCCAGTGAGCCGGTCCCATTCGTCGGGGGAGCCGTCGCAGAACACGATGCGGTCCGGTGCGGTGAGCTCGGCCACCTCGGCCACCCAGGCTTGGATGCCTTCGTTGTCGGTCGGTGCGGGCACGATTCCGGTGGCAGTGGGCTGGTTGGTCACGGCGAGTTACTCCTTCGCGAAGATGCAAGGTATTTAGTTTAGAAAAGCTGCAATCAGTGTCCGTGCGCACATCCGGGCAGCCGATTCGACGAGGGGTCAGGCAGGTTGTTCGAGGGCCTCGGCCTGGCCGGCGACCACGCCGGTGAGGATGGCGCGGGCCGCGGCGAGAAGTTCGGCGACCTCGGGAGTGGTGATCGTGTAGGTGACCGACAGACCCTCCCGGCGGGCGGTGACAAGGCCGGCGCGGCGCAGGATCGACAACTGCTGCGACAGGTTCGCCGCCTCGATCCCGATCTCACCGAGCATTTCGGCGACCGTGTACTCACGGCGACACAGCAACTCCAGTACCCGGATACGTACCGGATGACCGAGGGTTTTGAAGAACTCGGCCTTCATCTGATAAAGCGGCCTCTGCGGCCCGGGCATCAGCGCCACTCCCTTCTGCTGGCGACCAGTACACCTGGCGAGGCACCGACTCTGCTGCTTTCAAAGTTTAGCAAACAGTGCAAATCCCTGGTCGGCCTATAGGTCGCTGCCTGCGCGGGAAAGGTTGAAGCCCTGGCTGACCAGCGGGAAACCGGGCACGATGGCGGCCGGCGTCGGCCTTGGTGGGCAGTCCGGCGGCGACGAGACGCTTGAGTCGGTCGCTGAGGGTATTGGACGCGATCCCCTCTTCCGAGCCGTGCAACAGCTCGCGGAAGTGACGCCGGCCGCCGAGCATCACGTCGCGCAGCAGCAGCATCGTCCAGGGGTCACCGGGTATCTCCACCGCGACGTTGGTCGGACATCCGGATCGGGGTTCCATCCCACCCCCTCGAGAGTGGTTGCATTCTGCTATCGCCTAACTCCAGGGCAATTCCGATTGTGATTATGCGTTCGCCCAGGGCAGAACACTTGACGCTTCTGCGGAGTAATCTTGTAATCAAGTAATAACTCTTGAAGGTGAGAAGGTGAAAATCATGAGGCACGGACACCGAGGACGCGGCTTCGGTCGGCCGGGCGGGTGGCAACAGGCCGATCTGCCCGATACCGCGGATGCGCCGGACTGGTTCGCGGGACGCTTGCCGAGCGACTGGTTCACCGGCAGGCCCGTCATCGAGATCGATCGGGACGAAATCGTGGTGATCGGTGAACTACCCCTGCCGCAGCCGGACGTGGCTTCATCCGACGAGGAGGGCACGGCCGGCGCGGCGGAGGAGGCCGGTGAGGCGGCGGCAACCCGCAAGGTGCCGGAGGCAACGAAAGAAGGGGCGGTTGCGCGTTTTCGCGAGTCCACCCGAGCGGCGCGTATGCAGATCGCCGACGAGGCGCAGCGGCGCTACGGTCGCAGCGTCGCCTGGGGTGTCTCGGTAGAGGGCGAGCGGATTCTGTTCACCCATTTGGCGGTGCCGGTGATGACCCGGCTGCGTCAGCCGGAACGTAAGGTGCTCGACACCCTCGTCGATGCCGGTGTCGCGCGCTCCCGGGCTGATGCGCTGGCGTGGACGGTGAAGCTGGCGGGCAAGCACGCGGAATCGTGGTTGGAGGAACTGCGCGGAGCCATGCGCAGGGTCGAGGATCTGCGTTCGGAGGGGCCGCAGGGGCTGTGAGACCGCCGGGCCCGGTGCGGTTATTCAGGCGAGGCGGGGGGTGCCGGTGCCGATCGGGTCCCCAGCGGGTGATATCGATGCGGATCATCGACTTGCCTGTCGGGCCATCGCGTTGCGGTTTGTTCGTTGGGTGTTTGTTTGCAGGTTGTATAGATCGCTGTCAATATAGATGTATGTCTAAATCGCCGTTGCGGTTGCCGTCGGTTGAGGTGTGTAGCGCTGCGCCACGGGTGCGTGAGCCGTTGTCGGCGGACGCCGCCGCGGAGTTGGCCATGATGTTCAAGGCGTTGTCGGATCCGGTGCGGCTGCGGCTGTTGAGCTCGATCGCCTCTCGATCCGGGCAGGAGGCGTGCGTATGTGACCTGTCCGAGGGCATCGAGTTGACCCAGCCGACCATTTCTCACCATCTGAAGGTGCTGCGCGAGGCGGGGCTGCTCACCAGCGAACGCCGGGCGTCGTGGGTGCATTACCGGGTGGTGCCCGAAGCGCTGCAGCAACTCTCGAGTGTTCTGCTGGTCGAGAGCGGTGCGGCGAGTGAGGTGAGTGCGTGAGCACCACCGATACCACCACCGGCGCTGCCGAACAGGGTGTGGTGGGGAAACTGTCGACGCTGGATCGGCTTTTGCCGGTGTGGATCGGCGTCGCCATGGCTGCCGGTCTGCTGCTGGGTCGTCTGATCCCCGACCTCGGGGACGTGCTCGCCGCCGTGGAGATCGATGGAATCTCATTGCCGATCGCGCTCGGGCTGCTGATCATGATGTACCCGGTGCTGGCGAAGGTTCGCTACGATCGCCTCGACACCGTCACCGGCGACCGCCGTCTGTTGCTCGGCTCGCTGATGTTGAACTGGCTGCTCGGACCGGCACTGATGTTCGCCCTGGCCTGGCTGCTGCTGCCGGATCTTCCTGAGTACCGCACCGGGTTGATCATCGTCGGATTGGCACGCTGTATCGCGATGGTGATCATCTGGAACGACCTGGCGTGCGGGGACCGGGAGGCCGCCGCCGTACTGGTGGCGTTGAACTCGATCTTCCAGGTGCTCATGTTCGCGGTCCTGGGCTGGTTCTACCTGTCGGTCCTGCCCGGTTGGCTGGGGTTGGAGCAGACCACCATCGAGGCCTCGCCGTGGCAGATCGCGAAGTCGGTGCTGATCTTCCTCGGGATCCCGCTGCTGGCCGGGTATCTGACCCGCCGGTTCGGGGAACGCGCCAAAGGACGGGACTGGTACGAGTCGAGGCTGATTCCGTGGATCGGACCGTGGGCGCTGTACGGGTTGTTGTTCACCATCGTGGTCCTGTTTGCCCTGCAAGGGGAGCGAATCACCTCGCAGCCATTGGATGTGGTGCGGATCGCGGTGCCGCTGCTGGCGTATTTCGCGGTCATGTGGGGTGGCGGCTATCTGTTGGGCGCACTCTTGGGCCTGGGGTATGAGCGCACCACCACGTTGGCGTTCACCGCGGCGGGTAACAACTTCGAGTTGGCCATCGCGGTGGCGATCGCCACCTACGGCGCCACCTCCGGGCAAGCGCTCGCAGGGGTGGTAGGGCCGTTGATCGAGGTCCCGGTCCTCGTCGCGCTGGTGTACGTCTCTTTGGCCCTGCGTAACCGGTTCCGCAGCGCGGCCGCCGTAACCGGGGCATCGCTGCGATGAGGCCACCGACAGTGTTGTTCGTCTGCGTCCACAACGCCGGCCGCTCCCAGATGGCCGCCGGTTTCCTGTCACACCTCGCCGGCGACGCGATCGAGGTCCGCTCCGCCGGCAGCGCCCCCGCCGAAAGCATCAACCCCGCAGCCGTGGAGGCGATGGCCGAGGTCGGGATCGATATCGCCGCCGAGGCACCGAAAGTGTTGACCTTCGACGCGGTCGAATCCTCCGATGTGGTCATCACCATGGGTTGTGGGGACACCTGCCCGGTGTTTCCCGGCATCAGCTACCGCGACTGGGACCTCCCGGACCCAGCCGGCAAAGGTGTGGAGGCCGTGCGCCCGATCCGGGACGAGATCCGGTCCCGGGTCGAGGCGCTCATCGCCGAACTGTTGCCGGGCCGCGGCTGAAGTCGAGGCGGCCCGCGCGGCTAATCGGGCGACGGTGGTGGCGCCAGCGCACCGGCCAGCACTGCGGGGTCGACGTGATGGCCTTGCCCGTGCAGGGTTTTCCGCGTCGGGTTCGGTAGGACGGCGGCGAGCAGGTCCGTGGCGTCGAGGATGTAGTCGGCGCTGGTGGTGCCGGTGATCAGCGTGGTCGGTGCGGTGATCGCGGTATAGCGGTCCACAGCCGGGTCCAGCCCGGCCAGCACCCGCATGGTCGCCGCCAAGGTCGGCGCCTGGGCGACCTTGAACCACCACAATGGATCCTCCCGCAGCGCGGCCAGTTCGGCGAGTGAAAACCCGCCGGCGGCGGCTGATGCCCGCAGCAGTAGCTGCTCGTACTCACCTGCCGCCAAGGCCGTGTCGAGGCAAGCGATGTCGGGGATGGGGTAGGTGATGGGCAGTGGCGGTTCGTAGACGGCGAGTAGGGGGATGCGCTCGGGGGCGGCGAGCGTGGTTTCCAGGGCCAGGACCGCGCCGTAGGAGTAGCCGAACAGCATCTCGATCGGGCCGACCGCATCGATCACGGCGGCGATGTCGGCGACCTCATGCCGGATGTCGGGTGGCGATTGAGGAGAGCCGGAGGTGCCGTGGCCGCGGCAGTTCATGGCCACCACCGTGTGGTCGCCGGCGAGGTGTCCGGCGAGTGGCAGCATGCTCACCGCGCTGCCCAAACCGCCGTGCACCGTGAGGATCACTGGGCCGTGGCCGCGGGTCAGGTAGGTGATCGGGGTGCCGTCGGCGGAGGTCACCCGCCCGCCCCGCACCATCGAATCCGAGGCTGTTTCCAGGGATGTGCTCATCGTGCCTTCTCCGTGAGCCGAGCCGCGGCGGGCTTCAGGCGGTGGATGAGGTAGGCCGCGTCGCGGCCGACGCCGCGCAATGAGTTCGATGACGGGGTGCGCTGCCATTCCAGCCCGAGGTAGCCCAGACCCGGGTGAGTGGTGGATATTCCGAAGCGGTGCCGTGGTGCTCCGGAGTCGGTGAGGGCTCCGGTCCCGGCCAGGTAGGGCAGATTCGGTGTGTAGCCGGTGGCGAGGATGACCGTATCCACCCGGGTGCGGCTGCCGTCCGGCCAGACCGCGCTGTTGTGCTCGAGAGTGGTGAACATCGGGCGGCGCGGCGGTTTCTCGGCGCCGAGTGCCGCACGGTATCGGCCGATGTCCAAGACGGGCTGGGTCGGTGGTGTGCGCACGAGGCGGCCCAGGGGCGCGGCGTCGAAACCGGTGATGGTGAACCAGAAGTGCACGTCGCGGCCGAGCGGCCGTTGCGGGACGAACTTCACCGGCGCCCTACTGGCCAAGACCACCTCGGTGTGGGCGGCCAGCTCGGTGGCAATCTGCACCGCGGAGTTCCCGGCGCCGACCACGATCACCCGCTGGCCGGTGAAGTCGGCTGGGTTGCGGTAGTTGCAGGCGTGCAGGATCTGCCCGCCGAACCCGTTCTGTCCCGGCAGGATCGGCCGATACGGGGAGCTGAACGTTCCGGTCGCAGCGATCACCCGCGCCGCGGTGAACGCCGTGCCGGTGTCGGTGGTGAGTGCGAACGCGCCGTCGCCGCTGGTGACGGCGTCGACACGGGTGCCGGTGTGGATATCGGCGTCGAGTGCGGCGGCGTAGGAGCGCAGGTAGTCGACGACCTCGTCGCGGTGCGGGTACCGGTCCGGGTCACCGGGGAAGCAGCGCCCGGGCAGACTGCTGTAACGGGCGGGTGAGAACAGGGTCAGGCTGTCGTAATAGCGTGGCCAGGACCCGGTCGCCTCTGCGCCAGCTTCCAGGATTGCGGTCCGGTGACCATGATGGGTGAGGTGGTGGGCGGCGGCGAGACCGGATTGGCCGCCCCCGATAACCACTGCGTCGTATGTGTATTCGCTTGTCACAAGGTTTCTTTCTTCGATCCGATGGTTCCGGTCAGGGGCGCGATCACCGCGGCGAGGGCGGCGATACCGCCGAGGACAAGGTAGGCGTGGGCGTAGCTGCCGGTGGTCGCCGAGAGCACGGTTCCCGCCCACGGGGCCAGCGCCGAGACGATCACCACCGGTGCCGACAGCAGGCCGTTGAGCCGCCCGTAGTGGGTGGCGCCCCACCGGTCGGTGATTGCGGTGGCCTGAATCAGGGTGAAGATCCCGCGCACCAGCCCCGCGCCGATCGCCACCGCGGTCAATACCGCCGCCGCCGACACCACCCCCACCAACGCCGTGGTCGTGGCGAGAGCAGCCAGTACCAGCACGGTGCGAGCGGTGACACCGGTACGACGGGCCAGCGGCAGATACCCGATCCGGCCCAGCACCTGCCCCGCCCCGCTCAACCCGAGCGCCCACGCTGCCAGGCTCGGGTTGAAACCTTGCTCCTGCAACAGTGCGACGAGGTTGAATACGCCGGCGAAACTGGCGAACGCCGCCAAACACAAGGTCACCACCAGCGCGGCGAACCGCGGGCTGCGTGCGATCGCGGAATGATCGGCGTGCGCGGCCTCGGTCGGGATCGGTGGGCGCGGCCACGGCTCTCGCAGGCCGAGCCAGTGCGCAGGCATGGTGACGACCGCGAGAACCACCGCCAGCACCAGATACGTTCCGCGCCACCCGGTGCGCTCGTCGAGTGCCGAGGTCACAGGCGCGAACACGGTGCTGGCCAGACCACCGGCGAGGGTGAGGATCATCAGCGCCTTCACGCGGTCCTCACCCCACCAGCGGGTCAGCGCCGCGAAGGCCGGCGGATACAACACCGCCCCCATTCCTGCCCCGGCCGCCACCCAACCGGCGTAGAACACCACCAGGTTGGGAGCTTTGGCGACCACAACGAGCGCGACCACCGCCAGCATCGAACCGGCGGACATCACACGCCGTGGGCCCGTCCGGTCCAGTACCCGGCCGACCGGGATGCCGGTGAGTGCGGTGGCGAGCTGTCCCACCGAGAACGCGGCGGTGATCGTCGGCGCCGACCACCCCGTCTCGGCGGTGATCGACACCGACAGCACCGGGAACGCGTAGTAGAGAATGCCCCAGCTGGTGATCTGTGTCAGGCACAACACCGCCAGCACCCGCCGCCGACCGGCCCGCGACAACACCTGGGGGGTGGGTGCGGGAGCGAGGTCGATCTCGGTCATCGGCTACCGGTTACCGGGCGCCGAACCGAGGGCGATCAGCTGCCGTGTCGGCGCCGCACCGCACCCGCCCTCGTCCGTGGTCTCGGGCTCGTCGGACACGCCTGCACCACTACATACTCCGGTCTCGGGAAGCGTGAGTTCGACGCGGGTGGCGGATTCGTGGTCTCCGGCCAGGGCGGCGGCAATAGAACGCACCTGTTCATAGCCGGTCATCGCCAAAAATGTCGGTGCTCGACCGTAGCTTTTCATCCCGGCCAGAAATACACCCGGCTCCGGGTGCGACAGCTCCTTCACCCCGTGCGGGTAGACGGTCCCGCACGAGTGCACGTTCGGGTCGATCAGCGGCGCCAGCTTCACCGGTGCCTGCAACACCGGATCCAACCCGAGCCGAATCTCCGACAACCACGACAACTGCGGTCGGAACCCGGTCACCGCGAGGATCCGGTCGACCCTGGTAATGCTATCGCCGGTCTCCGGCACCAACGTCCAACGGCCCTGCTCGTCGGGTTCGACGGTGGCGGTGCGGAACCCGGTCACCACCTGCAGCAGCCCGTCTTCGACCGCCTGTTTCGCCCGCAACCCGAGCGCGCCTCGCGCGGGCAGCTGATCGGCCTCGCCGCCGCCGAAGGTGTCACCGACCTGCCCGCGGCGCAGCACCCAGGTCAACCGGGTCCCCGGGGTCTGCTTCGCCAGACCGGCCAGCGCTACGATCGCGGTCAACGCCGAATGTCCACTACCCGCGATCACGGTGTGCGCGCCGGCGAACCGCGCCCGCACGGCCTCATCGTCCAGATCCGGCACCCGATACTCGATCACCGACGCCGCAGCGGCCTCCCCGAGAGCGGGCAGCCCGTCACCACCCAGCGGGTTCGGGGAGCCCCAGGTGCCGGAGGCATCGATCACCGCGCGGGCGAGTACCCGCTCCTCACCACCATCGGCCCGCCGCAGACGCACCGTCAGCGGTTCACTGTCCCGCCCGGCATCGACCACCCGGTCGCGGCCCCGCCGCGTCACCCCGATCACCTCGGTCTCGAACCGCACCTGTTCACCGAGGGCGGAGGCCAAGGGAGCCAGGTAACCGGTCACCCACTCTCGGCCGGTCGGATAGGTGTCCTCGTCCGGCGCCACCCAACCGGTCTCGCCCAATAGCTGGCGCGCCGCCGGGGCGATCAGCTCACCCCATCGCGAGAACAGCCGCACATGGTTCCACTCCGACACCGCCGCCCCGGCGGCAGCACCGCGTTCGAACACCCACGGCTCGAGACCCCGCTCACGCAGTTCGGCGGCAGCGGCCAACCCGATAGGGCCCGCCCCGACCACGACAATTGGCAGCTCGGTCATCGCAGTTCTCCTTCCATCGACGGTCATCGATCAATGGAACCGAACTATATCGACAGACGTCGATGAATGCAATCATCGACGTAGATCGATATAGTGGAGGTATGACTTCGCTGGAGACACCAGTCGTCCGCGGCGCCGACAGCCGGTGGGTCGACGCGCTGCCGGTGACCGATGCAACCACCTATGCGAACTGGTTCTCCTGCCTGGCCGACCCGACCCGGGTGCGGCTGTTGCACCAGGTCGCCGCCCGTCCAGCCGGGATAACCGTCGGCGAACTGTCCGACGCGCTCGGGATCGGACAACCGACCGTCTCCCACCATGTCCGCAAACTCGCCGACGTCGGATTCGTCACCGTGCACAAGAACGGCACTGCCACTGTCGTCATGGTCAACCCCGCCTGCTGCACCGGCCTGCCACACGCAGCCGACGCCGTCATGGGTGTGCTCGCCCCTCGACCCTGCTGCCCCGAAGACCTCCCCGACGACGTCACCGTCCGCGCCATGACCGATGCCGATTGGGACGACGTGCGCGCCATCTACGCTGACGGTATCGCCACCGGCACAGCCACCTTCGACACCGACGTTCCCGCCCGCTCCGCCCTCGAGCGGCGCTGGTCACCGGAGCATCGCTGGGTCGCCGAGATCGAGCACCACGTCGTCGGCTGGGCCGTCCTGACACCGACCGCCGAGCACGGCATCGCCGACAGTCAGGTCTTCGTCGCCGATGGCATGCGCGGCCGCGGCGTCGGCAAAGCCCTGATCCGCCACCAGGTCATCGCCGCCGACGAAGCGGGACTGTGGACCCTGCAGGCTTCGGTCTTCCCCGAAAACCGCGCCGCGCTGGCCCTGCACCATTCCGCCGGCTACCGCACCGTCGGCGTCCGCGAGCGTATCGGTCAGCTCAACGGCGCCTGGCACGACACCGTCTTCCTCGAACGCCGCAGCCCCCTCAACTGACCAACCCTCGACATGGGTCCGGTGCGGGTCCAGGGGTTCGCACCTGCCGGTCGGAATGAGAGGGACGTCGGTGGCGAACGGTGAGTCGTTCGGCGCGATGCCTGCTCATCCGGAGTGCGGTTGCCGCATGGTGGCCCGAGTGCGTCCTTTTCTGTCCGCACTCGTCTGTCCAGGTGCCCATCCCCACGAATCAAGGAGGTCACCATGACCAACTCGAAACGATTCGAGCCCCCGGCGACACATCGGACCGACGCACCCCTGCAGCCTGCAGCACCCACCTGTTGCAGCGCCGAACGGCAGACCACATGCTGTGATCACAGCGAAAAGGTGGCGTGCTGCGCCCCGGCGGCGACGGTCGGCGGCGGGTGCGGCTGCCAGTAGCCCCTCACCCGGCATGATGCGGTGCGAGCCTCGAGCGGCTCGTACCGCATCTTTGTCCGGCCGTGGGAACGTGGAGGTGACGGTGGCCGTTGTCGAGCCGGTATGCCGGTCTACTGGTCCGACTGGGATATGGCGCCACAGGCGCAGGTCCGTCCACCACAGCCTCCGTCGCGGGGTTGGTAGTCGTGCACGTGGCCGGTGCGGTCCTGGCTGATCAGACAACAGGCGTGCAGTTGAGCCTGCAGGGCGGCGCGGCCGCGTTGCACGCGGGATTTCATACCGGACACCGAGATACCCGCCTCATCGGCAGCGGCGGCGTGCGTGCGAGCCTCGAAGTCGACCATCTGCACCGCCACGGCCTGCTCTGCGGGCAGCGCGGAGAGCATCGGCACCAGGCACGAGGCGAGTTCTTTCTCCGCCGTTTCGTCGGTGTCGGACTCCCCATCGCCTGCGTACGGGTTGTCCGGGACGGCGTCGACGGGTAGTTCGCGGCGATGGGACGCGGACCGGTAGTAGTCGGTGATGGCGTTGCGGGTGATGGCATACATCCAGCCCAGCAGACGGTCCTGATCGCGCACCTTGTCCAGGCTTTTGGCCATTCGCAGGAAGACGATCGACAGGATGTCGTCGGCGTCTTCCTGGCGCGAGACCCGGCGGGCGATGAAGGCCCGCAGGTCGCTGGAGAAGCGACGCCAGAGCTGGTCGAGATCACCGTGTTGCGGCTGTGGGGTAGTGGCCGTTGTCTCGCTCATGATCCTGACCTCCTCTCCGTTTCCAGCATCCTCGCCCGCCGCCGCGGTGGCGAGCCTTGGTCCGTCCTCATCGGTACCGACGACGGGGACCGTGATCGGACGCATCCTGCGTCCGGATCCGGGGGTGTCACGTCTGTATGGGTGTCGATGTCGGGTTCTCCGATTCGACGGATCAGCGAAGCGCGATGAGGAGGTGAGAGCGATGCTGACGACACATCTGTTGTCGGATCTGACCAGTGAAGAGGTTGATCTGATCGTGGCGGAGGAACTGCATCTGCTCGACGCCGCCACGTGAGCGCCGTCGACGCCCACACCGGGCGTATCCGCTGGAACAGCACCCCTATGGCCTCTACTTCTCGCTGGTAGAGGCCATAGGGGTGCGCGGTTCCGGCGCACGGCGAACCCACAGAACTTGCCCGTCCGTCCCCGTCTGGAAGGGACGGACGGGCGCGTCGTCGTTCAGCGAGCGCGTGTCGGTCGAATCAGGCGGGTGAGGACGGGGACCGCGATGACCGCGGCCCACAGTCCGGTCGCCGAACCCAAGGCGGTGGCGGTGTCGCCGGTGGTGGCGGTGCCGAGTACGTGCCCGCGCAGGGCGTCGGTGGCGTGTGCGACCGGATTCACCGTGGCCAGAGCCTGCATCCAGCCAGGCATGGTCTCGATCGGTGCGAACGCACTCGAGATGAACATCAACGGCATCATCACCATCATCCCGGCGAACTGGACCACGTCCGGCCGGCCTAGCCGGTCCCCGAGCAGCCCGAACAAGGCGCTCATCGCCCCCGCCAGCACCACCAGGATCACGACCGCGGCGCAGGCATCGACGACGCTGCCGTGGAAGTCGAAACCCAGCAGCACTGCGGCGATTCCGAGCAGTGCGGCCCGGGCGAGGGTGAAGACGGCTTCGTTGATGGTGCGAGCCGCTCCGGGCAACGTCGCCCGCATCGGCAGGGCCGCGAAGCGGTCGTGCAGGCCGTTGGTGTGATCGATCGCGGCCGAGACTCCGGCGTTGGTGCCGGCCATCACCGTGGATACGGCGAGCATGGCCGGGGTGAGGAAGTCGATGTAGCCGACCCCGGCCGGGAAGCCGGGGCCGGCGGCGACGCTGCGGAACACATGACTGAACAGTATGAGCATCGCCATCGGCATGGTCAGTGAGAACATCAGCAGCTGCGGGACGCGGGCGCTGGTGCGCAGGTTCCGGACGGTCAGGGCGGCGAGCCGGCTCCCGATCGGGGAACGTTCGATCGTGGTCGTGGTGGTCATCGGGGGACTCCGGTGGTGTGGGCGAGGTGTGTGAAGACGTCATCGAGGCTCGGGGAGGTGACATCCAGATCGGTGACCTCGATGCGGCCGCGATGCAGGTCGGCGACCAACGCGGTCGCGGTGGGGGCGTCGTCGACGGTGACCGATACCCGAACCCTGGTGCCGTCGACCCGGTCGGTGTCCGGGGTGAACGGCAGGTCCGCGATTCGGTGGATGGGCAGGGTGGCGTGCACGACCTTGCCGCCGACGATCCGTTTCAGCTCGGCGGGGGTACCGCGGGCAGCGACCCGGCCGCGGCTCAGGACCACGATGTGGTCGGCGAGCCGGTCGGCTTCCTCGAGATACTGGGTCGTGAGTACAACGGTGGTGCCCGCCGTGGTGAGCTCGTCGACGACGTCCCACACTCCGGCGCGGGCGAGGGGATCCAGACCGGTGGTCGGCTCGTCGAGGAACAACACCGACGGGTCGCCGATGAGACTGGCGGCCAGATCGACGCGGCGGCGGGAACCGCCGGACAGTTCCCCCACCCGTCGGGACGCGTACTCGCCCATCCCGAGCCGGTCGATCAGCGCGTCGGCTCGTATGCGGGCGGTACGGCGCAGCCCGGTCAGGCGGCCGATCAGCTCCACATTCTCCCGGGCGGTGAGGAATTCGTCGAGCCCGGCGTATTGCCCGGTCACCCCGATCCGGCGGCGAACCTCGGTGGCGTCGGCAACCACGTCGAGACCTCCGATCTGCACGCGGCCGACAGTGGGACGCACCAGGGTGGTCAGGGCGCGGATCAGGGTGGTCTTACCCGCACCGTTGTGACCGAGCACCCCGAGTGTCGTCCCCGCAGCAGCTTCCAGATCGATACCGTCGAGGGCCCAGATTTTGCCGTAGGCGACGTGTAGGTCCTCGACCACGACGGCCGGGGCGGTCATCGCGTACTCGCGACGTGGTCGAAGAGGTGGTTTGACAGACGGATGGTCATCGGAGGATTCCTCTCGGAAGAAGGTGTGCCCACATCCGGTGTGGATGAGAGTCCGCTTCCTCAGACGAACCAGCCGCGCGTTGGACGCACCGATTTTCGGTGACGGCCGGTGATCAGTTCGGGCGATGAAATACCGTGCTCGAACCCAGCGGCCGAGAGCGGACCTCGACCGCATTGTCGGGTAGGTGAACCCGCCGGCAGTGGCACCGGTGCGATGCACGGTGCCGATCGACGGACCGATACCTGTCGGTGGGGTCGCCTAAGTTATCGGTGTGATGAGAGACGGGAGGGGATCCCATGAGCTCCGATGATCAAGAGCAGCAACGCTCTTCGGTGGTACAGATGCTGCCGGTGGTGGCGCCGCGAAAGCTCGGCAAGGTGCCGTTCGTGGAGATGGCCGATGGGCGATTGCAGGGAGTGGTGTCGAGCGGATCGGATATCGCACGCGTCTACGTGTCGTCGATCTCCGCGCGCGAGCACGGGCTCAGCTGCAGTACCAACAACAACAGGCCGTGCGGTGGGCACTCCGGTGGCTACGCGTGTAAGCATATTCGGTCACTGTTGGCCGAAGCGGTTCTGCAATACGGCATGGATCGTGTTGCGCGCTTCCTCGGTGTGGACGTACCCGAGGACGGCGATATCTTCGCCCGATTGCACCCAACCCACGCATCAACCCCAGCGGCTGTCGTGTTCAGCAGGTTCCTGCGGCATCTGAGCTATCTGGAAAAACCCGGCTCCACCGCACCGATTCCCGAATTGCACTGGTTCCCGGCGGTGGGAGCACCGGCCTGATGCTCGGAATGCAACTGGCGGCGCTGACCGCCGCCCCGGATACCGGTATCGCCGAGGCACTGGATGTGATCGACGAATTCGATACCGCCCTCCTCGACGGCTTCGGCCGGATCGGTGCGGAAGCCGCGGAAGCGCTTGCGGGCCTGAGCGCCGCCGTGACCGGATCGCCGCTGGCCGCGGCGGTCGCCGCGGCCGTCGACGCACTCGCCGCGGGTTCGGTCGGACCCGAGCAGCTCGGCGCGCTGGCCGCCGGTCGCGCTGCCCTGCTGGGCGCTGTCCACGACGGGTTGCTCTGCCGATTCGATACGGCGGTCGGGCGGGAGCGGGCATCCGGTGGAGCGGCCGCGCCACCGGCGGTGCCGGGCGGTGTGGTCGAGGGTTGCCGGGCCTGGCTGCAGGAACTGGCGATCAACGGCTGGCGCGGGGTCGATCACGACTTGGTTTCCGCCGCCGATCGAACCATCGAAGCGCTGTGGGCCGCGCCCGAACTGCGTCGGCTTGCCGTACTGCTCGACGGATTCACCGCCGAACTGCGCGCCGGTGCGCCGATCGCGACGCTGGACCGGATACCGGTCCGGCGCTGGGCCGACCTGTGGTCGCAGGCATTACTGCTGACCTGGCGCGGCGCGCCGGTTATCGATGCCGAGACGGTATCGGGACGGCTGCTGCCGGTCGGTGTCGATATGCACGAGCACGGAACAGCGGTGCAGGCTCAGGTCCACGCGATCCTGGAAGCCGGAACCGAACCCGCGCGGCTGGTGCGGGTGAGCATCGGTGCGGCCAAGGTCGAGACGATCGTCGGACCGGCCGTCTGGCAGATACTCGGGGAAAACCCGCGCCTGCTGCAGGCCCTGGCCGAACGCCGTACCGTCACGGTGACGAATATGTCGCTCACCATGAGCGGCGATCTGATCTGGGAAGATGCGAACGCCGAACTCGGCGAACCGGCCGACCCGTTCACCACCGCGCGCATCCAGCTTCCGAAGGCCGTCGCGGCCGCGGCAGCGCCGCTGGACCGACATCCAGTGCACCTGGGTGAACCGGTGCTGGTGGAGAACCATCGCTTCGAGGACGGCGCTTTCGTCATCGACGGTCATCGCCTGCCGATCGAACTCGACCGGTTGCCCCGGAGCGGTCCGCTCACCGCGGCCCTCGTCGCCAAATCCACGGCATGCCTGGGCCTGGTGCGCTGGGACGGCGGACAGTGGCGCCTGCGCCCTCTCGCGATCGAATACGTGTTCAAGAAGGCGACCACGTCGGCGCATACCGGCGACTGGGCGCAGGGCCCAACCGATCCGAAGACCGCCAAAGCCCTGGCCCGGTCCGGTGACGCGGTCGTGGTACTGCGCGAGCGGGCGGGACGGTTGCTGCGCTGATGACCACAGCTCACGAACAGGCCGGCCCTGCGCAACCCGATATCCGCGAAACCCAGCGGCAGATCCTGTACTGGCGTCTGCTCGCCGGAATCTTCGACCCCGAACCGCAGCCCACTCTGGACTCGGCCGGCGTCTCGATCCTCGACGACCTCGGATTACCACCTGCATTGCTGGACGCCGGTATCGCCGTCGATACGGTTATTCAGCGATTCCCTGAACTCAGCAATGAATTCGGCAGGCTCGGCATGGAGTTCGGCGAAGCGACGCCGCAGCTTCCGGAATCCGTGGGCGCCGGTACCGAAGCCGGTCCACCGGATCCGGATTCCGAATCCGGTGGAGTGGGCTCCCGATCCGAAACAGACGTACCCGGGACCGGTGACCCGACGCCGGGCCCGGCATCGGCCCGAGACCTCGAAGTCCGCAATGCCGCATTGATATCGAAACTCTTGCTCAACGTGTTCGCCACCGGCTCCGGCACCGTCAGCGCCACTCAGCTCGCGAACTGGCAGGCCGACGCGGGCCACCTGCGTGCTCTGCTGGGCGGTTCGGGCAACAGGGACGGCGATACCCAGGCTGCGCTCGGCAAGATCGAGGGCGAGTTGGTCGCGCGGATGCATCTGCGTGAAGTCCTGGCCGACCCAGTGCTCTCGGCGCGGCTCACCCCTAGCATGTCGCTGATCGAACAGTTGTTGCGCGACAAGGCGAACCTGTCCGGTGTCGCACTCGCCAACGCCAAACGGCTGATCCGCCGTTACGTCGACGAGGTGGCCGAGGTACTGCGCACTCAGGTCCAGCAGAGTTCGGCCGGTACCGTCGACCGGTCGGTGCCGCCGAAACGAATCCTGCGCAATCTCGATGTGGACCGTACGATCTGGAAGAATCTGACCAACTGGAACCCAGAAGACGAACGCCTCTACGTCGACCGGTTGTTCTATCGCCAGACCGCGAAACGAACCGTGCCCGCACGCATGATCGTGGTGGTCGACCAGTCGGGTTCGATGGTCGATTCGATGGTCAACTGCACCATCCTGGCCTCCATTTTCGCCGGGCTCCCGAAGGTCGATGTGCACCTCATCGCCTTCGATACCCGCGCTCTGGACCTCACGCCGTGGATCCACGACCCCTTCGAGGTACTGCTGCGCACAAAACTCGGCGGGGGCAACGACGGGCCGGTCGCCATGGCGATGGCGCAACCCAAGATCGCCGATCCCGCCAACACCGTGATGGTGTGGATCTCGGACTTCTACGAGTTCGACCGTTCCCAGCCGTTGTTCGAGGGCATTCAGGCGGTGCACCGCAGCGGGGTGAAATTCATCCCCGTCGGTTCCGTCAACAGTTCCGGGCACCAGAGCGTGAACCCCTGGTTCCGCGAACGGTTCAAGGCGATGGGCACCCCCGTGATCTCCGGCCGCATCCAGAAACTCGTCAACGAACTCAAGAACTTTCTCGACTAGGAGACCTCCACATCGTGACCGACACCACCCTGCGCGCACCCGCCGAAATCAAATACGCCGAGGAGCTGGACTGGCTGGAATCCATCGATAGCGGCCCGAAACCGTTCGCTTGGCGGCTGAGCCCGAAGATGGTGCGGCTGTTCATCCTCGGCTCCGAACGCTCCGACGGCCTCGACCGCACGATCGATCAGAAATGGTTCGGTGACCGCAGTTTCGTCGAACGCAGCATCGTCACCCTGGCCTCCGATCGTGGCCTGCTGCTGATCGGCGATCCCGGCACCGGAAAGAGTTGGCTGGCCGAACTGCTCTCGGCGGCCATCAGCCGCAACTCCACCCTGGTCGTACAGGGCACCGCGGGCACCACCGAGGACCACATCAAGTACTCATGGAATATCTCGATGGTCATCGCCAAGGGACAGTCACGCGAATCGATGATTCCCTCACCCATCATGACCGCGATGGAGCAGGGCGTTATCGGCCGCTTCGAGGAGCTCACCCGCTCTACCAGCGATGTACAGGATGCGCTCATCTCGATCCTGTCCGAGAAGTACGTGTCCATCCCCGAACTCGATTCCGACAATATCGTGTTCGCCAAACCAGGTTTCTCCATCATCGCCACAGCCAACAGCCGCGACCGCGGCGTGAACGATCTGTCCTCGGCGTTGAAGCGGCGCTTCAACTTCGTGCGGATCCCGGTGGTCACCAATAAACGCAGCGAAGCGGAAATCGTGCGCTTCCGCACCGCGGAATTGTTGCGCCGCCACCAGATCGAGCTGGAATTGCCACCTACCCTGCTCGACATCCTGCTCGACAGTTTCGCCGATCTGCGGGCCGCGGCCGATGCGGCCGGCAGCGACGACGAGAAGCTGGAATCGGCGCTGTCGACCGCCGAGCAGATCGGCGTACTCGAGGACGCCATCCTGCACAGTCAGTTCTTCGGCGAAGCCGTGCTGCGCCCAGAAATCCTGGCCGGTTCGCTGGTGGGTTCGCTGGCACGGCGGGCACCGGAGGATCTGGCCATCCTCAACAAGTTCTGGCACGGAGTGGTCGAGCCGCGCAGCAAAGACCTCGGCGGCGACTGGGAACCCTTCCTGGAGGGCGGCCGTGCAGCCATCGCGAGGCTTTCGTGACTCTGTTCGCGCCGCTGCGTGAGCAGCTGAGGACCGCGGCAGCGGAGTTCGCCGGTGAGCCAGGGGTGGTCGCGGAGATCCTGACCGGAATGGTCGACGATGTGGATCGGGCACTGCGCGAGAAGCTGGAGATTTTCCCGGTCTGTCATCATTCGCCCGCATCCGGTCTGGCGATGGTGCGCCGCCTGCGCGAGAAACAGCCGAAGGTGATCTACCTCGAGCTCTGCGAGGATATGCGTCCGATGCTCGACGAGCTGCGCAACTGCACTCTCCCCGTGGCGGTGCAGGCGTGGGCCGGCGTGGTCGAGAGTTTTCCCGCCGCCTGGGCGCCGCTTTCGGTGGTCGCACCGATCACCGAGGCGTCGGCCGAATACCAGGCCATCTCGTACGCGCTGACCACGCCAGGCGTGGAGTTGGTGTGCGTGGATCGCTCCACCGATCACATCTTCCAATGGATGCCCCGCAACGATGAGCCGGCGTCGGCGGAACCAGGGCCGATGGCGGCGGAACCAGAGTCCGTCGAGCCCACGGTTGGGGAAACGAAGCTGCACGGTGACGCCGTCGGTATCGAGATCGGCGATCTACGCCCGCATTTCGCGGAACTCGAAGCCCACCTGCTACACCACGGCAAGGTGCGGCACTGGTCGGAGTGGTGGGACCAGTACGTGGAACAACCGCTCTCGACTGCCGACTACGACACCTACCGGCAGGTCATGGTGCTCATCGGCAGCCTGTTCCGGCGGCTGCGGACCACCGGAACCGACCGCGACGAGGATCGCGAACGCTATATGTGGACGCGGATGCGCGAACACCTGAACAAGTCCGGCGCGGATCCGGCGTCCTGCCTGTATGTGTGCGGGGCCTTCCACGCCGCGAGCCGGGTCGAGCAGTTCGGCCTGGAATCGCAGGCCACGTTCGAGATCGACCCGCCGACCGGGACCACCTGGCAATACGGCCTGATCCCGTCCAGTCATTCGGCCATCGAAGCCCAGTTCGGGCTGGCCGCCGGATCAGTTTCCATCGCCGCCGCGACCTGGTCCAAAGGAGTGAAACGCAGCCGCGTTCGCCCGTTCGCCCTCGCCGCAGGGTCCGCTTCGGGGATGAAAGCAGCCGCGAAGAAAGCAGTAGCGAAAGCCGCGCCGCCCGATCCGAGCGCCGGGCCCGTGGATGTGGCCGATCAACTGTCGGGCTTCCTGTCCACACCGCCTCGGCTGGACACGGTGGACGAGGCGGAGCTGCTGGAGTGGTCGGTCGATATCGTGCGGTTGGCGCGCCGCAACGGGTACCTTGCCAGTACCGCCGACGCCATCGCGATCTACGAGACTTCGATATTGCTGGCGGGCATGCGTGAGCGGGCCCGGCCCACACCGTACGACTTCCAGGATGCGGCGATCACCTGTATCGAGAAGGATCGGGTGCCGGGTCGCCGGGATGTGCGCCGGCTCTGCGAGATCCTGCTCGGTGGCGACCGTATCGGCCGAGTCGGTTACGACGCCCTGCCGCCGCTCGCGCGGGACGTCTACGACCGGCTGGCCACGCTCGGTATCGACCCGGCCAACACCCGCATCCAGCGCACGCTGCTCGATCTGGATGCCGCCCCGCAGCTGCGCCCCGGTTCGGACCTGCTGTGGATGCTGCGCAGACTGCTGCCGGGTGCCGCGGTGCGCCCGATCATGGGTTCGCGCGGGCTCGGTGAGCGCTCCATTCAGGAAAGCTGGGATGTCGCGATCGGTAAATACCAGCGTGACCTGGTGGAGCTGGGCTATGAGGGTGTCACTGTCGAGCAGGTGCTCGAACAGCGCCTGCGGTCGGAGGTCAACTGTGCGGAGGCCACGGCGGCAAGTGCGCTGGCCGCGGTCGAGGACGCGCTGGTCTACCTGGGTTCGGTGCGGCTGGCCGATGAACTCGGCGGCCGCGCGGTGGAACTGCTCACCGCCGAACGTACCGTCGACGGCGCCCCCGAGGTGCTGCGCCGGATCAGGGCACTGATCGACTACTACCGTGCCACTGATACCGGCCTGCCGGGCTGGTGCGGTCGTTTCGTCACCGCCGGCTACGCCCACTACTGCACCCTGCTGCCCACCGCGTTCATCGACGACGCCACCGGCGTCCGGTCTGTCGCGGCCATGCTTGGTTTCTTATTCGGTATGGAGAACCTGGCGCTATCACTGGGCTGCGATCACAGCCAGCTCGAGCTGGCCGTACAGCAATCGCATCCGGAGCCGGCGGCCAAGGTCGCGCTGCTCTGGGCCACCCGGCTGCAGCTGGGCATGCTGACCCTGCCGGACCTGCGCGAACGCTGCGACGATATGCTCGCCAACCCGCTGGTGGTCCCGGCCTTCCCGCAGTATCTGAGCGGTTTCATCCAGGCCATGGATCCAGTGCCGTCGATCAAATCGTTCGTGGTCGAACAGCTGTCCAAGGCGTTCGGCCGGTTGCCCGACGCGATCCTGCTGCCGTGGCTGCCGAGCCTGATCACCACCCTGCGCAGTCAGGCGGGTGAACTGATTCCGGCGCTGACCAGAGAGGCCGGTCGGACCTTCCCCGGCGACCGGGCAGGTATCGAAGCCTTCATCCCGCCGTGGTCACGTCCGCAGCGTCGGCCTGCCGGTACCGGACCGGCTGCCGCCCCGGGTGGGCCGGCGGCCGAACTGCTGCGCGCGCACCCCGCAGCCTGCGACGCGTACGCGATGTTGCTGGGTCACGAGGGTGAATGGCAGGAGATCCGGACCGGATCGACCCCGGCAGCGAGCGCATTGCTCGCGGCCCACCCGGAAACAGCGTCGGCCCTGGCAGAGCTGTTGTCGGCTCAGCGCTGATTCCTGCCGGGGCAGTTCGGAGTCCATCGGCGAGTCGGCGGTTGGCTTCCGGCAGGGGTCGCGTCTGTCCACGTCTCCCGGCCGACAGGTGAAGATAGCCGCTACAGCTTCCTCATGAACCACGGACCGGTCTGTGCGCGTGACCCCGGTCGCGCCGGCTCGTCAGCGGGCGATCGTATCGTCGTGCCGATCGTTTTCGGGTCGGGAAAGCGGTATTTAGGGCCGGTGGACGGGCAGCATCTACTCGAAACCCCGATACCGTCGTCCAGGGCGACCGGGTGCTGCAATCTGCGGTATCGCGAATCTGCGGTATCGCGTTCGTCGCTGACCGCGGCGGGGCCGCGGCAACCCGGGTCCGGGTTCGGTGCCGCTGTTCGCCGGTACAGCGTGCCGTGCCGAGTAGCGTCGTCTGCTCGCACCACGCACCGATGACCAGCCGAGCCGCAACGGCCGGCCCACGGATCAATGCACGCAGAATTCGTTGCCCTCGACATCGGTCATGGTCACGAAGTACTGACCGCGCTCCCGGCCGGTACGCCGCGCAGTACCCCCGAGGCCGCGCAGTTCGGCCACCAGCGTGTCGACCCGCTCGATCTTGCGGGCCAGCGAGTCGTCCGGAAGGGTCGCCTGAATGTCCAGGTGCAGGCGGTTCTTGACGGTTTTGGATTCCGGCACCCCGAGGAAACACAGCCGCTCCGGCCCTCGCGGGTTGTATACCGCAGCGAAGCGGACCCTTTCGTTCTCCGCGAACCCCTGACCGATCTGATAGTCCATCCAATTGTCATAGCCGCCGGGAACCGGGTCGATCTGGTAGCCCAGGGCCGCCGACCAGAAGGCGGCCATCCGATCTGGATCGTGGCAGTCGATGACAACCTGAAACTGTCGAGACATGATCGAGAGAATGCCCGTCTCACTACCGGCCGTAAACTCGGTCTTCCCAGGCGGATCACCTCACCGCTAGGGGCGTGGATGTAAGCCGAAACCGTTCGCCGGCCCCCTTTTCCGATGCGGGGTGGGCATCGAAAGCTGACGGCATGGTCACGACCCTTGCTGGTAGACGTCGGGAGTACCGTCGTTGTCGTCGTCCCGGGCCTCTTTTTCGGCGATGCGGCGATAGACACTGTTACGCCGCCGCAACAGAATGCTCGCCAGGAACGCCGCTGTGAGGGTGCCGACGAGAACGCCGATCCGGACATGGTCTTCCCACAGTGGCTGGTCGGCGAATGCCAGTTCCCCGATCAGCAGCGAAACCGTGAACCCGATACCGCCGAGCAGGGCTACTCCGATGACATCCATCCAGCTCAGGTCGGTGTCCAATTCGGCACGAGTGAGCTTGGCGGTGATGAAGGTCGTGGCCACAATTCCGAGGGCCTTGCCGGCTACCAGGCCCACGACGATCCCGAGCGTCACCCGATCGGTGAGGGAGTCGACCATCCCGTCGAGCCCGCCGATGGTGACCCCGGCGGCGAAGAACGCGAAAATCGGTACCGCGACCCCGGCCGACAGCGGCCGGATGCGGTGTTCGAACCACTCGGCGAGGCCGGGGTCCCGTTTGGACGGGGTGCTGCGGCCCGATCGGGTGGTGAGCACGGGCACGGTGAAGCCCAGCAATACACCGGCGACCGTGGCGTGCACGCCGGATTCGTGCACCAGCCACCAGGTCGTCAACGCCAGCGGTACCAGTATCCACACCGACCGGATCCCGCGCTGGACGGCGACGGCGAAGGCGGCCAGCGGTATCAGTGCCAAACCGAGGTAGGGCAGCTGGAGTTCGTCGGTGTAGAAGATCGCGATCACCGTCACCGCGAGTAGGTCGTCGACCACGGCGAGTGTGAGCAAGAAGGTACGTAGGGCGGTGGGCAGGTGCGAGCTCACCACCGCCAGTACCGCCAGCGCGAACGCGATATCGGTGGCCGTGGGAATCGCCCACCCCCGTACGGCGTCGCCGTTGCCGGCGTTGAAAGCCAGGAAGATCAATGCCGGTCCGATCATTCCGCCGACCGCGGCCACCACCGGCAGCGCGGCCCGGCGTGGATCATGCAGATCGCCCGCGACGAATTCGCGTTTGAGTTCGAGCCCGACGACGAAGAAGAACACCGCCAACAGCCCGTCAGCGGCCCAGGTCTCCAGTGAAAGGTCCAGATGCAGGCCCGACGGCCCCAACTGGAAGTTGCGAAGCGCCTCGTAGGCGCCCGACCATGGGGTGTTTGCCCAGATCAAACCTGCAGTCGCGGCGATGATCAGCAGCACGCCACCCGCGGTCTCGGTGCGCAGAAGGGCGGTGATCCGCCGTGCTTCGGGCCAGGAACCGCGAGCGAACAGTGCGGGGCGAGGGCGGGGAGAACTCATCAATGTGGGTCGTCTTTCATCGTCGGCGACCCCGGCCCACATCCGGGCCAGGTGTGCCGACCAGACTTCCCGGCTCTCCTGCAGTAAAGATGCCGTATAGACCACGGCGAACGCAAACCGCTGTCCCGCGGCCAGCCGCGCTGCGCCCCTGCTTGCCAGGATGGTTGCCCGCCGCTTTCTCGCGCGGAGGGGCTACGAGCTCAGGTCGGGGATGGGTGGTCGGCGGTGTATTGCTCGCGCCAGCGGTCGATCAGGGGACGAGTTCGTTGAGCATGAAGGTGTAGAAGTCCTGCATCTCGTGCAGGCGCCGCGCGGTGACGGTGTCCGGGCCGGTGGCGTCGATGCCTTCCTGCGCCGAGTCGCGCATGGTGGCCAGCATCGTGTTCTGCTGGGACATCAGCGCCGCCCAGGCTCCGGCTCGGAAACGGTAGTGGTCGCGGCGGCTGCCCGGTGCGGGTACCCGTTCGATAGCCCGACCGGCATCAGATGTTTGATCGCGGTCGATACCGCACCGGAGCTGATCGACAACTCCGCGCACAGGTCGGCGGCGGTCATCGTGGCCTGCTCGGTGTAGAGCAGTGCTGTCAGCGTAGGCGATCATCTGCCGTGACCAGATGCGCCACCCTTTCACCCATATCGTGCTCGGGTAGCACCACGTGATGGGCGCCGACACGCTCGAGGATCTGCCGGTGGCGGCGGCTGGCCGTGCTGCCTATGCCCACGACCGGCTATCCCAGCCACCTGGTGGGCCCAGAAGCGACTTCGCGACCGGACTTGTCCGCGTCGGCCTGGCCTGCCATCTGCCGGGGTGGCGTGCGGTGTGCCGGGAAGTCTCGCCGGTGCCGTTCGGTCAGGGGCTGGCCGTTCCATCCTGGAGGGCGTCTTCGAGCCACCGGGTGAGCCGCTTCGGGTCGGTGCCGCGCCAGGCCAGGTGAGCATCCGGGCGGATGAGTTGTATGTCTCGTCGTCCGGTGGTGTGTTCGGCGACCAGCGTAACGGCGTTGCGGCCCAAATGGCTTCCTGGTGCGGTGAAGGCGGCGGCATCGCCGTGGGAGGGCACCAGCAGTACCCAGTGTCGGCCCAGGTGGTCGTAGAGATGGGTGGGTGTTTCGTCGAGGTGTCGGCAGGGCATGTTCGGGATGCGGTCGCCGGGACGGGGTGAGCGTCCGATGCGAGAGCGTATGCCGCGGTTCAGGGGCCCGCGACGGTAAGTCACCCACAGTTGGGACGCTATCTGGCTGGCTCGGCGCTGTACTGCGGGTATGGCGGCGATCGGTACGAGTAGCCGGCGTCGTAGGAACCGGAAGAACGGGCTGTCACCGACTTGCAGGCGTGTCGCGGTGGTGGTGTTGCGCAACACGTCGGTGGCCAGTGGCCGGCGTTCGGCTTCATAGGTGTCCAATAGGGCGGCCGTGGCATGCCTTTGGACGACGAGCGCGAGCTTCCAAGCGAGGTTTTCCGCGTCGCCGATTCCGGTGACGATCCCTTGCCCGCCCAATGGGCTGTGGATGTGGGCCGCGTCGCCGGCGAGGAAGATCCTGTGGTGCCGGTAGCTGCCTGCCAGTCGTCGGTGAACGTGGAACACCGAGGTCCACGCCGTATCCGTGATGCGGATGTCGGTACGTCCGGTGCGCTCGGGTATCAACTGTCGGAAGCGGTCGACGATCTGTTCTGCGCTCTGCTCGTCGTCGTTGCCGGTGGGGTCGTAGGCCATCAGCCGCCACAGGTTGTCCGGGCGGCCGACTTCGCGCATCGGCACGGCGAACAACGGCCCATCGCGGTGGGGCCAGCCGTGCCCGCCGGAGCGGTCGACCGGCCACTCGGCGTACACGTCGGCCAGAAGGAACCGTTCGGTGAGCCGCACGCCGGGGAACGCGATCCCGGCCAGTTTCCGCACGGTACTGTGCGCCCCGTCGCAGCCGACCAGCCATCGGCACCGCACGGAAGTGCCGTTGCCGAAGGTCGCGGAGACACCGCTGTCGTCCTGCTCGGCGCCGGTTATCGCGGAGTTCCATTCGATATCGGTACCGAGCTCGCGAAGGCGCCGCCGCAATTGTTGTTCGACATCGGCTTGTGACGCATACAGGGCCGGGTGCGGGGTTCCTGCGCCGAGGTCACCGAATCGCACTGTGACGGCTGGCTGTCCGTCGAGGTACTGGGTGATGGTGAGTGCGGTCAGCGAGCGTTGCGGAAGATCACCGAGGGCGCCGATGCGTTCCAGGACTTCGGTACCCCGAGCATGCAGGATGTTCGCCCGAGAGGTGGTCGCCGGTCCTGGTGCGGCATCGACCACCCGGACCGCGATTCCCTGTAATCGAAGCGCGCAGGCCAGCACCAGTCCAGTGGGGCCGCCGCCGACGACCAGTACATCGGTCTCTGCTTCATTCATGACAACCCCGTGAGTCCGGCGGTGAATGCGTCGGAACGGTCCCGTTCCGTATCGATAGCCTAACTGTCGGCGATAATGGAACGCAACCGTATCGTTCCGTTCTATTAGACTGGCTGCGATGACCGACTCGAACCGATCCCGGCCCGTTGCCGGTGCGGCCCTGCTGCGCGGGCATGTCACCGATGCGATTACTGCGGCGGCGTGGGACGAGATCGCCGAATCCGGTTATTCCCGGATGTCGATGGAAGCGGTCGCGCGTCGCGCCGGGGTCGGCAAGGCAGCGATCTACCGGCGATGGGCATCCAAGCAGGCCATGATCGAGCAGATCGTGGCGGACCTGGCGTGGAACGCCGTACCGGTGCCCGATACGGGGTCGCTGCGTGGCGATGTCGCCCGTTATGTCGCGGACGCCACCGACGCCCGAAACGATGAGCGCATGACCCGGATCGTTGCCGACCTGGGGGCCGAAGCCACCCGGAATCCGCGACTGGCCCAAGCCTTCTACTCCGCGCTGCGGCAACCCCGCAGGGACGCCGGCGCGGCCATGCTGCGCAGGGCGATCGAACGCGGCGAGCTCCCGGCCGACCTGGACACCGATCTCGCCTTGGACTGCCTGGTCGGGCTCGCTCACGCGCGACCCCAGACGCTCTCGGTCGCCGGCGATCTCGTCGATCCCTACCCGCAGCAGCGGCTGGTCGACGTCATCCTCACCGCCCTGACTGCTTGCCGGGCAGCGCTTGAACCTTGACGGCCTGCGGGCCACCGCCTCGCATCGACCGAAGGTCGTATCGGCGCCGGCGGCCGGGATTTCTGGGAATCGGTGAACTGGGCCTGGGTAGCCGCTCTGATGAAGGCCAAGGCGATTGTGCGCGATGAGCCGTGGTCAGCGAAGCTGCGGGACTCCGACCTCAAAGCAGAACTGTTGCGCAGGATCGAGCGGGATCATCAGGCCCGCTACGGCAGCGACTTCGATACCTGGTACCTGGGCACGCGCTTACGCGGCTGCATGGACAACGACGTGCAGGCCGAACGGGAACAGTGCTGGTCCGGATTCGATGCGCCGGAGATCGAGCATGCCCTGCTGGCCACGGTTGGTCTGTACCGCAGGCTCGACGAGCGCACAGCCGCGTGCCTCGATTTCGCGGTGTTCGATCACCAGCGCGTCGCAGAGGAATTACACACCATTCTCCGTTCTGGCCCGAATTAGACGGCAAAAGGTTCGCAATCGGTCGCATCTCAGAAGTCAGGCCCAGTCCTCGCACCAGTCGGCATCTACGTCAGCCGTTCTGCGTGTCCTGGCGCGTAGAGACCGAGTTCGTAGCCTGCGGAGTTTGTGGTGCGAGTGATGTTCGCGAGAAAAGCCACGCTAGGTACGGGCTCCAGGCCCCTCCGTGACAGTCGAATTCGGTGGCGTTCCTGCACACAACGAAACAGAGGGTATCCGGGAACAGATCAGGGTTGGTCCTGATGTGGAGACGAGCGACCTTCCATAGCGTCGAGGCATGTTCGATCTACTGCGCGGGAACCGGCTCGGAACAAGCCTGGCAGGCCTGCTGCTGACGGCTTCGGTAGCGACCGGGTGCGGAACGGAAGCTGGTCACGATCCACCGGCTCCCGCTCCCGGCCCGGCGGGTGTAGAGGTGACGGAGCAGCAGCGGGCCGACGATCGGGTGGTCGACCTCACCGTCGCTTCACCGGCGCTCGGCGGCTCCGCGGCGGTCCGTCTGATCACCCCGGACGGCTGGGCGGAGCGTGCGCCAGGCCGCACCTGGCCCGTGCTCTATTTGCTGCCCGGTGGCGACGGGGATCATCTGAGCTGGACGAACGACAGCGACATCGAGGTACTGCCGGAACTGCGGGACGTGTTGGTTGTGGTCCCTGGTATGCCCATGTTCGGCTTCTACAGTGACCGGTACAACGACGGCCGCGGTGGACCGCCCGCGGTGCGCTCCTTCCATCTCGACGAGCTGATTCCGCTGCTCGAACGCGACTACGGGGCGGGTCCGGACCGGGTGATCGCCGGCTTGTCGCAGGGTGGATACGGCGCGCTGATATATGCGGCGCAGCGGCCCGGAATGTTCCGGGCGGCGGCGAGCTACAGCGGGTGGTTGTCCCCGTTGCAGCGTGCCGAGGTGTTGCTGGCGGCAGCCCGGTTCGTCGGCGTCGACGGCCAGGGCTTGTGGGGGGATCCGGTGCGCGACCGAGCGGTCTGGGAAGCGAACGACCTCTACCATCTGGCCGATGCGCTGACCGGGTTACCGGTGTATCTGTCCAGCGGTGACGGCACTATCGGCGACCTGGACCCGCCCGGCACTTCCCGGGAACCGTTGTTTCCCGAAATCGACCGGCTGGCCGCGGAATTCCCACCGGATGTGGTGGACCTGACCGAGGCGGTGATGCACGAGAGCAGCCGTACCGTAGCAGATCGGCTGCGGGCACTGGGCGCCGACCCGGTCACCCATTTCACCGCCGGAACGCACAGCCCGCCGTACTGGGAACGTGAACTGCACCGCTCGCTGCCGATGCTGCTGGAAGCGTTGCGTTCGGACGGCTGACCCGCAGCGAACGCGGATGCGTTCCACCGGGGCTATTGCGTGGGGCTCACGTCATCGAAGATGCGGACCCGGGATTGGACGCACAAGCATTCGACACAAATCATTGCGAGAACCAAGCGGTGTACGTCGAGGACTTGTGCGTCACAGGATTAGCGCGCACCCGTTGGCGAAATCCGTCCACGACGCGGGCTGGGGGGTGTTCACCTGCATGCTGGAGGAGAAAGCCCACCGGTACGGCCGCACCTTCGGCAAGGTGGACCGCTGGTTCTCCTCCACTCAACTGTGTTCGGTGTGCGGGGTGCTGGGTGGGAAGAATCCCTTGCATATCCGGGAATGGGCATGCACCTGTGGCGCCCGGCAGGATAAACAGGTATTTCGAGTCCGGCTTTCGCTGGACCATGGGCGAGAGGCCCAGGCTCCATTGGGATCTCGGTCCGTGCCTGCGCCGGTGGTCATGCGGCCCAGACTGTTCCGCGTGCTTCGTACTCCAGCATCTCCTCGAGTCCGGTCACCACGTCGGCGCCGAGTTCGCGTCGGGCCAGCCATATGGCCAGTTCCAGCCCGGAGGTGATGCCGCCCGCTGTCACCAGGTCGCCGTCGTCGACCACCCGTGCGTTCTTGACGAGGCCACCGTGTTGTTCGAGCGTGTCAAGGGCACGGTGATGGGTGGTGCAGGGGCGTCCCTTTACCAGTCCGGCCGCGCCCAGCAGAATGGCCCCGGTGCACACCGATGTGATGGTGAGACCTTCGCGCGGACATTCCGTCAAGGCTAGAGGCAGGACACCACGGTCGATTTCTGCCCAGATCCCTGGCTTGTCACGTTGTGTGTAGCCACCGCCGGGTACGACCAGGATGTCCGCAGAGTGCGGCGACCACGGTTGGGTGACCTGGATCCCGGTGCCATACGCGGCACGCACCAGACCCGTCGGGCCTGTTGTCACGAAGTCGACGTCGACACCGTGTCCGGCGAGCATGCCCGCAGCCGAGAACACCTCGAAGGGCGCGATGAAATCCAACTCTTCGACACCGTCATACATCACGATATGGACTCGCAATCGCTCCTTTCGAGCGTTCGCGTGGGGTGCTTGGGGGGTCGTGGCTTCTTTCCCGGAGCTCGGTGCGCAGGCCGCCACGAGGGCAGTACTTCCCGCTGCGATCGCCTGCAACACACGCCTTCTTCTCAACTCTGCTCCCTCGCTTCTTACTCGCCCTCGATGGGTTTGCCGCGTGGCGTGTGGCGCGTTCGGTCATGCCCGCCGCGAAGCGGTGAAGCGCACAGACACGGCTCGAAACCGGTGTCGCGGTCTCGCACGGTATCGGCGACACAGCCGAGGGCTCGATGGTTCATGTCGTGTGGGACGTCGTAGGCCCGTCAGAGGTATTCCGCGACTACCTCGTAGAGCCCGGGGTGGGCGGTTGCCGCTTTTCGGGCCTCGTCGACAGAGGACACGACGGTCGGGTTCATTCCGGCTGCCTCACACGCTTCGGCGCTGTCCCAGTGCGCGACGTTGACCAACTGGAAGCGTGCATCGGGCAGCAGAGCACGGTGGAGGCGAACATCCCGGAAACCTGGTGCTGCGCGCATGAGCTCGGCGCGAGCGCGCCATTGTTCGACGAATTCGTCGATCCACTCGGCGGGGATCTCGATGACGTCGATGAACGTGACACCACGATCGGTCATGGGTGGTTGTTCCTTTCCAGGTTGTGATGTCACCGGCGGTGCGGTCGGCACGTAATCGGCTCGGGTCTGGCCGTCGTAGCGTCGATGGCGCCGTTGCTGTGGTCGTTCCGCTCTGCGGAACGCCAGATCGTGCCCCGGCGCTCGTATTCGAGAACCTCTTCGGCGAACAGAGCTGCTGCACTGCCGAAGAACCGATCGACCAGCCACAGCCCTAGATCGATCCCTGCTGTGACACCCCCGGAGGTCACCAGGTCACCATCGTCGACGACTCGGGCGGTGACGACAGTTGCGCCTTGGTGTCGGAGGTCTTCGTGCGCGATGTGATGCGTGGTGCACGGGCGTCCGGTCGTGATGCCGGCCGCGGACAGCAGCAGCGTTCCGGTGCAGGTCGCTGTGATGGTCAACCCGGGGCGCCGGGCCGCGGCCAGCGCCTGGGGCAGCGCTCCCCGGCGAACTTGCGCGTCCACTGCGGATTCGCTGCCGTAGCCTCCGCCGGGGACCATGAGGAGGTCGGCCGACTCCGGTGCCCAGGGGGAGCGCACAGTGACCTCGAGGCCCGAGAAGGTAGTGACGACCCCGGGACCGTCGACCGTAACGTAGGTCAGCCGAACGTCATCCATCAGACCGAGGACCGTCACCGGGCCGACGAAGTCCTGGTCCTCCACGCCGTCGTAGAGCACCGTGTGTACGTGAAGCATGTTCGGCTCCTCCGAAAAATGTTGTGGGCGAACCGAGTATTTCGACAACCGACGCCGGCGAACAGTGGCTCGAATGACAGCCTTACTTAAGATCTGGCCATGCATCGTGTCGCCGTGCTGGCCATTGACGGAGTCGTGGGTTTCGACCTGAGCATCCCGTGTCAGGTCTTTTCCACCGCACCCGGATACGAGGTCCGCGTCTGCGCCGAACGACGTGTGACCGCGACCGCCGCCGGACAGCAGATCTTCCGAATCTCCGCGCAATACGGCCTGGACGACGCTCGTGACGCCGATACGGTGATCGTCCCCGGCGTCGACCCCGACCAGCCGTTGCCCCCGCGGGCCGTACGAGTGGTGCGGCAGGCTGCAGAACGTGGCGCACGGGTTGCCTCGATCTGCACAGGGGCGTTCCTTTTGGCTGCCGCGGGTGTGCTGGACGGCCGCACAGCAACGACCCACTGGGTTCTCGCCGATCGCCTGGCCGCCGAATACCCGGCCGTCACAGTGAATCCGTCGATCTTGTTCGTCGACGATGGAAAGGTACTGACGTCAGCCGGTGTCGCGGCGGGACTCGACCTGTGTCTACACATGGTGCGACGTGACCAGGGCGCAGCTGTGGCGGCTGACACCGCACGGATGATCGTGATGCCGCCGCAACGGGCAGGCGGCCAAGCCCAATTCATCGAACGCTATGAACCCATCGACGACACTGATGCCCTGGGGCCGATTCTGCAGTGGATGCAAGACAACCTCGATACGCCGTTAACCCTCTCCGATATCGCAGCGCAGACCTCGATGAGCACCCGCACCCTGACGCGGCGGTTCCGCGCCTACACAGGTACGACACCGGCACAATGGCTGGTCCACCGCCGACTGCAACGTGCGAGAGAACTACTCGAGACCACCGACCTTCCGGTGGAACGCATAGCCCGGACATCAGGATTCGGATCGATCGAAACCATGCGGCATCACTTCGCCCGACATGTCGGCACCACACCGACCGCCTACCGCGCCGCATTCCAGCAAGAACAGGGCCTGGGGCATGGCACTCGGCTCGAACAAGGGCACAAGGCCGCTGGTCGGCCGCCGAGCTGGACGGCAACAGCCCCGCTCGTCTGAACCACTGTACTGAGGGCAACGGAGCGGCTTCGGGCGTGCAATCGGAAGTCGTTCGATCATGGCGAAACTCGAAGCTGCCCCGTATGGGCCGGCCGGTCAGCTCCTGACCTGGTGGATTGATCGCTCATGCCGCAGAGCACGCGGTCCGAATCTGCCGCCAGGGATGGAGAGCGGGCGATGACCGCTGTGGTCGGCGGGCGAGGACAGCAGGTTTTCGGAAGCGAACTGCTGACCCGCCGGGGGAGGATCGTTGGTGACTTCGACATCGAGGAGAACCATGCGAAGACGCTGCTGGGGTCGGCTGTTGCTGGTCGGCGCTGCGGTAGTGAACCTGTTGCCGACCGTCGCCGTCTTCTCTGTCGACCGGGCGTGCGCCGTGTATGGGCTCGAACCTGCCGAGGGGGATCTGCGGCTCCTATTGCGTCACCGGGGAATGCTGTTCGCGATCCTGGGTGCGGGTTTGTTGCTGGCTGTGTTCCGTCCGCGGTTGCGAACCGCCGCCATCACTGTCAATGCGGTGAGCATGGCCGGGTTCCTTGTGCTGGTTCCATTCGAACAGCCGGTGGGACCGGCGTTGCTACGCGTGGCGAAGGTGGATGCAGTCGGGTTGATCTTGCTGGCCGGTTCAGCGGTCGCATTCTGGAAGCGGAGAGACGGTGATGTCGGATGAGGACGGTCATTCTGGCCTTGGTGGCCTTGTTCTTCGGCGGGATGGGGCTCTATGCGCTTGCTGCTCCCGCTCTGCTGGCTGGACCGTTCCGGCTGACGGTGGCCACACCGGTGAGCCGATACGAGATCCGGGCGGTCTACGGTGGTTTCGGGCTGGCGATGGCAATGGTGCTGGTCTGGTCGGCCGTCGGCGACGGGGCGATGCACAGTGGCGCGGCGCTGACAGTGGGCGTGGCGTTGGCCGGTATGGCGGGCGGGCGCGTGCTATCCCGGTTGTGGGATAGTCCGACAGCATTCTACCCGATCTGGTTCTACTGCCTGGTCGAGGCAGTAGGGGCGGCTGTTGTCTTCGCAGTGGCCTGAGCGGGGTCACACGATCATGACAACAACGGCCAGCCAAGCCATGACAACAACAACCGGAACAGCCGCCGTACAGCGCCGTGTGGTGTGGCTGTGGCCGGGGCAGGTCGCCTATTTCGGTCCATCATTCCACCTCGATACTCATTCGGCCGCGGTCCATACTTTGGCCTTCGGTATCGATACCGCGTTCACCATCACGATGTCGGGTGGATCTGTTCGGCGACTACGCAGCGTGTTGATACCGGCGCGGACACCGCACCGGATCGAAGGCACGGGGCGCATGCTGTTCTTCTACCTGGATGCGCAGAGCGGCTGTATCGAAAGCGTACGCGGCAGGATGCGGGATCGATCGACATCGGCACCCGCCGACCACCGCGCCACGGCGGAGCTGCTCAGCTATCTGTCCGGCCCGGGTCGCCCCGATCCCGCCGAAATCCGCCGAATCGTTCTCGGCGGCAATGCTTTTACCCCCATCGACCATCGGATACGGCGGACGATGGAAACGCTTCTCGCCGATCCCGGGCGAGCGCCCGCCGCGACCGTCGCCGCCGCGGTGGCCGGATTGTCGGAGTCCCGGTTCCTGCACCTGTTCACAGCTCAGGCCGGGACCAGCTATCGCCGCTACCGGTTGTGGGCCCGACTTTTGTATGTCGGGGCCGCCGTCGCCGAGGGCGGGGATCTGACCGCTGCGGCCGCTGACGCCGGGTTTGCCTCCGCAAGCCATTTCAGTGACACCTTCCGGGCCTTGTTCGGGCTCACCGCGACAGCCGTCCTGTCGCAAGGTACCGAGATCATCATCATGGCGCGGTGATGCGAGGAATGAACGGCCGCTCGGCGAATCGGTGGTCCGAGGTGCGCGACTGGCGCCTTCCTGCATCTGGGGTTTGTGGCAGGGCGCTCTGTTGTTGCTATGTCAGCTCAGATCGCCTCGCAGCGGCGGATTTTCGCTCGTTGCGGGCGTGAACAGTAAGGTTTTTCGTCATGTCTTTGGATCTGTCATCCAACCCAGCAGAACACGCTCGCAAGACCAGGGAGGCGTATGACCGATTGGCGCCGGTATGGTCCGCGTCGACCGACGAGGGGCCCTTCAACGGAGAACTGGAAAGACCCGCGCTGCGCGAGCTGGTGCCGGCTTCACTGGACGGAGCTGTGGTACTCGATGCCGGCTGTGGTTCCGGTGCGCAATGCGAATGGTTTCTCGATGCCGGCGCCGAGGTGACTGGAATCGACATCAGTCCGAGAATGGTCGAGGAAGCGAAACACCGCTGCGCCGGGCGTGGTCGGTTCATGGTGGCCGATCTGGCCGAGCCCCTTCCGCTCGAAGCCGGATCCTTCGACGGGATCACCTGCTCGCTTGCTCTGCACTACGTTCACGACTGGGCTGTTCCGCTGCGGTCGTTCGCCGACGCGCTACGTCCGGGCGGCTGGCTCGTGCTCTCCCTGGATCATCCGTTCGGTCCGCCGTTGCCCGATCAGAACGGTGGCTACTTCGCTACCGAACTGGTGAGCGACACCTGGACCAAGAACGGAGTCGAAGTCACCCAACACTTCTGGCGCCGGCCCCTGTCGGCGGTAGTCGCGGCATTCGCCGACGCCGGATTCGTTGTCGATCGGATCGGCGAGCCGCAACCCAGCGCCGAGGCGCTCGAGCGGTGGCCTGATGAACTCGCTGCAGTGGCGGGAGTGCCGATGTTCATCGTGTACCGGTTGTTGAAGCGCTGAATCCCGATCGAGCTGAGCGCGGCGTCATCGCTTCAGCACTGCGTTCCTTCGACAGGGTGAGAATTCACCGACCGATATCGAGTGCTGCAAGCCGAGCGAGCAGGTGCCTGAAGCTAGCTGCTTCTCTCTCGGACAGGGTCGAGTGGAGGAAATCGTCCTCCACCGCCCTGACGCGCTTCTTGACCTTCATGTAGAGAGTGTGCCCACTACTGGTCAACCGGACAGTGCGCTGACGTTGATCACTCGCACGTGCGCGAGCGACGAGCTTGCGCGCGGTGAGATCGTCGAGATTCTTGCCCAATCGAGTGGGGTCGCGGCGGGTGCGGCGCGACAGCTCGACCTGGGACACGACGTCTGCCGATGCCAACTCGGTCACGATCGTGTACTCCCACATCGATAACCCGGCCTCGCGCAGGATCGGTTCCTCCAGCGCCGCAAGCCGCGGTAACACGCGAGCCATCAGCGCACCCAGGTCCTGCTCGTCCCCCGCCTCAGCCTTCTCGGACATGGACACCCTTCCGTATATAGTCTACCGTGGTAGAGGATCTGGCGCGGCTGTACCCGGCGCGTTCAGTCCCGACCCTAGAACGGTCCCCGGAATCTTTGAAATCCCCTCGGTCTCGATCGGGATGCGGAGACCAGCGAAATTGGAAGCGAGGACACGCAGTGGATGTATTGCTACTGCACACCCTGACCGAAGACCTGGCGTCGTTCCTGTCCGAGGTCACCTTGGGCGACCTCGGTTGCCCGGTGCCGTGCTCCGCCCGGGACGTGGGTGATCTGTACCTGCACCTCGTCGACCAGAACGTCAGTGTCGCCACAGCCATCACAGGCGAGGTGGACCCACGCGGACGGCAGGTCGACCCCATGGACCCGACCTCTCTTGGGGCGCTCGACCGCCGGTACCACGGCAGCGCCGGGCTCGAAGTGGGCTATCGATGGACCGCCCGCCTCATGGAGAACGCGTTCGCTTCCGTGACCGATACGAGTCGGCGCTGCCGAGTGGCGGCAGTTGGGGCAGATGTCGATGTTGCGAGGCTGTACGAGGAGCAAATTCGCAACACGGTCATTCATACCTGGGATATAGCTCAGGCGCTGGGCTTGCCCTATCAGCCGGCTCCCGGGGTCATCCGGCGGGTTCTGTGGACAACTGTTCTGAGGACAACACAGACACCGCCTGTCGTTGGCCCGGTGCTCACCGACACCTGGCCCGGAGTAGCCGATGACGCGGATGTCTTCGCCTGTGTACTCACCTTATTGCGACGTGGAGGGCCAGCGCGGGCCGGTGCAGGTCTTCACTCTGCAGGCTCGCAAGGTGGGCGTTGAGGCCAGGCTGGTATGGGCTGCGTTGTTGGCCGGAGAAACCATCGGCGCCCAACAGATCCTCGGCGGCGCAAGTCAACAAGCTCATCGGCTCGCTGCCACTGCTCCGCTGAACCAAGACCGCTGTACGCCATCGGCTCATTCACCCTCACCAGGACCGTTCGATACGCCGGCAGCCAACACCAGGCCCGGTTGTCGCACTATCGCGGCGCGCACATCTCCTCGCCTGAGCTGCACGGTTTCCGCAGATGCCGGCGTTGTCGACACATTCACCCGCTGTAGGGCATGGTGAGGTCCATGAACGCCCCCGACCCTGCCACCTCACCATCTCTGCCCGAGTTCCTCTATCATCCCGACCCAGTGGCTACGGGCTCGGTGGTTCCTTCGGACACGATGTGTGCGTGTTGCGGACAGTCCCGCGGATACGTGTATACCGGCCCGGTATACGCCGTGGCCGATTTGCACCATGCCCTTTGCCCGTGGTGCATCGCCGACGGTAGCGCTGCCGAACGATACGAGGCGCAATTCACTGAGATCGACGGTTCGGTTCCTACGGATGTTGTGATCGCTGTCGAGCAGCGCACCCCTGGTTTTGCCGGTTGGCAGCAGGAACGTTGGCTGACTCACTGCGGCGACGCAGCCGTCTTCCTCGGGCGTGCCGGAGCCCGCGAACTGAAGTCTTATCCAGATGCCCAGCAGCTCCTCGAAGCAGACTTCGGTGAAACCTTCCTCTCCGCACTGGACGCCGAGGGGCAGCCCACGGCCTATCTGTTCCGCTGTCGCCACTGCGTGCGGTACCTGGCCTACGCAGACTGCACATAACCACGCCCTCCAAGGCCGACGATCAGTCGGGCCGACATGGGGACGTAGGTGGAGAAAACTGGCCTCCTCGCCATACAGGAAGGTGCTGTTGCAGTATTAAGAGGCCGCACGAAAATGCCAGCACACTGACCTGCGGAAATGTTATTGGATGTCAGCCGTATGCCGCGCGAGATGCCAGCAGGCTGACCGCGGCGAATGCCACCGGCCAGGGGCGGGATTCAAGTGTTCCACCGACCAGCACACCTGAGCCGACAGACGCAGACGAACAATTGTCCGCTCATGTGGAATGCTGGTCGGGTTCGGGATGTGTCGAGGTATCAGGGGTGAGCCTGGCCATGTCGGCGTCGATGCGGCGTTGCTCGGTATCGCGGAGCTTCCGATAGTGCTCCATTCTGGTCTGGTCGCCGACTTTGTCGGCCGCGTCGGCAGCGATCCGCAACACCACCAGAGGCAAACCGGGCACATCGCGCGCCTGACGGTCCGCCTCGGCGAACACCGTCTCGGCCAACTCATTCTCTGCGGAGCAGACCAGCTGGAACAGTTCCCCCACATACATACGACCCAGCCCACCTCCGTCCACCCGGATACGCCATCGAGAGCTCGGCGACACTCGCGTAGCGCCTCCCAGGCGGCATGGTGGTCGCCGGCTCGGCGTTCCAATCCGGCCAGGGTCTGCCAAGCCGACGCCGAGTCCCAAGGGGTGTCGGCGTACACCAGGCTCTCGCGCTGCACTCGAGCCGCTTCGGCGTAGGCCTCCAGGTCAGCCAACTGGTAGCGGAGCTGGGCCAAGGTGGCCTTGTCCCGCTGACGGCCGGCCGCCCACCGGGCTAGCTCCCTGAGCGCCAGTTCACGGTCGCCTGCCAGTTTGGCGCGCTCGACCCACGTCAGCGGGTCCTCGTCGGCTGGATCGGTGGGGAAGCGCGACCGCTGGCGCTGCGACCACTCCGCCAAGCCCTCCTCGGATACGCACGACCGACCCTCCCCGTCGAGCAGAAGCTCGAGCACAGAGTCCTGGTCGGCATGCCCACTGTCGCGCACAAAGGCAATCGTGGCCCGCACTCCTGCAGCGAACAGGTACTCGAGGTCGTAGCCACACCAGGTGTCGAAGTTGGCCCGCTTGATCTCCCAGTGCAGCCACACATCCTCCACCTGTCGATGCTCGGCGAGCAGGAAACCGGCCAGCTCGGTCTCCTCGCTCAGCCCCTGGAACGGCGCCTCGTGGCGGCACCGCGCCTCCTGCTCGGCCAACCATCGAATCAGCGGGAGGTCGTCGGTCTTGCGGTCGTATTGCAACGCCCACAACGCCTTTGCGCGCCGCACCGCGTTCCGATCGCAGTCATGGCCGTCGGCGCCTGTGGCACGCTCATAACGCAGCTCCTCCCACTCGCCGGACGACCTCCGCATCCGCTCCAACTCACACTGCGCAGCCTCCATCACCCGCCCAGGGTCCCATGACCAGCGAGGCGTCTTATCACGCCGGGTCAGGGAACCGCTTGGACAACGCCACGCCTGTGCCTCGAACGCCGGACCGCGCGAGATGAACCACAGCGTCGAAACCCAGGTGTGGCGCTGGAGGTTCGAACGCTGCGCTGGTCGCCGCGCACCTTCAGCACGGCGATCTCGACACCACCCACGAGGACGGCGTAGGCACCCTCAACCTGCCCCAACGCCCGGCCACTCCAGGCGGTGCGCGAGGTCCACCAGCGGATGGCCCGGGTCGGTGGCCATGACCACCGGGTTATGACGTTGTAGTCGTTGTTTCGGTGTGATGCGGGTGGGTTGTTAGGGTGGCGGGGTGAGTTCTCCGGAGGCGTCCAGACGGTAGCCGCTCGGCCTACGGGCTGGGCGGCGTTGTGAGTGTTGTTCCCGCCGGTCGCTGGGCGACTGGTGGGATTCGGGTATCTCGCAACGCCGGATGATGTCGGTTTCTTGCTGTCGGGTGGTCGCCCGATTCTGCAGCCCATCCCGGGTGCCGTGGATATGACTGTGGCGCCCTGTATCCGGGGAGTTCTGTATATGCCCGCTGTGGTGTTTGTGCTGGCTGTTGCGGTTTTCGCGCAGGGCACGTCTGAGTTCATGGTGTCGGGACTGCTGGAGCAGATCACGGGCGATGTCGGGGTGTCGCTCGGTGCCGCTGGTTTGCTGACCTCGCTGTTCGCGGCAGGCATGGTGTTGGGGGCGCCGGTGATGGCGATAACGGCGGGCCGGTTGCCTGTCAGGTATTCGGTGGCAGCGTTTTTGGGGTTGTTCTGCGCCGCTCATGTCGTCGGTGCCGCGTCATCCGGGTTCGCGGTGCTGCTGGTGACTCGTGTTGTCGCGGCGCTCGCCAATGCGGGGTTCTTGGCGATCGTGCTGGCTGCGTTGCCGCGGTTGGTCGGCCCGGCGAGGCTCGGGCGCGCGAGCTCGGTGGTGGTGTCCGGGGTGACGGTGGCCTGCGTTGCTGGTGTTCCTGCCGGGACGTTGCTGGGGCAGGTCTGGGGGTGGCGTTCGGCATTCTGGGCCGTTGCCGCCCTCAGCGCGGCAGTGCTCGTGCCGGTGTGGGTGATGCTTGGTCGTGACATGCGCGATGGCGATACGTCGGACGGGCAGGCACGGTCGATGCGGAGCGAATGGTCGGTGTTGCGGCAGCGGCCGGTCCTGATCGCCGTCGTGACCGGGGTTCTGGTCAATGCCGCAACCTTCGCCGGGTTCACCTATCTGGGCACCATCACGACCAGCATCGCTGGGGGCGCTCGGTGGGTGCCGGTGGTACTGGCCTTGTTTGGCGTCGGCTCGTTTCTCGGGGTGGTGGTCACCGGTCGTTACAGCGACCGTCATCAGCGGCGGATCATCGTCGCCGGAGCGGTCGTACTTGTCGGTGTCTGGCTGCTGGCCGCTGCTGTGGCTGCGCATTCGATGGTCGGGGTGATGGTGATGTCGGTGGTGGCGGGCGCGGTCGCGTTCGGTGTCGGCTCGACGCTGATCGCGACGATCGTGCAGACCGCTACACCGGTTGCTCCGCGGATCGCCGGCGCGTTGGCGACCACCGCGTTCAACGTCGGTGCTGCTCTCGGTCCTGCCACTGCCGGTTTGGTCGTCGACCGCATCGGTCACCCGTCCACGGCGTTGTGGTGCAGCGCCGCCTTCACCGCCGCGGCGGTGGGTGTTGCTGTGATGGGCTGGCGTCGGCGCGTTACGAGCCCGGTCGAGCAGGTGCGCGTCGATGCACGCTAACGCTGACCCTCGGGAGACCGGCAGAGCGGATCTTCATCGACCGGGGATTCTCCAGCACCACCCGCAAGAACCGGGTCGACTCGGACAATGCACTCGCCGCGGTCACCTCGGCGGCCGCTGTCGTCGCCGAACGGCAGGTGGTGCTGACCACGACGAAGTTCGACCGGTTCGCCCGCAAGATGGCCGAGGCCGGCGACATCCTCACCGGCCTGGGCAACGAATACAGCGTCGGCCGCTCCACCATCCACAGCATCGTCGGCGGCACCGTGCGAGGACGTAACGCCCACGCGGCCGCTTTCTCCGATAGTGCCGGCGGATAGCGGGATTCCTCGAGGATCAACCCGTGAGCCAGCTCTTCGCGTGCCGACATGTGGTCGCACTCGACGAACGCGGACCTGATCGGCGAAGGTTGATGCCACACACCAAGGCTCCTGGGCCTCAGACGCCAGTCGGCCACCCTGGCCAGCCGCCTTGATCTCACCACAACCCCAGCGATGTCATTTTTCGTCTGCATTGATCACCGCTCGAGGCATCTTGTGACGCTCGAACTCACCTGGCATCGACGCCAGAACCCACCTGCCTCGCTAGTCACGACGTTGAGATTCTGAGTATGAGAGGCCGAGTAGCGGAGAAGGTGGAGCGTTGTCGAAGCCGGGTGGCGAGGGCACCGACTGGCGATGGCAACCTCAGAGTTGGCATCGGTCCTGTCCGGTCGGCTACGGTATGAGGCGATGACTACCGGGACGGGCTTGCGCCACACGCGGATGGGTTACCCGGTGCTGTTCTGAGCGTCGCGCGGGCCGGTGTCGGCCCGCTTGTCGACCGAGGATCTTGCGGTATTGCGCGGGCTCCGCCTTCGTCGCGTTGATCACAGGCCATCAACTACGACAGAGGATTCAATATGACTGCAACGTACGCTATGTCGGTCGACGTGCAGACACCCGACGGTGTCGCCGACGCATATGTCACCTACCCCGACGATGGCGCCGCCCATCCAGGAGTGTTGGTGATTCAGGACGGTTTCGGACTGCGGCCCAGCCTGCGGTCGCTGGCCGATCGTATCGCCGCCCACGGCTACACCGTCCTGCTGCCGAACGCCTATTACCGGCACGGGCGTGCGCCAGTGATCGAGTTGCCGGACTTCATCGACCCGGCACAGCGGCCGGAGATATTCCAGCAGGTCTTCCCGATGATCCGCGAGCTGACACCGCAGCTCCTGCGTTCGGATGCCGCCGCTTACCTCGCGTGGCTGGCAGCGTCGCCGCAGGTCGCCGAAGGGCAGGTCGGTCTTACTGGCTACTGCATGGGTGCGCGGCTGGCGGTAATGGCCGCTGCCATGTTCCCCGATCAGGTCGCGGCGGTGGCCGGATTCCATGGCGGACCGCTCGTCACCGATACCCCGGACAGTCCGCACCTGACCGTCGGAAACATCACCGCAGAGCTGTATTTCGCCCATGCCGGTGACGACGACCACATGACTCCGGAACACATCGCGCAGTTCGACAAGGCACTCGATGCCGCTGGCGTCCGCCACCGCACCGAGGTCTACGAGGGGGCCCACCATGGCTACACCCAGGCCGACACCTCCGCCTACGACCCCGAAGCGGCCGAACGGCACTACCGCGAACTGCTGGCCTTGTTCGACCGCAATCTGCGCCAGTAACTGAGGACACCCAACCCGGATCCGGAGTCCGATCACGCACGTCTGCCACGAGCCGGCAGCCGGTCATGCACTCCCTGCAACACTCGCAGTCCGCCAGAACATGCGGTGAGGTGAAAGCGGAGACAGCGGAGCCAGCAAAGAGCACAACAAGTTTCGTGGTGCCTCAGGCCTCGCTTCCCGAGGCGCCGTCCCCAGCCGCAATCCCTCATGCGACTTTTCCCGTCACTGGACTCCATGTGCCGAGCATGAAGTCTCCCGTTGCCCATGGTGGAGCACCCAGGCGGTCGATACTCCTGCTCGCGCTCCCCGGCGGTAACCCACCCGGCGCCAGTCGCGTTGTTGCCACAACCCTACCGATAGGTTGCTACACCACCATCTACGCGCTGATGCGTTGACCGGTTGAGCCCAAGATGCATTTGTGGGCACCGGTCGGCTGCATAAACGCTGCTCATCGGTGTTTGCGTCTCGTGCAGTGTCCAAGGACCGTCAGCACTCCGCCGAATCCTTGACCATGGGCGTCGTCGTCGAGGTAGATGTTTTCGTTGTGGACGACCGTGCGGCCTTGTTCGTCGAAGTAGAAGTCTCGGCGGATGTATCCGACGTCTATGCCTCGGGCGTCGTCGGTAGTGGCGGGGCACTGCTGTTGTGTCTGGTGGTGCTCCATGGAAGCGACGCCGTCGCTGCTGGCAAGAGCCGACTCGCTGTACCGAAGAGCCCTGGCGTGAGGGCTGGCACCGCAGAACGGTGCCGGCCCTCACGTCGCCGCAGCTCTCGGTACGTACTGCGTCAGAGCGTGCCCTGGGCGTGCAGCTTGTTGTACTGATCGATCGCGGTGGCGATGCCGACCGGGGCCCCGACGACAGCTCCACCGACGATTGCGCCCACACCACCGATTGTGCCGGCGCCGATCAGGCATCCGAAGGCAGCGGCCGGCACAGCCAGCGTCGCCAGTGATGTCGGAACGGCTACCAGGCCGCCGGTGACTGCGCCGACCGGGCAACCGATCATGGCACCTCCGACACCGCCGACCATTGCACCTACACCGGTGGCGAGACCGAAGTTGGTAGCAACTACTCCGACCGCGGCGTTGATATCTGCTTGGGGATCGCGTACCGCGTCGTCGCCTACTACGGTCGCATTCGGTGTGGTGGCCGCAGCCGCTCGCTGAGACGAAGCCTCATTCTGCGTTGCTTTGGAACCGGGGGAGATTGTCGACGTCTCTACCGCGGTCCGATCGGTACCGGCTGCCCCGAACACGACATTGCCCTGGCTGTCCGACACTTGGTACTGGCCGTGATCGGTGACAACCGTTCCGAATGGAGTGGCAATCTCCGCAGATTGAGTCGAGGGATTTCCGGAGTACTGAACACCGGGAAGTACTTGAACACGAACGGCCGGGTCCGGGCTCGATGGATCTTCGGCGTGTGCCATTCCAGCAGATGAGGCGATCGCCGCGAAGGCGGTCGCTGTCAGTGCTGTGGTCGCCGCTGCTCGGCTGATGGTTTTCATCTCGTTTCCTTCTACTTTCGGAGGGACATTTCGTAGGTTCGGTTGTCGTTGGCTGTGAACAATCAGCTCGCTGCTACTACAGAGCCTGGGGGACCACGGGCGCCTCCGAGTCAGCTACGTCTTGCTGAGCGCGGTGAGTGCGAAGGATGTCGGCGATGGCGATCTCGTCGCTTTCCGGGGCGTGGGAACGCTGATACGGCTTCGCGATCCACATACAGGCCAGTCCGGCGGCCGCGACGATCAGGAAACCGATCAGGGCGATCCATACGGCGGTGGCAATAACCAGTTCCTCGATCGGGGTGGACGCGATATCGGAGTGCGAACGAGTCAGCGCGACAACGAAGTCCGTGCTGAACATGACGGTGGTGGTGCACCCCACCACGACTCCGGAGAGGTAGATCCACGACAGGATCCAGGCATACTGCCCTTTCCAGAGCCGCCGCGCCCCTTGGTACAGGCCGCCGACCAGCGGTGATAGATACAGAAACCGAGCGCGAAATTTGACCACATGCTGTTTTTCGGTCGAAGCTCTCTCGGGAGCCGAGGACTCGCAGATGTGATCGTCGCCGGAAATTGGGCTACCCCCGGTGCTTTTGGTTGTCATTCATGCCCTCTGGATTTATGCAATATGGCCGGTGATTCGAAACGCATATGGAAAATTCCTCGCAGGAATTCGCTCGCGCGGAGATGTCGACTCGTGTACGCCGTCCCGGTAGGATCGGGTCCGCAAGCGCAAAGCATTCCACAGTCGTTGACCTGCCCCGGTATCTGATTCAGACGATGCAAATCGTGGAGCGATGTGACGGTTGCCACGTAGAAATACTCTCCGATTACGTAGCGGTGAGGCATACACAAACCGTGCAATTCTTCATGAGCAGGTTTCACGCCTCCGGCCGGCGCCCTATGCGCGCACCATAAGAATGCATCCTGGATCCGCTGAATTTCACATTCCGGATACCGGATTTCGAGCTACGGAGATCAGCGTCGAACGGAACGATCAGATCGATGTGAAGCGTTGGGTTCGGTGCTTCGCAGCACATCCGAAGTGAGCCGTGCGCGTCAGGGGAAGGCTTCGATGAAGATCGGTGATATCAACCAGCTCGGTCGCTCGGACGTCATGGTGAGTGCCGTAGGTTTCGATGGCGCGCCGATCAGCAACTTTCTGCGACCGTTCACAGACCGCCAAGCGGATCAGATGGTTGAACAGGCACGGGATACGGGTGTTCGCTTCTTCGACACCGCCCCGTTCTACGGCAACGGACCGAAGTGAGTACCGGCTCGGCCATGCGCTGCGGGAGCGTCCCCGCTCCGGATATGTGCGGCAACGAAAGACGGCCGGATAGTCGGTCCCCGCGGTAATGGTCGCACCGACGCCATTGCCCCGAGTGACTCATATGTCGATAGTTCGTCGTTCGAAGCAGAGTACGACCACAGCTACGACGGCGTGATGCGCAGTGTGGACGTGAGGCGCAGTGTGGGACAGAGTACGCAGCGCATGCTCACCGATAAGTTCGATATATTGTTCATTCACGACTGCGGCCGATACACACACGGCGATCGACAGCCGGAAATCTTCGCCCAGGCACTGCGATCAGCGTATCCGGCGCTCGAGATGCTACATGATCAGGGCGTCGTGACGGCCATCGGATTCGGGGTCAACGAGGCCGATGCATGCAGTGCGGCCTTGAAGAACACCGATGCGGACTGTCTCCTCCTGGTCGGCCGCTACACACTGCTGGAACAGGAACCGCTCGATGACCTGTTGCTCGCATGTGCGGAACGCGGTGTCGGGTTGGTGCTGGGCAGTGTGTACAACAGTGGAATCCCGGCCATCGGGCCGATCGACTGTGCAAAGTTCAATTACACCCGCGCACCGGAAGCGGTGAAATCGCGAACGGGCGCAATCGAGCAGACCTGCTCCCAGCACGGGTGCCGCTGGCAGCGGCCGCGATGCAGTTCGCCTACGCCCCCGGCTGTCGCGAGTGTATGCCTGGGCCACCCGCCGTAGAGGTACAACACTTTGGTCATCTCGCGGCCTCCTTCGCTTGGGATAGTTGGGTTTTCGGCATCGACATCGGTTCTCGCGGCGCGACCAAGGCTTCGGGTCGCAGCAGGGCAGTCACCTCCTCCGCGGTGAGCAACCCTTCCTCGACGATCAGATCGGGAACCGTTTGCCCCGACGCCATGGCGCGCTTTGCTATTCGTGCCGAAACGCCGTAGCCGATATACGGATTCAGCGCGGTGATGATTCCGATGGAGTTCGTCACCGATTCCTGAAGGCGGTCACGATTGGCACTGATACCCGTGACGCACTTGGTGATCAGCGACCGGCAGGCAGCGTCGAGATGGGTTACCGATTGGAACAGGCTGTGCGCGATGATCGGTTCGAAAGCGTTGAGCTGCAGCTGCCCGGCCTCGGCAGCCATCGCGATGGTCACGTCGTTGCCCGCCACTTCGAACGCGACCTGATTGACCGCTTCCGGTATGACCGGGTTGACCTTTCCTGGCATGATGCTCGAGCCGGCCTGTACCGGGGGCAGGTTGATCTCGTTGAATCCCGCTTGTGGACCGGAGGACAGCAAACGCAGATCGTTGCAAATCTTCGACAGCTTCATCGCGGTGCGTTTGAGCACACCCGACACCTGCATGAAGACGCCGACATCTTGGGTCGCTTCGACCAGATCGGTGGCAGTGACGAGCCGCAAGCGCGTGAGTTCCGACAATTTCTCGCATACCGTTGCGGTGTAGCGCGGATGGGCATTGAGACCCGTGCCGATCGCCGTACCACCGAGGTTGATCTCGCTGATCAGTTCCCGGGTCTCGAGCAACCGCTGCGCATCCTCAGCGACCATCACCGCGTATGTGCCGAATTCTTGGCCGAGGGTCATCGGGACGGCGTCCTGTAGCTGCGTGCGACCCATCTTCAGTACGTCGGCGAACTCTTCGGCCTTGTCCTGGAACGCTTCCGACAGCTCCTGCAGGGTGCCGTGTAGCCGGAGGATCTGGACGTGCAGCGCAATCTTGATCGCCGTCGGGTAGACGTCGTTGGTGCTTTGGCTGCGGTTGACATGTTCGAGAGGGTGAACCCTACTGTAGTCGCCGCGGGGATGCCCAAGAAGTTCGAGGGCGCGGTTCGCGACGACTTCATTGGTATTCATGTTCGTCGAGGTGCCGGCACCTCCCTGGATGACGTCAACGACGAAGCTGTCGTGCCAATGACCGTTCCGGATCTCTTCGCACGCGCCAACGATTGCGGCCGCGGTCGCGTTGTCGAGTATCCCGAGTTCTCGGTTGGTCAGCGCTGCGGCCTGTTTCACGGCGGCCAGGGCGTCGATGAAGTCCGGATGGGCCGACAACGGGATACCGCTGATCGGGAAGTTCTCGACTGCCCGGGCGGTGTGAATTCCGTAGTAGGCGTCGGCCGGCACGGACTTCGGTCCCAACGAATCGCGCTCGACGCGTACCACAGCACCGGGGACGGGTAGCGAGCTCGTCATGGAGTCTCGCGCGCTCATCGCCAGCGTCGACTCGGCGGAGCCATACGCGCCCCGGGAAGTCCCTCGTAGAATCCCTCTCCAGCACAAGAAGTGAGCTCGAGTTGCATCCCCCATGGCGTGAGGAAGTAGAACCACCGTTGACCGGCAACCGGGGCGTGCGCGTCGACACCGTTCGGCCCCTCCATCACGACCACGCCCGGAATCGACCGCACATACTCGTATCCGGCGTCGATGTCATCGACGTAGAAGCCGATGTGGTGCCCGCCTATGTCGCTGTTTCGCGGCTCCGTTGTCGAACGGTCCGGCGCTTCGTATTCGAACAGTTCCAGGTTGGTGTGCAGTCCGAGCCGGACCATCGCCAATCGGCACGTTGCCGTCGGGTCGACGTTGAGTCGACGGCGCATGCCGTCGCCGTCCGGGTCCGCGAAGGGGCCGTCATAGAAAATCAATTCACCGCCGAAATGGTCGACGAAGAACGCGACCGCCGCATCGAGGTCAGGCACTGTGACGGCGACATGATCGACCGACCGCAACGTAGGCACACCCGGCTGGTTTACACTTCCCAATTTCTTACTCCAATCAATCAGCGATACGTTCGCGCCGGTGAGCGGCGACCGAGGAATGTCGTCGTGTGTGAGAGGACGGGCGACATCCGGCAGATATTGATGCTGTTTCCAGCCTAGGTTCGACGGCTCCGTGCGCCGATGAACGAAACGTGCATGCCTGCTCCGATGCTGTGCACATCGTGAACGGGATCGGAGTGATCGGCGCCGATGTGGGGGCGGCTGACCTGTGGATCCGTCCGTACCCGGGTGGCTGCGACGCTCACGGCGGCGATTGTGCCGATCGCCGCCCACTGAACGAGGCTCAGGGTTTCTCCCAGGGGCAGCACCCCGCTCAACCCGGCAATTGCGGGACAAACCGCCATCAGGGCGCCGTACGTACTGGAGATCAGTCGCCGAATCGCGAACCATTCCAGGAGCGGGGATACAACCGATGCCAATACTGCCGTCCCGGTCCCGGGCAACAGAACAGAGACAGAGAACAGGCCATCTCCCGCGGACGCGAACCTCACTGGCGCAAAGCAGAGCAGCGCCACCGTCATCGTGGCGGCCGGAACCTGGGCACCGGGGACGGTGGCGCTCACCGGGGCATTCAGCATGAGCGTGGATGCCCACGCGCCGGCGGCGAGACGTCACGAGGGCGACGGTCAACGGCCCCAAGAACTCGATAGTCACCGCGATGCCGAGACCGACGTGCTGAACCGAGGAGTAGAGGCTGAGGTTCAGGGTGCCCATGACCACGCGGAGCCCCGCGACCATGCACACGTCGCGGCGGCTGAAGCTACGCACCTTCGGCCGCCCGATTATCAACAGGGTCGGCGCTGCGACGAGCAGCCGCAGCGCGACCACACCGACCGAGCTCACGACCGGGAACAATAGCGCTCCGAACGCCGCGTCGATTTGGAACGAAGCCCCGCTCAACACGACGGCGGTCAGGGCGGTGTAGCGACCGGTCTGTATCGCGTCAGAGTTTGCCATCTGCCGGGGCCGGAGACCCGTCGAATCGATGCTCGGACCACGGCAGCCAATCGCCGCCGTATTTGGCTGCACGCACGTCGGCCGAGCGAGCGTGGCCCTCGAAGTTCTCCAGCCGTGCCGCGCGCCCGCAGACACGCCCCAACTCCGCGCTGGCCTCCGCATCCAGAATCTCTTGATAAGTAGCGGTTTTCAAGAATTTTCCGACCCAGAGGCCGCCGGTATACCGGGCAGCGCCGAGCGTAGGCAGAACATGATTGGTGCCAATTACCTTGTCGCCGAACGATACACAGGTCTTCTCTCCGAGGAACAGCGCCCCATAATCGTGCATCTCCAACAACGCCCGGCGTGGTTCCGCGGTGAGGATCTGCACATGTTCGCTGGCGAAGGTGTCAGCGAGAGCGAAAGCGTCCTCGATCGTGTCGACCAGGTGCACTTCGCCGTGGTCCCGCCAGGCGGCGGCCGCAATGGCGCGGGTCGGCAGGTTCTGCAACTGTCGTTCGACCTCGCTGATCGTCTCCCGTCCCAGCTGCTCCGATGTCGTCACCAGCACCACGGGCGAATCGGGGCCGTGCTCGGCCTGACTCAGCAGATCCGCGGCCACGACAAACGGATCGGCCGTGTCGTCCGCGACGATGAGAACCTCGGTCGGTCCGGCGAACAGATCGATGCCGACCTCACCGAACAGCTGTCGTTTCGCCTCGGCGACATAAGCATTTCCGGGTCCGGTCAACAGGTTGACCGGCGCGATGGATTCAGTTCCCAGTGCGAGGGCGCCGATGGCCTGCACCCCACCGAGCACGTAGATCTCGTCGGCTCCTGCCAGATGCATCGCCGCCACACTGATCGCCGGCACCGCGCCTTGGTTGGGTGGAGTGGTCGCCGCGACGCGCTCAACGCCCGCGACCTTCGCGGTGACGACGGTCATGTGCGCCGAAGCGGTCAGCGGGTACCGACCCCCTGGTACATAGGCGCCAGAGGCCGTGATCGGCACATGACGGTGGCCCAGAAAGACGCCGGGCAGCGTCTCGACTTCAATATCGAGCAACGAGTCACGTTGTGCCTGCGCGAAATTGCGCACCTGCTTTTGCACGAAGGACAGATCCTCGACCACCGTCGTCGGCAGGCCTGTGACGATCTCGGCGATCTCTGCCTCACTCAGCCGGAACGAGTCGGGACTCCAGGAATCGAACTGCTCGGAATAGCGGCGGACCGCGCTGTCACCGTTTTCGCGAATGTCGTCGATGACGCGTCCTACCGTCTCGACCACCTGTGGGTTGCTCTTGTTCGCTGTTCCGGCTTCGGCGGCCGGCGCCTTCAGGATGACCGACACGTACTTCTCCCTCACGGTGGATTTCGGATTGGACAATGGATGTCGACTGAGCGGAGGATCCGCGCGACATACGTTCCAGTCTTGTGCCCGGTAGACCCGCTCGGCATACACACGATGTGAAGTAGGTGGCGTGAAACATGCGCACACTGAAAGGGATTTCATCTGGTACTCGAGACTCGACGATGCCGGCAGCGCACGCGCGCACTGTGACAGCTCACAACACAACGACCAGCGCGTGGTGCAGCGATGTCGCCTCGGCCAGCCATCCGATGAGCGCCGGACCGGCCAACATCGGGACGTAGCCGCAGCCGATCACGCGGGAGAAATCCGTCGCCGTCATCCCAGCGGTATTGCCGGCAGCCGACAACACTTGCGGCACACCGCTGGCGTTTCCGAGACCGAACAGTTCCCGACTCAGCACCGTCACAGCCAGCACCGGCGAACACAGAATTACAGTCATGCCGTTTGCAGTGAGGAAGCAACCGAATCGGACAACCCATACCGAACCCATTCGAGCGGCGTCGCGATCGATGGTGAAGCGGCCGAGCGTCATTGTGGCGACGAAGCTGGACAATGCCAGTGTCGCTGCCGGCTACGACTGTGGCCCAGCGTCGGCATCATCGAGGCATGTTCGTCGCTGGTGGAACGCACTGGCGCGGATGTCGCCACGGACCGCTCATCGGGTTGCGCCGCAGCCGGTCGATCGGCTGCGCGCCGTGGAACGGTATGAGCAGGGCTAGTCGGTGAGCTGGCCGGAGTGGCCCAGTCGCAGCGCGAGGGCAGCGACGGTGAGCGCGGGATTGACCGCAGCCGATGACGGGAACGGTGAACTGTCAGCGATCCACAGGTTATCCAGGTCGTGCGCTTTGAGGTTTGCGTCCACCACGCTGGTCGCGGGGTCGTCGCCCATTCGTGCCGTTCCGCATTGGTGCGAGGTCGCCTCGACACCGAGACTCTGGGTCATCACCACCGGGAAACCGGCCCGCCGAACTACCTTCTTCATTCGCCTGACCAATTCGCGATGCGACGACAGATTGGTCTCCCGGCGTTCCACGGTGATCTTTCCGGTGCTGTCGAGGGCGATCCGGTTCTGTGGCAACGGCAGATCCTCGCTCTGAATGAACAGGTCGAGGGTGTATTTGGTGGCTTCATCCAAGATCGGCGTCGGTACCCACGGCTTACCAAGTTTCGCCTGCGGTGCGCGCAACTTTCCCAGGCCCTGGACGTTGCCCAGGGGGTATTTGTTGTCCGGACCGGCCGCGTACCAGTCGTTGATGCCGATGGTCTTCTGATAAACGGCGTCATTCTTCTGTCGCGGATCGATCGCGACGAAGAAGGTCGTGACGTGCGCCATGTAGTTGCGGCCGACTTGATCGGACGAGTTGGCCAACCCGCCGGGGTGGGCCGAGGAGGCCGAGCGCAGCAGCAGCGCCGCGGTGTTGGCCGCACCGCAGGCGACGACGAAACGCGCAGCGCGCACAGAGATTTCGCGTCCCTGGTGACTGACCCGTGCCGCGGTCACATTTCGACCCGTGGGGTCGGTGTCCAAGCGCGTCACCTCGGCGTTGGTCAACAGCTGGACATTGGCCGATTGCAACGCCGGTCGCACAGCAGCGACATCGGCATCACCCTTGGCATCGATCATGCACGCGAACGAATCACAGGTCTCGCACAGCACACAGCCACCGCCTGGGCGCCAGTCGATCGACTGTGGCGCGGCGAATGGATGCAGGCCCTGCTTTTTCGCACTTGCGACCAGGCGCGCCATCGCCCCTTCGTGAGGTATGCCGGGGAACGGATAGTCTGTGGACCGCCAGGGGTCGGTGGGATCCTCTCCCTTGTTGCTGTGCACCCAGAACATCTGCTCTGCCGCGGCGTAGTGGGGCTCCAGGTCCGAATAACCGATCGGCCACGCGGGGGAAAGCCCGTCGGTATGCTCGACTACGTCGAAATCCCATTCACGAAAACGGGGCAGAGTGGCGCCGTAGAGTTTCGTACTGCCACCGACATAGTGGTAGTTGCCCGGAATGAAATCCTTACCCGAAACAGTGTCGAACCAGGGCGCCGAATTTTTGTAGCGCCCCTGAGTGTGGACGGCTTCGACCGACCAGTTCTCGCGCTCCCGTGGCAAGAAGTCGCCCTGTTCGATGATCAGCACCCGAGCACCGGTGTCGCGCAGTGCATAGGCCAGCGATCCACCCCCCATTCCGGAGCCGACGATCGCAATATCACAGTCCAGCACCTCGGGCGGGTCAGTGATGACCCGCTGCTGAATGGCCTGTAGTGAACGCGACATGGTGACTCCCGGGCTGACGTGGACATGTTCCCGTAAATACGGAATACACCTCGAATCTACTGCGCCCCCATCCGGGTTCCATGGCGCACTATGTGCATCGCTTCATCCAGACCTGCACAAAATGTGCAGTCGATATTCTCGAGGTGAGACCACTGCCCCTGACGGTGCGACCGCGGCTCAGCTTCGAGGTTGCCGGTTCCGGCGCTGGAGCAGATCGTGGCCGCGCACGGCGAAAACCAGAGCCTGACGAGTGTCCGGGTCATCAAGAGATCTCCCGAGCAAGGCGGTGATCCGGTCCAGTCGGTAGTACAGGGTCCGGCGTTGCACATACAGCGTCTGCGCGGCCAGTGACTTGTTTCCGTCACAAGTCAAGTAGGTGCGCAGTGTCGGCAGGAGCGGATTGGTGGCTTTCGCGTCGTGCTGCAGGATCGGCCCGAGTTCGTCTTCGATGTAGCGGGCCAGTTCCGGCCCCTGCGCCAAAGATGCCAATAACCGTAGGACGCCGAGTTCATCGAACCGGTAGACAGCCTTTTCCGGCCGGGCAGCTGCCACCGCGGCGGCGCTGCGTGCCTGTTCGACCGCTGTAGTCAGCTGATCGGCACCGACGGGTCGGCTCACACCTGCACTCACATCCAGTGCGCCCAGCCGATCGACGATCCGCTTCTCGTTGCCGGCCCGCGGTAGCCCGATAATCGCCAGAGTGTGATCGCCCAGGTCGGCGACGATCCCGGGAAGGTGCATCGCGCGGCAGAGGTCGTCGAGGGCGTCCTCACTGGTGGGCCCGGGCGGTGTCTGTTTGCATACCAGCACCGCTAGCAAGGCGCGGTTGCGTAAGTCGCGGCCGATCTTCAGAGCCCGGGTGACAAACATGTCACCGGAAATATCACCCAGGAGAAGCCGACTGACCAGCGCGTTCTGCCGCTGCGCTGCCTGGGCGCCGCTCTCTCGCGCGCCGAGCAGCGCGATCGCAATGCCATCGGTAGCACGATCCATCGCGTAAGCAGCGGTACCCGACATCGGCTCAGCGCCGTGCAGGACATGCAACCAACCCCAGCGCTCTCCGCGAAGTACCACCGGCCGCCGGGTACAGGCTTCGGCGTCGTTGGCATTCCCGGACGAGCTGTGGGAGTGCTCGTGCTCGATTCGCGAGTGATGTTCCCAGTCCGACAACATTTCGTCGGACTCGGCGGTGCCGCCCGAATACGCGACAACCTGTCTGGTGGCGTCCTCCAGTACCACCGGCCGGCCGACCTCGGCGGCCAATGCGTCGGTGAAGGGCACGTGATCACGACCGGCCAGCAGCAATTGCATGAAGGTCGCGTTCAGTCGTTCGTATGCCATCAGATCCAGCACCCGCTGATCGACGATCGACTCGTGCACCTGAGCGGATACCTCGACGAACGGCACTTCGTTATCCAGCCCGACCAAAGGTAGCTCATGCTCGCGCGCTGCTTCGATCAAAGCTTCGGGCATGTGGTCGAATGCCCGGCCACTCAGTTCGATAACCAGGACAGCGGCGCCGGCCGCGGCGATCTCATCTATGTAGCGGCGTTGACGCTTTGGGCTGTCCCCGATTCCCAGTCCAGCGGTCAGTAACATTTCCCCGCCGGTGAGAAATCGAGCGATATCGGGCACCTCGGTTGGATGCACCCATCGAATCGGTTGTGACAGGTTCGATTGTCCGGCGTACAACTTCAAACCAGTGCGACTGAACACCTCGAGTTGTAACGCGGCTGCGACGGTCATGGTCATACCTGATGGTCTCTTGCCTTCCACGAGGGTTGCTCCGTCCCATCCTGTGCACAAATTGCAGATTCTTATGCGCAGTGTGAGTATAGGACAAGCGTGCCCCTCTCGGCAGACTCTTCTGTGAAGGCAATCACAGACTGCACGGTGTGCTCTCGCGCTGCCGATTCGAGGCTTGTTGAATCCGCTCAGTAGTGCGGGAGCGCCGGCAGCGACTCACCACGCGAGCCGTCAGTCATATAGTCGAAGGAAGATCATGTCGGACATCAAGGGGCCGCCACCGGCCACGTCCGCGGATGACGCGCATCTGCGAGTTCTGGGATACGAAGAACAATTCGACCGCAAGATCAATCTTTGGTCGAATTTCGCGCTCGGATTCCTCTATCTGTCGCCGCTGGTCGGTGTCATCGCCTTGTTCGCGCAGGGCCTGTCGACAGGCGGGCCGCCGTCGATCTGGTGGATCGCCATCGTCGCCGCGGGACAACTCTTGGTCGCACTGGTGTTCGGCGAGATTGTCTCCCAGTTCCCGATTTCCGGGGGGCTCTACCAGTGGGCACGGCGGCTCTGGAACGGGCGATACGCATGGGGGCTGACCTGGATCTACATCGCGGGCGTGATCATCGGTATCACCACGACCGCGATGTTCAGCGCAGATTTCGTCGCGGCACTGATCTTCGGCTCGGCCTCCGATCCCGGGGCTTCGTCCACGCCCGGGGAGCGGCTGATCATCGCGCTTGTCGTGGTCGCGATCGCGCTGGCGCTCAATGCCACCGGCAGCAAAACACTGGCCACCATCGCGAAGATCGGCCTGGCGGCCGAACTCGCCGGTGTGATTGCGGTGGGACTGTTCCTTCTGCTGTTCCGGCGGCAGAATTCGGTATCGGTGCTGTTCGACACTATGGGAACCGGTCACGGCAGCGGCTATCCCACTGCGTTCCTGGCCGCGTCGTTGACCGGGCTGCTGCTGTTCTACGGCTTCGAAGCCTGCGGTGAGGTCGCCGAGGAAACCCCCAATCCAGGCCGGACCATTCCACGATCGATGGCACTGACCGTCGTCGTCGGCGGTGCGTCGGCGTTCCTGGCCTATGCTGGGTACATACTGGCCGCACCGAATCTTCCGGAGATCGTCACCGGCAAAGCTACGAACCCGGTTCCCGAGATCCTGCAGAACAGCCTCGGCACAGTCGGCACCAAGGCGTTCCTCGTCGTGGCCCTGACCTCGTTCCTCGCATGTGTGATGGGCCAGCAGGCCGCGGCGAGCCGGCTGATCTTCTCCTTCGCCCGTGACGGGATGTTCCCCGGAAGCACTCTGTTCTCCCGCGTGACGCGCTGGGCGAAAGTCCCGTTGACTTCGCTACTCGCGGTCAATGTGATACCCATCGGGCTGTTCGTGTTCCTGTATTTTGTGCCCGATGCCCTGTTCAGGGTGGCGGCGTTCCAGATGCTTGCTGGATACGTAGCATTCCAGATGGTGGTACTCGCGTCGATCCGAGCGCGTGCTCGCGGATGGATCCCGGCCGGGCGTTGGTCGTTGGGGAGATGGGGCTGGCCAGTTTCCGTCGCAGCAATCACCTATGGCATCTTCTCGATCGTGCTGCTGGCAAAACCCGCAGCTGACACCCAGTTGGCGTTCTACGATCGCTGGGTCGCCCTGATCGGATTCTTGATCGTCGCCGCGGTTGGTGTCTGCTACATGTGGTTCGCGAAGCCGTACAGGCACTCCGCCGCACCCGAAGGCGACGCGATCGAAATCGCAAACCGCCTACGTGAACTGCGAACCACCGCCGCACGTGAACATCCCTCTACTGACGACGATCAATACGACATCGAAATCGAAAGGACCCTCAATGCCTAGGCTCAACGGCGGACAGGTCATCGCCCGGATACTCAAACAATATGGCGTCCCCTACGTAGCCGGCATCCCCGGACACGGCATCTGGGGGTTGATGGACGCATTCCTCGAAGAAGAATCCAACATTCCGTTCATCCAGACCTACCATGAGCAGAGCGCGGTCCACCTCGCCGACGGATACTATCGAGTCTCCGGTAAACCCATGGCCGCTGTAACCTCGATCGGCGCCGGCGCCTCGAATACCGTGCTCGGTTTGGCAACCGCATACAGCGATTCTACGAGCGTTCTGGTCATCACCGGCGGCCCCCCGCGGCACATGCGCGGCCGCGGCATCCTGCAGGAACTGGACCGACAGAAGGACAACGGCTTCCCACAGGTCGCCGAAGCCGTATCCAAGCGCAGCTGGGTCGCGAACAGCATCGAGGAATTGCCGTTCATCATGCACCGCGCCTTCAGCACCATGCTCACCGGACGGCGCGGTCCGGCCCATATCGAGGTCCCCTACGACCTGCATGCCGAGACGGCCGAGGTGTCCCTGCACGACCTGGCGCACCGGCTGCCCGTAGGTTTGCAATATCCCGACCCCCAAGCGGTGGAGCGCGCCACCCGGCTGCTGGCCTGCGCCGAACGTCCGATCATCGTCGTCGGTGGTGGAGCGATCAGCGCGAACGCTACCGACGAAGTCCTCGCTCTCGCCGAAGCGTTGAGCATTCCCGTGGTGACCACATGGAACGGCAAGAGCGCCTTCCCCGAGGACCATGAACTATTCGTAGGCAGCGTCGGGCAAACCGGCACGATACACGGCAACTATCTCGCCGCCAACGCCGACGTGGTCCTGTCGGTCGGCTGCCGATTCACCGACTGGTCCGCCTCGAGTTACACACGCGGGAAGTCATTCTCCTTCCCCCCGGCCAAACTCATTCACATCGATATCGACCCGCACGAGATCGGAAAGAACTACCCGACCGAGGTCGGTATTGTCGCCGATGCCAAACCTACGGTCGCCGCCATCGTCGACTCGCTGCCACCGGCGCGTCCAGACAGGTCGGCGTACCTGGCCGAGATCGCCGAGCGCAAGGCCGACTGGGAAGAGCAGTTGTCGGCCCGGCGCGATACCGACCGGTTCCCCTTCACTCTGCAGCGCCCACTCGGCGCGCTACGGAGTGTGATGGATCGCAGCGGCATCGTCCTGGTCGGTTCCGGCAACACGCAGGGGGCGGTGAAACAGACCTTCCCGGTTTACGAGCCACGCACCCATCTGACCACCGGCGGGTTCTCGTCCATGGGCTGGCCGGTACCTGCCGCTATCGGCGCCAAGCTCGCCGCCCCGGACCGGCAGGTCGCATGCATTGTCGGCGACGGCGACTTCTTGATGACAGCGCAGGAAATCGGTGTAGCCGTCCAGCACGAGATTCCGGTTGTCTTCGTCGTTCAGGACAATTCCGGCTACATCTCCATCCGGGGTGGTCAGAAGCAAGCCACGGATCGTCATATCGGCACCGAGTTCAATCGCACCGACGGCAGCCCGTACAGCCCGAGCTTCAAAGATCTCGGGAAATCATTCGGGTTGGAATCATTCCGCGTCGACTCACCGGCGGAGCTCGAATCCACGTTTCGCAAGGCCTTCGATTCCAAGGGGCCGGCGTTGGTGGAAGTCCCCACCGACCGCGACCTTGCGAGTCCGTTCGTTCCCGGCTGGCTGGACTTTCCGCCACTGCCGCACATCACCGACGAGCGGCAAGACGAGTACCGCCGCCTCCGCGGCAACGAGCAACACATATGAGTAATGCCGATCAGCCATCGCACTCCGGTCGTGCGGTGGCTGATCACGGTCTCCGAAGGCAGACGGTTTGTCACCGAGAAGTCTCAGCAACCCCGCCGAGGAAGTCGGGTGAGGTACTTGTCCACCAGTTCCGGTTGCTCGAGATGCGGAAAATGACCGCCCTGTTGGTGATCAGCGAGTCCGTGACGAGTTCGGCTGCGTAGAGCCCTCCGATCAATCCATACGCAGACGGCTTGCTCGAGGTCGGTGGCGGAAACCAAGTGTGCTGGTGCGCCAGCGGCAATCCTGCGGGTCGGGCGGTGCTGGTGGTGCACGGTGGGCCGGGCAGTGGGAGCAGCCCGGGGCCGCGTCTTCGCCGCGCTGGCCGAGTTCATCCGTGAACTCATCGGCGACGGGATTCACGAGGGCCTGACTGCTGCCCGAGCTCGCGGGCAACGGCTCGACCGGCCATCGGCCACGTCCGCCAAGCAGATTCCGCAGACGCGTGCGCTGCTCACCAGCCTCATCGGCCCCGGCAACAGACCGACGTCACTGAGCCAGCCTGTCATCCCTGACCCGAGGTAACGTCATATCCGTTCCTTTTCCGCGCGAGTTCTACCGGAACCCCAACGTCTGCTTCGGGCTTTGCACCGCGTCGTGGCGATGTCGGGTGACGCCTCACATTTGCCCGGACTACATCGTCGGATTACTGCAAGCGCAGGGTCGGCTGCCAGGTAGCTGGCTGCAGCCGAGAAATCTCGAACGGAGACACAATGATCTCGCATGAAGTCCAGATCAGGGAGTTCCTGGAGAGCCGCACCAACGCACAGCGGTCCAAGGACATCGATCGCCTCATGTCTTTCTATTCACCAGACATCGTCTATTACGATGCCGTTGCGCCCCTGCGGTTCACGGGTCCCGACGAAGTGCGCCGCAACTTTGTGCGATGGTTCGACGGGTACATCGGCCCCATCGGCTTGGAGACCCACGATTTGACCATCGTCACAGCTGAAGACACAGCTTGTGCTCACATGCTTCACTTGGACTCGGGAAAGCGCCGGGGCGGGATCGAACTGCCGATATGGGTGCGCGAGACAGTCTGCCTGCGACGGACGAACGACGCCTGGGCGATAACGCACGAGCACATCTCGCTTCCGGTCAACCCGGCGAATTTTCAAGTCTGGTTCGCGTCCGAAAAAGACTCGCCCGCCCGAAGGGGTGGACGAACCATATTCGGGCTGGTCACAACCAGCTTGCTCACGCGTTTCGGCCTGCGGCGGAAAGCGTTTGAAAGATTGGAGTGACAAACCCGCCCTGAGCCCGTCTTGCCTCCAGGGGATCGGAATCCTGCTCGGGCCAGGTGGGCGGCGGTTCGTCGGATGCCATCGGGATCGCTAGGCCGATCATCGATCGAGTCGATCATGCGCGCGGCCGAGACCTCGCCGAGGCGGTCGAATGCGAGCAGACGCTCCATGTCAGCGTGTAGAAGCCCGACGGGCGCCCCAGCAGGCCCGTCTCGGCAGAGTCGGACTCGCCAAGCTAGCGAGGCGTGCGCAGGAGCGGGTCTACCTCGTGCGCATGGTCGTCTCACCTCCACAAGGACACGCGAGTGGGAGCGGGGAACGGTCGATGGCGTTAGCTGTGCCGCCATGCGGGGTTCAGTCGGATTTCGATGTTGCCGGATGTCGTCTCCGGCGCCGGGTCGGCGGTCACGCGGACTCTCATGGGACGGCCGGTGTCGGTCTCGACGAACGACAGGGGTGGGTGGCCGTTCGGTTCCTGAAATCGCATCACCAGGCGGGGGGTATCGCGTCGGCGGGGGAGCGCGGTACTGATCCCGACGCAGGGCGAGCCCAGTTTTCGCTGGCTCATCGTTCACGAAACCGAGGTTGCCCCGGGCTGAGTGGTCCCGGCCGTTGCCCGGGTCGCGACGAGCCGGCCGTTTTCAGTCGCTGAGCAACCGCCACATGGCGAGGGCGAGCCTCACGATCACGGCTGCACTGACACAGAGCGCCCGATTTCGCCGATAAACGACACCGGAATTCACTGGCACAACCAGGATCAGCGCTGGTCTGGCCAACCGGCGGTCGGCGCACCGACCAGAGGGGGCCAGATCACGTGGGTCGATTACCGGGTCCCGTCAGTCTGGCCCAGGCGCGCAAAGCAAGAGCGGCTCGGGCATTCGAGCGACTGAGCCGGTCGCTGGTGAGCTCCCATGGGGGCACGTGGCCGTCCTGTACCGCGTCGGCCCATGAGGTCGAGCAGGTCGTCGCAGCTGTCCACTGTGGTTATCGACCCGATGGACCCGTGCGAAGGGTCGTTATCGGCTCCGGCGCGGCGGCCCGATGCGGCGGCGTCACGGCCCGGGGTTGCCGGAAAGTGTGCGGACCGCGTCGGTGATGCGAGCGGCGCCGGCCGCGGCGACGGGGTCGAGCAGCCACTGCAGCACGGCGCCGTTGATGAGGGACAGCGATACCGAGCCGACTGTCGCCGCCTGTTCGTCGGTCACCTCCTCATGGGGAATGCCGAGTACGAGCGCGGATAGGTCTACGCGTCCCCTGGTGTAGGTGTTCTGCAGCTGGTCGCGTATCTCGGGAATGAACTCGGCCTGCGCGAAGGCCTGCACGCTCGCGAGGATGATCTTGCGTTCGTCAGGGCCGGCGGCCAGGATCCCGCGGACGAATTCTTCGAGGCGTTCGGTCGGTGTAGGAGCGTCGATCTCTTCGACCGCGCCGGTGATCCGATCGCCCCATTCCTCCACCAGTTCCACCACGGCTGCATTGAGCAGGGCATCTTTCGAGCCGAAGTGGTACCCGATCGAGGCGAGATTCGCGCCGGAGGCGGCAGCGATATCACGTGCCGTCGTATGTGCGTACCCGCGCTCGATCAGGCAGGCCCGTGCTCCCGCGAGCAGTTGCTCCTTCTGGCTCATGCGGAGAGGGTATCCCGCCGGTAGCCATGCTAAACATACGTATGTATTGTACGTATGTATGAAAACCGAGATCGGAGCCCATTCATGACAGATGCACCAGCCCTGCTCGCTCCGCCGCCCCATGCGCCGGCGATCCCCGTGACGGTCGACTGGGACCACGTCGGTCGCCCGGTCGAGACGGTGCTCACGACCCATCTCTGGACAGCACCACCGCTCGCGCGTGGCGCTGCCGCGCACGACCGCGCCTTCGAAGCGCTGCGCGACCTGCGCGTCGACTACGCCCGATTCCTGCCGTGGTTCTCGAACCCACTCGTCTCGGTACCCGCGCTCACCGCCCCGACCGATACGGCCACCTCATGGGATTTCGGGCGGCTCGACCCGTACGTGGAGGACTTTGTCGCCGCCGCCGAGGGGCGTCCGGTCGTCGCCAACTTCGCGACCATTCCGCACTGGATGTTCGTCGGCGGCGACGAGGTCGAGATCGGGGACGACCCCGACGTCGACCACTGGGACTACGAGCGCGGCACCGAGTTCCGCGACGAGACCCTCGCGGAGGTGGCCGACTACTTCTATCGCATCGCCAGTTGGTATATCGCCGGCGGTTTCCACGACGAGCACGGCGTGTGGCACGAGTCGGGCCATCGCTACCGCTTCGCGTATTGGGAAGTGCTCTGTGAGCCCGATCTGAACCGGGGGATGAGCCCGCAGACCTACACGCGCCTGTACGACGCCGTTGTCGAGCGATTGCGCCCGTTGGATCCCCAGATGCGTTTCATCGGCCTGTCGCTCAGCCACGTACACCACAACCCGGAGTATTTCTGGTACTTCCTCGACCCGGCCAATCACGCCCCGGGTATCCCGCTCGACGCCTTCTCGATCCACTACTACGCCTCGCCCGATATCGTGAACCCGTTCGGCCCAGAGGGGAATCCGGCGCCGCAGACATGGGAGTCGACGTTCTTCGCGCAGGCCGAGGGATTCCTCGAGCAGGTGCGGTACATTCGGTCGATCGCGAAGCGGTTGTCGCCGGACACCAAGATGCTGCTCAACGAGATCGGCACCTATCCGTCCGACATAATGAATCCGGTCACGCAGTTGCCGGCGGAGTATTGGGCGTTGAGCGCGACCGTGCACACCTATCTCTGGGCCCGCTGTCTCGATCTGGACATCGCGCTGTTCGGCGTGGCCGAATTCAACGGCTACCCCGGCATGATCCCCGGAACCTCTCTGGTGGACTGGGAGACCGGGGAGCCCAACGCCAGGTACCACGCGACGAAACTCATGGTCGACCATGTCCGGATCGGTGACCGCCTGCTGCCGACCGACACCGGACATCCGGGCTTCCCGGACCCCCGCGTGCACGCTCGGGCGGTCGTGGCCGCCGACGGAACCCGCATGATCGTGTTGGTCAATAAACGGGGCGTGCCGGTGGAGCTCGAAGTGACCGACTGGCCGGATCGCTCCGTATTGCGCTCGGTGGACGCCGAATCGCCGACGGGCGCTCCGCGGGTACTCGACGTGCACGGTGGCCGGCCGACGCTGCCGCCGTACGCCTGCGCGGTACTCATCGCCCCACCCGCCTGACGGGTGATGCCGCCGGCGGTTGCGCGGAAGGGCCGGGAATGTCTCCCGATCCGGTCGGCCGCGTCCGCACCGCCCGGACCTCGGCTCGATCGGATGGTCTCGTCCTCGATCGAGGGGCGACCGGTCGAGTCGGGTTTGGCGTCGGCGCCGGTGGTAGGTGCGTCCGATCCAGGTCACGATCGACCGGTGACCAGCGGTATCCCGTTCGCATCGGCCGAGAGAGCCCAACTTGGCGCGGTCGACCGGGCTGCGGCCGGTCAGTGAGCCCCTTCTTGCATGCACGCTCGCCGCGTCCAGGATCGCCGCACTCCAGTCGAGGTTGCCGGCTCGGGTTCGCCTTTTCGGGCCGGGCACAGCGACTGGATCCCGTACCCGGCCAGTTCGGCCTCGAAACCGGCACCAAATAGTTCTTGTCGCAGATCAGGGGTCTGGCCCGGCTGGTCATAGGCCAGAGTGGGATCGGTTTCGAGGATCGCCGGCAGAGTCTTGCGTTCGTCATGCCCGTAACAGAGCCTGTCCGTTCCGGGTGAACCCTGCAGAATGGGAGTCGCTTTGCCTGCGGCCCCGCAAGGTTGACCCGGAATTCTGTGTCTGCGTACAGGAGCACACGCTTGCGCTGGCCGAGATCACCTGGCATGACTATTTCCCATGCTGGCGAGGGAAGGATCTGTCGGGGAGTACCGGCTGATGCGTCAGGGTGGTGGTCGGGGTGGTTTCGCACATGTCCGGGTGGTTCTCGCTCACGCCGATCCAGCGGATGGCTGCGCTGTCGTCTGGGCGGTCGATGCAGCCGACACTACGTCCGCGCAACCAGAACGGGACGCGAAAGAAGCAGCCGCGGCGCTCGCAGGAGCCGCTGATGCTATCGATGCGCTCGGCAGGCTCGGTGTCGACGCTTCCGGCTGGACGGTGCGGTTGATCTGGGCCGGCATGAACTTGGTTGATACCGAGCCGACGGCCATGCGAGCGGCGGCTTGCGCTGCCACCGCAGCCGCTTTCGGTGCGGCTGACCAGTTCCAGGTGACATACGACAACGGTTGGCAGTGCCATCCCTTGACCTGACCGCTGCCGCAGGACCTGCCGGACGAGAGCAGCAAGCTACCACGCTGCCAACCCACAGCCCGTAAGTTGGCTGAACCCATCCCACCGCGGGCTGAGTAGCGGCCCTTCCCGCTGGACCGTTCTACGTCCTGAGAACCCGCGACCTATGTCCAACCTCCGCAAACCCACCCCTCGGAATCAATCACCTAGGGCAAGCATGGACAGCACGGTCCAGCGGTGCCAGGAGGTTCAGCGGCGGACTTGGTGCTGGTCGAGGCCGGCCAGTCCCTTTCCGGATTGGAAATCTTCCTCCACGCCCCAGCTGGCACGAGACAGCAAGTGCTCTATGGCATACGGAGTGGCATGCTCGGAGTGTTCCGAACCGAAGCTCTAGAGAAGATGCAGGCCGAGACAGGCCGAACAACGCACCCAGTGCTCGGGAATCGGGTGGGGCCAAGGGAACCCATGAGGAAGGACCTTCTCCATGGCACCGCACTCGGGTCGGCTGCTTCCGGCGGCTACGGCGTGGGCTACAGGTGGCCCGCTCGAAACAATGTTGAAATTCGAGTACGGATTGCCGGGGTCTGGTGGAAGTGGTGGGTCCGCGACCGCCACCCGAACGTTCCCCCAGAACCACGTTTCGTAGACCACCGCTTGATCGTACCCAGTACTCCAGCCGTCGATCATGATCGACGGCTGGAGTACTGGTTGCCAACCCTCGTAGAGACGGTAAGCACCCCAGAGTAAAACCGCTGGTAGTCGTGGTGGTATTGGTGGGTTTGGTCGGCCGCTGGTCCAGTCGGGCGGCCGGAGGCTCATCGGCTTTCCGGGATTCCTGTCTGTGAGCTCATTTCCCGGGTGAAGACGACTATGACGTCGTCGGTGCCCAACCGGAAGCTTGTTGCCGGTCCTGTGTCTACTGAGCATCCGGCGGCGATCCAGACCGCTGTTCCTCGGAAGCCGAGTCGGATGGCCGATGGCACTCGGATCGCGCCGCTGGGATCGTGGTCCCAGCAGATATC